>CACDWF010000015.1 GCA_902556405.1 uncultured Alphaproteobacteria bacterium | reverse complement strand
AGCTGGCTGTCCCATTCCTCCTTGTTCCTGAATCGCCTTCATAGTTTGGTTGCCAATTACGCCATCAGCTTTTACTCCGAGACTCTCTTGGATTTCCATCGCAATCATTTTTTTCTTGGCTGGGTCTGGTTCCAGCTCCCATTCTCTCATTAAGTTATTTACGCCCTGCGCACCTGGCTGATTGGGTCTCGGGGAAAATAGATTACCAAAAAAACCACCGCCGCCTGGGGCTGGTTGTCCAGGGTTCGGTCTAAATCCAAAACCACCGCCTGGGGCTGGCCGTCTTGGATTTGGATTAAACCCGCCACCAGGGGCTGGCTGCCCAGGGTTTGGATTAAAACCACCGCCAGGAGCTGGCTGTCCCATTCCTCCTCCACCAGGCATTCCACCGGACTGTTGGATAGCTTGCATAGTTTGGTTGCCAATTATGCCATCAGCTTTTACTCCGAGACTCTCTTGGATTTCCATTGCAATCAATTTTTTCTTGGCTGGGTCTGGTTCCAGCTCCCATTCTCTCATTAAGTTATTTACGCCCTGCGCACCTGGCTGTCCGGGATTCGGTCTAACACCAAAACCGCCACCAGGGGCTGGCTGTCCAGGGTTTGGATTAAAGCCTCCTCCGGGAGCTGGCTGACCAGGATTGGGATTAGGTTGAAAACCAAATGTCTGGTTAGGTGTTACTGTGGGCAATGTCAGCTGACTGTAAGCTGGCGACTGTAATATGGTCATACTCGTTAAAAGCGCTACTGGTATAATATACTTTTTATTCATACCACGTACTCCCAAATTGTTTTTTTCATTTATACCAGAATATTCGAACAAATTAGCGTTGATGTCAAAATACTATTTATATTTTATGACTCTATTTAATTTGTGAGCACTAATTTGAGAAGTTAAACGCTGAGCCCTTTTAGTTTTTAAATAAATAAAGATGATACTATTATATAGAATCTAGATGCATAAATTGGCTTGAAACCTTCTAGATTAGAGGAATAAAGTTACAAAAACACCTGTTTGCGTTATATCGCTATCGGAGTTTGTTTTCAAACCAACATGAGGAACTTAAAATTAGTACCATAAATCGAAAACTAGCGGTTATTTTTGCAACTGACGTTGTCGGCTACAGTAAGCACATGGAAAAAAATGAGAGTGAGTCAGTAAAAACTCTCAGAGCATGCGAAAATATTCTAAAAGATCTATTCAAAAAATATGAAGGCCGTCTTTTTAATTCTGGTGGCGACTCTTTCTTTGCCGAATTCCCAAGTGCAGTATCAGCCGTTGAATGCGCATCTGAATTTCAAGAACGAGTTAATGAATTTTACTCTCAGAATGATCTTCCAATAAAGTTACAATTTCGTGTCGGAATACATATGGGTGACGTAATAAAAGAGAAGCGAAATCTTCTTGGAGATGGCGTTAATATTGCAGCTAGACTAGAAGCGTTTGCCCAACCTTCAGGAGTAACGATTTCCAAGTCAATATTTGACTTGGTTAATGGAAAAGTAAATTTAACCTTCAATGATCTTGGGATGCAAAAAGTAAAAGAAAACGCTTTTCATGCGTATGACATTCTTTTAAGTGAATCACAAAAACGAACTCTCAGGACATCCTCAAAATTTACATTACATTATTT
Source organism: uncultured Alphaproteobacteria bacterium (assembly GCA_902556405.1). Taxonomy (GTDB): domain Bacteria; phylum Pseudomonadota; class Alphaproteobacteria; order Rhodobacterales; family Rhodobacteraceae; genus CACIJG01. Next base: position 41,058 of record CACDWF010000015.1, on the reverse strand, counting down.
GGGGTCTGTTGCAGCATTCTTCATAGCCACTTTTGTTGGATTAATTGTGTATTTGCAGTCTGAAAACACTCCCGTTAAAAACCCTGTACTTCTACCAACGGATAAACCCTCGGTTTTGGTCATTCCATTTGAAAATCAAACCGGGAAATCTGATAATGACTTCATAGGATTTGGAATAACAAGTAATATTATCTCTACCTTATCAATAAATGACTCAATATTGGTATCTTCCTCTAGCACTGGTAAATATGTTCAAGAGAAAAATTACTCTGACAGCGAGATAAAAGAAAACTACGGCATTCAATATCTTTTAAGAGGAGATGTTCAGGGTGCTGAAGGAGCCTATCGCGTTACCTTACAAATGACTGATCTCAAAAAGAGTGAGGTTGTATGGTCAAAACTTTTTGACTTTAAGGAGTTAAAGGAACTTTTTCCTGTTCAAGAAAAGATAAGTATATCCATTTTAGAGCAGATGAGACTTAAGACAAGCGGATCACAGTTATCCCAGAAAAATTATTTCACTAACCCAGAAGCGTATAGACATTTTCTCAATGCATGGGCTGCTTTTGGCCTTAAAACGGTGGAGGGAAGTGAAAAAGCCGAAAAGCTATGGAAAAAGGCTATAGAGCTAGATCCAAACCACCGACGATTAAATTTTATGATGGCATGGGTTCATTGGAGAAAAGTCACTATGAGAATGTCTGATGATCCCAAAAGAGATATGGAAAAAGCCTATTCTATAGCATTAAATACAATTGATGAGTTTCCTGATTGGACAACGCCTAAAACTTTAGCAGGCATGATCGAATTATTTTTAAAAAAGTATGACAAAGCCTGTAGTAGAATACCCACATTGATAAAAGAAGTAAAAGATCTTTCGGATTTAGCAACAGCCAATATAGTTATTCACTCCTGTGGTAATCTAGGAGAAGCAATAGAAAACTATGAAAAAATAATGTTGTCGAATCCCCACCATGCGGCGTGGATATTTTATATGTACAATCACGCTTTAATTGAGAATAAACAATATGACAAATCTGAGAGCTTCGCTCTTAAGAAATTAAATGAAAAGCATAATTGGAGTGGAGTTGATCAAACACTATATTTGCAACTAGCTTATCTGTATGAGCTAAAGGGAAATAAAAAGATAGCAAAAAAAATGTTCGAGCTACATAAAGCCATCGACGGAAAGGGTAAAACGGGTGAAATTATTCATAAAGAATATATCACTGCACGCGATAAAACATATCTTAACGAGTTAATATCTGCCCTAAAACCTTATGGACTATCTGAGAAATAAAAATTTAACTTTTCTAGAACAGGGTCTTGTAATTTTTTTTTTCAGTACCCATCTAAATAAGGTGGACGCCTAATAGGGTCCACTCACATAAATCTTGCTTAATAAAGGAGATAACTATGAATAGTTTAAGCACACTAAGAAGTGCCTTACAGGCATTCGACACTAATACATTTTCACCTTTCGCAGTCGGTTTCGATAAAACGTTTGATCGCCTTTGGGACTATGCAGCACATCAAAGCGATACAAATGTGGGCTTCCCACATTACAATATCGTACAGCACGATGATTACAAATACACAATAGAAATGGCACTAGCTGGCTACACTAAATCCGATATAGATGTAGAGCTAGCGGATGGTGTGTTGACAATCAAGTCGATGAAAACAGTGGAAGAAAGCGATAATAAAGTTTATCGAGGTATCGCTTCAAGAAACTTTACCCGAAAGTTTACAATAGCCGACGATATTGTTGTTAAAGATGGCGCTCTTAAAGATGGCATGCTCTCCATAGAATTGGAAAGAGTGGTTCCAGAAGAAAAGAAGCCACGTCTCATTAAAATAAAATAATACTGATCAGGAGAGGGTAATCGCCCTCTCCTGCTTTTATCGTTTAAAAATCTCTTTGGCAAACTCCTCAACTTTAACCCAGTCAGTAAACTCATACGTCTGGCTTGTATCGGTCGGACCCTTTGTTATGAGCATGATAAATCGAATTATTAGGCGATCTAAAAACCTGTAACTAGGATAGTCAATCCTTCCCGCAAAAACCGCCGATTTATCAGGTTGCCACCCTGATAACTCTAAGAATTTCTTCATATAAGGATTAGTATCCGGTTGGTTTTTTTCCTTTTTTCTAGCAACAACATTTACCGTGAAAAACGCAGTAGATTTTTTTTCTAGCTCATCTCTGTTTACTTTAACAAACTCATACACTAGCGGATTATGTTTTCCATATCTAATGCTGGCTCCAATCACTATTTTTCTGTATTGGGTCAAATCAATCTGAGGAGCATTGTCTATTTCACATAGAGTTATTTCCGATTTTCTTTTAGAAAACTCCATAATCCGGTCACATATTCTTTTTGTTTGCCCATCTGTAGTGGAATATATAATGAGAGTTTTTTTCATTTATGACAAATTTGTTAATATACTCGGTAATATTTTATCAATTTTTTTTTTAATAAGAAGGTTTTGTCATATTTTTTTAAAAAATAGTTTCTATAATAGTTCAACATTTGAACTTAAAAAAGGAGGGACCAATGAATGTAGTATCTATTAGAGAAGTAACACCTGACGTAGGCAAAGAAAAATTAGCTGAGCTCAGATTTCAAAGAGGAAGTGAAATTCTGGCCAAGCATGGAGCAACAACTCGCTTGTGGAGAGTAATTGTTGGGCAGGGTGTAGGTGATTTAGTCCTCATGAGTATGTATGAGTCATTTTCCAAGGGAGCGACAGCTTTCCAGAGTTTTTCTGGAGACCCTGACATGGCTGCACTCATGGATGAACGCTCAGCGAGCCCCGCAGGAGAACTGAGAGGTCCAAACCTTTTTAGGATGGCTTATGGAGCTCCTACCAATCCCCCGAGGCCAATTCTTGTTCAACGCATGTATCACATGCCTCGAAAAAATCTTTCGCAAGCTCTTGAACTTGCGCCTGAAATGGATGCGCTTACGAAAAGTCTTGATGTTTCGATGGGAGTTGGTGTGCCTATGTTGGCCTCAGACCATGAGATGATGGGCGTGGTTTATCGATTTAATTCATTGGAGCATTGGGGAACGGCAGTAGACGCAATGTCACAAAACCCCGATTTTGTTGCTCTAGTTGAGAAGGCTAACGATTTAGGAACGCTTAAATCTTCGCGAATGTTGATGCATATTTAAACGCGATCCCGCAGACGGGCAGACTTTCTGTCTGGCTGTTGCCTATAAGACAGAATATATCATTTTAATTTTAAAAGAACACTACCCTTTCTACCAGGAGTTAATGTGGCATCATGAGATAAGGCGCATTCCTCCAGGTTAAAAACACAACCAACAGCCATCTTAAGAGCACCGTCTGCATGAGCATCATGTAGCGCTTGTATGGCAAGATCTCTGTCTTGCTTAGGCAAAATATAAATCAATGCAATATTAATCTTTAACGCCTTGAAAAGGTAGGGTCCAAAAGGAAATGTTGGGTTCATATTTTTTGCACCTCCGTAAAGAGAGATCTCTCCATTTTGTCTGACAATCTTGTGCAAGAGATTTACATTCTCCCCAAATTCCACTTCTATAGCTCGGTCAACTCCTGCCGGACATATGTCTAAAATCTTTTTGGATAAATTGGGATCTCTATAATCAAATACATGGTCTGCACCCGCTCCCCGAATGTGTTCGAATCCATTTTCAGATCCGGATGCGATTACATTAGCACCAGACCATTTGGCCAACTGTATGCACGTATGTCCTACTGCTCCTGCTCCTCCCGATACAAATACTGTTTTTCCATTCAGTTCCCCGTCTCCTAAGGTGCAATATGATGCAGTTAGTCCAGGAATTCCCAAACAAGCACCCGTTTCAAAAGACATATCATCTGGCATTTCAACAGCCTGAGCGCTTGGTACCGTAATATACTCGGCGGCAGTTCCATTTGGTCGTTGCCATTGTCCGTTCCATATCCACACTCTTTGTCCAATTCGATTTTGATCCACACCCTCACCTACTGCCGTGATAATCCCAGAGCCGTCAGAATTTGGTACAATTTCCTCAAACTGCGGTTTTGTAATTCCGGGTCGATTCCCAGCCCTTGACTTAGCGTCTGATGGGTTGGATCCAGAGAATTCGAGAGAGACTAGAACCTCGCCCTTATCTGCTTTAGGGACAGGCAGTTCTCTCAACTTTAAAACATCGGTCGACATACCGAACTCGCTGTAGGTTATAGCTTTCATCATACTCGCATCCATCTTTAATTTTTCCATTCTTTTCTTTATGTTAAATTAGAAGCAGAGGATTTTCCTCGGGCAATTTTAATATACTATAGGAATAAATGAATTGTAATTTGATTGTTTTAAAAAATGAAAAGTAGGGCAATATTAGAAGCTGAGATAAATTCTCGATACTCAGAAAGGTTCGAAAAGTTTGGCCCTACAGCTAAAGGAGTTTTTTGGGCTTCAAATACGCGTCAAGAAAGGCGTTTCAGCTTAATACTAAAGGAAATAAAAAAAATATCACGAAACCAAAGTGTCTTTGAAATCGCTGATATTGGTTGTGGGTACGGTTCCTTCGCTGATTATCTCATCAGGAACCTAGATAGAACTGAGTTTAACTATGAGGGCTTTGATATTAACTCGAAGTTTATAGAACATTGTTCTAGAAAGTTTTTGGAGCCAAATATACGATTTAATATTGGTAGCAGACCGTTATCAGAAAAAACCTTTGTAACTATGTCTGGCACGTATAACCTGGCAACCACAAAGGATGTTGCATTATGGGAACAGTATCTTTTTAGTTGCCTTTCTGAATGCTGGGCTTATGCAAAAACTGCGATGATTTTCAATTTACAATCATCTAAAACAAGCAAAATTTCTTCACAAAATATTTATTATGCAAATACATCTGTAATCATAGATTTTTGCGTATCAAAGTTTGGACCAACACGTATTATAAAAGATGACAGTCTAGAAAATGATGTGACCTTTACAATTGTTAGATAGAAACAGATTTATTCTTTTTCAGTTTCAAAAAGTAGTGATAGCTGCCTAATATTTTCTTCCCCACTCTGGTCCATAAGGTTAGTCGGATAATCTCCTGTAAAACAATGATCTGTGTAAATTGGGTTTGAAGGATCTCTTCCATTTTTATGACCCATTGCACGGTATAGGCCATCAATCGACAAATAGGCTATACTATCAACATCCAAAAAATCTTTAATTTCATTAAGACTATGATTAGCAGCTAGTAAGTTTTCTTTTACCGGCGTATCGATTCCATAATAATCAGGATACTTTATAGGCGGTGCAGCGATGCGCATATGTACCTCTTTTGCCCCAGCATCCCGCATCATTCTAACAATTTTTATAGAGGTCGTACCTCTAACCAGGGAGTCATCGACTAAAATTACTTTTTTTCCATCAACCAAAATCTTGTTAGCATTATGCTTTAGCTTGACTGAGAATGCTCTGATAGACTGCTGGGGTTCAATAAATGTTCTGCCAACATAATGGTTCCTAATTATTCCAGTTTCAAAGGGTATCTCTGACTGTTCGGCATAGCCTATTGCAGCCGGCACCCCACTGTCTGGAACGGGAATGACCATGTCAGCCTGCACAAAAGATTCTTTAGCCAGTTCTTTACCAAAGGCTTTGCGACATTGGTAAACACTTAATCCCCCTACGATGCTGTCAGGCCTTGAGAAATAGATATACTCAAAAATGCATGGCTTTGGTTTGATTTGCGGGAAGGGTTTAATACTTTCAATAGTATTGTCAGTTATTACCACTATCTCACCATTTTCCACCTCTCTGACAAACGTTGCACCAATAATATCAAGAGCACAGGTTTCTGACGTCAGAATATAGTTTCCGTCTAATTCACCAAGAACCAATGGCCTGATCCCAAGTGGATCTCGTACGCCGATTAATTTTTTGTTTGTTAATGCAACTAAAGCGTAGGCGCCTTCAATCTGAGAAAGTGCATCGATAAATCTGGAAATTGTATTACCTTTTTTTGACCGTGCTACTAGTTGAAGAATCGTTTCTGTGTCCGAAGTAGATTGGAAGATAGCTCCTTCTTTTTTTAACTCATGTCTTAACGTGAGCCCATTTGTGAGGTTTCCATTATGGGCTATTGCAAAACCCCCAACAGTAAGGTCGGCAAAGAGAGGCTGTACATTTCTTAAAACAGTTCCACCAGTAGTTGAATAACGAACATGTCCGATAGCCGTATTCCCAGAAAGTCTATCTATAACACTCTGTTTCGTAAAATGCTCACTTACTAAACCAATTCTTCTTTCTGCATGAAAATGATTTTTATCGAACGTAACAATGCCTGCGGACTCTTGTCCTCGATGTTGAAGCGCGTGTAATCCAAGCGTGGTTATCGTTGCGGCATCATCGTGCCCATATATCCCGAAGACACCACACTCATCTTTTGGCCTATCATCGTCTAGCTGATGGTACACAGATTCTCCGTTCTTTATAACTTTTGCATGTTACCACATTGGTGCTAAAGAAAAATCACTTAAATTGAAATGGCAATTAATTTCCCTTTACAACGCTCTTTTTTAGTTCTAATTGAGAACTTAATAAGGAAGTTATATTATAATGTCATCACCTGCTGTCTCGAAAGAGCAAGAAACAGACAAAAAATTTTTACTAATTGTTTTAGCGGCATCATGTATCGTTGCAGCGATGTTTGGGAGCCGAAACTCTCTTTCACTTACAATTGAGGGTATTAATCAATCTGAAACATTAGACTATTTACAAATTAGTTTTGCCTTTGCCCTCGGCCAATTAGTACTTGGTGCTATATCACCTTTCGCTGGAATGATTGCAGACAAACATGGGTCCGGAAAAACTTTAACAGCTGGTATTTTACTCGGTCTTCTAGGTACTATATTAATTCCTTATTCAACAACAGCGTTTACTCTGGCAATATCATTGGGAATAATTTCCTCTATCGGAATTGGGGTTGCTGGTCTTCCAGTAGTTCTTGCATCTGTAAACAAACTTATTCCTCAAGAAAAAGTTGGTATGGCTTTCGGGTTAGTAAATGCCGGATCTTCAGTAGGACAACTTATTTTGGCCCCAATCGCAGGTTTTATAATTGTAAATTTTGGCTGGGTGTCTTGTATTTTATTTCTATCAATAATTTTATTATTCGTGTTGCCTCTTTCATTTCTGCTCAGATCTCGGGATAGATCAAATCAGGACGAGAGTACAGGGACAAAAGGCTTGTCCGAAACCCTGAGCATTGCATTTAAGACACCTAGCTATATTTACTTGGTCGCCGGCTTTTTTGTTTGTGGATTTCATGTGGCCTTTATCGCTACCCACATGCCTGGGGTCATCCAAGTTTGTGGCTTACCACCTACCGTCTCTGGGTGGTCCTTAGGCATCATTGGCCTTTTTAATATTGTAGGAAGTATATTTGCAGGTTGGTATATTTCAAAAAGAAGCATGCGAATTTTCCTAGCTTACACATATTTTGCGCGATGTGTAATCGTGCTACTATTCCTTATATCTCCTAAGGACCTAATTTCTGTAATATTGTTTTCTGCTGCCTTAGGGCTAACTTATTTTTCTGTTATTCCTGCAACGGCTGGACTTGTAGGAAAGATGTTTGGACCACAATTCATGGCAACTCTTTTTGGCTTTGCGCTTTTCTCACATCAGATCGGTGGCTTTCTTGGAGCATATCTTGGAGGTTTCTTTTTCAGTATTACTGGAGACTATACTACTGTATGGCTATTGGACGCCGCACTCGCAGTTTTTGCAGCTCTTATTCATCTACCCATAAAGGAGAAGCTGGTGTATTCGGAGGCTACGTAGTCCGAATATAAATTGTCAATTCAAGATCCCATCAAGATAGCCTTTCATGAATTCTTGAAACTCTTCTTTATTATATAAGGTCAGCAAGTGTTTGCATGATTTAGGAAAATCGTGCTCAAAATTCTTTGATATAATCTCGTATCCCTGCTCATTTATGACGGCTTGTCGATCTCTTTCTCTTAAAAATTGTGCAACATCACATACAAATGAGATATCAGCTATTGTCAAACATGATCCGGAGATGAACTTTCCTGTTGATAGAGCATTTTCTATACCACTCAAATAGAATGAATAGGCTGCTTTCATTCTGTTATAGAACTGATCATTTAATGACTTTAATTCTAAAACATATACTTGAAACTCTCTTGAAAAGACAAGATTAGCATCAAGAAAACTGTCTATTCGTGATTGTAAATAAGGATCGCTATCTCCATATAGTGAGGTAATAGTAGAACTTCGAGATACTGCTCGCATTATACTATTAGACTCAAATATTCCTATCGAACCATCGCTATTGAACCCAGCGGGTACCGTGCCAAATGGATGCTTATCAAGAAAGCTATCCGTTTTGTAGAGACTTCCCTCAAACCCCCTTTTCCCCTGTCTTTCAAAGTGCTTTATTTCATCAGGTTCTAAATTACTTAACTTCACTGCATCGAAGTCCCATAACCAATCAACTAAATTTTTTGGTTTATCTCCCAGGACCTTTACTTTTACTCCACCAAGCCTACCCGTTATTAAAGACTTCCATACCCTCGGATTCGGCAAGTAAGAGAATATTCTGATTTTTTCGCTCATTTATTTTCTATATGACTTTAATTTTATAGTTAGGAACTAGGTCTCATCTATACTTTCTTGTAATAATTGAGCCTAGCTCACGTTTAGTTTTCTCAAATACATCAATAGACTGTTTAGAAATTTTACCAAATTTTTTGACATCATCGAGCCTTCGGTCCAGAAAATACTCAGACTCTCCAACACTTCGGGTCTCTTTTGCAAGCCAGTGAGCTAAAGTGGAAGAATATACTCCTGACAAGATAAGTCTTTTTGAATAGAAGGTTCCTCCGCTCGAGGTATCGCCTGCTATTTCCCAAATTTTATTGGACGTTTTCATTACCTGTTTGAATGCATCATACGCATTTCTCGGCTGTGCCATAAAAAGAAGAGAAGTTTTGATGATACTCTTGTCATTTGTAGATGCTTTAAGCCTAGATAAAATAAGTGCCTTTACTGTATCAGTAGTCCCAAGATCTTTTTTGTTATCGTTATTAAATATAGCATACATATCCTCGTCTAATTTATCGTTGAACGTTTCTATTATATTTGAGATTTTATTGCCAAAAAGAGTTTGCAATTCTTCTCTATTGGGATTTTTAGTTTTTTTGGCAATTTTTGCGGCTTTATATAAAGCATCCCAGCTCCATCCAAGGTCTGGGACATGCTCGAGCATTTGAGACATTAGAGTTTTTTTTAAATTATTTTCCATAATAGGAATGTAAGAAGGTTTTTTTTAAATACATTACTGTATAACTTAATTCTCTTTGACTAAATTTAAAAATAATTTTTTATCCATCTTTTTTGTGAGCAAATATCAAGAATAAAGACAAAAAACAAAGTGTTACAATAAAACCAGATAATTCCTGTAACGACAAATACTGACTGAGAATAAAAAGTGCTACAATCGTAGCAAAAAGGGGTTCTGTTAAAGCTAAAACAGAAGCCGTTGTAATACCTATAGCTTTCGAGCCAATAAAAAAGAGAACATAACTTAAGACGTAAAACATTCCATTACCTAGTATACCTAACCAACCATAGTTATTGGAAGGAAGCGAAAGTTCCATAGGTACAAATAAGATATATATTATTAACAAAATCACACTGAAAAAACTCAACTGTAAGTTTATCGTAACTGAGCTTATCTCATTCACTAACTTCCCCGTGAAGTATATAAATGCGATAAATAATAAGAGACCTATAACACTAATAAAGATTCCGTATAAACTTGTCTCTGATGGTTCATCTAAAATTAGGATAACTAGACCAAATAGAACACCTATGATACTTAACCATTGAGTTCGTGATAAATGTTCTTCTCCTTTAATTGTTGTAATAAGGGCTACCCCGATGGGAAACAGATAAATAATCATTAAGACAAGAGCGATACTAATGTAACCAATAGCGTGGTAAGTTGATGCGATTAAACAAACTGAAATAATACTAACGAGTATCAATATAGGAACTTTTTTTCTATCTACAAAAATGGGTTCCCGCAGACAATATGTCAAAGGGCCTAGAATTATTAAACCGATAAGACATCTGGACATTAGCAAAGCCATTAGAGATACGCCACCATCCAAAGCAACTTTTGCAGACGTCGGAACGAACGCAAAAAAGATTGAAGACAATAATACAATCGCTATTCCATTCCATCGCTTGTTGAGTAACTTAGTCATTTTAAATTTGGTGGTTGGTTTAAACACTAGTAGAGCACAAATCTTGGTTTGTATAATTATTTGTTGTTTAAGCCCGTTCTGTTTAAACTCTAACTTCTACAGTTATAGTTATACCTCTGAAAAATTATGAAAGAAAAAATTGTTTATATAGTGAATCCAATATCAGGAAAGCTATCAAAGAGGAATAAAAAACGCGTGATTGACAGTATAGATCCCAGCTCTAAACCCAAAATTTATTTTTCAAAGTCTGCAGAAGATGCTGGGAAAAAGGCGCAGGAGTTCATGTTGAGGAAATATTTTATCGTGGCCTGTGGAGGTGATGGCTTCATAAATATAATTGCCCATAAAGCAATAGATTGCTCTTGTAACATGGCTATCCTTCCATTCGGAAGAGGAAATGACTTTGCTAGATCTCTGGATATCAGCACACTGGAAAAAGCAATTGATGCGATCCGGCGTCGTAATTTTAAGTCGGTTAGGTATTTGAAACTTGTCTTTTCAGATAATAGCCGAATTTCTCTAACGAATGCTGGGGTTGGATTATTAAGTGAGGCTTCATTTCGTGCTTCTCAGATACCGGTGCTTAAAGGGCCACTATTATATGCCTCCGCTGCATTAATAAGCTTCATTAACTTAAAATCACATAAGTATGCTGTTACCACCGAGTCCCAAAAAATGGAGATGAGGAACCTTATATTAGCAGGGGCTGCTTCAGAATATACTGGCGGTGGGATGTATATTGCTCCTGATGCAAAAAAGTTCAGAGACAAATTAAACTTATTGTTTGCAAAGAAACTTAGTCGACTTCAAGCTGTGGAATTATTAATTAAGGTCTTCTCTGGAAAGCATATATTCCATCATGCAGTGACAAATACTCACGTTCGGAGCTTAAAAATAGAAAGTCTCACCTCAGATACATGGAGCTCAATTGTCTCAGGAGATGGAGAATACTTAGGGGAATTACCTGTAACAATTCATTTAGGTAAAAAGGCACTAAAAATCGCCCATTGATGTGAATATCTCAAAGAGATAGTATTTTTATTATACTAAGCATCAAAATCACCGGATTTTTCACTATCTATAATATCTGGATGACCATTTTTGACACTTGGTTGAAAAATCGTTCCAGAAGCTCCATAAATGTAGACATTTCCTGCTTGCAAATTTGGCTGAATTGGTTTTCTGAGGTTTTGGTCCAAAACATCAATCACAACTTTTTTAATGATACTTTTAGCCCTGAATATCATGCAAACATACACATCTCCATGCTCTTCTACAAAAATGACATTTGAGGCATTTGCTTCTTGGGAAATTTGTTTCTCCAAAATCGCTAAGAATTTTTTTCTTTTGGCAGTGGTTGTTATTTTTTTTATTGCCATAAAATACCAGTTTATTTCTACCAACCGACCAAGAAATTTTTCTTTTTCAATAAGTAATTCATTTTCTGACATTATTTCATACTCTTCATAGTCCAGTGATTTACGTAGCTTACAACCAATGCTGCAAACAAAAAATAAAACCCCTTCAGTAGACTGACCTCAAAGAAATAGGACAGTTGAGAAGAGAAGAGAAGAAAGCTTATTAAGAATATGTCCACCATAGCCAATTTATGTAAATTTAAATTTTTCAGTCTAGCGATTGGTATAAAATTTGTACATAGCCTCATTAAAGGGATTAAAACACCAAAGACCAAAATTGTTCCACCAAGCAAGAAATTTTGTTGGTCAAATAGAGCAATAATTAAACTATGAATTGAAAACTCCTCCTTAAAAATCCAGAATTCTTGTATCCTTGCAAAAGGAGAAAATATCCCTAAAAAAAGAAGAATAGCCTCAATAGCTGAAAAAATAATTGTTATTAACAAAAAGGGCTAATCCTTAAATAATTTATGATATACTCCTAATGAGTAAATTAACTTCATTAGTAACGCAACAGCTTCATTTGTTGTTTGCGCTGCACTTAGAATTAGGAGACACCCCATGGAGAAATCTTTTCCGAAACTGGATCTCGTGTATTTTAAAATGCGCGCTTTTACAGAAGCTATACAAATGCAATTATGCTATGGCAACGTTCCCTACACCTATCATATGGCGTGGGAATATTTTGAAAAATCTTGGCCGGAAATGAAAAAAGAAATTGGGTTTGGTCAGCTACCTGTTCTTATCGTAGATAACCAAACCACGATTTGGCAAAGTGGCTCAATAATGCGATTTACAGCTAAATTAGCGAATACCCTTCCTGCGAATGAGGAAGATCGAGCAATAGCCGACGCTATATTCGAGTCAAGCCAAGAGCTATTCCAACCCCTCAACGCGACAATAAACTTTAAGACCGGAGAGGAATATGAAGCTCTCAAGAAAACAATTTTAACTAGTTTTGAGCCAAAGATATTTTATTTCAATAAATATTTAGAGAGGTATAAAGGCGGCCCATTTTTTCTTGGAGATAACCCGTCATACTGTGATTTTGGGGTATACCATCAATTATCGATGATTCGCGTTTTGAAGCCCACTACCTTCGATGATTGGCCCAGTATTGTTAACTTTTTTAGCGCGATAGAAAATCTTAATGGCGTATCCGAATATCTGAATAGCAGGCCCAAACTAGTTGGAATTAAAGAAGATCCAAAATTGATTATGAACGGTAAAGCTGTGCCAACAGGGATGATGCCAGATTAGTAGTTCAGATTTTAAAGATTTCTTAAAACTAAATCTTTTCCAGTTTACACCAGTCTGCGATGAATAGAGCTATTGTCTTTGTTATTTTCCTGACGGAACTCAAGCTTACTCTTTCATCAAAACCATGAATATTTTCCGAATATGGCCCATATACCAGACAGGGGCAATCTCCGTATACCATAAATACTCTAGCATCCAGGTATGCAGGGCTAATAAAGCTCTTCATATCTCCTTCGTAAGCAAGAAAATGTGCCTCGCCTAATACTCTCTCAGCTTCAGTACCCTCTTCTAAAACATAGCCTTTTGCAAAAAATCCATTCCACTCAATTTGAGGAGGATTATTTGAGAGAAAAGCATCACTTAGTGAAGCTTCTCTAATGCATTTTTCTATTTCTAATGATTTTTCTTTTGGGTCCCAATCAGGAAAAATTGCAATCCGACAGTCAAATTCACACCAAGATGGGACAGAAGAAGCCCAGTCACCTCCCTTTATTTTACCGACATTAAAATTTATAGGATGTTCAGTATCTTTATAATATTTATAATTTGTCTTTTCTGCATTCCACGTCTCCTCAAGTTTTCTTAGTGCTTTTATTATGGGAAAGCATGCTTCAATTGCATTTTGACCAGACCCTGCTTCTCTTACATGTACAGGCAAACCTTTTACACTTACCTTAAACCACAAAACACCAACATTTCCTCTAACTAGTTTATCATCTACTGGTTCTGGAATAATTGCAGCTTCAGCATTATATCCTCTAACCAAACATGCTAGCGCACCATTTCCTGTGCATTCCTCTTCTACTACTGACTGAATATGAACACGTGCAGCTGGTTGGTAACCTAGGCTTCTTATGGCGTCCAATGCAAATATGTTAGAGACAATACCTGCTTTCATATCTGCCCCTCCCCTACCATACATCCAGTCTCCCTCAATTGCTGGATCAAAGGGGTTGCGTGACCACATTTCATAAGGTCCCTCTGGAACCACATCAATATGGCCATTAAGTATAAGAGATCTGCCTATCTCTTTTTTGGGTCTATGGGTACCAACTATATTTATTGCATTTGAATAATCTACCTTTACTGGTGAAAATCCTGGGTGATCTTTAATGTCTTCCACATTCACCGTCCACCTATCAACTGCATAATTTCGCTTTGTCAATTCATCAAAGAGAAAATCTTGAGCTGTATGCTCTTGCCCACGTAAAGAAGGAAATCTAGTTAACTTTTGAGTGAACCTTATTTGATCATCAAAAAGTTTATCAACTTCAATATTTATTTTTTCGGAAAGCTCTTTTTCAATCATTAAAATAAGGTATCCATGGGCACTTTTTTTATACTAAACTATTACATAAAGAATTGCATCTCAGTTTTAGTAAGGAAATAACTTGTCTACTATCAATATTGAAGAAAGCTGGAGAAAGCGGCTGATTGATGAGTTCAAAAAACCCTACATGCGACAATTAAGTGATTTCTTGAAGACGGAAAAAAAGGTGGGAAAGGAAATTTTTCCCATAGGATCAGAAATCTTTTCAGCGTTTAACTTTACTCCGTTTGAGAAGGTAAAGGTCGTAATTTTAGGTCAAGACCCCTACCATGGTAGGGGACAAGCACATGGTCTAAGTTTCTCCGTAAAAGATGGTGTTCAGCCGCCCCCATCTCTTGAAAATATCTTTAAAGAGTTAAAATCAGATATCGGCATAGCCCGACCTAAGTCGGGAAGCCTTGAAAAGTGGGCGAAAGAAGGTGTTTTGCTGTTAAATACTGTATTGACCGTTGAAAAGAGCAAACCAGCATCCCACCAGAATAAGGGTTGGGAAATCTTTACCGACAAAGTACTTTCTTTACTAAATCAAGAGAAAACAAATTTGGTGTATATTTTATGGGGAAAAAAAGCCCAGGAAAAAGGGACCTTTTTAATCGGGGATGCAAATCTAATTATAAAGAGTGCTCACCCTTCACCATATTCAGCTGCAAATGGATTTTTTGGTTCAAAACCATTTTCAAAAACAAACGAATATTTAGATGAAAATGGTATTCCCTGCATTAATTGGGAACTGTGAATAAGGATTAAGATTTTAATCTATAGGTGGTATATTAAAAATGAAAGTAATAGCCTTAGCAAAATATAATGAGTCAGCATGGAAGGGTATGATTGGAAGCAGTTATTCTGAAAGAAGAAAAGTAATGGAAGCCGTTGTTAGTAGCGCAGGCGCAACACTTACAGATATGATGTTTACTAGAGGTCAATACGATATCGTAGTAACCTTCGAAGTTCCATCCGAAGATGTTGCTTTGGGCGCGGCCATTGCCGTTAATGCTAGCGGAGCCATCAAGGATCTCGTAACGCTCAGTGAGATCGATATAGATAGAGCTCTCAAGATGGCGAAAAATGTTGCTAGTTCCTACACTCCTCCAGGAACCTGATTATGGGCCCTCCGACCACTCTTGTAATTCTGGATAAAAACGTTTTCTCCACTCCAAGACTTTTGGATTCATAACTTTCATCCAAAATTGTGGAATTAAACTTAAAAGCACCATCAAAGGATAGCCAAAAGGTAACTGAGGGGCGTTGTCTGCATCATATGATTGGAGATGTTGATATTTCTTGTTTGGTCTCGCATGGTGATCTGAGTGCTTTTGAAGATTAATCAGCAAAAGATTACTCGCGTGCTCGTTAGCATTCCAACTGTGATGCGGTCGAGTTGGCTCAAACTTTCCATTGTCTAACTTCTGCCTCACAAGACCGTAATGCTCAATGTAATTTACGACCTCCAAATGTAATACCGCAACTAAAGCTTGTATGAAAAAACATACGGCGCCGAGTATCCCTCCGATTAGGAAAGCTAGCAATAAAAAGAAAAGCATGAGACCGACATAAATATAAAAAGGATTTTGAAAATCCCACAAAGGCAAATTTTTCTTCTGCAATAGCTCCTTTTCTGTGTTCCAAGAAGACAAAAAACACTCAGGAACCACACGGATAAAAAATCTATAGAAATTTTCCCCATATCTTGCAGTGACCGCATCTTTACGTGTTCCAACATGCCGATGATGAACCAGAACATGTTCGGTTCTAAAGTGACCATATAGAGCCATCCCCATCAATAGATCTGATAAAAATCTCTCAAACTTTGTTTTTTGGTGCATAAGCTCATGTGCAAAGACAATTCCCACTGCACCTGATATGATGCCTTGAACTATCATAAGAAAAAATGCTTCAATGCCGCTAAGATGGTCAAACATAAATATTGTAGATAAACTGCCAAAGATCAAAAAGAACTGTACGGGAACCCAGCCATAAAGAACATATTTATAACGGTCCTCCGAAACGCCACTACCTTCATTGGGCTTGATTAGCTTCTTTCCTATCAAAGCATCAAAAAATGTAATAACGACATACCCAAATATTGGCACAAGAAGTATTGTCCACCCCCCGAATATCCACGAGATCATCATTAATGGTGCAAAAAGATAGGGAAGGCCAAACTGAAATGCTGGTGTTATCTCACTACTAAAATTTTCTATCGCAGGATTGTTCATTCTTTTTCTTCTAGAGAGATAAAAACTATTTGGTTAATTTCAAGGAATATACTTATACTCTAATTTGGAAAAAAATACTATTAGTTTTACATTTGAACTTAAAAAGGAGCAAATATGACTACGGTAATGAAGAAATCATTTGATAATCCAGATGAAGCGAGAGCGCCTAATAAGGCAAAGGTATCTGTTTGTGATCAAGGGTAATAGCTGCTGCAAAGCTCGTTCTTTAGCCAGCGTGGAGTTGGGAAACATGTGTTAGGCCGATGGTTGGAGGAGAAAGTTGTCAAGCAAAGCATGTTGGAACGGTTATTTCTGGTCAAATGGCCGCAAAGCATAATGACGGCACGGAAAAGGTTTTTGGGCCTGGTGACGTTTATGTTATTGAACCCGATCATAATGGTTGGGTAGTAGGTGACGAGGAAGTAGTAGCGTTTGAATTTAACTCAACCGCAGCGCAAACATACGCGAAGACCGATTAAGCTAAATTTTAACTTTTAATAAATCTAGATAATGTCACAAAAAAACCATTTAAGTTGAGTTACTCATGTCTAATAATTCGATTGATTTTTACATCGACATAAAAAGCCCATATGCCTATTTGGCATTAGACCCTGCGATAAAAATATTTGATCAACTGGGATTACAGTGGAGTCTATTGCCATACACTCTGGATATTGCTGACTATTTAGGAAGTGCGACGGTCAATAACGAAGGGAAAATAATCTCTTCGAATAGAACGGCACATCAATGGCGCCGAGTTAAATATTCCTACATGGATTGCAGAAGGATGGCTAATCTACAAGGGAAAACAATCTTAGGAACTCAAAAAATTTGGGATAGCTCATTATTTTCTATGGTTCATTTATGGGTCAAAGAAAAATCGGCGTCGACTTTATTGCCATTTTTGCGTGAGTCTTTTCAATTGTTTTGGAAAAGAGCGCTAGACATAGAAAATGAAAAGGTACTTTTAAATTTAATCGACAAATTTCAACTAGATAGCGCTGATTTCATATCTTGGAGAAGCAACAATCAAAACTGTGTAACCTCTTTAATGGATACCGCACTATCTAAGGGAATTTTTGGGGTGCCAACTTTTGTCTTTAAAGAAGAAATATTTTGGGGAAGTGAAAAATTAGCTCTTATTAGTGCGAAGGTTACAGGAGATTACTCAGCTTTAACTTGAGTTTTTTCGATCCTCTTTTTGTGGCCTAAGTCTCTTATTGATGCGAAAAAGACGAACCAGTAAAATCTAAGCTTTGCGTACATGCCTTTCCGTGACTTGAGCATATTGTACTTTTCTAATCCACATTTTGTTTTTATAAAATAATTCATAGAGGTTACATTCATTATCTATTTTCGTAAAGTTCACGTTCATACATTTCTATAATGTCGTTTTCTTTTTTTATTTCACAATTTAACCCGGTCTGATCTTCAATCATCTCATATAGCGTGGGTATGGGTCTTTTATGAGGCCAGCTTTCAGGCCTCCATAGACTTGATCTAAGTAGTGCTTTACCACAATGTAGGAATACTTTTGTTGGGTTGATAACTGTCACTGTCTTTGGCAGATTAGATTTTAATTTATGATTTTCGAGAACTTTTGGGTCGTTTGATATCGTGGCTTTCCCTTGCACTCTAAGTGTTTCTGTTACTTTTGGAATAAAAAATATTAAGGAGACAATAGCATTTCTAGAAATATTTAGAAGCCCGTCAATCCTATTGTTACCAGGTCTATCAGCTATTTCGATGCGATCATCAGACATAATTTTCACAAAACCTTCGGGATCACCCTTAGGAGAAAGATCAATATCCTCGCCGTCAAAAGTTCCCATGACCAGAAAATTGGATGCTTTTATGAAACTAACACTATGTTGATCCAAGCTTTTCATTATCTTCGCAGATGCTTTCTCGGTGGCAGGACCATAAAGATTTCTTAATTGAATTTCATCCATCGTGCATTTTTTGTAGTTGAAACAGTTTTATAATAAACTATTTTCGAATGTGTAACAAAAAAATATGAGGTATAAAAAAAATGAGCGTCGAACTATACTATATATGTCTCTACGGACTTTTAATCATAGCAACTACCCTCGTCCAACAGCTTACTAGCTTGGCAAACGTTGGCATTATGCCCGTGTTTAGTAGTCGAGAAGGCGTAAATTTTTCAGGTATTACCGGACGATTAGAGCGCACTGTTCTAAATTGTGTCATTGCATTGGCGATGATAGCTCCAGTGATCCTAGCACTCGTGATGACCGAAACCAGTAATGCGAATACAATGCTAGCCGTTCAAGTTTTCTTTTGGGCTCGTCTCGTTTATGTGATTGCATATGGTTTGAATATCATCGGCTTAAGATCTGCAGGTTGGGTTGCAAGTTTATTAAGCATCCTCTATTTATATTGGTCAGCAATGTCCATTAGCTAGCTTTTTCGAAAAAAATAACCATCTCATCAGAAAATAGAGAGCTTTATGGACGCTATAGATCAGCTAATCAGTTTTAATAAAACGACCGGTTTGCTTCAATCCGTAGCTGGGAGAAATGCCTGGGATCAGGAGACAATGATGCCATCTAAGAGTGGCAATTCCCGGGCGATGGAGATGGGTGCACTTGAGGAAGTTATTCACGATAGAAAAAAAAATTCGACAGTCAGAAAGTTATTGGAAGAGGCCGAACCTAAAACACCCTTTCAAAAAAGAGCATACATACTAATAAAAAGAGACTTTGACAGAGCGCTAGCTATACCGAGCAAACTCGCATCTGATTTGGCTGCAACCACATCCTTAGCACAAATGGCCTGGCAAAAAGCTAGACAAAATAATGATTTTTCTGAGTTTTCACCTCACTTAAAGAAGGTAATTGATTTAAAGAGAGAAGAGGCATCCCTTCTATCTCCTAGTGGAGATTTATACGATGGGTTAATAAATGATTACGAATTTGGAATGACAAAAAAAGAGACCTCCAGTATTTTTGAAGAAATGAAGCCAAGACTTTTAGATTTGCGGCAGAGAGTAAGTGAAGCAAAACTTTCCGAACCCGTATTAGAAGGCGACTTCAATACTGAAAAACAATTAAAACTCGCTTATGAAATAGCAAAGACATTTTTCTATGACTTTGATAGAGGTAGGATTGATACTGTAGCGCATCCTTTTTGTTCAGGTGGTGGGGATGATGTGCGAATTACTACCCGAGTCGATAGTAAGGACCCATTTAACTGTTTATACAGTACTATTCACGAAGTGGGGCACGCTTGCTATGAGCAAAACGTGTCTTCAGACTTTTTACACTCGCCTCTCGGTTCTGGCGTATCTTTAGGCATTCATGAAAGTCAGTCTAGAATATTTGAGAACCAAATAGGAAGATCTAGGCAATTCACTCGGTGGCTGTTCAAGAAAATGAAAAGCTATTTTGGAGAATTTGGTATTAGAGATGAGGAAGAATTCTACCGTTTGGTTAATAAGGTTGAAACCGGATTTATTAGAACTGAAGCAGACGAAATTCACTACAATCTACATATAATGCTTCGCTTTGAGCTCGAAGTAGAGGTAATTGGAAAAAATTTGGAAGTTCCGGATTTACCTGAGGCCTGGAACGTAAAATACAAGGAATATTTTGACCGTGACGTTGAAAAAGCCTCTGATGGAATTCTCCAAGACGTTCATTGGTCAATCGGTGCATTTGGGTATTTCCCAACCTACACTTTAGGTAACTTAAATGCCGGTTGTTTATTTGAAAAAATGCAAAAAGATATTCCTGGTCTTGCAGACGGATTTGAGAAAGGTGACGTGTCATTAGCAACCACTTGGTTAGCAGAGAACATACATCAGCATGGAAGCCTATACGAACCTGCTGACCTGATCAAAAAAGCTACAGGAAAGGCTTTTACGCCTGAGCCCTTTTTGAATTATTTAGATGAAAAGTTTTCCGACATATACGAGGTCTAATCTCTAAAATTTATAAATTGTAAAGGAAGAGGTAAATCGAGCTTTTTTGCTAACGAAATAACTTCCTGAAGACTATCTTTCTTTTGCCCTGAAACCCTAAGCTCATTACCTTGTATTTTTACCTGCACTTTTAACTTACTCTGCTTGACAGAAGAAATAATTTTCTTTGATGTGTCTTGTTCAATCCCCTCCAGCAAATCATAGTTTTGCCTTACTCGATTACCTGAAGCGCTTTCCATTGATTTAACTTTGAGGGCTTTGGGGTCTATACCTCTTTTAACAAAATGGCCTATTAAAAGTTCGTTAACTTGCTTTGCTTTCAAGTCATCTTCTGTTTCTACAGTTAACGAGTTCCCATTTCTCTCAATGTCGGTCTTCGAACCTTTAAAATCATATCGCTGGTTGATCTCTTTACTAGCATTGAAAATCGCATTCTCAACTTCCTGCATATCCAATTTACTAACAATATCAAAACTAGGCATTTCCTCTAAACTCCCTTGACCATAAAAAAATTGCTTTGTTGTTATTTTACAATAAATGAACCCTAAATTTAACTCATATTTAGCTTCAGGAAAATTACAATATTTTTAAGTCCCACAATGATGTATGATAAAACTGCGAGTAGAGCCGGATAACTTATAATGGAAAAGCAAAATAAACAATCGGAACCTAGCTTTTATGTAAATTTTAAGAAAGTTTACGCACGTAATATAGACAGCAATATAAGCTTGCTAAACTTTTTGAGGCATAATTGTAAATTTACTGGGACAAAAGAGGGGTGCTCAGAGGGAGACTGTGGTGCATGCTCTGTATTGATTTTTGATGAAAAAGGATCCTTAGCACCAGTAAACTCTTGTATTTTAAAGGTGGGACAATTAATTGATAAAAATATAGTAACAATTGAAGGTGCTAGCAAATTAAGCTCTGCCAAAACTTTAATTGAAGCACTGAACTCCGAGGCGGCGTCGCAATGTGGGTTTTGCACACCTGGCTTTGTAATGGCAGCGCTTGCATTAAAAGAAAAACATAAAAGCCCTTCTGAGAGCGTTATCCATGACTCTCTATCTGGAAACTTATGTCGCTGTACAGGGTATAGACCAATAGTGGACGGGATCCAATCTCTCAAAGAAAAAATTAAGTTTCCAATGCCCATAAATAGTAAAGGCTCAAAGTTAAAGACCGCAATTTTTGGAAAGACAACTTACATTTACCCAGACTCTAAAAAAGAACTTATTGAATTTATATCAAGGGAAAAAAATTATACTGTTTTGTCCGGAGGTACAGACTGGAACCTTGAAGCGGAAGACTCCAATTTTAAAGAACAGAAAATATTATTTCTGAATAATATTAAAGAAATGTCTACAATTAAGACTAAGACTTCATCATTTGAAATAGGAGCTTGTGTTACACTATCTAGATTCGAAGAGTTATGCCGTGAATTTTTCTCCCCCTTTTTGGATACAATTATTAGGTTTGGTTCTCCACAGATAAGAACAGCCGCAACAGTTGGAGGGAATCTTGGGACATCGAGCCCTATTGGTGACCTAGCTCCCCTATTTTTCGTATTGGAGGCTGAATTGTCTCTACTCGGTCCAAAAGGAGAAAGAACTATTCCTATTAAAGATTTTTTTAAGGGATATAGAAAAAACGCTCTAAAACGCAATGAGCTTATATACATGGTTAAGGTACCAAAAACAAAAAAGGAAGATTCAATTTTTTCTTGGAAGCTATCAAAAAGGTATGATCAAGATATATCAACTTTATCGCTGGCAGCCAAATTTAAGATGGATAAAAACCACACTGTAGAAAATATTATTTTATCTGCAGGGGGCGTAGGACCCACGCCTTTGTTATTAGATAAAACGAGTAAGTTATTAAAGGATAGTAATCTACGCTTTAACCAAAGCGCTCTACTAACTGCTTTAAGTCATGATATTTCTCCAATAAGTGATCTTAGAGGGACAGCAAAATATCGATCGGCCGCAATGGTTGGATTGATAAAAAAAATGCAAAGATCCACCATAAGTGGTGAGAAACAACATTCGATAATGAGTATTTGATGGCGTTAGATAACAAAAATAATATTTCAGTTGGAAAGTCTCACTACCAAGACTCGTCTTTTAGACAACTTACGGGAAGAGCCGAGTACATAGACGATATTCCATTGTCAGAAAATACTTTGCATGGAGCTCTTATCCTCTCAGAAATACCATCTGGTATGATAACTTCTATTGAGACCGAAAAAGCAAAAAAATTTGATCCAAGCATTACAGTTATTACAGCAAAAGACATACCTGGTAAGAATGATATAGCGCCTATTTTTGCAGATGAGCCAATCTTTGCAGAAAAAGAGGTGACTTATGTAGGCCAACCTATCGGGCTCATTGTTGCCTCATCAATGGAGAGAGCAAGGGCAGCTGTAAATGAAGTGAAGATTGTCTATAAAAAAGATAAAACACCGATATTAGACTTGGATTTAGCGTTCAAGAAAAAAAGCTTTTTTTTAAAACCAATTCACTTTGAGAGAGGTAAGGCAAACGAACAGATTAAGCAGGCACCCCATAAACTTAAGGGTTCATTTTCTATGGGAGGTCAAGATCACTTTTATTTGGAGACACATATTGCTCTTGCCATTCCGCATGAGAACTCTGAGTTCACAATCTGGTCAAGCACACAACACCCAACTGAAGTCCAGCATGGTGTATCCAACGTTTTAAATATTCCAGCGGCCAAGGTCTCTAGCAAGGTCAGGAGACTTGGCGGTGGCTTTGGAGGTAAAGAAAGCCAGTCAACAATATACGCCGCCATAGCAGCTCTAGGAGCATACATTTTGGATAAGCCTGTTAAGCTTCGGCTTAATCGCAAAGATGACATGGCATCATCTGGCAAACGTCATGACTTTGAAGTGAAATACTCCGTAGGTTTCAACAAAAAAGGAAAAATCAAGGGATTAGATATAACATTGCTTAGCAATGCAGGTAATGTCTGCGACCTATCAGCTCCTGTAATGTCGAGGGCATTGACCCATTTAGATAATTGTTACTCTTTTAAAGATTTTACCGCACGAGGCTATATATGCAAAACAAACACCGTTTCTAACACGGCGTTTAGAGGCTTTGGTGGACCTCAAGGAATGCTTGCAATTGAGACTATTCTTGAAAGAATTTCTCGATTTCTAGGAATCGATTTAGATGCGCTTAGACGTGAAAATTATTATTCCCCTAAAAATGGAATTAAAACACCCTATGGGCAAATAGTTAAAAATATTAAAATTGAAAAAATAATAAATGAGATGGAAACTTTTGCAGGTCTAGAAAAAAGAAAGCTTCTTGTAGAAAGGTTTAACACGTCGCAAATTAATAAAAATCAGCCTTACAGAAAAGGAATTGCCTTCATGCCTGCCAAGTTTGGGATATCTTTTAATAAAGTATCCTTAAATCAAGCAGGAGCTTTAGTCCATGTATACACAGATGGTTCGGTGAGACTAAATCATGGTGGAACAGAGATGGGACAAGGCCTATTTATTAAGGTGGCTCAGGTTGTCTCAGAATGTTTCAACATTCCTATCGACTATGTACATATTTCTGGAACAAATACGGATGAGGTCCCAAACACCTCAGCTACAGCTGCATCGTCTGGCTCCGATATTAATGGTATGGCTGCGTGGAAAGCAGCTACTGTTATTAAGCAAAGAATGCTTAAACATGCGAGCAAAGTTTTTCAAAAGCCACCCTCTTCTATTGAATTTAAGAACGGTCTGATACTAAGCGGAAATAAAAGCATGACCTTTAAAGAATTAGCGTTTTCCTGCTGGGAAAATCGCATATCTCTTTCATCAACGGGCTTTTATAAAACACCAAAAATCTCATGGGATCAGGAAAAATTTAAGGGAAGCCCCTATTTTTATTTCACATGGGGAGCGGCAGTATCCGAAGCAATTATAGATATTGATACAGGAGAAAGTCGAATACTTAGGGCAGACATCATTCAAGACTGTGGGAGCTCTCTCAACCCCCTAATTGATAGAGGGCAGATAGAAGGAGGTTTCATCCAGGGTATAGGATGGCTAACGTGTGAAGAACTATATTTTAATCCAGAAGGCAAACTTTTAACTCTTGGCCCCTCAACGTATAAAATACCTGGAAGCCGAGATGTACCACCTGAATTTAATATTAAGCTATTAGAGAATACTCCTAATGAAGAGAAGACAATATTTAGATCTAAAGCTGTCGGTGAGCCCCCTTTATTACTATCGATTTCTCACTTTTTGGCTTTGAAAAATGCCGTCTCGATGGCTAGCGAAACATCAAATGCAGATTTATTAAATGCTCCCGCAACACCTTCAAAAATTTTAGCTGCGGTGCATAATGATCACTCTATGTAAATCTCATTACCATTGCGTTGAAAAAAAAACTCTCTTAAATTTTCTTTGCCTGCATCCAATGCTGATGATCTATCGATAACCAAAAAATCTTGAGCTGTATTAACGAGCAGTGGAAAATGCCAAACTTTTGGATTGTAATTTATACCTACATCACCTGGCACTTCGAAATACTTGATTGAAGAAGGATCTGGGGATCCGTCCTTATCATTGGCCACGACTACTTGCCAATCTATTTTTTGTATTGGCATAAAAGCTTGAGACGCTAGAGGGTGCATCTCCAGATAATCAATTTTTATCGGTCTTTTTCTAGGAGTAGCAGAAAATATTGAAATGATTGGATTAGCTTTTCTGTCAAGTACTTGTACTGTTGCTACCTCATCAAACCTCTCACAATATCCCTGATTTATCAGAAATTTATTATTTTCCATCCCTTTTGAAATTACATCACCAAAAGGTTCGAATAACTTCTGGCTTACGGTCAGCTTTTCTAAATTTAAGTGCATTTTAGCTTACTGGTTGACCAAAAATTCGAAATCTCGAAACTCCCCCATCAGGATAGATGTTTAATCTCACGTGGGAGACCATTTTTTCATGTAAGAAATCATTTTTTCCAAAGTTATGAATAAAGTCTGGTTTGCATTTTTTCTCATCTAAAAAAAATTCCCAGTTACTAGAAGCTTCAAATGCTTTTATTTTGTCTTTTTCATTTTTTAAATCAATTGTTTGAATTGAAGCTCTATCTGGAAAATTACCCTTGAAGTGACAAGTATCTATTTCTACATTCGAAATCAGCCCAGGTGTTCCTAACTCAATGATTATAAAATCATTTCCAGGGACACGTCTACGCCGAGTCTCCCACCCGTCACCCATTGTATCTCCTCTACCTTCGGACAGGAGAGCGTTTACGTTGCCATAGTGTGCATTATTATACCCAACAATTTTGCCCCCATTTTTTAGAGCAGATAATTCTAAATCTTTGGACGTGTCCTGAGAAAAGGGAATAAGATCTCCAAAAAGTCTTAGCCGCGCTACACCTCCATCTGGAAAAATATTTAATCTTACATAGGTTACATGTTCATTTTTTAAGAGCTTAAATTCATTTATGTGATCTCCTCTCAAAATCTGTTTTTCAAGGAGTGTATGCCAGTCCAAAGATCCTGTTTCATAACTATGGTTAGATGAGAAATCCAGCGAGGCGGCTGGCGGATAGTTCCCAGTAAAGTGACTAGTATCAATTATTGCATCCTCTATAGAACACCTGCCTCCTAAGCCAATAATAGCCCAGTCGTTTCCCTCTACTCTTTTTCTACGGCTTTCCCAACCATCCATCCATTTTCCATGATCATCATATTTATCATCAATGAAAATGGGATCAGTGTCATTTAACATTCGATCACATTTTGCAAAAAAGTCATCAGACACATCAATGATTTTTGCCCCTGCTTTCGGTGATGCCAAGTTAACCTTTTTTGACATTATTAGTTTGTCTTCATTTTTCATGTCGTAGTACCTTTCTCCAATGCCTCGCAATTTCTATTCTAGTTGTAAACCAGACATCGCTGAATGACTGAGTGTAATCAACAAACTTTTTTAGTGCCGGGAACCTTCCCGGTTTTCCAATTATACGGCAATGAAGTCCAATGTTCATAATCTTAGAACCTTCATGCCTTTCTTCATAAAGACAATCAAAACTATCCTTAAGATAATTAAAAAAATGCTCGCCATTATGAAATCCTTGCGGGGTTAGAAATCTCATGTCATTAGTATCAAGAGTGTAGGGTATAATTAAGTGCGGTTTTTTTGTCATTTTAGACCAAAATGGTAAGTCATCACTGTAGTCATCTGAGTCATAAAGAAAGCCTCCTTCTTCACAAACCAAATCTCTTGTATTCTCTGAGGTACGACCTGTGTACCAACCCATAGGTCTTTCTCCACAAATTCTTTTTTGAATCTCTATTGCTTTTTGCATGTGCTCTTTTTCAGTGGCTCTGGGCACATCTTTGTAATTTATCCATCTTAGTCCATGGGAACAAATCTCATGATTATCTTTTAAAATTTGATCTACAATTCTTGGATTTTCTTCCAAAGCTTGTGCTACAGCGAAAATTGTTATTGGGATTTGTCTTTCTCTGAAGAGTTTTAAAATTCGCCAAACACCAGCTCTAGTACCATATTCATACAAACTTTCCATCGACATATGTCGTTGACCAAAAAATGGCTCAGCACCTATGATCTCTGAAAGGAAGGTCTCAGAATGCTTATCTCCATAGATAATTGAATTTTCACCACCTTCTTCTAAATTCAAAACGAATTGAACCGCCAACTTTCTACCCCCAGGCCAGCTAAAGTGGGGAATTTCGCCATGGTAACCTTCTAGATCTCTAAGTTTTGTTTCCGTGTTGTTCAATTCTCTTCTCTTAATATTTCCTCGATCTTGTGAAAAAGATTTGCGTATAATAATCGCTCTTCGTCTTCTAAAAAAGTAATATTGCCAGGTGGCATCGCCCTTGATGCTGCAACCTGCTTATAAATAGTTTCATAGTTATTAATCAAGTGACTGAATTCGCTTAAATAAATTCCTTTAGGAGGTTTTCTCATTCCTTCCCAAGATGGCTCCATAACGTGGCAAGTGGAACATTTATACGACGTCACCTCCATTATATTATCTTTGAATTCTTTTGAAAATGAGCCTTCGATAAGGCTTAGTTTTTCTAGCGATAGTTGATCCAACCTCGGTTCATCAACTTCAGACAACATAAGAGAACCCCATGATAGGATTACAATTGGAATGGCAACCCAATATGGCGTCCTATTACCAGCGTGTCTTTCATTAAAAAAATGTCTAACAAGGCCTCCTATAATAATGGTTAATACAATTATTACCCAAGAGTAAGAGGTAGCATAGGCGGTAGGATAATGATTGCCAATCATTATGAAGATTACAGGAAGAGTCAAATAATTATTATGAAGAGATCTTTGTTTTGCACGTATTCCAAATTCAGGGCTGGGTGTCTTTTTGGCGATTAATTGTGCTACAACTTTTTTCTGACCTGGAATAATTACCATAAGAACATTTGCTACCATTATCGTACCCAGAGTTACTCCCATCTGCATAAAAGCCCCTCTCGAACTTAGTATTGAATAGGATGCCCAAGACAAAAATGCAAAAAATATTAGAAGGACAATTGATAATACTAAATTAGATTTTCCAACCAGTACTCTGCATATTTGATCATATATCACCCATCCAAATATAACACCGATTATTGATATCAAAACAGCAGCAGTTTTGGACAATTCTATTTTTTCATAGTCAATTAGATATAGTTCAGCACCAAGATAGTAGACGAGTATGAATAGCGCTGCACCGGTAATCCATGTAGCATAAGCCTCCCACTTAAACCAAGTTAAGTGATCGGGTAGATGATTTGGAGCCACGAGATATTTTACCAAATTATAAAAACCACCTCCATGAACTTGCCAAGCCTCTCCATGTGCCTCTTTAGGCAATGAGGGCGATTTTCTAAGACTTAGGTCGAGCGCAATAAAATAAAAGCTAGATCCTATCCATGCAATTCCAGCAATTACATGGAACCATCGAACCATAAATTCTATCCACTCAAGATAATCAAAATCCATGCTAACTTCCTCGATAGGTACTGTAGCCGAACTTAGATAGTAACAGAGGTACATGGTAGTGTTGCTTCAGGTCATTAATTTGAAAGCAGATAGAAATATTATCAAAAAATAAATCGGCTTCTCTCATTTTATGTTTTACCATCAAATATTTTCCAGCATGGAACACCATTTCATACCATCCTTCTCGAATGTTAGACTGGTCGAATATTGGCTTATCTAATCTTCCATCAGAATTAGTTACAAAATTAGCAATCAATTCTTTCCTGTCTGACTGCGTAGTATAAAAACTAATTTCAAGTGCATCCGCAGGTTTCCCTTGCGTTAAATCTAAAACATGTGTGGTAAGACCTGTCATTTATTAAAAGCTCTTTTTTTTTTTTTTTTACATGGTAACTATAACGAGATAAAAAACAACCAAAGAAAAGGCAAATTTTGGAGCAAGAAAAATTCATTAAGCATTATGGCAGCTTGTATGAAAATTCACCTCATATAGCGCTTGCAATATACGAATCTCACCGTTTAGATACTTTGTCACCCTTGGAAATACTGAGCTTAATGAAGGATTATGTAAACAAGATGGATCATGAATCCAAGATTAACCTTATTTTAGAACACCCAGAATTAGGTGTTAAGAAGGGACACCGGAACAACCTAACAGCCCATTCAAAGAAAGAGCAAAACCGAGCTGGTCTAGATAGTCTTTCTGGCAATGAATATAATCTATTGAGTAGTTTAAATAAAGACTATATGGATAGGTTCAAATTTCCTTTTATTATTGCTGTATCAGGACTTAATAAAGAAGAAGTCTTTAGAAACATTCAAGTGAGACTGAAAAATAGTTTTAAAAAAGAGTTCAATAAAGCTATCGATGAGATACACAAAATTGCAGAAATAAGGCTGAAAAATCTGCTGTAAGGTTATTTAATTTTTTTTCCGGCAATAAATACTGATTCTATCGCTCGGTCATCTCCCAAGGTCTGAAGAATGAAGAGTTCTTCTTCAATTGTTTTACATTTTTCCATTCTATGTCTCATTAAAGGAGTACATTTACTGTTTATAACTATTAAGTCAGCGTAGTTTCCAGTCTTGATTGTTCCGATTTGGTGCTGAAGTCCTAGACACTCTGCATTACCCATAGTTGACCAAAAGAATGAAGCTAATGGGTTAAGGCTATAGTTTTTTAATTGCTGAATTTTATAAGCTTCGTCAAGCGTTCTTAACATTGAAAAGGATGTACCACCTCCTACATCTGTTGCTATTGCAGTTCTTACTCCTTTTTCTTCTAAATCTTTAAATTTAAATAGGCCACTCCCGAGAA
The DNA here is from genome assembly GCA_902556405.1 of uncultured Alphaproteobacteria bacterium. Classification (GTDB taxonomy): domain Bacteria; phylum Pseudomonadota; class Alphaproteobacteria; order Rhodobacterales; family Rhodobacteraceae; genus CACIJG01. Next base: position 11,272 of record CACDWF010000015.1, on the reverse strand, counting down.
ACAGGTTTGATGTTGGGCAATGGACAGCAATAGAATTTGTTTCTTTCATTCTATCAATCTCGTTCATTTCCAAGTGTATAGAATGAGCTAATAATGTTTTGTTCGAGAGCAACTTATATTTGTCATAAATAGATAAGTAATCTTTTTGATCTGGAAATAATTCCAGCGTTGTTTTAATTTCATCTATATTTTCAGAAAGATGTGTTTGCACATAACATGATTTATTTTCAGCGCACAAGGTTTGCGAAACTTCCATCAACTCTGGAGTGGAGGTTATTGCAAATCTAGGTGTTATAGCATATTTGCAACGGCTGACATTATGCCACTTACTAATTATCTCTGTACTACTTAAATAGCTTTTATCCGCTTTCTCTAAAACTTTATCTGGTGCATTCCTATCCATCAACACGTTACCAGCAATAACACACATGTGTCTTCTATGCGCTTCCTGAAATAGATAGTCGACTGAATTAGGATGCACTGATCCAAATGAAACGGAAGTCGTAATGCCGTTATCATTTAATAAATCTAAAAATATTTTTGACTCTCTTTCACAATGCTTATCATCAACAAATAAGCTTTCATTTGGGAAAGTATATTTATTCAGCCATTCAAGTAATTTGGTTCCATATGATGCGATTACCTGTGTTTGGGGGAAATGATTGTGTAGATCTATAAACCCTGGAAAGATTATTTTAGATCCAAAATCTATTGTTTCAATATTCTCGTATTTCTTACTAAGTTTGGAATATTCGTCGACTTCAATAATAATTCCCTTATTGTCAAATGCTACCCCTCCTTTCTCTAAATAGACGTAACTACCAGTATCATTAATATCTTCTGGTTTCCTTAAAAACGAAAAAATTCTTCCTTTAAATATTTTCATTTTTTATTAGTCTCCAAAAAAAAGGCCCTTTTTAGGGCCTTTTTTATTTTCTGTAGGATAGATTATTTTGGAATATCGCCTTCAATTCCCTCAACATAGAAGTTCATTCCAAGGAGTGTTCCAATATCAGCTGTCTCACCAGCCTTAAGCCAAGGCGAACCGTCTTGCTTATTGATTGGACCTGTGAATGAATGAAGCGTTCCCGAAGCAATCCCATCTCTGATTGCCATCGCCTCCTTCTTGACACTAGCAGGAATCTTATCATTTAACTCTCCGATAATAACCATACCGGCTCCAATTCCATCAAAAGTTTGCTCTCCACCTTTCCAAGTGCCAGCCATACCCTGCTTTACCTTTTCTACATAATATGGTGCCCAACCGTTGATTATAGCGGTTAAATGGGCGTTAGGACCAAAAGCACTCATATCAGAGGCTTGACCAAAAGCATAAACTCCGGCCTCTTCGGCAACGGTCATAATCGCAGAACTGTCAACATGCTGTAGTATCACGTCAGCTCCTTGAGAGATTAAGGTTTTGGCAGCATCAGCTTCTTTAGCTGGATCATACCAAGTAAAAATCCAAATAACCTTGAATTCAACATTAGGATTGGCTTTCTTTGCAGCTAAGTATGCTGAGTTAATACCCCGAACCACTTCCGGAATTGGAAATGACGCGACATAACCAATTGTATTTGACTTTGTCATCTTTCCGGCAATATGGCCTACCACCGACCTACCTTCATAAAACCTTGCACTATATGTAGAGACATTATCTGCTGTCTTATACCCGGTAGCGTGCTCAAATTTTACTTTCGGAAATTTCTTAGCAACGTTGATTACTGGATCCATGTAACCAAATGAAGTAGCAAAAATCATGTCCGCACCAGCTAATGCCATTTGGGTCATGACCCTTTCAGCATCTGCACTCTCCGGAACATTCTCTTGAAAGACTGTCTCAACTTTTCCGCCAAAAGCCTCATCAACAGCTTTTCTTCCTACATCATGCTGATAGTTCCATCCATGATCACCTGGAGGACCAATATATATAAAGCCAACTTTATAATCCGCTGAAATAGCAAGGTTTGCGTTCAAAGCCATCACTGCAAATAAAAAAGATGCCGATAAAAATTTAATTACTTTTTTCATTTTATCTCCATTTCTGTATTAGATTTAAGTTGTTTTCACAAACGATGTACCTAGACATCCCGGAGCTCCCCTGTTCCCACGGAATCGACTCATCGATATTACCACTAAAGCCAATATTGTTGCAAGATATGGAGCCATTGATAATACAGCAATGTTTATATTCACCCCAATTGCTTGTAAGTTTAGCTGAAGAATTGTTATACCACCAAAAATATAGGCACCTACAAGTAATCTAAAAGGTCTCCAACCTGAAAAGACGACAAGAGCAAGTGCAATCCAGCCCGCACCAGCTGTCATTCCCTCTGTCCATTGAGGAACTCTAACAAGTGATAAATATCCTCCTCCCACACCAGCCATAGCTCCACCGAAAGTAATAGCCAAAAACCTTATAGTTTTCACTCTGTAACCTAATGAATGGGCTACATTATGATCTTCTCCTACTGATCTAAGAATAAGTCCCGCTCTCGTACGCGTTAAAAAATACCAGACCGTTAACACAGAAATTAGCGACAGATAAACAACCAAATCATGCTGGAAAAACATTGTTCCGAGTATCGGGATTTCATTAAGAATAGGAATTGAAATCGTTGAAATTTGTGGTGATTTTATACCAGTGTATGGGTGACCCATGAGAGCTGCTATTCCCAGACCAAAGATAGTTAAGGCTAGGCCCGACGCCACTTGATTGGCTTGCATTATCAAAATAATAAAAGAGAAGAGAAGAGAAAGTAGTGCCCCTGCAACTGCTGCTGCTATTATCCCCACATAGGCAGACCCAGTTTCTACTCCAACTATAAATCCGGAAACCGCACCTATTATCATCATACCCTCTACACCAAGGTTCAAGACACCAGCTTTTTCAGCAATCAACTCGCCAAGAGCCGCTAAAACAAGAGGTGTTGAAGCCACGATCAGGCTAGCAACCAAGACAGCAAAATTAATTTCTGAAAGGTCCATTTATTTATTTCCTTTAAGTTTTATTTTGTAATGCACAAAAAGATCAAATGAGAGTAAGAAAAATAAAAGCATTCCTTGGAAAACCTGAATTGCGGCAGCTGGTAAATTAAGCATAAATTGCGTAAGTTCTCCCCCAACATAAGTCAGTGCCATAACTATACCAGCGAAAAAAATTCCAATAGGGTTTAGCCTGCCAAGAAATGCTACTATTATAGCCGTAAATCCGTAGCCGACATTAAAGTCAATGTTGATCTGTCCTGCAGGTCCAGCAACTTCCATTATTCCAGCCAACCCAGCTAAACTTCCGGACAAAGTTAAACAAAGAAAGATGAGCTTGTTGGGGTTATCGCCAGAGAAACCTGACGCCTTTGGCGAGTTTCCAAGTAGCTTTATTTTGAAGCCTAGACTGTGCCGAAATAATAGCACGTAGAAAAAAACGACCATCAATAAAGAAAGCAGAACTCCTAAGTGTATTCCTGTTCCTACAATAAGCTCAGAGTTGGAGGCAGAAGAATATTGACTCAAATTACGAGAACCGGGAAACCCAGCACCATCGGGATTTCTTAAGAACCCCAACGATGCAAGAGCAAGTATCTGCTCTGCTACATAAACTAGCATAAGAGAAACTAGTATCTCGTTGACATTGAGCTTAACTTTCAAAAGAGCTGGGATCATCGACCACAAACTTCCCCCAAGGATACCCATTAGGACCATTGTAGGAAAAATAAAAATACTTTCTAAAGGATAAAGAGAAAGTGCGAATGATGCACCAAAAATGGCTCCCATAATGTACTGACCTTCTGCTCCTATATTCCAGACATTTGCTTTAAAGCCAACAGAAAGGCCAAGAGCAATCAAAATTAAAGGAGCACCTTTTATAAAAATTTGGGGAATAGAGTATGTTGAAAATGTTTCACTCATTAAAGGATCCCAAAATATCATTTTTATGGCGGCAAACGGATCTACGCCTAAAAAATAGAATAAGACTCCTCCGATCAACATTGTAAATCCAACCGAAAATAATGGGCCTAGCAAAGAAAGGACCGGCGAAACATTTTCTCTCGGAATTAACTTAAACATAAAGCATGCTCCTAAGCGCTTATACCACCCATTATTGCTCCAATCTCATCTGTTTTTATATCTGCAGTGTTGGTAGGAGTTGAAAGATTTCCATTAGTCAAAAAAGCAACCTTATTTGATATTTCCAGGATCTCATCTAGGTCTTGGCTTATTAAAATTATTGCAGCTCCAGTATTCGCTATTTCAACAATTGCCTGTCTTATATTTGCAGCTGAGAGCGCATCTACACCCCATGTAGGTTGGTTTACTATGAATAAAGAAGGTTTTTGCGCAATCTCTCTCCCGACAACAAACTTCTGGAGATTTCCACCAGACAAAGAGGAAGCAAGTGCGCTTGCACTAGTAGTCTTGACGTTGAATTTCTCAATAATTTGATTTGTAAATTCATTTAATTCGCTAAAATTGATAAAACCCATCTTCTTTTGAAAGCGTTTTTTGGGGTCTGTTATAAGGCTATTCTCTAATAAATTTAGATTTCCAACAGCTGCGTGTCCAAGTCTTTCCTCAGGAGCAAAAGCTAGTCCGATTTCTCGCCTTTCACGAGGATTAAGCATCTCAACATTATTATTCATATATTTTATGGAGACTCTCTGAGCTTTTTTCTCTCCTGTCAGAATTTGCATTAGCTCCTCTTGCCCATTGCCGGCTACTCCTCCAATGCCTAGTATTTCAGACTGATAAACTTCAAGATCAATATTTTTTAAGGTTACCCCAAATTGTGTATCAGGTTTAACTTCATTTATTTTTACCGAAAGTACTCTATCACCTTTATTTGTTGCTACGGGTGGTTTAGGTTCGAATAATGATTGCCCAACCATTATCTCCCCCAGCTCCCTTGCAGTCATTTTTTTTGGATCATACTCTCCAACTACTGCACCCTTTCTAAGAACTGATGCCGTATCACATAAATCAGCAATTTCTTTTAATTTATGCGATATGTAAAGAATAGAGGTGCCTTCGCTCGCCAATTTTTTCAAAGTCTTAAATAAGCTCTCACATTCAAATGGTGTGAGAACCGATGTTGGTTCATCCATTATCAACAGCTTGGGCTTTTGTATTAAAGCACGGATAATTTCTACTCTCTGCCGTTCTCCAGCCGATAGATCTCCTATGAAAGAGGATAAATTTACTTCCAAACCATAACTTTCAGATAACGTTATCACACTATCACGCAGCTCATTTTCCCCAAGTTCTTTATCTAATCCTAATAGTATATTTTCAAATGCTGTCAGAGGTTCAAATAAAGAAAAGTGTTGGAACACCATACCGACGCCAAGAGCTCTTGCATCTTTTGGACTTTTTGGTGTGAAATCCTTATTTGAAAACGTCATGCTACCGCTGTCTGGCTGTAGTAACCCATAGATGATTTTTACAAGCGTAGATTTACCTGCTCCATTTTCACCCAATAACGCGTGAATTTGGGACTTACTAACATTTATAGAAATATCGTCATTAGCCTTAACGTTTCCAAATTCCTTATTTATCGCTCTGCACTGGAATAAAGTATTTTCAATTTTATTATTCAACTTGCCTGTCTTTTAATTAGTTGGATTTAAATAGTGTAGGAACTTTGTCACAGTTTAACCACCGAAAACCTTACGTAGCGTTAATATATTGCCATGAATATTTAATTAGCATATCTTGTGTCTAGTACTCTATCAACAACAATATAAGGAGAAATTGATGAGTAATAATAATAAAAGTGGTCCTTATTCGGATCCAAATAACACACCACCTATGGGAGAAGCTACAGCTCTAGGGTTTCAGCATGTCCTTGCAATGTTCGCTTCTAATGTAACTCCCTCGGTGATTGTGGCAGGAGGTTTAGGCGCAGGATTTAAATTTGCTGGCCCAGAAATGGTATATCTCATTCAAATGGCTATGCTATTTGCAGGGGTAGCAACTTTATTTCAAACTGTCGGTTTTGGGCCAGTGGGCTCAAGATTACCCATTATGCAGGGAACTAGTTTTGCCTTTGTAGGGGTTTTAAGTTTAACGGCTGCAGGAATAGTGAAAAATGGCGGCTCTTCAGAACAAGCGATGTCAGTGGTACTAACAGCTTGTATAATTGGAGGAATAATTCACTTTCTACTTGGTGCTGTAATAAAAGAGATCAGGTGGCTATTTCCACCATTAGTTACAGGGCTAGTTATTTTAGCTATTGGTCTCTATTTAATTCCCGTTGCTATTAAGTATGCCGCTGGAGGCGCGGCAAAGTTCCAGATGGAAGCGGATAGCTTTGGTTCACTTATGCATTGGAGCGTAGCAGGCACCGTAGTAATTGTCGCTTTGCTTTGTAAATTTTTTGGCAGAGGCTTAATCTCTAACGCCGCTGTATTGATTGGAATTATAGCAGGATATATTCTTGCATATGTTCAGGGTATGGTAAATTTTGCTTCAGTTGGTAAGGCAAGCTGGTTTTCGGGATTGCAACCAATACCTTACGGATTTGAGTTCAGTCTCGGCGCCGTAATTGCAGTAACGCTAGTATGCATTGTTTCTGCTATAGAAACGGTAGGTGATACATCAGCAACTACCAAGGCTGGAGCCGGAAGGGACGCTTCCGATGAAGAAATATCGGGCGCAACTTATGCAGACGGATTAGGTAGCGCAGTGGCCGGCGTATTCGGTGGTCTACCAAACACCTCTTTTAGTCAAAATGTTGGGATCGTAGGTATGACAGGAATTATGTCTCGGCACGTTGTGACGATTGGGGCAATCGTTCTGGTTGTCTGTGGCTTGATCCCAAAAATAGGTGCTATTATAGCCTCTATGCCTCTTCCCGTATTAGGGGGTGGTGTTATAGTAATGTTTGGAATGGTCGTTGCTGCGGGATTAAATGTTCTAAGGGAAGTTGAACTAAGCAGACGAAATATGGTCATTATTGCCATTTCGTTAGCCATCGGACTAGGTTTCAACCTAGTTCCCACCGCTGTGCAATATTTACCAGAGACACTTTATATTTTGGCGACTTCAGCTGTTGCACCAACAGCCTTAGTGGCCGTTATACTTAATCTAGTACTTCCCGAGGAAGACTAATGTCTAAAAACAATAAGGGCAGTATTTTGTACTGCCCTTACTTTTTTTACGAAATTTTAGATAAAAAATTTTATCGGTTCCATCTGGCGCTTTCATATCCTCTACCACTGTCAGCTGTTATAGAATATTCCTGGGCCTCCATTAAAAAATCTAAGTTTAAATCGCAGTTTTTGTAGCCCTCGCTAATCACATTGAAATACTTTCTAGATGGTGGAGCAATACCATATTTTCCAACCATGATATAGGTCATTGCTGTCACCTGAGTGCCCTCTAATATGACATCTAATTCCTTTTTATCATATAGCTGTGGGTAGTCTTCATAAATATCCAGAGCTTTTTCACACTCATCAGTGATTTGAAAAACTCCTACAGGTACATGTTTACCTAAATCTTTTTCAATAGTAGCGACCGACTTAAATATTAGTCTCCAGTTTTTCAGCATTGTATTTCCCAGATAACTCGCATCGGGGCACCTGTCCACCATTTGTCGATGGTTTAAATTCGATCCATATGCCAAATATATTTTTGTCAACTATTTCTCCTAATGAAGACATTTATTGGTCTATCATGAATAGGAAATTACAAGTAGTATTATTAATAACCAATAGTAATTTTTCGTTATAAAAGGAGTTATCTGATGGTCGACCAGATGTGGGGTTTATTTCTTTATTCTATTGTGACAGGTATGGGCTTTGAAATATCGCACTCAATTTCCGATTTAAACCGATCCTATCTTACAAAAAACGAATGTATCGAAGCTGCCAGATCACTGAATCAAAAACCGAATCGTGATAAACAGATTGGTCTTGATAATGGTGTAACTATCAGATACGTGTGCATAGTGAAACCAGGAACCGGCCGCAGCACATAAACAATTTACTATAATAAAAAAACTAAATTTTCAGTTATTTCAATGAGATAGTGCCTGTGGATAAAATTGTTGATAAAAAAGCTATTGACTTGACTTTATAAATGAAGATCCTTTTGAGAATTTTTCTAAGAATCGGTAGATATTCCATAATTAATTGATTTTAAATACTTTTTTTTATTTTTTATGTTTTTTTGGAAAGATTATCTCAAAAAAAAATCTTTTTATCATGATTCTAAACCGACGTGGACAAAACGAATCAAGTAGAAATTTTTCCATTCTAACTATAGTTGATAATTCGGCGTTGACAGTGATATTTTTTTCTCGTCATCAGTCATTTCTTCAGGAATCTCTTCAAAAAGAGGTGAAGACAAATACCGTTCTCCCGTATCAGGCAACATACACAAAATATTTGAGTCAGGTGAAGCATCTTTTGCAACTTCCATAGCAATCGCAAATGTTGAACCTCCCGATATTCCTGTAATAATTCCTTCCGCTCGCGCTAATCTTTTTGCCCATGTAATTCCTTGCTCACCAGAAACGGGAAGTAACTTGTCAAAATAGTTATTATCTATCGCTTCCTGCAGAACAAATGGTATAAAATCTGGTGTCCACCCCTGGATCAAGTGGGGATTCCAAGAAGAGTGACTTGTAGCTGGTGTATTGTCAAGATGTCTATCTTGCTTCAATTCACTCCCAATCAAAGCTGCATTTTCTGGCTCAGTTAAAATTATTTTGGTTCCAGGACTTTTTTCCCTTAATACCCGTCCAACTCCAGAAACAGTTCCTCCAGTACCGTATCCACTAACCCAATAATCCAGACCAACGTCCGAGAAGTCACTCAAAATCTCTTGTGCAGTGGTATTTTGATGTATTTCTGCATTTGCTTCTGTTTCAAATTGTTGTGCAAAAAACCATCCATTTTTTTCAGCGAGCTCTTTTGCCTTATTATACATTCCAAAACCCTTTTCAGCTCTGGGCGTCAAAACAACTTTTGCACCTAAATACCTCATGATTTTCCTTCGCTCTATCGAAAAGCTATCTGCCATCGTAACCACAAGCGGATAGCCTCTAGCGGCACAAACCATTGCCAATCCAATTCCAGTGTTGCCACTTGTTGCTTCAACAACTGTCTGGCCTGGCTTGAGCAAGCCTTTTTGCTCAGCGTTTTCTATAATACTTATTGCTAGACGGTCCTTAACTGAGCTGGCGGGATTAAAAAACTCTGCCTTTACATACATATTTACATGCTTGGGTGCTAGAGTATTTATTCTTATACAGGGCGTATCCCCTATAGTTTCAGTCACGCTCTCATAAAGCTTGCTTTTTCCTTTAGTTATTCGCTTTTCCAATTGTTCCTCCCTTTGATATTATCTTTCATCAATTACTCTGACGGCCTTTCCTTCAGACCTTGGCACTGAGCCTTTTTTTCCAACATTGACTTCAATACTTAACCCCATAATGTCCTTTACACGTTTTTTAAGGTTGGCAGACAAATTTTCCGCATAGGATTGTTCCACATCTTCTGAATCGTAGTGCTCAGTATACACTATCATCTTGTCCATTCTTCCATCCTTAATCAGTTTAATTTGGAAATGAGGGGATAAACTATCTATTTTCAATAATTGTTCCTCAATTTGAGTGGGAAAGATATTTACTCCTCTAATAATCATCATATCATCGCTTCGACCCGTTATTTTTTCCATCCTACGCATAGAACGAGCAGTCCCCTTCATCAATTTTGTTAAATCCTTGGTCCTGTATCTAATTATAGGGAAGGCCTCTTTGCATAAAGATGAGAAAACCAATTCTCCCTTCTCTCCATCCTCTAAAATATTACCAGTTTCAACATTGATTATCTCTGGATAAAAATAATCTTCCCAAACATGTAAACCGTCCTTTGACTCAACACACTCATTAGCCACTCCGGGTCCAAGTACCTCTGATAGTCCATAGATATCAACTGCATGCATATCAAATTGCGACTCAATCTCGCTACGCATAGAGTTTGTCCAAGGCTCAGCTCCGAAAATACCAACCTCCAATGAGGATTTCTTAGGATCTAAACCCAGTGTTCTGAATTCATCTAAAATAGACAGAATGTATGAGGGAGTAACAGTTATACCTTTTGGCTTAAAATCGTTTATCAGCTGAACTTGTCTTGCTGTCATACCACCAGATACTGGGATAACCGTTAATCCCATTTTTTCGGCTCCTCCGTGCAAGCCCAGGCCACCGGTAAACAGCCCATAACCATATGCATTATGAAGCATATCTCCCTTTTTCATGCCTGAGGCACGTAAACATCGCTCAATTAAGTGCTCCCACATTTCCAAATCATTTTTCGTGTAAGCTACAACTGTCGGTTTTCCTGTGGTGCCGGATGATGCATGTATTCTAGCAATATCCTTTAACTTGTTTGCAAACATATCAAATGGATAGTTCTTCCTTAGATCTTCTTTGGTTGTAAATGGGAATAGCTTTAAATCCTCCAAATGTTTTAAATCACTAGGATGAATTCCAATTTTATCATATTTTTTTTTGTAAAACGCCACATTATTATAGGCATGGTCAACAGACCACTTTAATCTAACAAGTTGTAGGGCTCTTATTTCATCGATAGATGCGATCTCGATTGGTTCCAATTCCTTTTTTTTTGGAGTTAAATCCCTCATTATTTTATTCCTTAAAATTTTGCCCGCCGATTGTTCTCGAAAGTCCTCTGAATTCCGCTATCTTCTGTTCTTTCTCGTTAAAAACGGACACATCATAAATCCCTGATCGGCCAGTTCGACTGACCTCTCTAGCCTTCGCCAACAGCTTTTCACCTTTTTGCGCGGGCGCTATGAAAGTAATCATGTTATTTTGGGCAACCGCCGCTTGATTATAGCTATTACAGGCAAAAGCAAACGCACTGTCCGCAAGAGTAAAAATAAATCCTCCGTGGCAAATGTCGTGTCCGTTAAGGTGTTTCTGCTTTACAATTAAACTTAAATCAGCTTTTCCGGGAGCTACACTCTCTATCTTTATACCAATTCCCTTTGAAGCATTATCTTTCTTCCACATTGTCTCTGTAGATTTTTTTGCACGTTCTAAAGGCGTCATACCGCAATTCCATTGAATCAAAAATTGGATTTCAGTTAGAGTAACATTAGATAAAATTTAATCGCAATTTTTTTTGCTATTAATTTTTGTTGGTGTTGAAGAGCACCCTTTTATAACGTATAAACTATTTATAATTAATTACGCATAAATTGATAGGCTGGTAGAATGGCAAGAGAACTTAACGAAAAAATA
>CACDWF010000014.1 GCA_902556405.1 uncultured Alphaproteobacteria bacterium | reverse complement strand
AATGATATAGAAATCTTTGCTGATAAGCTGAAAACTATAATTTGAAAACAATATAATTAAGAAAGCAAAAGCAGACGCAATGATCCCAGACGAGAAAACCGATGGCAACATTTGCAAATGTTTGTTAAGTCTTAGATTAATAGTAAAAAAAGAAAAGCCCATGGCTGAAATAACAGCGGACAAGTTTCCTTTCCAATTACCACCGCCAAAATCATCCCAAATCATTGTAAAAACGCCTGTAAAAGCAATGGCAATAGACATTAATGTTTTGATTGATATTGTTTCTCTCAAAAATATTGGTGACAAAACAGCTGTAAATATTGGAGCGCAAGCAAATAATAAGAGAGCATTTGCTGCTGATGTAGTTAATAATGCGTAAATTCCTCCCATGTAAGCAAAAAATAGTGCAGTACCACCAGACAAATAAGACACCCAGTTTCTTAAAAGCAGAGAAAAGTTAAACCCGAAAAAGAAATGGAGCAAAAACCCAATAAAAATAGAAATGAAAATTGAACGATAAAATAATATTTCAAAGGCATTGGCCTGTTCAATACTCTTGATACTTAATCCTATAGTGGACCAAAGTATCCCTGCGGTAATAGCTAATAGAATGCCAAAACTCTTATCCGTCATAGTCTTCCAAAGTTTACAAATTTGTAATTGTCTTTTTTTTAATTGAACAAAGAATCCCTAATAGCTTTTAGTAATAAAGTAAATATGTTATTCTTTCCGTAAGGGGAACGAAAATGGCAGGAAAAGAATTTCTAGAGTCAATTGAAATCAATTTCAAGCAAGCTGTAAAATTTTTAAACATTAATAAATCAGAGAGTGCATTAACTGATGATCTTGCAGAGCAAATTATGCAAGCAAATTCAACTTATTTGGTAAGATTTGGCGTTAGATTAAGAAATAAAGTTTTTACATTTCAGGGATATAGATCGGTACACTCTGATCACTTTGAACCTGTAAAAGGTGGCATAAGGTTCGATTTAGATGTAAATCACGAGGAAGTCGAAGCTCTAGCAGCTCTTATGACTTATAAGTGTTCGCTTGTTGAGGTACCTTTTGGGGGCTCAAAAGGAGGCCTAATAATCGATCCAAAAGAATGGAGTGCCGAAGAGCTAGAAAAAATTACCCGACGGTTTACTCAGGAACTGGCTAAAAGAGATCTAATTCATCCATCACAGAATGTACCAGCACCTGATGTGGGCACAGGAGAAAGAGAAATGGCCTGGATGGCAGACGAATACAGGAGGTTGAACCCCACGGATTTAAATGCATGGGCCTGCGTTACCGGAAAACCTGTTAGTAAGGGAGGGATTGCTGGCAGAACTGAAGCTACTGGGCGTGGTGTAAAATACGCACTAAACGCATTCTTTGATAGTAAAATTGATTTAGAAAAAACAGGCCTTACACCAGGGTTAAGTGGAAAGCGGGTAATTATACAGGGTCTTGGTAATGTTGGTTATCATGCCGCACTATTTTTATCCAAGGAGGATGGTGCAAAAATAACTCATGTTTTGGAGCGGGGTGGAGCAATAATAAATGAGCAAGGAATCGATATCCAAAGATTGCGAGACCATATTGTGCAAAATGGCTCAATAAAAGGTTTTCTCGGGTTTACCGATAAAGGACCAGAGCTTCTGGAAGCTGATGCCGATATTCTGATTCCTGCTGCAATGGAGTTGGTAATAACTGAAGAAAATGCAGCAAGAATTAAGGCCCCTTTAATCATAGAGGCAGCTAACGGTCCAATTTCGTCCAATGCTGACACGATATTAAATAAAAATAGTAAAATTATTATTCCAGACTTATATGCTAATGCTGGTGGAGTAACAGTTAGCTACTTCGAATGGATAAAAAATCTTAGCAGGATAAGATTTGGCAGACTACAAAGACGTGCTCAAGAAAACCAACTTTCTTCTTTAATCAGTGGAATTGAATCTATGACTAAGGAAAAGTTTTCTGACGAGTTTAAAAAAGAGGTTGTCAAGGGGGATTCAGAACTTGATTTAGTGAGATCAGGACTAGAAGATACCATGCGAAGTACGTATGATGTAATAAGTGCTCGCTGGAACTCAGATACGAATATTCCTGACTTGCGTACTGCTGCAATGATGGTCTCGATAAGTAGAATCGCCGGCACCTATTCAACGCTAGGCATTTAAGAAACTATAATTATGTATGCAATCTAATCACTTACATTCTACTTTCTCTTATATCAGAAATAATTAGTTCAAGCTCCTCTAAAGGTACAAAGCCCGGGAAAAATTTGCCCTCTATAATAAACAGAGGTGTGCCAGAAAAACCTATTCGTCTTGCTAGTGCAGTTGACTTTGCTATATGGTTTATAACGAATTCACCTTCCATATCTTTTTTTAAGCGAGATATATCAATCTTTAAATTTTTTGCTATTTCAAAAATTTTAGTCTCAGTTAAGCTGCCCTCCTTCATAAGCCTCCAATGATATTCTTTGTACTTGCCTTGTGCGATTGCTGCTAAAGCCGCTTTTGCGGCAATAACACTGTTGTTGTTTAAAATAGGCCACTCACGCGGTATGAACTTTATATTCTCATCAGATTTTATTAAATCTTGGAGATCCTTTGCAGCAGTTTTGCAATAAGGACAGTTATAATCGAAGAATTCAATAATTGTTATATCTCCGTCTGGATTACCAATAACAACCGTATCTCCAGTGTCAGTCAGTTCTGAACTATATTCACTGATTTGCTTGGAAACATTATCATTCCTTTTTTGTTCTTCTCTAGCTTGTAGAATTCTAGAAGCCTCTCGCAGTATTTCAGGATTTTCAAGCAAAGCTTCCAGCGCTAACTTTTTTATTGTTGCCATCTCATTTTCCGAAAAACTCTTATTTGCTTTTTCTTGAGCAAATAAAGGCATGCTTACAAAAATTGTAACTACGAAGAGGATGTTGTACGAGATAGATTTAAGCTTCAAAAACATTAAGAACTAAGACTCCCAATTTTATGAAACAATTGCCTATATGCCTCCTGTCCCTTGTAGAAACTTGATAAGCGAAAAAACTCGTTCGGTGCGTGCCAGTTTTCATCGTCCAGTTGAAAAGCGAACATCGTCGCGTGTATTCCAAGGTATTTGTAGAACGCTGAAAGAATAGGAATAGATCCACCTACTCTGATCATATAAGGATCCTTACCATAAACTTTTTTAAGTACATCTCTTGCAACTTCAGTTGACCTATGGTTTTCTGGTATCAAAAGCGGGTCACCTTCATCCTGCAAGGGAATGACCTTTCCAATAACTCCATTAGGTAAGAATTTTTTAACGTGTTTCTCTATTTTTTTTAAAATTTCCTTAGGCTTTTGGTTCGCGACCAATCTACAAGTTATTTTTGCATTTGCCCTAGAGGGTAGAACTGTTTTTGTCCCAACTCCTTGGTAACCACCCCAGATACCATTTATATCTAAAGTAGGTCGAGCACCTATTCGTTCAGGCGCTGTATACCCAGCCTCTCCATCTAAACCTATTGAACCTGTTAACTTTAAGTATTGATCTTCATTAAAAGGCACCCGAGCAATCTCAGCTTTATCTTCATTATTTAAAGGCACGACCTCTTCATAAAAACCATCGATTGTGATTTCGCCATTAGAATTTTTCATAGAAGCGAGTAATTGCGTAAGTGCCATAATGGGATTAGCTATTGCCGCTCCAAATAATCCTGAGTGCTTATCGGTTTCTGGTCCAACCACCTCGATATCAAAACCTAAAATTCCCTTAAATCCAACTGCTAAATTTGGTTCATCTTCAGAAAACTGACCCCCATCAGCAGAGAAAATCATGTCGCACTTTAATTTATCTACATTGCTTGATACAAACTCGGGCATTTTCGGTGACGCAATCTCTTCCTCTCCTTCGAAGAGGAATTTTATATTAAAAGGAAAGGAACCACCGCTTTTATAAATAGCCTCAAAAACTATAATAGGTATAAACATCGATCCCTTATCATCTGAGGCTCCTCTTGCAAAAATCTTTTCATCTTTTACTGTTGGCACAAACGGGTCATGATCCCATAATTCAACTGGATCTACGGGTTGCACATCAAAATGGCCATATATTAGTACTGTTGGCTTTCCATTTCCTGCATGCATCCAGTCACCGTATACGGCTGGTTGACCTCCTGTCTCCATAATCTCAACATTTTCAATGCCTGCTTCAGACATTCTTGCCCTTAACCAAGATGCTGCTTTTTGAACATCTTTAGCATGTTCTGGTATAGCAGCAATCGAGGGTATAGATATGAAATCTAATAACTCTTTATTAAATTTTTCTCGATTATTTGACAGATATTTTTGATCGTTTTCCATTTCTTGAGCAACTCTCTACTATTTATCTTATATAAGCGAATATTTTATACGTACATTTATAATTAAAGTAATTTTTTTTGTTAATATTGCTATGTTATTTTATTTAAACAAAAAAAAACATGCAAACGCAACATTCCATAAATATTTACTGGTAATAGAAGCTAACTGAGTGTTTCGCCTCAGCAAAAAATAACCATCTTGAGAAATAAATTCCTACAAGGTGTGAGGCTATTATTAAAACACTAACGCTAAAATTACCTGGAAAGATTAAAATTAATGACATTGGCAAAACAAATGCCGCAAAGAAAGAGATGTATCTTATTTTTACCGCATGTTTCCTTGCAACTTTATAAACCATCTCATTAAGCAAATAGTTTCTATTAGTATGAGCAGCATCAAAAGCTCTGATATCTTCATTTTTACTAAACCCCAAAGCGGTACCAACAGTTGTTTCTATATCAATAAAACTTCGGTCGGCAATATACCAAAACAAGACTTGGAGAACAGCGAAAATAAGCAATAAAACTAAGCTCGCGTGATCCGTTATTAGAATTGAACCACCAGCCAAAGCTGCAAAAATAAAAAGAGTAGGCGTCAACATATTATTCCAAGATGGCACGGTTTTTAACTGTGCATAAATCATCGAAGTAGTAAAAACAGTAATTAAGGATAGAAGAAATAATATTATACCAACCTCGCTGATATACATATTTTGAACAAAAATCCACCCAATGTTTCCTACAACAATCGACAAACAGAAAATCGAGGAAATTGCCTCCCGACTTAGCCAGCTAGTTTGCCACTGAGACATAGACTTGATTGCATTTTTTTTGTTTGCAAGATGAAAAAAAGAGGAGATTAATCCAATTGTCGAAAAAAAGAGACCCATTGAAGAAAAAATAATAATATCAACCATGCTTATCTGATTCAAAAATTGCAGTAGTCCAACAATTGAAGTAAGCCCAAAACCAAAACCAGAAAGAACAGTAAAAAGGATTATTGATGGAGCGGGATGCATTATAACTTACTAAGAGCTCTATCTACCCAACCTAGCAGCCCTGTAGCCTCTGTTTCCTCTTCAACAACTGACCCTATAGAACTAACAGGACTCTTAGACTTTATTCTAGGAAGTAGATATTTATTGACAGGTTTTGTTTGCATTTCAGGCATAAGATCAACTCCACCTCTCTCTTTGACCTTTTTTGAAACATCTGAATTAGGGTCATTGAAGTCGCCAAATGCTCTTGCGCCAGTGGGACAACTCTTGACACACACCGGCACTCTGTCCTCTGGTGGCAGTTCTTCACTGTAAATTCTATCAATGCACAAAGTACACTTTTTCATCACACCGCTTACTAAATCTAGCTCTCGAGCGCCATAAGGACACGCCCATGCACAAAGCCCACAGCCCATACAATCATCTTCATTGACGAGAACTATACCATCTTCTTCTCTCTTATAACTTGCTCCTGTTGGGCAAACAGTAACACAAGGTGCATCTTCACAATGCAGGCAAGATCTAGGAAAATAAAAGGACTCCGTTTCATTGGTACTGCTGTTTTTTCTCTCATACGAATGAACGCGGTTCAAAAAAGTGCCAACTGGATCTTTCTGGTGTGAGTTAGTATCACTTAATTGTTTTTCATCACCCGACGAATTCCACTCCTTGCAACTCACTACACAACCATGACATCCGACGCAAGTATCAAGATCAATTAAAAGTCCTAATTTTTTATCTTCGCATTTAGGTAATTTTGTCAATACTTGCTCACTTCTTTCTATCTACCCCAACATTTACAGGAGAGCTCAATACTGGAAACTGTGGGAGAGATACCTTACTGGGGTTATCAACCTTTTCAATGTTAACCAATAGATCATACCATGCTGCTTGTCCAGTAATAGGATCAGAATTACTATATCTGTAGCCGCTTTTATTCTTGGGCAAGAGATCAGAAATGAGGTGATTTATTATAAAACCTTCATTAGCCTCCTCTACATTTTTATCTAAAGCCCAAGAACCCTTTCTTTTGCCAATTGCGTTCCATGTCCATACTGTATTTTCGTTTTGCCCCTTCATAAGCGCAACAGGAACAACTATTGATGAGTTTTCTGATGTTAATCTTGCCCAATCTCCATCTTCGAATTTTTTTTCTTTCCAAATACTTTCAGACACAAATAGCTTATTAGAACCGTGAATTTGTCTCAACCACACATTCTGACTGCCCCAACTATGATACATTGCTGCAGGTCGCTGTGTAATTGCATTTATTGGATATTTTTCGACTTTTTCTGGATCATGGTTTGACCACCAAACTGGCAGCGGATCCATTTTTTCCTCAATTCTTTTGTACAAATGCTCCTGAGGTTTCAAATTATCTGGCAATTGGGAATGATTTTGCAACTTCGCTAGTGGTTCTAGATAAATTTGAAAGACAAAAGGCTCTTCTTTATCGTAGAAACCCATTTCAACCGCCCACTTTTGATAAGCTTTATTCCATGGTTTATAATATTGGGCCTCCTCAGGGATTTTCTCACTCCAAAAACCTCCATTTTTTATATATTTGTCAATTTGATTTAAGCTAACGTCTCCTCTGCCGCAATCTGTATTAGTCTCACCTCTAAATCCAGCTAAGGGCCCGATGCCCGGGCGTCTCTGATGCTTCTGCATATAGTCAGCATAGTCTTCATATATTGGCTGCTTGTCGTTGTCTACCATTCCTGGCAGCTCTAGCATAACGCCAAGTTGTAGCAAAACATCTTGAAAGCTTCTAACATCTCGATCTGGCTCAACAACTGGCCAACGTATTGCATCGCTAACTTGGTCAGGCTCGCCTATAGGACGATCCAATAACGATATGCAATCATATCTCTCTAAATAGGTCGTATCCGGCAAAATAAGATCAGAGTAGGCAACAGTCTCTGAGTAATAGCTATCGGAGTATATTATTCTAGGAATTTTATATTCGCCTGTGTCAACGTCTCGTTCTGTTAATTTCCTCATTGTTTCCTCGGTATTCATAGAGGAATTCCATGCCATATTAGCCATGTAAAGAAACAATGTATCTATTTTATAGGGATCACCACTGTGACAGTTAGTGATTACCGTATGCATTAATCCATGTGAAGACATTGGATTTTCCCATGTGAAACCTTTATCAATTCTTGCCGGTTGACCATCCTCATTGTATGCTAGGTCCTCAGGTCCACCTATATATCCAAGATGAGGTCCATCTAATTCACTATCAGGACTAAATTTAAAGTGTGGCTTAGGGTGCGCATCAAACGGCTTTGGGTATGGCGGCTTATACCGAAATCCACCTGGAACATCAACGCTACCAATTAAAATTTGAAGCAAGTGTATAGCTCGGCAAGTTTGAAATCCGTTGGAGTGCGCCGAAATACCTCTCATCGCATGGAAACTAACCGGTCTGCCAGTGAAACCCGACCTTTTTTCCCCTCTAAAGTCTACCCAACTTTGATCGATGTATATTGACTTATTAAACGCGGTTGTAGCTATATCATCAGCCAAGCTTAATATTTGTTCTTCCTTCAATCCGCACTGCGGTGCAACTAATTTTGGAGAATATGAGTTATCCAAATATTTCTCAATTAACAAAGTAAATACAGTTTTAAAGGAGCCATCTTCATTTGAATAAGATTTAGTCAAAGACGGCTTTACTCCCTTATCTGAAAATTTCTTCAATTCACCAGAAAAATGATCAATTACAAGAGGACAGCCATCTTTATCTCTTAAAAGCGACCCCTTGCTATTATTAATTGATGCAACATTCACAAGGAATGGGGAATTTGTAAAGCTTTGTAAATAATCTAAATCTATTTTTTTCCTTTTAAGCAATGTATGCACAAGCGAAAGAACCAAGAGACCGTCGGTTCCTGGCCGTATGCCTATCCATTGATCTGCAACTGAATTATAGCCAGTCCTAACTGGATTGATTGCGATAACTTTTGCACCTCTATTTTTTAACTTTCCCAATCCTCTTTTAATAGGATTACTGTCATGATCTTCTGCCACACCGAAAAGAAGCATTAGCTCTGTTTTATCCCAATCAGGAGAACCAAATTCCCAAAATGAACCTCCTATAGTATATATTCCTGCGGCAGCCATATTTACAGAACAAAAGCCGCCATGAGCTGCGTAGTTGGGGGTACCAAACTTTTGCGCCCACCAACCCGTAAATGACTGAGATTGATCTCGACCAGTATAAAAGACAAGTTTTTCTGGCGATTTTTTACGAATAGGAGATAACCAATCAACCGCAATCTTAAGAGCCTCATCCCAGGATATTTCCTCAAACTTCCCCTCTCCACGCTTACCAACCCTACGTAGTGGCTTTTTTAGTCTAGAGGCTGCTTTATGCTGAAAAATACCAGAAGCGCCTTTTGCACATAAAACACCCTTATTGACAGGGTGATCTCTATTACCTTCTATATGGACAACTTCATTGTCTTTTATATGCACATCAATGCCACAGCGACATGCACACATATAACAAGTCGTTTTAGAAACCTTTCCAAGGCTCTCAGTGGGGTCAACTTCTTTATCCATTTTTTTCTTTTAGATTAATCTTTAGTATTTATTTCTATTAATTTTTGGTCTTCATCTACCATTTCGCCTTCAACTACAAAAATAGAGTCAACAGTGCCAGTAACATTTGAAACAACGGGAATTTCCATTTTCATAGACTCAATAACGATCACGTCTTGACCAGTTTCAATAACATCTCCAACTTTGCAATTAATTTTCCAAATCGATCCTGATATTTCTGACAAAAGAATAACTCTTCCCACAGTGTTCCCCTCAATAGATGAATTACAACCTAACCTAATTAAAAAATATTTAAAAGATTTAAAAAAGACACTAACATAAAAACAAATATTGGGAGAGTCAAATGCAGGCACCTTCTTTTAAAAAAAAAATAAATCCTGGCAAAGCTCCAGAAAAAATCAGTGTTTTTTCGGAACCAACAGATCTAGCTCTAAAAGAATGGGATAATAAAGGATTACAATTGCCGGACGTATCTATAATTAATTCTTACAGAAAGGAGCAAGTCGTAAAGCAATTAGAGAAGAATAAAGTCGATGCCATTTTGCTTTTTGACCCATTAAATATTCGGTACGCAACTGGTACCTCAAATATGCTTTTGTGGAATACACATAATCCTTTTAGATCCTGCTTAGTTTTTGATGACGGCCACTGTATTCTTTGGGATTACCAAGAAAGCACGCATTATGTGGAATCCAATTATCTGTACATTGATGAAGTTAGAACTGGTGCGTCTATGTTTTATTTTGCAAAAGGAGATAATGTGAAGTCTGCTGCGGAAAAATTTTCTCATCAAATTAGTGAAGCCTTCGAAAAAAAAAGAAAAAAAAGTAAGAATTTGGCAATAGATAAGATAATGCTCGATGGGTTTAAAAGTCTAGAAAGTAGAGACTTTAAAATCGAAAATGGAGAAAAAATAATGGAGCATGCGCGATCGATAAAATCTGCTGAAGAGATAAAAGCTATGAGATGCTCTATTTCAGCGTGCGAAACCTCAATACATGTTATGGAGAAAGAAACAAAGCCAGGAATGACTGAAAACGATATCTGGTCAATTCTTCATTCAGAAAACATTAAAAGAGGTGGAGAGTGGATTGAAACTCGATTACTCTCGTCCGGTACCAAAACAAACCCCTGGTTTCAGGAATGTGGCTCTAGAATACTTCAGAAAAATGAAATAGTGGCTTTTGATACTGATCTAGTTGGTTGTTACTCTATGTGCACGGATATTTCTAGAACATGGTGGATAGGAGACAAAGAGCCAACAAAGGAAATGAAACAAGATTATCAAATAGCATTGGAACACATCCAAAAGAATGCTGAACTTGTTGCTCCTGGTGTCCCCTTTAAAGATTTAACCTTTAAAGGACATCAACTTGATGATTTGTATAAAAAACAACAATACAGCTGCAGGTTTCACGGTGTTGGGCTATGTGACGAGTTTCCTCTAATAGCATACCCAGAAGACTATGAAGAGGGTGCATTTGATTATGTCCTTCAGCCAGGAATGACATTATGTGTAGAGGCATTAATCAGCCGTGAAAATGGTGAATTTTCAATTAAGCTTGAAGATCAATTACTTGTAACAGATAGTGGATTTGAAAATCTTACCTCTTATCCATTCGATGAAAAGTTTCTAAACTAAATCTTTTTGAATTATACCTTCTGTCAAAAACACAAGAGGAGATGAGTTCTTATTTATCTCGAAAAGTTGGTTTTCAGTAGCATATATCAAAGCAATGATGCCCGCACCCCCAGAATGGCTAGTAGTTATGCCTATATCATTTATAAATTTTTGTTTTTTCTCGGCATAATCATCTTCCAAGTGCATAAAAAAATTTGTGGTCTTTGTAAGTGAGTGAAATGCTGTCCATGAAGGCTCTTTACAATCTAAACGGCCCATTATTGATACTTTTCCTTCCGCAATACTTGGTTTTCTATTTTGTACAGACACAAACAAGGTCTTTGCTCGATTAGGCTCAACCACAATTATCTTGGCATCTTTCCTTAAAAACTTTCGAAGGGATAATGCAAGAGCAGCGGCAAATCCGCCAACCCCTGCCTGCAAAAAAACATGAGTTATTTGATCTAAGTCATGTGATGATAGTTGGTTACGAACCTCTTCACCTATAATCATATATCCTTCCATGACATCAACGCCTGACTGGCAAGTTTCCCAAGTCGAGTCAGACAATAAAACATAATTATTGCTAGTAGCATAGTTTTCGGCCTCAATCATACTTGCCTCGTAGTTATCCCCTTTAAACTTAATACCTGCACCTATATTTTTTAGTCGGTCTGCGAACTCTTTAGGCACATTTTTTGATAGAAACACAATAGCATTTGCACCAAATAATTTGGCTCCCACTGACATTGAAATACCGTGGTTCCCTGCACTTGCAGTAACAAAGGTAACGCCCCTCAACGTATTTCTTAAATTTTCTAATGAAACCTCGACTTTTGCTCCCAAACGTGAATAAGCCATCTTTGCTATAGCATATGTTGCGCCTGTTGCTTTAAAGCTACCCAGGTTAAACCTTTTTCTTTCATCTTTTATAAGGACAGACTTTAGGCCTAATTTTTGTGCTATTTTCTGTTGTTCATACAAGTCTGTTGGCTTGTACTCTGGACATAAATCTAAAAGCTTTAACAAAATATCTATATTGTCATTTAAATCTTTTACATTGGAAGGCTTCTTTAAGCCATTAGGGAAAAAAGGATTGGATATATAGTTCACTTATTGTTCTCTAAAAACTGCAAAAATATAGATCCTACTTCACTAGGCTGCTCAACGCACGGCAAGTGTCCAGCGTTTTTTATTATTTTAAAAATACTACCTCTAATTAAGTTTGCAGCATTCTGGACAACATTAATCGGAGTAGAACCGTCTTCGTCCCCTACTATCACTAAAGTGGGTACGTTAATCATTTTTGCCTGTTCAGTTAGATCACAGCGAGAAATAGCTTCACAACATCCAATATAACCAGACTTTGTTGTCCTCGTGAGCATTGACCTCCACATTTGCAATTCATCAGTACTATCTTTTAAAAAAGAAGAAGAAAACCACCGTGCCAAAATATCATCTGAAATTGCTTCTATCCCTCCTTCTTTGACACGTTTTATTCTATCGGCCCACATATCCTTTGAACCAATTTTTGGTGCTGTATCACATAAGATTAATTTATTACAAATAGATGGTCTTTGCTTAATAAATTCGAGGGCAATTAACCCCCCTATCGATAGCCCTACCAGACAAATATTTTTTAGATTTAAATAGTCAACTAAATTGCTCACATCTTCTGCAAGGCTCTCAATAGAGATATCGTTTTTAAAATTCGTTGATAATCCATGACCTCTTTTATCTATTCTGACAGTTCTAAAACGTTCTCCCAAAATATATAATAATTTATCCCATATCCGAAAATCAGTGCCTAAAGAATTGAGAAAAATAATTGCAGTATCATCCTTGGGACCTCTGTCATCGAAATGAATAATTTCTATTCCTGATTTAAAACTTTGCACCTTAATTAAATTCTCCTATAAACTAGTACATGCTAGAATATTAAATTTTAATTTTTTAATCAATTTGATATTCCTAAAAAAAAGGAAAACGATATGACTAAGATGACCACTGAAGAAGCCTTTGTAAAAGTATTACAAAAACATGGTATCGCTCATGCATTCGGAATTATTGGCTCTGCTATGATGCCAATTTCTGATTTATTCCCTTCAGCTGGGATTAAATTCTGGGACGCTGCTCATGAAGGTAACGCTGGAATGATGGCTGATGGTTACACAAGAGCAACCGGAGAAACATCAATGATGGTAGCACAAAACGGACCAGGTATCACAAACTTCGTTACTCCGGTAAAGACAGCATATTGGAACCACACCCCTCTTCTTTTGGTAACTCCTCAGGCTGCCAATAAAACAATAGGCCAAGGAGGTTTTCAAGAAGTTGAGCAAATGGCTCTATTTAAGGACATGGTGGCATATCAAGAAGAAGTAAGAGACCCTCAAAGAATAGCTGAGACGTTGAACAGAGTTATATCTAGAGCGAAAAAGGCATCTGCTCCTGCTCAAATAAATATTCCTAGGGATTTTTGGAACAGGGAAGTCGATATAGATATTCCGGAATTAATTGAGTTTGAATTACCTGACGGGGGTGAGGATACTATAAAAACAGCAGCAAACCTGTTGATAAATGCAAATTTTCCCGTAATTCTAAATGGAGCAGGAGTGGTATTAAGCGATGCAATAAATGACACTATACAATTAGCGGAAAGGTTACACGCACCGGTATGTACCGGTTACCAACATAATGATGCTTTCCCAGGCTCACATCCGTTTCATTGTGGACCTCTTGGATATAACGGATCGAAGGCCGCTATGGAAATAATTAAGAAAGCCGATGTCGTTTTAGCTGTAGGAACGCGTCTTAACCCCTTTTCAACTTTACCTGGTTACGGCATCGACTATTGGCCTGAGAAAGCAAAAATAATTCAAATAGACCTAAATGGTGATCGTATAGGACTAACGAAAAAAGTTTCGCTTGGCATTGTTGGAGATGCTAAGAAGGTAGTTAAGAAAATTCTTACTTTTATGCCTGAAATAGCGATGGATGATAAAGTTAAAGAACGCACTGATTATATTTCCCAAACTAAGTCAAAGTGGGCTCAAGAGCTAAGTTCTCTAGACCATGAAGATGACGATCCAGGAACAACTTGGAATGAAAGAGCAAGAAAAAGAGAACCCGAAAAAATGTCGCCTCGAATGGCTTGGAGAGCTATTCAATCAGCATTGCCCAGAGATGCTATAATTTCATCAGACATAGGGAATAATTGTGCAATAGGTAATGCATATCCTACTTTTGAAAAAGGGAGAAAATATCTAGCCCCTGGTCTATTTGGACCATGTGGTTATGGTTTACCTTCAATCGTCGGAGCAAAGATTGGAGTACCAAGTGTTCCTGTGGTTGGATTTGCAGGGGATGGCGCCTTCGGAATTTCGGTAAATGAAATGACTTCTATTGGTAGGTCTGAATGGCCAGCTATAACTATGATTATCTTTAGAAATTATCAATGGGGAGCTGAAAAGAGAAATACTACGCTATGGTTTAAAGACAATTTCGTTGGCACGGAATTAGACACCAAGGTATCTTACGCAAAAATGGCAGATGCTTGCGGCTTCATTGGAAAGACTGCTTACTCTATGGAAGAACTAACCTCCATTTTAAAAGAGGCCATTAATCAACAAATGGAAAACAATAAAACTACTTTCATTGAAGTGATGCTAAATCAAGAGCTTGGAGAACCTTTCAGAAGGGATGCTATGAAAGCCCCTGTTCCTATTGCTGGAATATCAAGGGGCGATATGAAAGCAGTTGGCTAGGTTAATAGGATTAGAAAATTGAGCCCAAGCTCTTTCATATTAGATCAATCAAAAGTATTTGCTCCAAAAAGCTTGCTAACAAAGGCGAAAAACAGGGCAAAAATAGCTAAAGTAGTAATAGCGTTTTCTCATAGTAAGTCTGCTATTTCGGGAGCAAAACAAGCTTTTGATTTAAATTTAATTGAACCAATCTTTGTAGGTCCTAAAGATCAAATCGAAAAACAGGCTATAAGTTTAAGCTGGGATATATCTTGTTTTAGAATAATAAATGAAACAGAAGAAGAAAAAGCAGGGGATATCAGTGCTCTTTTATGTGGAAACGGTGAAGCAGATATCCTTATGAAGGGGGATTTACATTCAGATACTTTCATGAGATCCGTGATTGCGAAAAAAAATAATCTGAGAACAAAAAACAAGATTGTTCATCAATTTTATATAACTAATGACGATATGAATACAGGGATTATGGTCTCAGATGCAGCAGTTAACATCAAGCCAAGTGAGAAAACTCTTAAAACAGTTACTGAAACAATGGTTAGAAGTTTAAAATCACTAGGAATAAAAACTCCTAAAATCGCATTTTTATCTGCTAGTGAGCTTGTTATGGAAAATATGGAGTCAACTTTAATTGCTCAAAACTTAAGGGAATGGGCAACAGAAAATATTAATGAGGCATTATTTTCTGGCCCTCTAGCTCTTGACCTTATAATTAGTAGAGATGCTGCAATTAAAAAAGGATTGGGAAATGACCCTGTTGCGGGCCAATCAAATGGGATTGTAGTACCGGAAATTGTATCCGGTAATACTCTTTACAAGTCACTTGTATATTTTGCTGGAGGGTGCGCGGCGGGTATCGTTCTAGGAGCTAAAGTACCCGTTCTACTTACAAGTCGAGCAGATCCACCAGAAGCAAGGCTTGCTTCTATAGCACTAGCCAGTATCTTGAGTGGTGACAGTGCGTAACATGGCTAAACATTATGAATAGATAAACCAAGATTATTGATCTCTTTTTCAAAATGCTTTCCAGAAATCACTGATCTCTTAGGTTCGCCAGTAAAATATTTGTTTGATACTTCGACAAGCCTTTCAACTGAACAATTGATCACACGGTTCCTGAAAGTTTTTCTTTTGGATTGGTCTATTCCTCTCATACTTTGATTAAAATCCGATCTTGCCTCGCCAGCGGGTGAGCCGGGCTTGTCAATTGAAGAAATAACACCTAATATGCCTTCTTCCAACTTTTCTGAGTTTATAGATTTCAAAGACCATTCAATAGATTCATTGAATGCGTTAAAAGTCTCTTCGCAATTTGGATCTCGATATGAAAAAAATCTAAAAGAACGAGATCCTGAATCCTGCTGAGCACCTGAACCGTAAGCACCTCCCTTTTCTCTTATTGCGGAGTGAAGAAATCCATTTCTTAAAACAGCTCCTAAGACTGTAAGTATCGGTGCATCTGGATGATCATAGCCGACCGTGGGGAATGCCTGCGCACAAAAATTTACATCCGATCCAGTAATCCATGCAATTTCCTCAGATTGCAAGTCTATACCATTTAGAACGTCTAAGGATTCTAAACCGGTTTTGGTTGTAGTTTCTTTATTATAATTCTGATTATTTGCGCTTATAACTACCTCTATTTTAGAGGCAGGATTAATTGAACTCTTTAACTTTAAAAATGACTCGAGCAGTATATCCATATTTATTTTTCCATTTGAGTCTCTCAGCTTTTTGAGATTATGTATAGACGACACGCCACCAACAAATTCGGACACAGCACCAAACTTTGAGATTTGAGCCGACGCACCATTCATCGCTAGTATATGACCACTCTGAGTAATTGATTTTTCTTTTCCAGCAATTTCGAATTGCGTGAGTTCTTCCAATCTCTTTATTTCATCTAGTCGAAACCCATGGATAGTATCATCCATTAACCTCTCAAGCTTCGAAAAGTTTTTGCTGAGAGCGCTACCATGCAAACCAGCACTCAGTAGAAATTTATCACCTGTACTATCGGGAAGAACATTGAAACTTAATCCTATTCCACCAGTACTCAGTGATTGTTCTTTCTGAATTTTCTCATAATCTTTCTCTCCTACACCTACACTTGTCACAACATCTGAGAAAAAATTACTATATCTAAGAGCATCCAAATTTGCTGGTTTTAAGGAAAACACCTTTGTCGTGTAATCTATCCCATTTGTTCCAGCATGGTAAAAATATTTGATCTTATCTCCATCTTCTTGTTTGTAGCCATTGGTGTAAAATCTCTCTTTCTCGATATCATCGACTGTTACACAGGGAAGTAAACTGGGATCATCTTTTGAGTTTTGCCTCATTTCTAACTTTGTAGTTAGATCACGAATATTGTCTTTCTGTGAACTTGATAAAGAATTATTTTTTTCGGAAAGAAGTTGCTCAAGTTTCTCCATCTTTTTCTTATCATAATCAGCGTTAGGAATTAACTGAAAAGTGACCCTGTGCTTATTGTTAATAAAAAATTTTTCAATAAGCCCCTCTAAATGATTTGGTTCTTCCAACCTTTTCTTCAATTTTAAAAGAGATCCCTCAAGATCAAGAACTTCTAATGGATTAGAGTCATGTAAAATGGAAGGCATTGTCCCGAGCAAAAGTTGCAATCCATATGGCATACCACCTGATATCTCCCTTTGTGAAATTTCGATTTGATGTAAAGAAGCCTCTATCAAATCTTGTTCAACTCCATTTAGAACTAGATCCTTAAAAACACTTAAAACTAATTTCTCAACATCTTTCTCTTTTCCTTTTTCAACTCCCTCTAAACCGGCTACGAAAGCCATTTGTTTCTGTTCCGTTTCCATGAAAGTTATGGGAGATGGAGCTTTTCCTAAATCAGTGCTTTCAAGAGCTTTTCTGAGGGGAGAAGAAGAATTATCAAGCAAAATGTTTTCCAACAAACAAGCCTCTAAATGATCAACAGGATCTTTTGTAGAGTCTAGCAACCAGGCGACCACGACATGATGATTATTTTCGTCGTCAGGAAGTGGGTTGTAATATGCACGGCTATATTGTTCGAATTCAAAAGCAGGCTCTGGATTTACCCTAAGATTATCAAGTTTTGGAGTAAACTTTTTTAAAACTGAGTCTTCAATTTCTTGCTGCAGTTCACTTGCATCTACATTTCCATAAGAGAAAAACACTGCATTTGAAGGATGATAATACTTTTTGTGAAAGTTTTTTAAGTCTGCGTAAGTCAGATCAGGGATGAAATCAGGATCTCCACCAGAGTTAAACCCGTAAGTAGTTGTGGGATAAAGTGACTTCGAAACCCCATGCCATAATTGCCTTGGAACGGAACTCATAGCACCTTTCATCTCGTTATATACAACTCCTTTAAGGGCAAGCTTTTCTTTATCGCCATCTTTAATTAATTCAAACCTATGGCCTTCTTGCATGAAGTCGAGCTCATCTATATTTGGAAAGAAAGCAGCGTCTAAATATACCGACAGAAGATTCCTATAATCCTTATCGTTCAGCGTTGCAAACGGATAAGCAGTTATATCTGGATAAGTCATTGCATTCATAAAGGTGCTCAATGAGCGTCTAGTCATCATAAAAAATGGATCTCTCACTGGAAATTTTTCTGATCCACATAAAACCGTATGCTCCAAAATATGCGCTATGCCACTGTGATCTTTAGGAATAGTCCTGAAAGCAACTGCAAAGGCCTTTTCTGTACTGTCACAATCTAAATGTAAATGGGTGCATCCAAATCCTGAATGTTTAAACACGTGAGCGTTAACCCTTAACAAAGGAATTTCTTTAGTATTTTGTATTTCAAACATGATTGGAAGATAATACCTTTGAATTCGAATACAAGCTAAATAACACCCAAAGTATTAAAAATTAAATTTTTAGTACTTTGGGTAACACTCTGGATTGTGATATTATAAAATATAATTTTTTTGAAGGGGATTTTAATGATAATTGGGGTGCCTAAGGAAATTAAACCGAGTGAACATAGGGTTGGTATCACACCCTCAACTGCTTCACGATTAATCGAAGAAAATCATACCGTACTTGTTCAAAAAAGCAGCGGTGAAGGTATCGGTGCTACTGATGACGATTATATAAAGGTTGGAGTAAAAGTTGTTGATGGACCTGAAGAGATTTTTAAAAACAGCAATATGATCGTGAAAGTAAAAGAACCTCAAGAAGCTGAATGGAAAATGCTCAAAGAAGAACAAATTCTTTTCACTTACCTTCATTTAGCTGCCGATCCAGAACAAGCAAAAGGCTTAATAGATGCAAAGTGCCACGCAATTGCATATGAAACAATTACTGACGACAAAGGCGCATTACCCCTTTTAGCACCCATGAGTGAAATTGCTGGAAGATTAGCAGTTTTTGAAGGCGCTTATCATTTAAAAAAGACCTGTGGAGGACCTGGCTCTTTAATATCCGGTGTTCCAGGTGTAAAGCCTGCAAAGGTTATTATTTTAGGGGGCGGTATGGTCGGAACAAATGCAGCTCAGATGGCAATTGGAGTGGGGGCCGACGTTACAATCTTCGATAAATCTATTGAAAGATTAAGATACCTAAATGATATTTTTGGTAATTCGGCTAAAGTTCTTTACTCGGAACCTCTGGAGCTTAAAAGCCAACTAATTGACGCAGATCTAGTGATAGGTGCAGTATTGATACCCGGTGCAAGCGCTCCAAAACTTATTGAAAAGTCATTTCTATCCAAAATGAAAAATAATTCTGTTTTAGTTGATGTTGCTATTGATCAAGGTGGATGCTTTGAAACATCGAAACCAACAACGCACCAAAATCCGATCTACTATGAAGACGGTGTTTTACATTATTGTGTAGCAAATATGCCAGGCTCTGTGCCTAAGACAGCGTCTTATGCTCTCAATAATGTTACAGCGAATTACATTTCAAAAATAGCAAGTTTAGGACTCGACGCTTTAGAACAAGATCAAAATTTAGCGATGGGATTGAATGTCTCAAAGGGACAGATCACTCATTCTGCGGTAAAGGAAGCATTGTTAGAAACTGTAAGCTGCAACTAAAAAGTTGAGATTTCAAAATGAATGTAGCCTTAGATAACACAAAAGTTTTACTTTTAGGATATACGGGCTATATCGGCACAACACTTGCGAAAGTCTTGCTAGAAAAAAAAGTTCAGATTATTTGCCCCATACGAAACAAAAAGAATCTTGAAAAAAAGAAAAATATTATTTTTGTAGATATCTCTCAAATTGAAAGTTTTATCGAAACATTAAGCGTAAAACCAACAACTATTATTTCCTGTATTGCTTCAAGAAGAGGAGGCATCTCAGATTCATGGAATGTTGAATACTCTCTAAATAAATTCTTTTTGGATTTATCAAAAAAGGTAGGCATAAAGAGATTTATTCTTTTATCTGCAATATGTGTTCAGAAGCCTCACCTAGAATTTCAAAAGGCGAAATTAGCCTTTGAACATCTTTTACAAAATTCAAGTCTTGAATATGAAATAATAAGACCAACAGCTTTTTTCAAAAGTCTCTCTGGACAGATTGATAGAGTTAAAAAAGGAAAAAGCTTTTTAATTTTTGGTAATGGCGAATTAACATCTTGCAAGCCAATCTCTGCACGCGATTTAAGTAAATTCATTATCCGGCTTGTTACTAGAAGTCAGTCTGAGAACAAAATTCATATAATAGGTGGCCCAGGACCACCCATTTCCCCTAAACGCCAAGCTGAACTATTATTTGAGCTATGCAAAAAAGAAAAAAAAATTACTCATATATCTCCTAAGCTTTTTCTAGTGGTCACCTATGCTCTTACCCCCTTATCAATAGTCTCAAAAAAAATAGGAGATTTAAGAGAATTCCTAAAGATTGCTTATTACTACGCGACTGAGTCTATGTTATTCTGGGATGAAAAAATTGGTTCTTATAGCTCCAATAAAACACCAGAATACGGTAATGAATCATTAGAAGAATATTACAAAAAAATACTTAAGAACGATGTGGTTTATAAAGAATTGAAGGATCAAAAACTATTTTAGATAAAAAAAATATAAAGCATTTTGCTGGCGACTTTGACTACATTGTCGTGGGTGCGGGCTCTTCTGGTTCTGCAATAGCATACAGATTAGCGCAAGAAAACAATATGAAAGTTCTATTAATTGAATATGGAGGACAAAACAAATCGGTATTCATAGATATGCCAGCGGCTCTATCGTACCCGATGAATTTGAAAAAATATAACTGGGGTTATAGAACAGAACCAGAACCAAACTTATATGGAAGGTCATTAATTTGTCCTAGAGGAAAAGGTTTAGGTGGATCATCTTCAATCAATGGGATGATTTATGTTCGCGGTCATCCTCAAGATTTCGATAACTGGAGTACCAAAGGGGCCTCAAGTTGGTCATTTGCAGATGTTCTTCCTTACTTCAAAAAAATGGAGTGTTGTGAAGGTCGACAATCAACTTGGAGAGGAAAAAACGGCCCTATCCACATAAAAACTGCAGAACAAAAAAACGTTTTGCATAAAATTTTTTCAGATGCAGCGATACAATGTGGTTACTCTTTTACTGAAGATTATAATGGCTACAAGCAAGAAGGCATTGGGGCTGCAGAAATGACTGTATATAAAGGAAAGAGATGGTCTACTGCCCAAGGCTATTTGAAAAATATAACAAAACAAAAAAATATTTGTATCATTACTTCATGTTTAGTTGATAAATTGTTGTTTTTAAACAATAAATGCAATGGAGTGATTTTCAAAAAGAAATCCCAAACTTTTTCCGCGCAATGCAAAAGAGGTGTCATATTAGCCGCTGGTTCCATTGGCAATCCCTGTATTTTACAGAGATCTGGAATAGGAGACTCAAAACATATTGCGAGCATCAATATAAAACCTTTTGTGGATTTAAAAGGTGTTGGAAATAATTTACAGGATCATCTTGAATTATATTTTCAAGTGAAATGTACTCAACCTGTTACTCTTTTTAGGAATACTCAGTTATTTTCAAAAGCTAAAATTTTCTTACAATGGTATATGTTCAAAAAAGGATTAGGAGTATCAAATCAATTTGAAACTCTTGGTTTTCTTAAAACAGATAGGCAACAAAAGTATCCTAACTTGCAGTATCACTTTTTACCTTTAGCAATAAATTATGATGGATCATCACCACACAGAGGGGATGGCTTTCAGCTTCACGTAGGAACGATGCGGTCAAAATCAAAGGGATTTGTTGCCATTAAGAATGCAGATCCCCAAAACTCTCCTACTATAAGGTTTAACTATCTTAGTCACCCTGATGACCTGAAGGATTTTCGAAACGCAATTAGAATAACAAGAAATATTCTAAATCAGCCTGCTTTTAAGGATTATGCGGGCGAAGAAATTCAACCAAAACCAACGTTGAAGTCGAACAGAGATTTAGATAAATTCATAAAGTCGAGCGTTGAGTCAGCGTTTCATCCATGTGGTACCTGCAAAATGGGGGACCCTGCTGATAAAGAAACGGTTGTAACCCCCGAATGCAAAGTAAATGGCGTAGAAAATCTTTTTTGTGCAGATTCTTCAATTTTTCCTTCAATAACGAATGGCAACCTCAATGCCCCGAGCATCATGGTAGGCGAAAAAGCAGTTGACCATATTTTAAATAAGCCTTTATTACCAAGGGAGAATTTAGTTCCTTATAACTAGATCCTCATATACCATAAATATCTTTCGTTATGTTGCTACAATCACCCTTCCCTACAAACTTTTTGGTCAAAGATAATGTAAAATATGTCTATCACCATCAATATATGTAAAGTTTTTCAGTTGAGTATGTGACACCCATTTAAACTCTGAATGAACATTTAGACTGATTTGACCAGATACAATAATTGCATAATAATAGTGGACGTAAATATTTTTATCTGTCTTATTCAAGTCAATGGTTGCTATCATATTACCAACTTTGATCTTCAGAGAAAGTTCTTCTTTAATTTCCCTTACCAGAGCAGATGTGAAAGTCTCGTTTTCTTCAACTTTTCCCCCTGGGAACTCCCATACCCCTTGGGAATTATCTTCAAAACTTCTGTTTGCAATAAGAAATAAATCATTTTTATTAATCACTGCCGCAACTACATCAATGCTCGGTTTATGTATAGACATCTTAAAATCTTGTTTTCATTTTAAAGATAAAGAGCAATGAAAAAAAAGGGCATACAGACAAAGCTAGTAAGAAAATAATCAAATTATTTATATTTTCGTGAAATATTCCTGATAAAAAAGGCGCACATGCCATCCCCAGAGCAGTTGGCGCCCATATGTATCCTTTAACTCTCCCAATAACTTTTGGCTCAAAAAATAAATTTGGGACATATCCACCCGTTACAGTCAGCAAGCCATGACCCATGCCAAAAAGAGCCATAGCTATAATACATAAATAGAAGTTGGGTGTAATAATTATGATTAATGATAACGGTACAATTGCGCTAGCTACTAGACCTGTAAGTCTAGCATCCAGAAATGTGGCAAACTTCATCTCTAAAAAGCGACCTACTAGCTGAAACGGTCCATATACACTCGCTAATATTATTGCAATTGAAGGATCATTAAAATTTGAGTTAAAAAACTGAATTAATGACAGTGCAGTGGTAGAAAAAATTAAATATTCTGTAAACCCAAAAATCATCAAAACAGTAATTATGACTTTTTCTTTTTTAGACAATCTTAAAGGAACAAGATCGATAATTGGTTTTTTTGCCTCATTTTTCTTGTCTTCCTTTTTAAAGTTTAAATTTATAAAAAAATATACAGCCATAAGAAATAAAGATAACGACAGAAGCAAAAATATTGAATCCAGCCCAAAATAGTTGCGTAAAAAGCCAATAGTCAACCAGCAGACCGAACTTGCGATAGCGCCATAAAACGTGATTATGGTAATATTCTTTCGTGAGTTTTGGTCATCTAGTTGAATTGCCGTGCTAAAAGCTACGTTGTAAGTCGCTGAACTGAAACTTATTCCTATTAGCAGCATTGAAAACAGAAATCCTGATAAATCCTCAGTAAAATAGAGAGAGATAAACCCTATTGATCCTATAAAGAGCCCAGTGGAAAGAACTTTCAACCCTCCAGACCTATCAATTAAATAACCAACGTAACTGGAAATAAGTACGTTTATAAACAAAGACAGGCTGACTACCATAGTAGTTGTCTCAAGTGACATCTCCAGTTTTTCAGCTAACTCTACTTTAATTTGCGCAAAAGAATAAAACATCGCACCGTAGGCAACGATCTGACTCATGCCCAGACTATGAACTGGAACAAAGCCTCCCAAGGTACTTTTCATTCCCGTAATATTTTTAGGTTAGTTTTTCTTAGGGGGTCTTTTATCAAAGGAAGTTAAATGTTCAGGGATGTGATGATAGTCTTTGATATCACAAGTAAATATTGCGAAATCAGGAGAAAAGACTTCAGGTGTATCAAGTGTACCCACCTTAACAATAAATGAGCCTGGCCTCGAGGGACTAATGCT
This sequence comes from uncultured Alphaproteobacteria bacterium, assembly GCA_902556405.1. Lineage (GTDB taxonomy): Bacteria > Pseudomonadota > Alphaproteobacteria > Rhodobacterales > Rhodobacteraceae > CACIJG01. The sequence goes on along the minus strand of CACDWF010000014.1, from coordinate 19,682 downwards.
TCCAAAACCAGTTCCACACATATCGCAAAAAAACCTTTTAACTGGTGTTTCTAGATCTTTTCTAGCAAAGATCGAGGGTTTTCCTTTTGTAAACTGGAAATCATTCTCTGAAAAAACCATAACAGTATTTGCATTTCCACCGGTTATATACTGGCACTCACGACAGTGACATTGGAAACTAGCTTGCAATTCTCCGTTAATTTCATATTGAATATCACCGCAATAGCATCTTCCACTAAGTTTCATAACAGGCTCCCCTCCTTGCTAAATAAGAATAAAAGTTTATCACTCTATAAAGGCTCTAGCAATAGCCCCTATTGAACAGTAAAAAACGTCTCTTTCCCAACCAGGAGAAAGAAACATGCCATTTGCTGTAGTACTTTCTGTAGGCACCCTTCCTTTTTCTTCGCCGGTAATTGTATCGAAAACGACAATATTGTCATAGCCGGTACGAAAGTCATTCACTGCAATCTCCCTCGTATCGCTGTACATTACCATTTGCATAGAAATTCTAGTAGGCTTTTCCCATAATTTCTTAAAACCCAGATCTTTTGAGTAATTCAAACCCGCTAGCAAGCCATTTCCTGTATCAAACGCTATCGCGACTTTATGAATGGGATCAAATGCTGGGGGGCTAAAAATACTTCCTCGTTGTTTATCAAAAGGCTGTATAACCTCTAATTTTTTATCATTTTTTATATCAACTCGAAATAATTTTTGTGGCGATGATGATAATCCTTGAAAAACAGACCCTCTAGCTGGGAGGTCTTGACCAAATGGTCTTGTAGAAAATATAGTCACATTAGCTCTATTATCGCCATTATCTAAAAACCAACATCCGCCATCACTTATACAGCTATCCCAACTAAAACTCTGTTCCTCATAATTAAGTGTTCTATATTTTGGCGTCCAACTCTGATCTAAAGTCAAGCTTGCTTTTTCGTATTTGTATCTAAAGAAAGTGTCTCGCCCTGGAACATATACCCATTGTGTTCCCTGTGTATCAATATCCATGGCTATTCTACCCATCGAATTTTCATCGATGGCAACTTCATCTGCAACCTGGTTAAGAAACTCTGGTTCTAAAATAACAAATTTTGACTTTGCATCCCATGCATGCTCGATATTTTTCATGACAAGGTTTCCATCTTTCATAATCAAAAAACTGTTATATGCAGAATTTTGTGGTAATTTTTTTGAGGCTATCACTTTACAATCTGGATCCAGTTTATAACAATAATTTCCGTTATTGAGATAGAGATAGCCGTTTTCATGCACAACAACACCCCCACACCAAGTATGGCCTCCAGATGGTAAATTAGGTGAACGCGAGATACATTCTAAAGAATAAGGATCTATCTTTTCTAAAAAGCCATATTTTTCAGTAGAAGTAATATGGTTGTTTCCCATCAAAAAAACTTCTCCAGGATCTCTTAGAACCATCATTACGTTCCATTCACCATTCGCCCTTGTTTTTTGAGATAAATGTTCGCCGTTGCTAATATTTAACCCAGGTGATCTAGGTATTTTTTGTCTTCTAGGACCGCCACATTCAGCAGGCCAAGGGCTATCATAGTACCCTTTTATTTTTTCATTTGAGTCTAAATTTATATGCATTTATTTCCCAAGATATGCATATTTGTCTCGCAAGACATGTTTTGTAATCTTACCTCCAGCATTTCGTGGCAAACTATCTACTACGTGAAATGTTTTTGGTATTTTAAAACCAGCTAACTGCGACCTCAAAGATGACCTCACCTCGATCTCAGAAAAATTATCGCTATTAACGATGACTAGAGCTATAACAGCTTCTCCCCACTTGGGGTCTGAAACCCCAATTACAGCACAATCGATAATGGAAGGTTGCAACATCAATGCATTTTCAACTTCTGCAGGATAAACATTTTCTCCACCTGTTATAATGAGATCTTTTATCCGATCTCTGATAAATAGATACCCCTCTTCATCTAGATACCCTGCATCACCTGTGTAAAACCAGCCATCTTTTATTGCCTCATTATTGGCCTTTTCTCTGTTAAAATAGCCATCCATAATTTGATCGGTACGGCATATAATCTCCCCGATAGTTTTAGCGGGAACTTCATTATTATGCGCATCAACTATTTTTATCTCTGAGTTGCTGAAACATTTTCCACATGATTCTAGTCTTCTGTTTGCTTTTAATTCGCTCGGGTCTAACGACATAAACATGCCGGTTGTTTCAGTCATTCCATAGACGTGAGTAAAATTTGAGTTCGGAAATATTTTTTGTGCACGCTTTAACGTATCAACAGCCATTGGTGATGCACCAAAAACAATGTTTTTAACATTTTCAAATACTTTATTGTTTTTTTCAGCGGCTATAACTACCATTTGAATTACAGCTGGAACCATCAGAGTTGTTTCTACATTATAGTTCTCAATAATATCCAAAATCTTCTCAGGATTTATATCTACCAGTAAAATATTTTCACATCCTGATGCAAGCCCAAAGAAAAGCCACGCACTTCCCGCTATATGAAACAGTGGCATGCAAACAAGATTAACAGCGTTGGGATCGAATGGCCCTAAGTTATTCATTCCATTAGCAATTAAAGACATAATTCCTTTTTGAGAAATCAAAGCGCCCTTGGGATTACCTGTTGTTCCCGAAGTATACATTTGAAAAAGTGGGGTTTTAGTAGCTTTATTTACAGATAATGATACATCAAATGCACCTGGACTTTTCGACTTTAATAAATTCCTTAGTTCACTTATTCCAAAAGAAATGTGTAAGTCAGTTTTGTCGGCATTAAGTTTTTCTACTAGCTCTTTAAATTCCTCACCAAAAATAATAATTTTTGAGCCAGAGTCATGTATTATGAACTTTACTTCTTCATATGCCAGCCTGAAATTTATTGGAACCATAACAAGTTCAAGAATGGATGAAGCGTACATTAGCTCTATAAATTCAGAAGAATTTTTTGCTAAAAAAGCTATTCGGTCGCCAGATTTAACTTCATTTTTTTTTAATAATCCAACAAAGGATAATACTTTCGATAATATGTCAGAGTTTGTATAGCTTATACTATCTATCGATAGGGACACATTGTCTGGATTTTTTTTTACGTGAAAATCTAAAATTTTATGGACTTGATCGAGCTTTTTTATCTCTTCCATAGTTTATCCAAAGATTATAAGGAACGCATTTAGTTAACTGAAAGCTCGGTAGATGTAATTTCCGAGTCATAATTATAAACAAAAATTCCAGAAAAATTGGTCTCCTTGTAAACAAAGGTATCCTTTAGCTCACTAAAAAACCCTGTCGAATGCTCTTCAAATTTTTTTAAATCACCTCCAGTTTCAAACTTTAGCGATATGGAAACACTACCGCATTGACCGATCGAAATATTCAATGATCTAATATTGAAAGCTACTATTTTTTTTCCAAGGTTTTCAGAGCAAAAAGTAGCTGCAACCTTTGCTTCGCTGAGGCCAGGAAATTTTAAATTGTAAACTTTTGCATACATTGTTTCTAGTTCAACTCCTTCATCATTTCGTCTATCATTACGCTCGCATCATCACCAGTTATTTTCACCTTTTTCATCAGTCTTGCCTCAAGACGCATTTCCCTCTGTAACTCAATACCTTCAGCTGTAATTTTAATATCTCCTGAGGCATTTAGTTCACAAAGACCAGCCTCGGCAAGAACTGCTATTTTAGAATCAGCTTGTTTCAGTCCAGCTGATAACGACACAAAACATTCAAAATCGTCAATGCTTAAGGACTCATTGTACTTTTTGAACTTTGTAATCGCTTCTAGCATGTTTTGCGATGTCATTTGCTTTTGTTCAGTTTTCACATCTAACAGATGAGCGATACTACTACTAATTTTTTTCACAAGCTGGACTTGCCCCTCGTTTAACGATCTTGGCCCACTTCTATCGAACATACAGAGTGTTCCTAGTGCATAATTGTCTTTGTTTACGACAGGAAATCCAGCGTATCCCCAAGACTCGGCCTTTGGATGCGATTTCCAAACAGGGTCTTTAGAGATATCATGCATTAACAATGGTTCAGTGTCTAACAAAACGAAAGAGCAAATGTTGTGCTCTGTACGTAAGTTTTTACTACCAGGTTTCCACTCTTCAGTTTCTCTCCCAGTCATTGCGATCGCACACTGCATTTCACCATCGTACAGGCTGAAAGTTGCGTCTGTAAAACCTGTTATGTCTTTTGCCAAATCACAATATACCTGAAATAAATCTGGATTTGGGCTTTCGATCAAACCCGTTTTAACAACTGCTTTTGCTCGCTGTTCTTCATTTGCGGGTCTCGGTGCTAATCCTACTGACATTGTTCTCTCCTTTATAACAGTATAGATTGTAAACTAAAAAACTGTTTGTTCAACTTTATCTTAAAGTATTAGTATACAAAGTTCGATATTGTTCTTAAATTTAAACAAATAATTTTTAAGAGGATAAAATGTCAAAAAAAATCTATCAAGTAGTTATCTATAAATCAATTTCTGACGAAGAAAAGTTGGCAAAATACGCAGCTTTGGCAGGTCCAGCAATTAAAGGAGCTGGGGGCAAGTTTCTTGCTAGAGGAATTCCCGTTATGACAAAAGAAAGTGGTGAAAAAACGCGAACAGTTGTTTTGGAGTGGGAAAGCTTAGAACACGCAGAAAATGGCTATAATAGCGAAGGATACCAAGAAGCACTAAGAGCTTTGGACGGGGCAGCCATTCGTGAATTTCGGTATGTCGAGGCGGCAGAGTAGGTCATTTTCTTAATCAATTTTAAAATACAATTGTGATACGCAATTGAGAGAACATCTACTATCAACTTTTAAGCTTTCTTTACCATTAATCATCGCACAAATAGCTCAGTTAGGCTTAGGGCTAACCGACGTTGCAATGATTGGTTGGTATGGGACGAGTGAATTAGCTGCCTTAACTCTTGGACATACATGCCTTTTCTTTATCTATATAACTCTTACTGGTTTTTCACTAGCCGTTATTACAAATGTATCAAGAGCTTTTGGCAAGGACGATACGGAAGCACTTAGAATTAATTTCAGAATGGGTCTATGGTTAGTTTTTGCCTTTTCCCTGTTTGGTTTGGCTTTAGTGAGCAACACTTCAACATTTCTTACATTTTTAGAACAGGATGAATACATTGTTGAAATAGTATCTGAATATATTCAAATAGTTCAGTGGATGATGCCATTTTTACTACTCACATATGTAATAAAAGCATTTTTGATATCGGTAAAAAAGCAGCAAATTGTTCTTTTGATCTCTATCTTGGGCTTAATCACGAACATTATATTTAATTATCTTTTTATCTTTGGCAACTTTGGCTTCCCGGAATTAGGGATTACTGGCGTCGCGTGTTCTTCACTTTTAACCAGTATTTGCATGATGCTCTCTGGGCTTTTTTACATTCATCTTTCTGATTTGAAAGAAAAGCAAATCTATAAAGATTTTTTTGTTTTCGATGCCGTAATTTTTAAAAATCTTTTCAAACTTGGTTGGCCGATATGTTTGACAATTATGGCCGAAAGTGGAATGTTTTCATTTGCCTCTATTTTAATGGGTTGGATTGGTAACGTAGAATTAGCGGCCCATGGTATTTCCATAACGGTATTCGCACTTTTTTTCATGATACCACTTGGAATCTCGCAAGCCGGTACGGTCATTATTGCCAAAACAATAGGAGCCAATGAGTTTAGCAAGCTGGACCAAGCAGCTTCCTCTGTCTATTCTCTTGGCCTTGGGTGGGCACTTCTAAATACCTTCCTAATTATATTTTTTGGTGATTTTATAATCTCTTTATTTTTAAATAGTGATGATTTAAATGTGGATATAGTCGCGTTTTATGCAGGAATTTTTCTCTTCGTTGGCTGTTTTTTCCATTTAGCCGACAGTGGACAAATACTTTTCGCTGCACTTTTGAGAGGCTTCTCAGATACAAAGAAACCCTTCATGATTTCTTTTTTTTCTTATTGGACTATAGGTATCCCTGCTGCATATTTGCTTTCTCAAAAAACTTCATTGGCCGGCTCTGGAGTATATTACGGCATTGGCTTAGGTTTATTTGTATGTTCCATCCTTCTTTTTTTTAGATTTGTTAAAATTAAGAGTGAAAAAAAATATACTTTGGAACGCCTAAAGATTTGATACTTCTCAAACTTAATTATAAAAATCTATTCTAAGTTCGTGACTTTGAGAGAAAAAAGATTAAGGTATATAGGTACAAACAAAGGACTAAACATGGCAGAGAACGTTGTTCAATTAAATAAATCTTCTCAGCAAGACATAGACAGAAAAATCGCAGTTATTTTCGTTACTGACGTTGTTGGTTTCAGCAAATCTATGGAAGTAAATGAAGAAGAAACCTTACGTAGCTTTAGAGCTTGCCAGGAAATATTAGATAAACTTTTTGAAGAACATGGTGGAAGAATTTTTAATACGGCAGGAGATTCTGTTTTAGCTGAATTTCAGAGTGCTGTCTCTGCAGTGGTTTGTGCAAATGAATTTCAAAAATTAATTAAGGAACGAAATAAGTCAGTTTCTGAGGAGTCCCAAATGAGCTTCAGGATTGGTTTGAATATGGGTGATGTGATAATTGAAGGAGATAATCTTTACGGTGAAGGTGTAAATGTAGCCGCGAGACTTGAGGCTCTCTCACAAGCCAATGGGATATGTGTATCAAAAAGCATAGTTGACTTTGTAAATAAAAAGACAGAACTGCTATTCAATGATCTTGGTGAACAAAAGGTTAAAAACACTGAGGTCCATGCCTATGATATTGCGGATCCTGATCTACAAGTTAGAGAAAAAAATGACAAAAAACTTGCAGAGGCTGCAGCGGAAAAAATTACAAAAACAAGTAAAGCGCCATCAGTAGCGGTACTTCCATTTTTGAATCTAAGCAATGATCCCGAGCAAGATTTCTTCGTTGATGGGATCACTGAGGACATTATTTCGTATCTCTCTAAGTTAAAAACATTCCCAATTATTTCAATTAATTCAGTAATCTCCTACAAAGATACAAAGGAGCCCACTCAAAAAATAGCTTCTGAGTTAGGTGTAAGTTATTTAGTTCAAGGAAGTATTAGAAAAGGTGGCAATAAAGTTAGGATAATGGCAAAGCTTACGGATGCCGTTGAAGATACACAAATTTGGTCACAAACATGGGATCGATCATTAGATGATGTCTTTGAAGTTCAGGATGAAGTTTCACAAAAATCCGCAGCGTTAATCAGTCCAGCAATCATTAATAATGAAAGAAAAAAGTTATCTGATCGAGAGATGAATGCGCTTAGTAGCTGGGATGAATATTTACAAGCCGTGAATTCTTACGCACTTATGAATTCTTCGAAGACCACTGAAGAAAAACTTATGCACATTTACAAATCTTTGGAACATGGGGAAAAAGCAACAGCGTTAGATCCAAATCATAGCTCTGCATTCAATTTGTTGGCCCAAGCCTATAATTTTTTGATTTTTGAATCCTCAGTTCAGGATAAAAGAGAAGAAAATGATAAAAAATTTAGAGAGTATACAGAAAAAGCATTTCAACTAGATCCTAAAAATCCGGACTCAATAATGAATATGGGTTTTATAGCGTTTATTGACGAAGATAAGCAGAGGTTTTCTGACTATGTTAATAAAGCTCTAGAAGTCAACCCCCATCATTCAAGAACTCTGATGGCGAAGGGGATGAATTTATTGGAGGAGAGTTCTTTCACAGCTGCAATTGATGCCTTTACTAGATCTGCTGAAATAGATGACTTAGCTGAAAATTATGGAGAGACGGTAATATTCCTATGTCATTTTGGTAACAAAGATTGGGAAAACGCGATTCAATCTTTAGAACGCGAAATGAGGGAAAATAATCATAGTAGATATTTTGGATTTAAAGCAGCTGTTTTAGCTCACCAAGGAAAAGTTGAAGAAAGCAAGGAATGGCTCTTGAAATATCAAGAAGAACGTCCTGAGATAAAAACTATTGAGGATTACAAAAGTGTTGCTCCCGACCTTAATAAGGATATACAAGAATTAATGATTGAGGGAATGCGCCTAGCGGGTATGCCCGAGTAGCTTCTTCAGTTATTTTTCCTGTACTACTACTGATTTACATAATTTTGCAATGATATTTGGCGCTGAATTGGAAAAATAATTTACTGTGTCGTCTATGTATTGTTGATCGACTTTTAAGTCTAACCAAAAAGTTAAAATAGCATCCCAAACTGGACTTTTATCGCCCTTATAACCTGCTGTTTTTGGCAAACTTACTTTCATCCTATTTATATTTTTTTTGGAGTACTGAGAGGCCATATCAACTAATTCTTTCCTGAAGTCCGTTAGTTCAACATTACTAGATTTATTCATAAAAATTATAAGCTTGTAGTCTGAAACTTTACCTTCGAGAGTTATTATATCCTCGGCAATGATTAAACTTACAGCACTACCATCTATAAAGACTTTTTCATCATCTTGGATATCTTTATATTCTTTCGTGGCAGCTAAAGAACGCATTGCATTGGTGTCATCGAACCAAATTTCTGCAATACCATCGATAGTATCTTCAAAAGTCAATTTGTCATTATAGATTGGATGAGATTGAACATAGGTTCCCACTAGTGGAGATCTAGTTACAATTTCAGCATGTTCATTTTTCCAGTAATTCTGGAACTTTTCATATGTTAGGCCTTGTTTTTTCTTAATAATTGTAATTGCGTTAATCATCTTTGTAATATCCTATAATGTCTCCTTCATTGGTAACCCCTAGCCCATTGATACTTCTATTCACATAGTTAAAATAACAAATGATCTGATTAGCTTCTAATATCTGCCCATCATCTAAACCCGCAGTTCTTAAATTATCCACATCAGCTCTTTTCATATCGCTCGGTCTTAAAGTCAGTTTTTCTGCGTACTGCATCAAAGCAAGTTCAACTCCAGTAAAATAATCTTGTGGTTTTCTTTTTTTCAATGAAGAATAGATCTTATTACTCTTTTCTTTATCATGAATTAGAAATTCAGCGTTTTTCCAATGGTTTAGAAGCGAATATTCACATGAATTTAAAATAGATACATATGAGCTGATGGTTTCTTGCAACCATTCCGGCAAAGTATTTTTATCATCGTGCAAACAGCTTTTATAAAGAGCCATATGGCCTTTCATAGTATTAGGTCTTAATGAATGGACCCTTAGAACATTATCAACTGTTCCATGAGGAGTTCTTGCTTCATCCAATGCCTGTTTAAGTTCAGTGTCAGCCATTTCATCGGAAAGAATCTTAATCCAAGAAGACATTTTAAAAAGCTCCGTTTATAGAAAGGCGGCGGTACCGCCCTTCAGAAAAATCAGACTACAGGCCCCACTTTTCGGCGGTTTTCTTAAAAAAGCCTTTTGCCTTCTTTATTTCTATCCAGTGGTTAACAAAATTAATCCACACTTGGTCATTTTGAGGAAGCAACATAGCAAGTGGAGTTGGTGAACGCGGTGCATCTATACTAATTTCTTTAACATTTGAATACTTTGCCTTAAGAGTAGAGCCTTCCAAGTTAGATGTAACAAACACATCTGCTCTCCCTGCTAAGACTTCCTGATACCCTCTAGCAGGTGCCTCAACGCTTTTGATGCTGGCATTTGGAAACCAACCCTTAACTAAGGGCTCCATAGCGGTGCCAAGAGTGGTGGCAACCTTTACTCCATCTTTATTGATGGAGCCCCAACCATTAAACTGCCCTACTTTATCAGATGTAGTAAAAGGTTTGAAATTAACAGCCATGTAACTTTCAGAAAAACCTGCGGCTTTCATTCTTGAAGGTTTAATAGACGCTGATCCTGTTATATGGTATTTCCCTGCGACTACGCCATTTACTATTGTCTTCCAGTCTGTTGGAACAAATTCGATTTCTACTCCTAGGTCATTTGCTAACTCGGTCATTATGTCAATGTCATAACCTTTGTATTTATTAGTCGCAGGATCCCTAACCGTGAAGGGGTTAAAATCACCTGTGGTCCCTGCTTTTAGTTTGCCGCTACTTAATATTTGGTTAAGCGCTGACTCCGCACTTACGCCACCAACTACAAGAACCATGCTCATCAGTGTAATAAAAATAATTCTTAAAAATTTCATAAAAATCTCCCTTAGGTATTAAAACCAATATTTTTAGTTTATAAAAACAACTTTTTTTGACATTAACACTATAAGTACAACCAAGAAATATGCAACTAAGAACAAGGAGTTGCTTTAACTATTGTCATGCGGTTAAGCTAAACAAGTCAAAACGCAAGATTTATACAGAAGCGGGCATACATTGAAAAATTCATTTGCAGTCGAAATAAAAGGACTAACAAAATCATTTAAAGACTTTAAAGCCCTCGATACAATAGACCTTAATATCAAGCATGGTGAAAAAGTTGTTATTTGTGGCCCCTCAGGATCTGGTAAATCTACGCTTATAAGATGCATTAATGGCCTTGAAGACTTTGATGAGGGGAAAATATCAATATCAGACAACCCTCAAAAACCTTCAAAAGAAAGTTTTGTTTCTGATTTCCATATAGGAATGGTTTTTCAACAATTTAATTTGTTCCCTCACCTCTCAGTCATTGAAAACTTAAAACTAGGGCCAATGAAGTCACTAGGATTATCAGAAAAGGATGCAGATACTCGTGCAAGAAAACTTTTGGAAAGAGTAAAAATACCAGAACAAGCGTTAAAAAAGCCAAATCAGCTATCGGGAGGTCAGCAACAGAGAGTTGCGATTGCCCGCGCGCTTTGCATGGAGCCAAAGCTTATGCTATTCGACGAACCGACATCTGCTCTGGATCCAGAGATGATTTCAGAGGTCTTAGAAGTAATAGTCGATTTAGCCCGAGAAGGAATGACTATGGTTGTTGTTACCCATGAAATGGGTTTTGCTAAAAAAGTTGCCGATCGAATAATATTCATGGATGGTGGATCAATTGTTGAGCAGAACAGCCCAGGAATGTTTTTTAAAAAACCCCAAACTGCAAGATGCAAAAAATTTCTTAAACAAATACTGCACCACTGATTAACAATGTTTCGTATCTTAATATTATTTTTACTTTTTTTTACTTTAAGCAGCTGCTCGTCGCCCGAAGGCACTTGGGGGTGGTATGTAATTGACCCTTCTACTAAAGCTGGGTGGACAAATATAAAATTTTTGGTTGGAGGGTTTTACTCAACAATACTTTTATCAATAATTGCTGCCTTTTTATCAATTTTTATAGGCCTTGTTGTAGCATTGCCAGCAATGTCCGACAATAAACTGCTAAAACTATTTAACAGAGTCTATGTAGAATTTATTAGGTCTATTCCTTTGTTACCAATGTTGTTCTGGGTGTTTTATGGACTTCCTGTCATTTTAAAGTCAATGGGCATAGATGCTAATATCGATGCTTTCTGGGGAGCAATTATCACATTAGCAATTTCGGATAGTGCATTCACTGCAGAAATTTATAGGGCTGGCATACAATCCATTTCTAAAGGACAAACTGAAGCTGCAAAGACTATTGGCCTAAACTACTACCAAACCATGAGATATGTGATCATGCCCCAAGCATTGAGAAGGATTCTACCACCTCTGGCAAACCAATTCATCTATATTGTAAAAATGTCTGCATTCGCCTCAGTTATTGGGATGCAAGAGTTAACAAGAAGAGCAAACGAGATAGTTGTAACAGAATACCGTCCTTTAGAGATCTACACACTTTTGATTTTTGAGTATCTAATTCTAGTGTTGCTTATTAGCTTTGGGGTAAGATATTTGGAGAAAAAGCTTGGATCCAATGAAAGCGCCAGCAGCTAAGACCATTTTGGAAATAATGAACTATTGAATAAAATGTCAGAAAATTTAGACTTTAGTTAAATTTAGAAAAGAAAGATAAAATATGGAATGGAAAAGATTAACTGCTGATACCAAACAACTGTTTTCAAAATTTCAAAAGGAAACCCCAGCTACGTTTGAAGGTTTTGGAGTTATGGGTAAAGATGCAAAGAAGAATGGACACTTGAGTGAAAAAACCAAGGAATTTATTGCGCTTGGTATCTCAGTTGCTGTCAGGTGTGAGAGTTGCATAGGACTACACGTTGAACATTTAGTTCGTTTAGGGGCAACAAGAGAGGAATTAGTTGAAGCTCTAAGCATGAGCTCATATATGGGTGGTGGTCCGTCAATAACATATAGTGCAAAGGCATTGGAGGCCTTTGATCAACTATCAAATTAGGAATTATAATGAACACCTCATTAGTAAAAGAGCTAGACATTAACAAAGTTCCCATTATTGACATTGGATCTCTTAGAGATAATTCGGACCCCACTTCGGTTGCAACAGAACTTTATGAAGCGAGCACGGGATTGGGTTTTATTTACATAAAAAACCACGGTATTCCACAAAAAAAAATTGATGCACTGAGAGATGATGGTCTCAAATTCTTTAGATCCAGCGAGGAAAATAAAGAATTAGTGACGATTTCAGAAAGACATAGAGGTTGGCTCGGTTTTGGCGGTGCAAAAATGAAAGATGACGCAAAACCTGACTTAAAAGAAAGCTTTATTTGGGGCTATGAATACCAAGTTGGGGAAATTGACGACCACCCTATTAGGGGCCCTAATAAGTGGCCGAGCTTTATCCCAAGCTTTAAGGAAAATGCCCTTAATTATTTTGATTTAGCAGACAACTTGGCTAAAACTCTTTTAGAAGGCTTTGCTTTGGGCCTAGATTTAAAAAGAGATTTTTTTATCCGAAATGCTACTCAACCCTTAAGCCGCGCATCTCTCGTTTATTACCCTGATCAACCAAAAAAAATGGGTGATGATCAATTTGGCGTAAGCGCTCATACAGATTTTGGCGTTTTAACCGTTCTTTGCCAAGACTCTGTTGGAGGACTTCAAATACAAGATTCATCAGGTGATTGGTTTCATGCACCGCCTATAGAAGGTACATTAGTAGTGAATGTGGCAGACCTTCTGAGCAGATGGACAAATGGTTTATATAAATCAACACCCCACCGAGTTGTTAATAAATCAGGAAAGGAACGTCTGTCGATAGTTCTAGCTTTCGACCCAAATCCAGAGACATATATTAATCCAGCTGATATATTTGGTGAAAACGAAAAAAGCCTTAGCGACCCAATAACATGTGGCGACTATCTTATATGGAGATTTGGCAAAGCATTTTCATACAGAAAATAGACCATATGAATGACAAAATACTTTCAAAAGCAGCGCACAATCTTCTAATAGAATGTGCAAGACTAAAGCAATCAGATACTTTATTAATTGTGAGGGAAAAAGAAAGTTTAGGCTGGTATAAGAATGATATTTCTGACTTTATTTTGCAATGTGCCGAAGAAATCGGTATTCAAGCTTCTTTAGATGAAGTTGGTTCTCCCGAGACAAATCAAGATCAAAATTTTTATGAAAAAATTAATAAATATAGCTGTGTTATTTTTTTTGCGCGATTGGGTGATCAAAATCGTTTTGAGAAAAAAGGCTTTTCTACAAAGCGAGTTATGAGCTATGTAAGAGACTGCGAAAGCCTAGCGTCTATCTTTGGGACACTGGACTATAAATTAAATATCCTCGTAAAGAACGCAATTGATCGGTTGATAGAAAACTCCAATATAATTAAACTTACTTGCCCACTAGGAACAAATTTGATTGGAGAAATAACTAAAGATAACTCTGAAACTACAGAAGTATCTGTACTACGATTTCCAATACTTGTTCCTAAACCCATAGACGCAAAACCGTTCTCAGGCAAAGTTGTTTTGAACAACTATCTGACATCTACAGGATCTCGATTTTACAAACCTAATTTTATAAAAATAAATAGTGAAGTAACTATTCATATTGAGAATGGTAGAATTGCTGATATGCAGGGAACATCTGACGATGTCATCAATATTCAGAACCACTATACGTATGTTTCTCAAAAGTTTGACATAGATATGCATGCGGTACACTCGTGGCACCCGGGGATACATCCAAGAACAGAGGATAATAAATTTTATGAGAATGACCCTGATAAATGGTCAAATACAGTGTTCGGACAACCCAAATATCTTCATTTTCATACCTGTGGGAACTATGCACCAGGTGAGATATGTTGGATGATTCCTAATCATACTGTGCTAATCGATGACAAGCCATTGTGGAAAGATGGAGAATTAATGCTCGATGGCTTTGAGGATACAAAAGGTCTCTTGGAAAAACACGGGACTTTAAAAAACGTTTTTAGCGGTGTTTAACCCAAAACGGACATACTGCTTTCTTCATTAATTACGCGGTTGCGTGAATAAAAGCCCAGATCAATTTCTCTATCAATATAATTTAATTGAAGTTTGATAGGATCCTTGTCATGATCATGCCCATTTTCGCATTTCACTATCAATTCAGCCATAATCTTTCCAGCCATCGGAGCGTTCTTATATTGATTTCCACTTGAGCCAACCGCCATATAAAATCCTGACAAAGAGGATTTATCGTAAATGGGGATCCAATCATCAGATACGTCATATAAAGCCACCACACCCTTTGAATTTGATGGTATTGGCAAATCTGGGTACCTCTGTGCCTGTCTTAAAACCTGAGTTCTCCATTGCTCAGAAAAGCTTTCGTCCCAAATATCAGGATCTACGAACAACCTTTCATCACATTCTGGGTCTTCACTACCGATAAGCACATTGTTTCCAATTTCAGGTCGGCTATAACACCCTATATCGCTGTCAGAAATTACAAAACCTTCTTTCTCGTAATTAAATCCCGATGGTGAAGGCACATGACAGACCTCAACCTTTAAAGCTTTCGTTTTTATATTCATATCATTTTCTACGTCTGCCATCTGGTTGACCTTCATAGAGTGTGGCCCAGCAACATTCACAACAATTTTTGTGCTAATTTTCTCACCATTTTCTAACACAACGCCACTGACTCTCCCCTTTTCCTGAATTATCTCTTTAACGCTTGATTTAAATAGAAATTTTGCTCCTTTCTTTGAAGCTGCCATTTGTAGATTTTGTGCAGAAAGCTGAGGATCATTTATATAACCTGCTGTGGGAAAAAAAACAGATCCCCTTAAATCATCTCCGGTTTTTGACCCAAAGCTTTTATCGCTTGTTGACTTTACAGGTCCATATTTATTCGTATCAACAATTCTTAATTTTTCTTTTATTTTTTTTGGATCCCATAGCTCATGGGGTATATTCAGTTCTTCAGCTCTTTTAATTACTTTATCTAGATAATTATTTTGCTCAGTTTGGTAAATCATACACCCACACTCAATAAACTTAGCCAGATTATCGTGTTCGGATGCCTCTAAATATGCCATCCAATCTTTCCAAAAGTGATAACTCTCATAAGCAAGAGCGCAGCCATCAAACGTCGAGTAATGTACTCTAATAATTGCACAGGAAGCCGAAGTAGAGCCATAACCTGATACGTGATTTCTATCAATGTTTAGAGTCTTCAAACCTTGTTTAGATAACTCAAAGGCAACGGCGTTGCCGATAACACCAGCCCCAATAATGATAGCATCAAAATTTTGTTCGTTACTCATCTGCTTCCTTTCATAATTATAAAAATTATACTTTAAAAACTAAAGAACTGCTGCTAATTCCGAAGCTTGCTTAATTGCGACCTTTGCATCTAATTCTCTAGCCTCATAAGCACCTCCGACCAGGTGCATACGAAATTCAGTATTATTTGCCGAGTTAAAAAATGAACGGTCTGGCTCCTGTCCAGCACAAACAATAATGTTGTCGCATTCAATAAACTGATCCTGATCATAAATAGAGATGTGAATACCATTTTTTGCAATCTTTTTATAGGTAACTCCCTTAAGCATCTTTATTTCTTTTTTCCTCAAACTTAACCTGTGAGTCCATCCAGTAGTTTTACCTAAAGCAATCCCTAATGGCGTTACTTTTCTTTGCAATAAATAGATTTCACGCTCAGATTTACTTGATTTAGCCATAACACCCGTTACACCCCCTCTCGGATGATTGGTAAAATCTATACCCCATTGCTCAGCAAAGTCGTCTATATTGGTAGAGGGGTTCTTTTTACCATGAGATAAGAGTTCAGCCATATCAAACCCTATACCCCCAGCTCCAATTATAACTACCTTTTTCCCAATTTTATCTATGTTTCTTATTGCATCTATATATGAAATTACTATCTCTTCATCAGAACCAGGAATATCAAGAGACCTTGGATATACTCCCGTCGATACAATGATCTCATCATATTTTTTATTCATTAAATCAATAGGTTGAACCTTTTTGTTTAAATGTACTTTAACACCATTTTTCTTAAGCATGGTAGAAAAATAGCGGATTGTTTCATGAAACTCCTCTTTACCGGGTATTTGTTTGGCCAAATTAAACTGACCCCCTATCTGATCACTTGCCTCAAATAATTCAACATGATGCCCTCTTGAAGCTGCAATTTCAGAAAAAGCAAGTCCTGCTGGGCCAGCACCAATCACGGCAATAGTTTTTTTATTCGTAGTTGGTAAATAGTTCAGGTTGGTTTCATTACATGCTCTCGGATTCACTAGGCATGATATTTCTTTTTTATCAAAGGCATGATCTAGGCAAGCTTGGTTACAAGCTATGCATGTGTTTATTTCGTCTTCCCTGCCCTCTTTAATTTTTTCAAAAATTTTACCATCTGCAAGAAATGGTCTTGCCATCGAAACTAAGTCTGCATCACCATTCGCCAAAACTGTCTCTGCTACATCGGGCATATTTATTCTGTTTGATGTAATTACCGGAACATTAATAACACTTTTTAAGCGTTTAGTTACTGAAGTAAAAGCTGCTCTTGGAACCATAGTTGCAATGGTTGGAACAGGACTTTCATGCCATGAAAAATGAGTAGACACTATCGAAACACCTGAATTTTCTAAGGCCTGCCCTAAAGTACAGATCTCTTCCCATGACATTCCTCCCTCAAGCATATCCATTGCTGGTATTCTGAATATAATCAGAAAATCTTCACCAACAGATTTACGAATTCCTTCCACAATTTCTGTTGCAATTCTTATTTTATTAGGGAAACATCCTCCATATTCGTCTGTTCTCAGATTTGTTTTGTTAACGAAAAAAGTAGAAATAAAATATCCAGCTGAACCAATGATTTCCACTCCATCATAATTAGCTTTTTTACATAGTTCCGCGCACTTGATAAAATCACCAATTTGCTTTCTGAGCACCTCTAGTGACATTTCGTTAGGAACAAGACGACCAATTCTAGATCGAACTGGACTAGCGGCAACTAATTCCTTACTAATTGCCAACGGACCCGAATGTAAAATCTGCATACAAATTTTTGTATCTACATTGGCATTATGCACCGCATCTGTTACAAGCTTATGTCTTGCGATTTGACTTTGTTGGTTAAAAATAGCGCCGTCAAGAGCACCTTCCTCATTGGGGGAAATACCTCCCGTTATTATAAGACCAACGCCTGTGGATGCCCTTTCAGCAAAATATTCTCCCATTCTAGAAAAGTCGTCTTGTCCTCCCTCTTCTAAGCCTGTGTGCATAGATCCCATTATAATTCTATTTTTTATAATATGGTTGCCGACTATCAGTGGTTCAAAAATATGCCTATATTTATTTTTCATTTTATTTCCTACTTTCTTAAAAATTCTTCACTCAAGACGACAACCAATCAACTAGCAGACCATCCTCCATCGATAATATGCTCTTGCCCCGTAACAAATTTACTTTCATCAGATGCCAAATAAACTGCTAGATCAGCAATTTCATCTGCCAAACCAAGTCTTCCCATGGGTTGCCTATTAACAAAGTCATTCATAGCCTTATCATAATCACCAGTCGCTTCCAGCCTTTCGTGCAATGACGGGGTATCAACAGTACCTGGGCATATGCAATTACATCTAATTCCCTCTTTAACAAAATCTACCGCTACAGACTTGGTTAAACCGATTACTGCAGCTTTTGACAAACCATAAACACAACGATTTGGTGCGCCAATTACAGATGAAACCACGGAACCAATATTAATTATACTTCCACCACCTTTATTCTGCATAAAAGGGATAGCAGCTTTTATAGTGCGATACATAGACTTGATATTTAAATCAATTGCGTCATCAAACTCCTCTTCTTTAGATATAAGTATTGTACCTGAATGAACTATACCTGCACAATTTATCAATATGTCTGGCTCAAAATCTTTTATCGCTTTAAGGATAGCTTCAGCATCTCTTACATCTACACAAAGAGACTTGGAGACTTTTAATTGCGTTAAATTATCATCGTTTATGTCAACGGCCAGCACATCGGAACCAAAATGGAAGAATTTCTCTGCTATAGCTTTACCAATTCCCTGACCGGCGGCAGTTACGAAAGCTTTTTTGTTTTTGAGTCGCATTATTCTGGAAGATTGTTAATTTATCTTGAATAATTAAAATAAAAATATTTTTGATCGAGGTCAATAATTGGAACTTTTTTTTCTGGGCATAATTGGCTTTTTACTTCTTTTTGGCTTCAGACCCATATTAAAAATACTCAAACTTTTCATGCTTGGATCGAGCTTAATTTGGTTAGTCATAATAGGTAGTATTGCTTTTGGTATAATGATATATGTGGTCTAGTGAATGAGATTCAGATGGTAGATATATTAGTAGTTGGTGGTGGGATTGCTGGTCTTTCAGTTGCAGGCAGACTAAGTAAATCAGCGAAGGTAACTTTGCTAGAAGCCGAAGGAAATCTTGGGTACCACTCATCAAGTAGATCCGCTGCTGCATTTATCGAAGACTACGGAAACGAAGTTATTCGGGAATTCAATAGTGCAAGTAAAAGCTTTCTTTCTAAGGATGGCGTAGATGTCCTGTCCCCAAGGGGCAGCCTAATTTTAGGAAAAAAAGACGAAAAATATGCATTTAAAGAGCAATGTTCAGGTTTTGCCCACAATGAAATATCTGTCAGTGATGCGCGTAGCCTAATTGAAATAATCAATAATAAATCTGTAAAATATGCTGGATACAAAGAGGACATTTACGATATTGACACAGATAAACTATTACAACATTTTACAAAAGATATAAAAGCCAACGGGTCAGAAATTTATACCGACTCCAAAGTAATTACTGCTAAGTATAAAGAAGGGAAGTGGCACATTACAACGGATAAAAAAACATTTATTTGTGATATCATTGTAAATGCAGCAGGAGCTTGGGTAGATGAATTAGCATTGAAATGTGGCATCGAACCTTTGGGCTTTTTACCTCTTAAAAGATCTATGGCTAGAGTGTCTGCTCCTGATGATAGTGGTAATCATAAAAGTTGGCCAATGGCTTTTGGACTAAATGAATCTTTTTACGCAAAACCTGATGCAGGAGAAATGATTGTCTCCCCATCAGAAGAAACCAAGTCTTTTCCTCATGACGCGTATGCAAATGATGAGGACTTAGCAAAAGGCATTTTCAATTTTGAGGAAGTAGTAAGCTATTCTGTTAAAAGAATTACGTCAAGCTGGGCGGGCCTTCGAACTTTTGCGCCTGATCGCACCCTTGTTATTGGTTTTGATAGCATTGTTCCCAGTTTCTTTTGGCTTGCAGGTCAAGGAGGATATGGCTTTCAAACGTCAGCTGCAGCAAGCAAAATGGCTAGTGAGATTA
>CACDWF010000013.1 GCA_902556405.1 uncultured Alphaproteobacteria bacterium | reverse complement strand
TGCTTATCTGAGGCTTTATATTTTGAGGCGAGGGGTGAACAGATAGAGGGGCAGATTGCAGTAGCTGATGTAATTATTAATCGCAAGAACTCTAACCAATTTCCAAGCACTATTTGTGGAGTGGTTTCTGAAGGTGCACCCAAAAGACATGCATGTCAATTTTCTTATAATTGTGACGGTAAACTAGAGCTGATTCATGACAAAAAAACCTATAGAAGGATTGTTAAACTTGCATCAATGATATTAAATGGTGCATTTTCTGATGTTACAGACGGAGCAACATTTTTTCATGCATCTGAAGTAAGCCCAAGTTGGTCAAAGAAATTTAAAAAGACAAGAAAAATAGGCAGGCATATATTTTATAAAAATTAGTTATATATACTTTAATTCATTAGGAGCATCCATTGTTTACCGAAAAATTTAAGAAAAAAGACCTCCTATACCTCGGCGTCAAGAAAAAAGAAAATGTAGATCATATTCTCGTAAGAGACTATGTAAGAGAGATCGAGATCGGTGCTTTTCAATCCGAATATGGTATACAGCAAAGGGTTTCTTTTAATGTTATTTTGGAAGTGAATACGGATAATTATCCAATTCATGATAACGTGGATTTAGTATTATCATATGACAATATAATTGAGGTTATTGAAGATGAGATCGGTCAGAAAAGAGTAGCGCTTCTCGAAACATTAGCAGAGAAAATCGCTCTTTCGTGCCTATGTCTCGATAGTGTCGTTGCCGTTACTGTGCGACTGGAAAAGCTAGATAGGGGTTTGGGTAAGCTTGGGGTTCAGATAAGTAGAACCAAGGTTCAATCAAATGGGACTAAAACATCTATGAAACCCCTTCAAAAAGGTAATTTAATCATTAAGACCAAAATTCCAAATACTGGTCTATTATTTATTTCAAATAGGATGCTGCTACCTGAAAATATTTCTGATTTAAAGGAATTTGTTTCTACTTCAAAAATGACTTGGGTTGTCTGCCCGTCAGAGATTTTTACGGAATTTTCAGAAATGAACCCCAAAACTGACATTGAAGTACTCACAATGTCAATTGCACAAAATGCCTACGTGCTACACAAAAAAATTAACAATTGGAAACTAGCAAGAAGTAATACCGAGGTAGCGTTTTTGTTGAAAGAAGGCATGAACTGTATTTGGTGTCCATCTGATCTCTATAAGTTTTCTAAAAAGGATATATTTCTTAATAAAGAATTTGCACTAAGCATGGCTTGTCATCTTACAAAGAGACTTTTAATGAAAAAGATTTATTTATTTCAGCAGGACAAATTGCCTGATGTACTAACAGAGGCTATGCAAAACAATGGAGTGACCGTTGAATATTGCTAAAATTAGGGTTCATTAATGGTAGGAAAAGACAAAATCTTTGTTTTTGATCTAGATGGTACTTTAGCTGATACCGCACCTGCATTACTAAATGCCGGAAACCAAGTTTTGAGAAGTATTGGAAGAAACCCAATAGAGCTAGAACAGTATAAAGGCTTTATTGGCGGAGGGACAAAAAAGCAGGTAGAGAAGCTCTTAAATTATACTGGCGGTATCCCGGATCGTGGATTAGACTTTTATTTTAAGTTTTTTCAAGATCGATACTACGAAGACCCGGTTAAGGAATGTTATCTTTATGAAGGAGTAATAGAACTGATAGATGTCTTAAAGAGTTATGGAGTAAAATTGACTGTTTGCACCCAGAAGTTTGAAAACAGTGCAAAAAAAGTTTTGTCGCAACTTAACGTTTATAAATTCTTTGATGGATTTGCTTTTGGGGATAGCACGGGAGTGCTTAAGCCTGATCCAAAAGTTTTTTACCATTCAGTAAAGGGATTGGGTGATGGAACGTATTTTTATGTAGGTGATACTGAAGTTGACTTACTGTTAGCAAAAGCTGTTGGTGCAAATTTTTTTTTTCATAAAAAGGGGTACTCGCCCGAAACTGCCGAAAGAGACGGAATTGAATTTTGTTTCGATAGTTATATTGAATTAATTGATTACTATGAAAAAAATCTGGTTTGAATATGGAATATTTTTTTCCTGAGATAAACTATGGTCGTAGAGGATTTGAAAAATTTCACACAATTTACGGTGGTTCCAAAGTCTTTAATTCATTTAGAGTTATCCAGCGTAACAAAAAACCGAGAGTAATTTCTACCTCTGAGGTGAAGGAAGAGTTTCTAAATAGGTTCACATCAAAACCAATTTCCACGCTCGGCTTAAGCTTTGAGACGCCAGCTATTATGGGGATTTTGAATGTAACTCCTGATAGTTTTTATGATGGAGAGAAGTCTTTTACAGAAAATCAGTTTGTTGAAAAAGGCATGCATCTGCTTAAAATTGGATGTGCCGTTTTAGATGTAGGAGGTGAGTCAACTAGACCAGGAGCTAAAGAAGTTGCGTCCACTATAGAAATACGAAGAATAATGGGAGTAATAAAAAAAATAAAAAAATCTGTCCCTTCGGCTATCATTTCCGTTGATACAAGAAAATCTATTGTTGCGGAAAAAGCATTGGAAGCAGGAGCTTCTATGGTGAATGATATTTCAGCAGGATCATTTGACAAAAAGATGTTTGAAGTTGTAGCAAAACATAGAGCGGGGATATGTTTGATGCACTCTCAAGGACTGCCAGAAAATATGCAAAACAAACCCTATTACGACGAAGTACTGCTTGATCTTTATGATTATTTTCGAGAGAAGATTGCAGAAGCTCAATCTAAAGGTATACCAAGAGAAAAAATAGTAATAGATCCAGGTATTGGATTTGGAAAAAATCTTCATCATAATTTGGAAATAATTAACAAAATAAGTCTGTTTCTTGGACTAGGACGGCCAGTTATGATAGGTATTTCGCGCAAGAGTTTCATAGGTGAAATTATTAGCGAAAGGGAGCCTTCAGAACGACTAATAGGCTCTGTAGCTGCAATGCTGACAACGTTGAACAGGGGTGTCAATATAGTTAGAGTACATGACGTAAAAGAGGCAGCTAATGCAATTAAAGTTTGGAATACTTTAAAATAAAAAAGGTTCACTGAAATGGTAGAAAATATATTTGGAACTGATGGAATAAGAGGAAAAACAAATACCTATCCAATTGATGCCGAAACGATATTGAAGATTGCTTTGTCATGCGGTCATGTTATGGGAAAGAATATAGAATCTCCCAAAGTTCTCTTAGGTAAAGATACCAGAAGGTCTGGCTATATGGTTGAGAACGCACTAACAGCTGGCTTTATTTCTATGGGCTGGGAGGTCAACTTACTAGGACCTTTACCCACTCCAGCAGTAAGTTTTTTAACAAAATCCTTAAGAGCAGATCTAGGTATTATGATCTCAGCATCGCACAATCCCTTTGATGACAATGGAATAAAATTTTTTGATAAAGATGGTTTGAAGATTGATACAATAACCGAAGAGGCGATAAGTAAAGAAATTAAGAACAAACCACAATTAGTAGCTCCAAATGGTCTGGGTAGAGCAAGAAGAATAAATGATGTTCTTGGCCGTTATACAGAATTTGCAAAGATTACTATCCCAACCAGTTTTAGCTTAAGTGGAATGAAGATAGTAGCAGATTGCGCGAATGGCGCCGCATACAAAATTTTACCACAAATTTTGAGAGAACTCGGTGCAGAAGTTGTATCTATAGGGGTGACTCCAGATGGGTTCAATATTAACGAGGAGTGTGGCTCTACAAAGCCAGAAAAAGCCCAAAAAGCTGTATTGGAGAACTGCGCAGATATAGGAATTTGTCTAGATGGGGATGCTGACCGAGTTTTATTTATAGATGAACAGGGAAAATTAGCTAATGGAGATCAGGTCATTGGGCTCCTAGCTAGAGCCTGGATGAAAAAGAATTTATTGAATAAAAATACTGTCGTAGCAACAGTTATGTCTAACCTAGCCTTGGAGCAATACCTTGAAAAAATAGGAGTAAACTTGATTCGGACGCAGGTAGGTGACAAAAACGTCTCAAAATGTATGAATAGGCAAAGTTTAAACTTAGGTGGAGAACAGTCAGGTCATATGATTCTGGCGGATTATTCAAATGCAGGTGATGGATTAATTACGTCATTGCAAGTATTGAGTGTTTTGGTAGAAAATAATAAAAAAGCAAGTAAGCTTTTTAATTTGTTCGAGCCATTCCCACAAACAGTGGTAAATATAGACGCTCATGAATGTAACGATTTTGAAAACAATGAGCAAATACAAAATAGGTTGGAAGATGTCAGGCGCTCAATAACTGGTAAGGGCCGTATTCTCATCAGACGATCAGGCACCGAGAATATAATTAGATTAATGGTTGAGCATAGAGAGAAAAATAATTTAGAAGAGACTATCGCCACTTGCTTGTCTATATTGAAAAAGACCTATTTTTAAGATATCAATGTAAAGCAGTTTGTTATGAATATTAAGCCATCGCAAAAGCCTTCAAGACCCCTTTTTTCTTCTGGTCCATGTCCTAAAAGACCGGGATGGAGTGCAGACGCAATAGAGAAGATTGCCTATCTTGGAAGATCACATAGAGCAAAAAAACCGCTCCATCAAATCAAAAATTTAATCAATTTAACTGGTGAAATACTAGAGCTTCCTGAGAGCTATAAAGTGGCTATAGTGCCGGGCTCTGACACAGGAGCATTTGAGCTTTTAATGTGGTCACTTTTAGGAAAAAACGAGACGACTATGCTAGTGTGGGATTCATTTGGTAACGATTGGGCAGAGGATGCTGTCGAGCAATTAAAATTAGAGCGATGTAAAGTAGAAAAAGCAGAGTACGGATACCTACCGGATCTTGATAAGGTTTCTAGCAGCTCGGATATTTGTTTTACATGGAATGGAACAACCTCTGGCGTGCGTGTCCCCAACTCAAACTGGATTGAAAAAAGTGATAAAAGGTTAGTGCTCTGTGATGCCACTTCTGCAGTTTTTTCTCAGAAATTAGATTGGGAAAAGCTTGATGCGGTTTCTTTTTCTTGGCAAAAGGTGCTCGGTGGTGAAGGAGGTCATGGCGTAGTAGTCTTGAGTCCTAATGCTATAAAACGCCTTTCAACATTTCATCCTGAAAGACCAATGCCTAAAATATTTAGGCTCGTTAAAAATGGAAAGTTGATAGAAGGAGTTTATGAAGGAGAAACGTTAAATACACCATCCATGTTTTGTGTAGCAGATGCCTTAGATAGCTTGATGTGGATTAAGGAGATTGGTGGATTGACTGAAACAATCCGAAGAAGTAATGAAAACTTTGAGTGCTTGCAGGGGTGGGTAGATAAAACGCCTTGGATAGAAAATTTAGTAAGTGATCCGAGAAACCGTTCAAATACGTCAATATGCTTAAAGTTTTCAGACGAGAGGCTTATTTCACTAATTCCAGAAGAAAAAACTCGCTTTGTGAAAGAATTTGTAGCGCTGCTAGAAGCGGAAAACGCTGCATTTGATATAAAGGGTCACAGAAATGCTCCACCAGGTTTAAGAATTTGGTGTGGAGCAACAATCAATCTGGATGATATTCAAAAATTACTACCTTGGTTGGAATATTGTTTCCACGAAATAATATCAAGCTACTAAGGGTAACCAACAATGGCAAAAAAGCATAGAGTATTAGTATCCGATAAGATATCACAGAGAGCATTAGAAACTCTCCAAAAAAGTAATATCGATTTCGATTACAAGCCAGACTGCGGAACAAGTGATAGCCTTAAGGAGGTCATTGAACCTTACTCAGGACTAATAATTAGATCTGCTAGCAAAGTCTCAAGAGACGTTATTGATCGAGGAAAAAATTTGCAGGTCATTGGTAGAGCGGGTATAGGCGTGGATAATATTGATCTTAAAGCGGCATCCTCTAAAGGAATTGTGGTAATGAATACGCCTCATGGAAATGCAATAACTACGGCAGAACACACGCTGGCTATGATTTTCGCCTCTTGTCGGCAAATTCCCGCAGCGGACCATTCGACGCAACAAGGAAAGTGGGAAAAATCGAAGTTTATGGGACAAGAATTAACAGGGAAAACCTTGGGTTTAATTGGTGTTGGGAATATAGGTTCGATTGTTGCGGATCGTGCTTTGGGGCTCAAGCTTAAAGTTAAAGCTTACGATCCTTTTTTAACCGAAGAAAAAGTACGGGGTCTCGGTATAGAAAGAGTAAAGACGCTCGAAAAGCTTGTAGCTGAAAGTGATATAATTTCATTACATGTTCCAAAAACAGATAAGACCACCAATATCATAAATGGTTCTTTGATCAAAAAAATGAAAAGTACCGCGATACTAGTTAATTGTGCAAGAGGGGGTCTTGTAGATGAAAACGCCCTTGCAAAAGCGCTGAAAGAAAAATCAATTGCTGGAGCTGCTTTTGATGTATATGGCTCAGAGCCCGCAATGGATAATGCTTTGTTTGGTCTGGAAAATGTTGTTTGCACACCACATCTTGGAGCCTCTACTTCAGAAGCTCAAGTAAAAGTTGCGGTGCAAGTTGCTGAACAGATAGCAGATTATTTAAAAGAAGGTACAATAACAAATTCTATTAACTCACCTTCAATATCTGCTGCAGAAGCACCATTGCTTAAACCTTGGGTCAAAGTATCTGATGTATTAGGTGGCTTTATTGGGCAGGTTATTGAATCAGGTCTACAGGAGATAAACATTGAATATGTTGGCTCAGTTGGCGAACTGAATACGCGTCCATTGACTTGTTCAATCGTAGCTTCAATCCTTAACCCAATTGTTGGTATTGGGTCTGTCAATCTTGTGTCATCTTTAATTTTTGCTCGTGAAAGGGGCATCGTAATTAGCGAGATAAAAAAAGACTCGCAGGGAGCCTTTGGATCGTATATTAGAATTTTGGTGAAGACCGAGAGGGCCATTAGATCTGCAGCTGGGACGGTTTATTCTGACGGGCAGCCTAGATTTATTCAAATAAATGGAATTGATATGGATACAATGCCACAGAAATTTATGCTTTATACATCAAATATAGATACACCAGGTTTTATTGGCCTACTAGGGACGACGTTGGGCAAGATTAATGTAAACATTGCAACTTTTTCTTTAGGAAGAAAGGAAAAGGCTGGCTTAGCGCTAGCTTTATTAGGGATTGATGAAAAAATTGACCCAAAAGATTTAAAGGAAATAAAGAGGCTAAAAGGTGTAAAAGAGGCAAAAACCTTGAGTTTTGAAATATGATTAGATCAAGAAATGAGTAATTTAATTGTAATAGGCACACAGTGGGGCGACGAAGGAAAGGGAAAAATCGTAGATTTGCTTTCCTCAAAGGCAGATACCATAGTTAGATTTCAAGGAGGTCACAACGCTGGTCATACATTAGTTGTTGGTGATCAAGTATTCAAGCTTTCACTTTTACCATCCGGAGTCATAAGAGAAGATAAGATTGCGGTAATTGGGAACGGAGTGGTATTAGATCCATGGAAATTAATTGAAGAGATTGAACAATTAAACTCGAGGGGAATAAAGATTTATAGTGATAGGTTTTTGATTTCTGAGAATACGCCTCTTATACTACCCTTTCACAAAGATCTTGATCTTTTGCGCGAACAGAAAGCGGGAAAAGAAAAAATAGGTACAACCGGAAGGGGAATCGGGCCAGCTTATGAAGACAAAGTTGGAAGAAGGGCATTAAGGACCGGTGATCTGAAAGACCCAAACCAAGTGAAGAGAAAATTAAATATTATTAAAGATCATCATGATATTTTGAGGGCAGGACTAGGCGCCACTGATATAGATGAAGAACAACTTTTTGATGAATTGGTGAAAGTGGGTAAAAAAATTAATACGTTCATAAAGCCCGTTTGGAAAATTCTTAACGAACAGATTAAAAAAAATAAAAATATTTTATTTGAAGGCGCGCAAGGTTCTATGCTAGATGTAGATTTTGGTACTTATCCATTTGTTACCTCCTCTTCAACAATTGCGGCAGCAGCAGCAATTGGAAGCGGTGTTGCTCATAATAAAATCAAATCTGTATTAGGAATAACAAAAGCATACACCACTCGGGTAGGAGAGGGTCCAATGCCTACCGAGCTTACTGACGGTATTGGACGTTATCTATCAGAAGAGGGAAATGAAAAGGGGACAGTGACAGGTAGAGACAGAAGATGTGGTTGGTTTGATGCACCGCTGGTTAGAAGAAGCTGTTTGCTTAATGGTGTCACTAGTCTTGCTCTCACAAAAATTGACGTTTTAGATAAGCTTGAAAAAATTAAGATTTGTGTAGGATATAGAATTGAAAAGGAAGAATATACGGATTTTCCTGTTTCCACTTCTTTATCTAATAAATTGTCTCCAATATACGAGGAAATCGATGGTTGGAACACCAGTACGGTTGGGTTGGAAAAAATTGATCAGATGCCTAAAAAGGCAAGGGCGTATATTCAAAGGATAGAGGAACTTTCTGAGACTAAGGTTTCGATAATCTCAACTGGGCCAGAAAGAAACCAAACTATTTTGATAAATGACCCATTTTAACTATAATTCAGTATAGAGATGTCTTCATATAGATTAAAAAGATTGTTCGCTCTTTTAGTTTTATTGCTTTGGTTACCTTTTTACATAGTGTTGGTTTTGAACTTGCTTAATTTTTTTGAGAGACCAAACTTATTTATAGAACTTTTGATATATATTATAGTAGGTGTGTTTTGGGCTTGGCCTTTCAAATCTCTCTTTAAAGGAATAGGACAACCAAACAAAAAAAAATAACTTAAGAAATGTAAAAGCGCGATACGTTTGCAATGCCCAAAAAATTTGAAAAAAGACTTGAATTAGGAGACGCTGTAACGCTCGTAGGTGGCGCAGGCTTTTCCAAAACTCTTCTTTCAAAAAGCCTACCTCTTACCGATGATCTGGTAGCAGCTGATGGAGGAGCAAATTTTCTTCCAACGCATACAGTTCCCAAATATATAATAGGGGATTTAGATTCTATAAGGTCTCCGGAAAAGTGGGTTGGAAAGGGAAGTGAATTAATTAAGATTGAAGATCAAGACTCAACGGATTTTGATAAGTGCACATCACTTATTAAGTCAAAAAAAATTATTGCGTTAGGCTTTATGGAACAAAGGCTAGATCACTTTTTAGCCGTTTGTTCATCGCTTGTGAAGAATAGACGCTTGATTTTTGTGGTCGGCAAAAGAGATGTTATGTTTCACCTGCCGAATGATCTTTCTGTTAAACTGCCCTTAAATTCACGCGTTTCTTTATTTCCTCTGAATGAAATAAAAACAGTTGAAGCAGTTGGTCTGAAGTATCCTGTTGAAAAACTTCAATTTTCTCCCATGGGTAAAATCGGAACTTCAAATGTTTCTACAAGAGAAAATATAAGAATATCCTACGATGGGTTAGGCATGCTTGGTATCTTTTCTAGCAGGCATCTGGATATTTTGTATAATTCGATGTAAGATTAATCAACGAAGGTGGAGAGAAAAATAAATTCTGGAAAGAAAATTGCAGCCACAAAATCTATGGAATTTATAGATCCAAAGAAAATTATTGGACTTGGTACTGGATCAACGGTAAATCACCTTATTAGTAAAATCCATGAAACTTTTATTCTAAATGGACAATCAATAACTGCAGTATCTACTTCAACAGAAACAACTGATCTCGCTTCTAGTCTTGGAATTAACATTATAGATGTGGATCAAGTGGATGAACTTAACGTCGTTATTGATGGAGCGGATGAAGTTGATCCTGAAAATAATTTAATTAAAGGGGGTGGTGGTGCGCTTTTGATGGAAAAAATTGTAGCGAGTTGTTCTAAGCAATTAATCATAATAGTTGACTCCTCAAAACTTGTTTCCAACTTAGGAAAGTTTCCCCTCCCAGTTGAAGTGGTTCAATTTGGTTCTGAAAGAATTAAAGTCGCTGTAGAGAGATTTTTAATTTCTCTAGGGTATCAAATGCCCAAAGTTACTTTTAGAAGAGCTGCGTCAAATAAATATGTAACTGACCAGCACAATTACATTCTTGATTTGCATCTCAATGAAATTCTAGACCCAAAGACGTTATCTCTAGGGTTGCTTCAAATTGTTGGAGTTGTTGAAGTTGGTTTATTTATAAATATGGCCTCTAAAATTATTATCGGTAGTGATGATGGAAGCTGTAGAGTAATTTAGGAGGCTTAAATGTATGATTTATTTGTAATCGGTGCAGGATCAGGTGGGGTTCGTTCGGCAAGACTAGCTGCAACTGAAGGCTTTAGTGTTGGTATTGCTGAGTCCTCTCGCGTAGGTGGTACTTGCGTAATAAGAGGATGTGTTCCGAAAAAGCTTATGGTCCACGCTGCAGAATTCAGCCAATATTTTAGTGATAGTAAAGGTTTTGGATGGACCATTAAAGATGCACATTTTGATTGGCAGCGAATGGTGATAGCTAGAAACAACGAGGTAGACAGGCTAGAGGCAGCATATAAAAAGAATTTGAAAAACTCGGGTGTTGAAATTTATGAAAACTCTGCAAAATTAAGAGGATTGAATGAGGTTGAGCTAGATAATCAGAAAGTTATAAAGGCAAAACACATTCTTTTAGCCACTGGTGGTAAGCCTAAGAAACCAAAGTTTCCAGGTGTTCAGTTTACAAAGTCATCTGATGATATTTTCATGATGTCAAGCTTGCCAGAAAAAATCGTAATTTATGGTGCTGGTTATATAGCCTGTGAATTTGCTACAATTTTCAATGGATTGGGTGTCGATGTTACACTAGTTTACAGAGGCGAAAATTTATTAAGAGGATTTGATTACGACATTCAACGTTTAGTGAGACAAGGATTAAGGGAAAAAGGTATTAAGGTGCTAGTTAATACTGTGATCAATGGCGTGACCAAATGTTCAAGAGGACTTTCAGTGGATTTGAGTGACAAAAGCCAATTGGTTGTTACCGAGGTTGTATGTGCTGTGGGTAGAAAGCCAAATATTGAAAATCTTGGTCTCGAAAAGTTAGGGGTTAATCTGAAAAAAGGTGTGGTGTTGGTTGATGAGTATCAAAAGACTAATGTATCAAATGTCTATGCTATAGGCGATGTTACTGACAGATTAAATTTAACGCCAGTAGCCATACGAGACGGTATTGCTTTTGTAGATACGGTTTTTAAAAACAAACCTACAACACCCGACCATCACTTGGTTCCAAAAGCCGTTTTTACAAAGCCTGAGGTTGGAACAGTTGGAATGTCGGAGGCAGAGGTAGTAAATGCAGGTAAAGCTTTTGAAGTTTTTAAGACCGAGTTCAAACCGATGAAAAATCAATTATCAGGAAATCCACAAAAAACGCTTATGAAAATGCTAGTTGAAAAGAAGACCGATAAAATTCTTGGGATCCACATTGTCGGAGAGAGTGCCGCGGAACTTATACAAGTTGCTGCTGTAGCCGTTAAAATGGGAGCAACAAAAAAAGATTTTGACGCAACTTGTGCGGTGCATCCGACTGCTGCAGAAGAACTAGTTACCTTAAATTAATTACATACACTTGAAATTCTCAAATTAATGAGCATTTATACCAAACAAGAGATTTTTACGTAATAAAGGAATAGCAATGCCGAACGATGATAATAACAACCCTTGGGGTGGAGGAAATAATTCTGGAAATAAAAGCCCTTGGGGTAATGGTAACGGCAGTGGTGGTAAGGGTCCTGGAGATGACAAACCTACATCTATCCCTGAAATAGACGATATGGTAAGGAAAGGTCAAGAAAGGCTTAAAGTTCTACTCGGGGGTGGTGGATCAGGCGGTAGGGGCGGTAGAGGCCAAAAATCCCCTGGAATTGGAAAAGGCTCCTACGGGTTAATCGGCCTGGCGCTTGTTTTGTTTTGGGCATATGCTTCTTTCTACACTGTGAAGCCAGAGGAAAAATCCATTGAACTTTTACTGGGTGAATACTACAGAACGGGTGAATCGGGACTTAACTTTGCCCCATGGCCATTTATAACACATGAGGTACTTACTGTTACGAGAGAAAATACCGAGGATATCGGGGTTGGCAACAGGTCATCTAACCAAGATGAAGGGTTGATGCTGACCGGAGATGAAAACATAGTAGATATTGATTTTTCAGTAGTATGGAATATTGCTGACCCAGCGAAATTTCTATTCAACTTGGCTCAACCACGCGAAACTATTCAAGCTGTTTCTGAATCGGCTATGCGAGAAGTGATTGCAAAATCGGAACTTGCTCCCATTTTAAACAGAGACAGGGCTGTAATCAGTGCAGAGGTTAGAACTTTGATCCAAACCACTTTGGACAGTTACGATAGTGGAGTAAACATTGTACGTTTGAACTTTGATAAAGCAGATCCACCTGGCGAAGTTATTGACGCTTTCAGAGACGTACAAGCTGCAGAGCAAGAGAAGGATACACTGGAGAAGCAAGCAGATGCTTACGCTAATCAGGCATTAGCGAAAGCTCGTGGGGAGGCAGCTCAATTAATTCAGGAGGCGGAAGGATATAAGGCTAGGGTAGTTAATGAAAGTGAAGGTGAAGCCGCTAGATTTGTTTCCGTTTATGAAGAGTATGTCAAGGCTAAAGATGTAACCAGAAAAAGGTTATATTTGGAGAGAATGGAGTCAATCATGCGTGATGTTGATAAGGTTATTCTGGATCAAAATGTCGGAGGGGAACAAGGGGTGGTCCCGTATCTTCCACTCAATCAACTCAGAGCAGGAGGTAATAATTAATGGTTTTACGGATTATATCAATAGTAGTAGCGGTCATAGCGTTTGTTGCATACTCCTCACTCTTTGTAGTTGACGAAAGGCAAAAAGCGCTTGTATTGCAATTTGGACAAGTTGCTGATGTGAAAGAGGAACCTGGATTAGCATTTAAACTACCATTTATACAACAAGTTGTGAGGTACGATGATAGGATACTGTCCCTCGACACCATGCCGCTCGAAGTAACACCGCTCGATGACAGAAGATTGGTGGTAGATGCTTTCGCGAGATACAGAATCATAAACGTTGTCCAGTTTAGGCAAGCAGTGGGAACTGGGGGAATTGTTACGGCTGAAAGTCGTCTTGAACGGATTCTAAATGCTGCACTAAGAGAAGTGCTTGGATCTGTGACCTCCAATGCAGTTCTATCAACAGACAGAATTGAGCTAATGACAAGAATAACAGAAAGTGCAAAGATAGAATCGAAAGGTTTAGGTGTAGAAATAGTTGACGTTAGGATTAAAAGAGCTGATCTACCCACACAGAATTTAGCCGCCACTTTTAGAAGAATGCAAGCAGAGAGAGAAAGAATGGCAGCAGACGAGAGAGCGAGAGGTCAAGAGGCTGCTCAAATAGTCAGAGCGGAAGCTGATAGAAAAGCTGTTGAGACGGTATCTGAAGCAAAGAAAGAAGCTGAAATAATAAGGGGTACTGCTGATGCGCTAACGACCAAAATTTTTGCAGATGCATTTGGTAGAGACCCAGAGTTTTATGCTTTCACCAGATCGTTGATAGCATACGAACAATCAATGACAGGATCTAACACCACAATGGTCATAAGTCCTAACTCTGAATTCTTTGATTATATAAAGGAAAGTGAAAAAGAGTGATAGAAAAGGTGCTATTCGCTTTGGGATCCGTAATAGCATTTGAAGGGTTTTTTTTAGCGATTATACCAGAAAGGCTAAAAAAAACTTTGAGTCAAATTTCGATCATTCCTAATAAACAGCTTTCTCGAATTGGTTTAGTAATGATGGCTATTGGGATAATAATTTTAGGTATAACAGATATTTAGGATGGAATTTACATGAACGTCTTGAGAAAAAATGCTGCAGAGAAATTTTATTCTTATGCTTTTTTACCAGTTTGCACTTTCTTATTTTTTATCTTTGTCAGTGGTATATCCCACGGAAAGGGTATGCCGGGTAGTTTTAGTGATCTCGTAGAGAAATTAAGTCCTTCAGTAGTTAACATTACCACCAGCTCCACCGTGCCTAACAGGCAGGAGCTCAACCCACAACTACCACCTGGCTCGCCATTTGAGGATTTATTCAGAGATTTTATGGATAGAGAACAAAACGGCTCACCCAGAAGGCAGCGAAGAGGCACGGCTCTGGGCTCTGGTTTCATCGTTTCGGCTGATGGGTATGTCGTAACAAATAATCACGTTATTGAAAACGCGGATCAGATAGAGATTGAATTTTTTGACGGGAGACTGATGGAGGCAACTGTAGTTGGGACTGACCCTAAAACAGACATAGCACTTTTAAAAGTTAAGGCGAAAGATAAGCTTAAGTTTGTTAGGTTTGGAGATAGCAACAAGGCTAAAGTAGGTGACTGGGTTTTAGCTATAGGTAATCCCTTAGGTCAAGGGTTCTCTGTTTCTGCTGGTATAATTTCTGCGAGGGGCAGGGCTTTAAGTGGATCTTATGACGATTTCATACAGACCGATGCTGCAATAAATAGAGGAAACTCAGGAGGACCACTTTTTAACATGGATGGTGAAGTCATTGGTGTTAACACAGCAATTCTTTCTCCAAATGGTGGGTCTATAGGTATAGGTTTCTCGATGTCATCGGCTGTAGTTGAGAAAGTAATAGACCAGCTCACGACTTTTGGTGAGACAAGAAGAGGTTGGTTAGGGGTAAGGATACAAGATGTTACTGAAGATGTTGCGGAAGCTCTTGGTATTGAAAAAACGGATGGTGCCTTAGTTACTGATGTCCCTGATGGACCTGCTAAAACTGGGGGTATAAAATCCGGAGATGTTATTATTGAATTTGATGGTAGAATAATAAAAGATACTCGAGAACTAGTTAGGATAGTTGGGGACAGTCCTGTAGGTAAGCAGGTGTCTGTGAAGGTACTGAGGGATGGAAAGAAAGTGTCCTTGTCCGTCAAGCTAGGTCGATTAGAAGATAACATTGCGTTAAGCCAACCATCGAGACAAAGGACAAAAAAAGTCGAGTTTGCAGGGATGACTTTGTCTAATTTAGAAAGAGATGTAGCCGAACAGTTTGGTATTGATCAAAATATAAAGGGTGTTGTTATAGTAGATGTAAAGGCAGGGTCTGTTGGGGAGGAGAAAGGGTTGAAAAAGGGAGACGTAATTATCCAAATAAATAGGATAAAGATTTCTTCCACAGATGAACTTTACAAACTTAACGAAGAGGCAAAAAAGGCAAACAAAACATCCATACTAATGTTGATACTAAGAAACGGTATGAGAAGATTTATTGGTCTACCAACTCAATAGTGTGGGTTTATTTTATATTTGGAATAATTTCGAGAAGTCTTGAGATGTCTCTTATATCATCAGCAATTAGGTGAGAGACTTCTTTTTCCCTTTGTAGCTGTCCACGTACTAATAAAAACGAAGAGAATACAACTTCATCCCTAAACTTTTTGTAAACACTATTCCAACAAATTATATTTGAGGTCCCTGTTTCATCCTCTAATGTTAAAAACACTGTCCCTTTAGCTGTTGAGGGCATCTGTTTAACAATTACAAACCCTGCAACTGATGCAAAAGAGTTATTCTCTAAAGTACATAATTCAGCACAAGTCAAGATTGCATCTTTTTTTGGAGCATTTTTCATGAGAACAAAAATAGAACATATTTTTTGTTATTAATAGATTAAATTTAAGATTGTATAATTAAAAAAATAATATTAAGTTCCTTCCCAATGGTTAAAATTACTTATATAGAGTTCAATGGGACCGAACACGTTGTCGATGTAGAAGATGGGCTAACAGTGATGGAGGGTGCTCGAGACAACGATATTCCAGGCATTGAAGCTGATTGTGGAGGAGCGTGTGCTTGTTCCACTTGCCACGTTTATGTTGATAACGATTGGGTTGATAAACTTCCCCAAAAAGAAGATATGGAAAGTGACATGCTAGAATTTGCCTTTTCCCCCGATGATAAAACCTCTAGGCTAACATGCCAAATTACAGTTACTCATGATTTAGAAGGCTTAATTGTGAGGATGCCCGAAAAACAAATTTAATTTAATAGGTGCCAATATCTGTTCTGTAAAAAATGTTTTCATTTTCTATCTTAGTTAGTGCTTTATACACTATTGTTCTAGCGTCTTTAAGATTTTTGCTTCTTACTGTAAAACTAAAAATTCGTCCTCCAGTATTGCATAAAAAGTTATTTTTTAAATAAGTGCCAGCGTGGAATATATTTAATGCTTTATTATATTTTATATCAACTATGTCGTTGAGTTGACAATCACTTCTTGGATTTCTTGGATATCCTTTTTCTGCAACAATAACTGTGATAGCACTGTCACATGCCTCATTAATAGATAAACTAGATAATTCATTTTTTGCTCCATTAAAATATATATCGAATATCTGAGCACCTAATCGAACACAAAGAGCTTGACATTCGGGATCACCAAAACGCACATTATATTCAATGAGTTTTGGCTCTCCCTTATTCAAAACTAGTCCTGCATAGAGTATCCCGGAAAACTCATTACCAGTTTCTTTCATGTACTCTACTGTTGGCTTAATGATTTTATTCAAGATATTTTCTAAAATTTTTTTTGTTAGTAAAGGAGACGGCGAGAAGGCACCCATACCACCAGTATTAGGCCCACGGTCATGATCAAAAGCTCTTTTATAGTCTTGTGCGCTTCCGATGAATTTTATTGTCTTTTTATCAATAGCAAAAAAGACGCTCATTTCTTTGCCCTCAAGGTACTCTTCAATTATAACCTTACTTTTCACTGTTCCAATTTTTCCTGCAAAAATAGAACTTATAAAATTGTGGGCCTCTTCAATATCGCTTGAAACTAAAACTCCCTTACCTGCAGCAAGTCCATCTGCTTTAATTACGTAGGGTGTAGGTTGTCCTTCCAAAAATTTCTTAGCATCATCAACTCTTGAAAAAACCTCGTAATTTCCAGTAGGTATTTTTTTGTGCTTGCACATATTCTTGGTAAAGGATTTTGAGGCTTCTAATTGAGAAGCTTCCATGGTTGGCCCAAATACCAATATATTTTTTTCTTTGAGAGCATTTGTAAGACCTTGCTCAAATTGCTTCTCAGGTCCGACTATTACAAGATCAATGGAATGCAGCAAACACATTTCCAGGATTTCGTTATTTGATGTCACATCAATATCAACATTAGTCGCTAATTCGGTGGTCCCGGCATTCCCTGGGCTACAATAAATTTTGCTACATCTTGGATTTTGGGATATAGCCCAAGTCAATGCGTGTTCCCGTGCACCGTTTCCAATAATCAAAATTTTCATTCTCTTTCCAATCCTTTTCGATCATGATACTCATAGGAGTGATTATATAAAGAAATAAAAATTTGTTGTGATCTAAAGGCTATGACAAAAGAGAACATACCGGAATTTACTGTTACGACCCTATCCCAATCGATACGAAATACATTAGAAACGGAGTTTGAATATGTCAGGGTAAAGGGGGAACTCGGCAGGGTTAGCAGACCTGCCTCTGGCCACATGTATTTTGACCTTAAAGATGACAAATCAATATTAGCTAGCGTTGTATGGCGAGGTACCAAACTAACCAAAAGAGATCTAATCGAGGAAGGAAATGAAGTTGTCTTAGTAGGTCGCATATCATCTTTTTCTGGACACAGCAAATATCAAATAATAGTGGAGGATATACATTCAGCGGGGATTGGGGCTCTACTTGCAATGTTAAATAAGCGAAGGGAAAAACTTGCGGCTGAGGGTATATTTAGTGAAAAAAGAAAACTAGCTTTACCAACGTACCCTCTTAGTATCGGAGTAATAACGTCTATATCTGGGGCAGTTATTAAAGATATTTTGAATAGAGTGGAAGCCAGATTTCCTGTAAAGGTTATTATACTCTCAGTTACTGTTCAGGGAGATAGTTGTGCTAAAGATGTTATAGAAGGAATTAACTTCTTCCATAAGGAAAAAGCCAATACCAAAGGCCTTAGACCTGACTTATTAATAATTGCCCGGGGAGGGGGATCTTTTGAAGATTTATGGCCTTTCAATGACGAAAGTCTCATTAGAGCCGTATCAGAAGCAAAGATACCCATTATTTCAGCTATTGGACATGAAACCGATACAACACTATTAGACCTTGTTGCGGATGTGAGAGCGCCCACTCCCACAGCAGCGGCAGAGATTGCCTTACCAAATCGAACAGAAATTTTAGGGAAGTTAAATTACTTTTCTACAAATTTAAGAAATAGTGCGGAAAAGATAAAATTTTTAAAATTGTCTTTGCTTAATCAATGCTCAGCAAAGCTTAAAAGCCCATACCAACACCTGAACGATATGAAAAAATCACTTACAATGAACATACTAAAACTCGATAGTATTATTAAAGATGCTTTTTCTGAGATGTCTAACGACGTAAAATTATTTGATAAGGATCTATCAGCGAGGCTAAAGCAAATTTTCCACTATGTCTCTGATACAAAAAAACGATTAGGTTTGTTAGATGAGTTGGCCTTGAAGCATCTTTGGAATAACTTTAGAAAAAAATCAGAAAATTTTATAGCGATATCCAGATTGTTAGAGAGCGTAAGTTATAAAAAAGTCCTGTCCAGGGGATACTCTGTCATACGAGATGAAGATGAAAAAATCGTCAGCACCAAATCTCAATTGAAAAGTAAAAGTGCTCTTACAATTGAATGGGCTGATGGTAAGGTAAGAGTAAGAGCAGATAAGTAGAAAGTTGGTATTAAAAAATGGTGACAGGATTTTTCAAAAAACTTAAAAATAAACTATTTAACTCCAGTTCAAAATTTACAAAAAATTTAGATGAGGCTGTTAACGAAGTATCTAAAGCTGAAGTCGATGTGAATATTGAGAAAAAAGTTTCATCAGAAAAGTCAGAAAAAAATGAAATTAACTCGAAGAAAATTAGTGAATCAGAAAAAAGTCAGTTCACACAAGACGGTGATACTGATCAAAATAAAGATATCGTTAAAGATGGTCAAAAAGTCACCAACACTAAATCAGTCGTAAAAAAAGCTCTTGACTTATTAAAGAGAAAGCCAGACCCAAGGAAAATTTTATTTAATGATGAGTTTTTGGAGAAACTTGAAGATATCCTGATTTCATCCGATGTAGGGAGTAAAACCGCTTTAAAGATTTCAGAAAAAATTTCGTCGAAAGTATATGGAAAAAAAATAGAGGTAATGCAGCTTAAAGAATATCTCATAGATGAGATAACTAAGATATTAGAGCCAATAGCTAAGCCCATTCCAATCTATAAAACGGCTCCGCAAATTGTGGTGGTGGTAGGCGTTAATGGATCTGGTAAGACAACAACAATTGGTAAACTTGCATCACAATTTAAGATGGCTGGAAAATCAGTAATGGTTGGAGCGGGTGATACTTTTAGAGCTGCAGCTATTGAACAGTTATCTGTTTGGGCGGAGAGAGTAGATGTACCAATTATCAAGGCCGAGCAAGGATCTGATCCAGCTTCTTTAGCGTATAAGTCAGTTGAAAGAGCTATAAATGAAAAGATGGACCTCTTGTTTATCGATACAGCAGGAAGATTGCAAAACAAAACAGATCTAATGCAGGAGTTAGTAAAAATTGTCACTGTTATAAAAAAAGTAAAAAGCGAAGCCCCTGAAAATATAATATTAGTTCTCGATGCTACCACTGGACAAAACATTATTTCTCAAGTAGAGATCTTCCAGCAAATGGTCAATATAACGGGAATAATAATGACTAAGTTGGATGGCAGCGCAAAAGGGGGAATACTAATATCAGTTGCCGATAGATTTCAGTTGCCAATACATGCTATAGGGGTTGGTGAGACATTAGATGACCTTCAGCCATTTGATCCTGAAGAATTTGCAACTGCTTTGATTGGTGATTTTAGAGAGTAATTATTAATGGAAAAAAAAGAAGAAAATTCACTTACAAAAAGTATTTTGGAGTTTGTTCCATTGATAGCATTCTTTCTGGCTTATTACTATTTTCCCAACTCAAATAATCTGACCGGCGAAGACCTTTCGGTTGAAAAGATAATCTTTGCCACAAAAGTATTCGTACCCATCTTGTTAATTGCATCGTTATTAAATTACCTGATCTTAGGAACGATATCCAAAATGTCTGTTATTACGGCGGTTTTAGTAATCTTTTTTGGTGCATTAACAATCTGGTTCAAAGATCCCACATTCATAAAGATGAAACCTACAATTATCTATCTTAGTTTTGCGGTAGTTTTGATCATAGGTCTAATGAGAAAAAGAAGCTTATTACAAAGTTTAATGGGATCCACGTTAGCCTTAGAAGAAGAAGGGTGGATGCTTCTCACAAAGAGAATAATTATTTTTTTTATTGGTCTTGCCTTTCTTAATGAACTGGTATGGAGGTATTTTGGCCAAGATCAATGGGTGAATTTTAAAACTTTTGGAATGCCAATTTTAAGCCTACTGTTTTTTGCTTTTCAATATAAGTTATTTCAGAAATATCTTATTGATAAGGAAAACTAGACTTACTCCTCAAGATACGTTTTAAGCGTATTCTCGTATATGGTACTAGTTATCGGTCCCGCAATCCTCAGTAAGATATTGTTTTCTTTATCAAGAAGGAAAGTTTCGGGTATTCCATAAACTCCCCAGTCTATAGCTGTTTTACCAGATTGGTCTGAACCGATTGCTACATATGGATTGCCTAGTTCTGTAAGAAATTTTTGCGCGTTTAAAGGATTATCTTTATAATTTACGCCAATTATTCGGTATCCATTCTTTTGAATTGACATTAAGGATTTATGTTCTGCTCTGCAGGGAGCACACCAGCTAGCCCAGAAGTTCACCAATTTGTAGTTTGAAACATCAAGATGTTTTTCTTGGGGAGTCTCGTAGTGGTTCAGAGGAGTTAAATAAAAGTTAGGCTTTTTTTGACCGATCAGATTACTTTTTATTTTTTTCGATATATTTGATTTAATACTTAATTTGCCATTTGCCATTTCGATATCGTAAGCAAAAATCACGAACAAAGAGAGGCAAAGTAAAATGAATATGGGTATTACTAAAATTATTTTGAAACTAATTTGACTCATTTTTAGTTTCTTTTTTTCTTAATTCTTTATCTGTTTTTATCTTAGAAATTAAGGTTTGTATAATCAGGGCTAATATAAGAGCAATTGTGCTCACATAAGATGCAATGATTACAAAAGAAAACTTCCCAAAAATTGCTAACATTGGTCCCGGACTATCCCATCAATTTCAGCTTCAATTTATTTAGCTCAGTAGTTGTTCGTACAAATAAAAGATAAACAAAAAGAGATGAAAACCCAACTAATGCTAAAATAAGTGGAAAATAGTAGCTGTCATCAATATTCTTTTCTTCGTCAAGAGACAAAGTTGGGCCTTGATGTAGACCCTGATCTATAAAAAAAACGATATACCTGGATAGAAGAGCGAAAACAGATCCTAATATGCAAAATAAAGAAGTAACATTTGCTGCCCTTTCTAAAGGTTTGATAGCCGACCATAAGATGATGTACCCCACGTAGAAACATAGCAGAACTGCAAATGAGGTTAGTCGAGGGTCCCAAACCCAGTAAGTTCCCCAAGTGCTGCTTCCCCACAAACTTCCTGTAATTATTGTAGCAATAGTCATTATTAAACCAATCATTGCAGACGATTTAGCTGCTAATGCGCTAACGTATTGGCGCCTAATCAACCAAACGATAGAGGCTACAGTCATCATAAGATATACGTTTATTGCTAGGAATGCTGCAGGAACATGGATAAAAATTATTTTCACTGTCTCCAGTTGCTTATAGTCAGGGCCAGTAAAGAACACCCCCCAAACTAAACTAGGTATAATTGCTAAAACAGCTATCAAACCTGCAAGAGGTGATATTATCTTTGCTAGTTTTTTAAAAAGTACCGGGTTAGAGAACTTCCAAAATTTATTTAACGCGCTGTTTTTCATTTTATGAATAATTCAGTTTAATTGCATAGGCAGATATATAGGGACTGAGTACTACAGTAAATAGTGTATTTGCGTATAGTAGCAAATATTCCAAGGCAAATAAATCGGTGGTGCTGGAACTGCAGCAGAAAATTCCTAAAAGAAGAGTTGGGAAATAAAACGGTATAGTAATTGTTGTAAGAAGAAAATTACTGCGGTTTGATAACGTTAGGCAGGATATCATTGTTCCTATAAAGCTGAGTGAAGGAGATCCACACAGTAGTACTATAAAAATTCTTAAAATATGATCAGAGCTTATTTGAAATGTAATCAAGACAACTGGAATTATAATTATGAGCGGAATAACAACTGAAACCCAATGAACAATCGTTTTTAAAAACATTGTTACCTCTAGGGGAATATCAGCGAGCAAGAGATAGTCCAAAATACCACTTTCGTAATCTTCATGAATGACTTTGTTCAGAGTAAGCAAGATAGACATTAAAAGACTTAACCAAACTGCAGTAAGACCTATATTACTAAGCACAAAGTTATCACCAAATGCCGAAAGCGCGAATAAGAGGCTAAAGAATAAAAAGAAGGAAAAAGCCAAAACTACGTGTGAACCAGACCTTATTACCAATAGAAATTCTAGTCGAAGAATATTTAGCATTTTAATTTTTTCCGCGATGTCTTTCTAGATTAATTATTTTATGTCCCTTAACTTGTGCCGGTTCATGAGAAGCAATTATTGACAAGCCTCCTGCCCTAAGATGAGAGTTGTGTAGTTCCAAAAACTTTTTCTTGCCAACAATATCTAGGTTTGTTGTTGGTTCATCGAGTATCCAAATATTTCTATTCATCAAGGAAAGTCTCACCAAAGCTAGTCTTTTTCGCTGACCCTCGGAACAACTTTCAACAGTTTTATTTGGTAGATCCCAGAATTTTATTAATTCGCTAGTATTAGCATCCGAGCTGTAATATGCTTTCCAATAATCTATTGTTTCCATTACCGTTAGCCCAGTATGGATAGAGGCTTTATGCCCGTAATATCCTATGTGTTCCTGCCTATTTGAAGGATCATTGGAAAGATTAATTTTGTTTATCGATATTTTGCCTTTGAAAATTGATTTGAATCCAACAATTGTGTTCAAAAGAAGCGTCTTGCCAACTCCGTTTGGGCCTGTAATAGTAATCGACTGCCCCGAATTTAAATTGAAATTTATATCACTGAGTATTACATTGCTATCGATCGCGCAATATAATGAATTTATCGAAATAGAACTTTGAGCTAGTTTCATTTTGATTTTTTATGGTCTATCTAAAAGAATTGAATAACGATTATCGGTTTGATTATTAATAAGTACCAATAGCACAAAAGGTTACAATATGAAAAAGACATTTAATTTTGTGAAAATTGCTTAAGGTTAATAATAATAGAAAAAAAAATGCTTTAATTTAAAACATTGAGCATAAAAAAGTGTATCCTCAAAAAAAGATTTTTATTCGGTTAATAGCATACAAATGGCCAACATAACCACTCGCATAAATAATTGGATTGTTTTCTACACTGTCTTATTCATTGCATGGATTGTGATTGTGGCAATGGCACTAGAGAGTATTTTGCCAAATAATGCAAATTTCCTCACAAGGGTACTAGAGATTTGTAGTAATTCGGTTTCGGACCTAAATATCATCGGGGTTTTTTTTATGTGGTTTTTAATGAGTATCGCAATGATGTCACCTACCATAATTCCAACGCTCAAAACATATGAAGAGATATTGGAAAGTGGTGGAAAAAGAGAAAATAGTTTTTGGTGGTTCATTACAGGTTTCTTAAGTGTCTGGATGATTTTTTCTATTTTAATGTCTTTAACACAGGTTTTTCTTGGCAGGCTTTATTTGCTAAATGATCATGGAGCATTTGTGAGCTCTCTAATCAGTTCGGGCTTTCTAGTATTAGCAGGATTATATCAGCTCAGTTCATATAAAGAAGCCTGTCTAATCAAATGCCAAAGACCCTTTACTTTCTTTCTTCAGAACTGGAAGAGTGGAAATAGTGGGTCCTTCAACATGGGGGTATCGATAGGATTCTTTTGTCTTGGCTGTTGTTGGGCTTTGATGGCGCTCGCTTTTGTTGGGGGAGTTATGAATTTAGCTTTTATGGCTATAATGACTGTTTTCATGATGTTAGAGAAAATTCCTGATTATGGAAAATATATTTCAAAACCACTATCTTTAATCTTGATTGGTTCTGGAACCGTGTTAGTTTGGTTTTGAAACTTTAGGAGTATAGGATATGAGTTCGGAGAAAGTGGATTGGGCTATAAATGGGGAGCTCGCACTAAATTGTAATTGTACTGTGTTTTGTCCTTGCGCAGTAAGTCTTGGAGATCATCCTCCTACTGAAGGTTACTGTCAAACGTGGTTAGCTGTAAGAATAGATAACGGACACTTTCGTGATGTGGATCTCTCAGGCCTTAACGTGGGGATGCTAATGGAAATCCCAGGGAAAATGGCAAGAGGAAATTGGACTATTGGGGCATTTATTGATGATAGCGCAGGAGATGAGGCCTTTCATGCTCTTGATAAAATATTCTCTGGAAAAGTTGGTGGTACAACGGGTCTCTTTTCAATCTTGACTGGAACATACCTAGGTAGTGAGCGATCTCCAGTTGAGTACAAAACGGAGGGTGAAAAGCGAATAGTAAATGTTGGAAAAAAAATTCAGGGGGTTATCAAGCCTATTGAAGGTTTGGAGAAGGGGAAGCCTGTAACTTTCCAAAACTCAACATATTGGATGGGACCAGAGGTTATTATTTCAACAGCTGAACGAGGGCGGGTTCGAGCGTTTGGTCGTGTATGGGATTTTGAAGGTAGAAGCGCAGAATTGTGCAAAATTAAATGGGGAACACACTAGTTAAAAAACTACAAATTTATGGAGAGTAATGTGAGCACGAAAGAACTATATGATTTAGGCGACCAACCACCTCTTGGAGAGGTTCCATCAAAAATGCATGCATTTATGGTTAGACAGGATAGATTTGGTAAGCCGATTGATGCGTGGAAAAGTGAAGTTATAGATGTTCCAGAGATCGGGTCTAAAGATGTATTGGTTTACGTTATGGCTACTGGGATAAATTATAATAATGTTTGGGCAGCTCTTGGGTATCCTGTAGATGTTATAGCAACACGACAAAAGAAAGGTGAGCCTGAGACTTTTCATGCTGGTGGTTCGGATGCCTCAGGTATTGTGTATAAAGTTGGAAATGAGGTTACCAATGTAAAGGTGGGTGACGAAGTAGTGATTCACTCCGGCACTTGGCAAGCTGATGACCCTTGGGTATTATCAGGTAAGGACCCAATGCTCGCGCCTTCAGCTAAGGTGTGGGGCTATGAAACCAACTATGGGTCATATTGT
This sequence comes from uncultured Alphaproteobacteria bacterium, assembly GCA_902556405.1. Taxonomy (GTDB): domain Bacteria; phylum Pseudomonadota; class Alphaproteobacteria; order Rhodobacterales; family Rhodobacteraceae; genus CACIJG01. The sequence continues at coordinate 18,314 of CACDWF010000013.1, read as the reverse complement.
CAATTTGCTAAAGCGCAATCACATCAAATCTTGAAAAAGCCCAACCACCTCACTTGGGAGGAGTCAGCATGTTATATGCTTTGTGCGTCTACAGCTTACAGGCAGCTAATGGGCTGGGCCCCGCATACTGTGGAAAAAGATGATGTTGTTCTTGTTTGGGGAGCGGCTGGAGGTCTTGGTGCCATGGCATTACAGATTGTCTCTGCGTTAGGAGGAAAGCCAATAGCTGTAATATCTGATGAAGGGAAGAGACAGTTTTGTATGGAAAAAGGAGCTGTTGGTGTAATAAATAGAAATGATTTTAGTCATTGGGGGCCACTACCCGATACGGATGACCCTGCTTTTAACGACTGGATGGCGGGAGCTAGATCTTTTGGTAAAGCTATATGGGACATCCTTGGAGAGAGAACAAACCCAAAAATTGTTTTTGAACATCCAGGAGAAGCTACTTTGCCCACATCCGGGTTTGTATGCGCTCTTGGTGGTATGGTTGTCGTTTGTGCTGGTACAACTGGATACAATGTCACTCTTGACTTAAGATATCATTGGATGCATCAAAAAAGGCTGCAGGGATCACATGTAGCAAATGACGATGAAGCAAGTGCGGTTAATGAATTAGTTATCCAAAAAAAGGTGGATCCGTGCTTGTCGGAAACATATGATTTTGAGCAGATTGGTCATGCGCATCAGTTAATGCACGAAAACAAGCATCCAAGTGGAAATATGGCCTGTTTAGTTAATGCGAGGTCTAGGGGTCAAGGATCTAAGTAAAACCACCTTTGTGAGATGAAAGATTTTGATTTAAACTTTGTTAGAAGGCATTTTTATGCCTTCGATGCAGACAACCCCCTTAGTGAAAAAGCATTCTTTGAAAATGCTGGGGGAAGTTTCCCATGTAAGTTTGTAGTAGATAAACTTACAAACTTTTATCAAACAACAAAAGTACAACCTTATGGGTATTTTGATGGGTCTATTGAGGCTGGTAAAGAAATGGATGACAGCTGTAAAAAGATTGCTCAATTATTACGAGTTCCCTTAAAAAACCTTCATGTGGGTCCTTCAACTTCTCAAAATACGTATGTTTTAGCTAATGCGCTTCGGTTATCAAAAAATAAAAAAAGGGTCATCATAGTCTCTAATCAAGATCATGAGTCTAATACTGGCGTATGGAGAAATTTAGCAAGCCAAGGCTTTGAGGTCAAGGAGTGGAAGGTAAGGTCCAATGGCAGCCTTTATTTAGATGATTTGAAAAAACTCGTCAATAAAACTGTTTGTTTGATAGCGTTTCCACATGTTTCTAACATAATAGGCCAAGTAAACCCTGTTAAAGATATTTGTTCAATAGCTAAAGAAGCAGGGGCCTTTACCTGTGTGGATGGAGTGAGCTATGCACCTCACGGTATACCGCAAATCAATGATTTTAGTCCGGATATATATCTGTTTTCATCTTATAAAACATTTGGTCCACATCTTGGTGTTATGTATGTTTCAGATAGTTTGGCTACAGAATTAGAGAGCCAATGTCATTATTTTAATAAAGAATTTCCAAATAAGAGATTCACACCTGCTGGACCTGATCATGCTCAAGTCGTCGCGTTGGGTGGCATCTATGACTACTACGATTCTCTCAGTGACCATCATCTGAATAGCAAATTATCATCAAGTTCATCTATTAGTGGGGTAAATAATCTTATTTCTAATCAAGAAAAGAAATTACTGAAACCTTTGCTCGATTTTTTGAAAACCAAAAAAAATATTAGATTGCTGGGCTCTTACGAAATTGAAGATAGAGTTCCAACAGTTGCCATAGTAACAAAAAAATCAAATATTGAGCTTGCAAAAGAATTAAACGAACTAAATGTTTCGGTAGGTAGTGGTGACTTTTATGCGGTCCGACTTCTTCAGGCGCTTGATGTAGATATCCATGAGGGAGTAATAAGATTGAGTTTTGTTCACTACACCTCGGGCAACGATGTTGAGCAATTGATAAGTGGCCTCGATCGATACCTTTAGATAATCGGATTTATTATGAGTGTAAATGTAGTTTGGTTTCGTAGAGACCTTCGTTTGAGTGATAACCCGGCTCTTTACAGCGCCACGCAAGATGGTAGGCCCATTATCCCACTGTTTATATTGGATGAGCATACTCATAATGCTGGAGCAGCATTTAAGTGGAGGCTAGGATTGTCAATAGAGAGCCTCTCTTTAGATTTAGAGAAACACAATTCAAAACTTATTTTAAGAAAAGGTAATCCCCTTTATGTGTTAAAAGAATTAAAGTCATCGATAGGCGACTTTAATATTTTTTGGAATAGGCTTTATGATGAAAATTCGGTTAAAAGAGATACTGAAATCAAATCCTATTTTAAGGCACTAGGAGTTGAGGTAAAGTCCACTGAAGGACTTCTCTTGCACTCACCCTGGAAAACTCAAACTAATTCGGGATCATACTATAAAGTATTTACACCTTTTTGGAGAGCACTATCAAAACAAGAAATAAAACAGCCAGCACCAAAACCTGCTAAAATTATAGCACCCATGAAATGGCCAAAGAGTGATAATCTTAGCGAATGGGAACTGGATAAGGGAATAGATAAAGGAAAAGAGTATTTAATTGAAACGGTACATGTTGGGGAAGAAAAGGCTAGAATAAATCTAAATAGCTTCCTGCATCAGAGGTTGAAAAATTATGCACAAGCAAGAGATAGAGTTGATTTAACAGAAAGTTCAAACCTTTCCGAAAACCTTGCCTATGGTGAAATTTCCGCGAGAGAAATTTTTCATTCAGCCCTTGGATATAAAGATGTTGAGTTCGATCAGAAAGAGATGTTTATAAGGCAATTAGCATGGCGTGATTTTGCTTGGTATCTTTCTTACTTCAGTCCCCATATTCTTCGAAAAAATTGGAAACCGGAATGGGATTATTTTCCTTGGAGAGAGAACGAGGATGAGCTAAACAACTGGAAAAGAGGCTTGACTGGACAACCAATTGTGGACGCGGGAATGAGAGAAATGTATATCACCGGTAGGATGCATAACAGGGTAAGAATGATAGTAGGATCATATCTGACTAAACATCTTCTCATTGACTGGAGACACGGTTTAAAATGGTTTGAAGATTGTTTAATTGATTGGGATCCAGCCTCAAATGCAATGGGGTGGCAGTGGGTGGCTGGATCAGGTCCAGACGCCAGCCCCTTTTTCAGAGTATTCAATCCTGAATTGCAAGCAAAAAAATTCGATCCAGAAAGTAAATATCAAATGAAATACTTAGGGCTAAGTTTCAAACGTACACCCGAAGTTGATAAGTTTTTCAATATGGTGCCCAAAAGTTGGAAAATTGATGAAAAAAGCCGTCCTTCCACCTCTATAGTTGATTTAAAGCTTGGTCGTGATAGAGCCCTTAACACATACTCCAAATTTAAAAAAATTATTGCGGATAAATAAGATGAAGATAGCGGTAGTAGGGTCGGGGATATCTGGGCTTGGAGCAGCATTGGCGCTATCTGAAAAATACGAAGTGTCATTATTCGAAAAAAAAAACTATTTTGGTGGACATTCAAATACTGTAAAAATTGAGCTTGAGCGAGAAGATATTCATGTGGATACGGGATTTATCGTTTTTAATGAAAAAAACTATCCTAACCTCACAAGATTATTTAACGAATTAGAGGTAGTAACAAAAAGTTCAAATATGTCTTTCGGATTCTCGCTTGCTGATGGGCAATTAGAATACGCAGGTCAAAGTTTTAATTCTTTTTTTGCTCAACGTAAAAACTTATTAAATTTAAATCATTTGAGGGGTCTTTACGATGTTTATAGATTTAAAAATGTTGCCAAAAGATTTATGGCTGATGGGAAACTTTTAAACTTTGATATGCGCCAATTTCTGCAGCACTACAATTTTGGTACTTGGTTTTCGGAAATGTTTGTTGTTCCAATGGGCGCTGCAATTTGGTCTGTGCCAACAGGTAGTATCTTAGATTTTCCAGCGTTAAGTTATTTGAAATTCTTTGAAAATCATGGTCTTTTGGACCTTCTCTCTAGCCCAATTGAGTGGAGAACAGTTGACGGTGGTTCAAAGCAATATGTAGATAAAATTATAAGAAGGCTTGGGAAAAGGGTATTTCTAGGTACTCCCGTAAAAGCAATCACAAGAAGCAAAAAAAAGTGTAGTTTACTTGCAGGAAATGGTTTTGGTGAGATGGTTTTTGATAAAATTATTTTAGCTTGTGATGGTCCAGAAACTATAGATATAATTGGAGACGTTAGTGTAGAGGAGCTGGATACTTTAAAATTATTTAAGGTAAGTGAGAATAAAGTGGTGCTCCACTCCGATCACACGCACATGCCGAAGTTAAAAAAGGTATGGTCTAGTTGGAATTTTATTACAAGTAATATTCAAAACTCTCTCAATAAACCCATTGAGGTCACCTACTGGATGAACAAACTTCAGAGTATAAATAGCAAAAAAAATTATTTTGTTTCACTTAACCCCAGTAAAGAAATTGATCCAAGTCTTGTACATTATCAAACTTTATATTCTCACCCTGTTTATAGCTCTCACACATTAAATGCGCAAAAAAAACTAAATGCACTACAGGGTGAGAATGGTTTGTACTTTGCAGGAGCAAAAATGGGTTTTGGTTTTCATGAAGATGGCTTAAAATCGGGCCTATACGTTGCGAAGCTGCTAGGTTGTGAGCCTAACTGGTCCAAGAGAAAGATGTAAAACTTATGGTAAAATCGTGTGTTTATTTTGGGTCTGTTATGCACATGCGATTAAAGCCAAGAAGGCATTTATTTCGTTACAACGTTTTTAGCCTTTTTTTGGATATTGATAAATTAGCAGAGTTTGATAAGACATCTTGGTTTTTCAGATTAAACAGATGGGGATTGGTTTCTCTATATGAAAAGGATCATGGAGATAGAAATTCCTTACGTTTAAGAGATTGGGTTAACAAAAGGCTTAAGGGGGCGGGATTTACTAAACCGGATAAAGTCTATTTATTAAGTTTTCCCCGGGTTTTAGGGCTTGGTTTTAGTCCATTGTCCGTTTTCTTCTGCTACTCCAAGAACCAATTAAATTCTGTTATTTACGAAGTAAAAAATACATATGGAGAGCAAATCGAATATATATCAGATAGTGAACCTGACCCAGACGGAAGGGTCAGGCACTCTATTAAGAAAAATATGTATGTATCTCCATTTATAGATATGGCTCAAACTTACCATTTTACGATTTTACCTCCTGACCAAAAACTTTCTATTAAGATTAACGAAAAAGATGAAGACGGGTTACTTCTAATTGCTAGTCAAACGGGAAGATATCAGGACTTCAATGACTGGACGTTAGCTAAGGCTTTTTTTTGTTATCCACTTATGTTGGTAAAAGTGTTGATTTTAATACATTGGAATGCTTTAATTTTGTATCTTAAGAGAGTCAAAATTGTACCTTATAGTTAGGTTAATTTGGGGGGAAAAATGAAGGAACAATTTTTAAGAGATGTTAAAGGCCAACCTAATCTACCAAGATGGTTTTCTTCAATATTTAAAATGATACAAAGCCCTAAAGCGGGTAGTCTATTAATCCAACTTCCAGACAACAGAAAGTTTATTGTTGAGAGCAAAAAACCCGGAGCCAATGCCTATATAGTGGTCAAGAATGAACATTTCTTCTCAAGACTTGTGCGCGAGGGTCAAAATGGATTTTCAGAATCATATATGGATGGTTGGTGGGATACACCAAACCTTCAAGCAGTATTAGATTTTTTCCTTCTAGCAGGCGATGATATCTATGATGATTTAATCGGAACCAGCGTTGTAAGGTTGTATGAAAGACTTAACCACTGGTTGAAATCCAATTGGAAATTCCAAGCAAGGAAAAATATCTCGTATCATTACGATTTAGGTAATCAATTTTATAGAGAATGGCTCGACAAAACGATGACTTACTCGTCTGCGCTTTTCAAAAACAAAAAAGAAGTGCTATCTAGCGCGCAAACAAATAAATATGAATCAATATGCAAAAATTTAAATTTGAAAGAGGGTGACAGCGTCTTGGAAATTGGCTGTGGTTGGGGGGGATTCGCTGAACATGCTATCAAGACTAGAGGTGTCAAACTCACGGGTCTGACGTTGTCTAAAGAACAATTAGATTATTCAAAAAAAAGAATGTTTGAATTGGGTATGGCGGATAAAAGCTCATTTCTTCTGCAAGATTATAGAGATGAAAAGGGTGTTTACGATGGTGTTGTTTCAATAGAAATGTTTGAGGCCGTTGGAGAAAAATATTGGCCTCTATATTTTAAAACTGTCAAAAATTCTCTCAAAAGTGGTGGTCTAGGATGTCTACAAGTTATAACCATTGATGATAAGTATTTTCCTAAATATAGGAAAAGTGTTGATTTTCTTCAAAAGTATATTTTTCCTGGAGGTATGCTCCCAAGTTATGCGGCTCTTGTTGACCAAATTCGTAGTGCGGACTTGGAATTTATCAGAAGTAAGGAATTTGGACAAAGTTATTCTAAGACTCTTCGTATATGGTCGCAAAGATTCAACAGTAAGTGGGACCGAATATCTGAGCTGGGATTTGATGATAGATTTAGGCGGATGTGGAACTTTTACTTAACCTCATGTGCGTCATTCTTTTTTTCTGGCGCTGGTGATGTAACCCAGGTGACTCTAAAGAAAAATTAGCTTCTTTTGCGCCAAAATTATTTACAACACATCATTTATGCATCAAACGCACTGTCTTTGGCACTGATAATATTTCCACTATTTATTTTTGTCAGCGAGCATTACGCTAGACAATTTGGTATCTCTCTTCTAGGGATCGGAGTTATATTTTTAATTGTACGGTTGTTAGATGGGATTTTAGATCCTTTAGTAGGTTGGGCAAGTGACAACTTGAATGTTCCCGTTGGAAAAAGAAAGTTTTGGTTGTTGATATCGTTACCCTTCACTCTATTTGGGGTCTGGGGTCTCTTTGGATCTAATTTGGGTACATTTGCTTTCCAACACTTTGCTTTTTATATAGCGATACTGACCATAGGCCTATCACTTTTTACTCCACCTTTTTATAGTTTAGGAGCGGAATTAAGTGGAGAGTATTTTGAGAGATCTCGAATAACTTTTTTTCGTGAAGGCTTTTTTCTTTTGGGGACAATTTTAGCAGCCCTAATATATGCTATGGCCGAGGGATCCACACAAGCCCTAAGAAATATAGCGATAGTAATTTTTATTAGCCACCCACTAACTATAATAATTTCCGCTTTTGTTATAAAAGAAAGATGTATAGCACATCAAAACAAGTCAGAAATATTTAGTGTAGTCACAACCATACTAGTTAACAAAAAATTAAAATACTTTTTCCTCAGTCAGTTTTTTAATGCCGCTGCGAATGGAATTCCGGGAGCTTTGTTTGCTTTTTTTGTAATCCATAAACTACAAAGAGAGGATTTAGTCGGGTTACTTATGCTTTTATATTTATTATCGGGCGTGTTAAGCGTACCACTTTGGATTAAAATAAGTAAGCTCTTTAAAAAAAGTGATTTATGGTGCGCCTCAATATTTTTTTCCATGATTGTTTTCTCATTAGTATTTTTTATGAATACTGATAGTATTTTTCTATTCTCGGTAATATGTCTATTGACCGGTATTTGTGTGAGTGCAGATTCTGCTCTTCCAACGTCTATTCAGGCAGACCTTTTAGATGAAGATCTTAAAATAGTGAAGAGCAATCGGTCTGGAACTTTCTTCTCAATTTTATCTGTTATAAACAAGACCGCTGCAGCTCTTTCAGGCGGATTCGTTTTGTTGTTTCTTTACGCGGTTGATTTTAATCCCTTAGGTGGTAATTCAGAGAAGATATTATTTTGGTTGACTTGTTTATATGCTATCGCTCCAATTACTCTGAAGGTTTTGCCATTGTTACTAATGTTTAGGTTCCCTGAAACAAAGAGTGATCAATCTATCTAATAAGAAGAAAGTATTTCCCCAGTATTTTATCTATTAATTTTTTTGGTAAGGTGCGGATTAGGTAAAACTGTGCCCCTGATGGTCCCATTGAGTATTTGACTTTAGGATTTTTTAGACTTGAAATTTTGTAGATTTTTTGTGCTAAAACTTGTACATCTTGTCCTTGCTTTGATAATCCTTTGATAAAATTTGTAAATTTATCGAAGGCTTGATTATACACTGTCTTTTTAAAATCAACGGCTCTTCCGTCTATGTTTGATTTATCCCAAATCTCGGTTTTAAAAGCTCTTGGTGCGACAATTATTACTTTGATACCATAAATTAAGAGTTCTCGACGAAGAGACTCGGAAAACCCTTCAAGAGCATGTTTACTTGAACAATAAGACGCCATAAAAGGCTGTCCAATCGATCCTCCCCCGGAGCTTATATTTATAACTTTACCAGGAGAACGTTTGTTTTTCGCGCCAAGCAATGGCAGAAATATTTGAACACAGTTGAAAGTTCCTAAAACCATTGTTTTGAGGTGAAGATCAAATTCTTCACTAGAAATGTGTTCAACAGGCCCCAATTTTGCAATTCCTGCATTATTAATCAAAATACCTAAGTTAGCCCCTTTTAAAGCAAATTTAACTTTTTTATATGCTTTAGATATCTGTGAATAGTTGGTTACATCAAAAACTAAAGGGATGAAATTGCCACCATATTTCTTCTTTAGAGGCGCTTCCTTTTTTTTGTCTCTTATCGATCCAAACACAAGAAAGCCCTGTTTCAAAAACTCCGTGACCAGGGCTGCGCCAATACCCGTTGAACAGCCTGTGATCAATATTGACTTATTCAACTGCTTTTCCATATTTTGTGGATATTACTTTCTCTATTATTTAAAATGAAACTAGCTTGATATTTTCCAACAGAGAAACCGCTTCCAACCCAATTTTTTTGTTTATCATATTGCAGGGTTAATTCCAAATCACCCGATATTTCCCATTCTGTTACCAAGTAGTTTTTATCATTAAAGGACACTTTTTTATTTTTCAACTTTCGAGTTTTTATCTCTAGAGGTGTTCCATCCTGGGTGCTAACCCAAATCTTTCTTTTTAAAAATTCTGGAGTAAAATAACTTGTAGTGGCAAAGGTGTCTTTGATAACCCCTGAAAAAGCAGAGCCTTCAATTCTAAAACCCCCTTCTTCCCTTTGGCCATTTACATAATATCTTTTTCCAAACCAAGATGAATTAGCATTTATGGAAATTAGTTTTTTATTTTTCCAAACCTCACGGTTTTTTAAAGTATATTTCATAAATTTTAGCCCCAAAAATTTTGGCGTTATTTCAACGTCAACTAGGACTTCCAAGCCGTTTTTAAGCTTTTTATGAGTTAGATTTGAATAACCAACTATTTCTTCATTTAATAGTACATCAAAGCTCATTGAAGTCTTGGGTGTTGAGGCATGCGCTTGCTGCGAAATCATGCCCAATGACAAAACGCTTGAAATTAGAAAGTGTCGTCTTTCCATTTTGTTAGAAATTACCGTTAAAATTAATTAGCATGATAAAGTAGTAATACTATATTATTTCGATTGCATCAATTTACACATTTATTGATACCTACTAAAACAATAAAAATTCGTGCAAATTTACTGAGGACACTTTATGTATTGAATAAATTTTGGAGTTTAAAGTAACTATTGTTTATCCTCTTCAAGGTAGGTAAGTTCAATCTATGAGTACATTTAAAAAGCTATTAACTTTGGTCTTTACTGCTCTATTTCTATTCCTTAGCCCAATAAATGTAAAAGGAGAGACACTTGAAATTGTTTTTGATAGTTTCAATAAAAACGCTGCAAGAGCTACTGATATTCTTTCTAAGGGAGAAGCATCCAATGAGTCGCTGAGCTATTTGAGAGCTGACTTATTCGAAGATAGAAATAAGGCTCTTCTCTTACAAAAAGAGATAAATAACAAGTATCTTATTCAAAGGGGAGAGTTAAAGCTAATTGATGATTTAGTTGCAGAGAGTTCCATACAAGGGACATATATTTCGTTGAAGCGGCAAAAACTTATAAGTACTCTTGAAAAAACCACGTTTCAATTGGCTAATACAAAGCTTTCTCTTAGAAGAGCAGAAAGACTGATCAAGGAAATTGATGCACTAAAGAAAGTGAGATTCAATGAAAGGTTTTTTTCATTTAATCAACTTGTTTTGTTACCCACTACCTATGCTCAAGGTGCGTCTGATTTTTCAAGTTTAATTGGAAATTTTGCAGTTGATCTGTACAAAAATTTCAATACTCAAGGAAGATGGGTTAGGATGTTTTCAGTTTCACTTCTTCCAGTAATAACTTTTTTCATTGGCCTAATTATACTTGTTTTCCAAAAAAAAATAATTGCATTCGGCAACAAAGTCATTTCACCGAAAATAAAAAATAACAATACGCTGATTTTTTTAAATCCTTTTCTTAGATTGGTTATTCAAGTGATTGGTGCTACGTCGATAATCAATTTTCTGCAAAGTCTTAGTGGAAATTATGGGCTCCCAATATTAATTGACGCTTTGCCTGTGGCAGCTTTAATTTTCTTGCTAGGAAATTTTCTTAGAACAGTCGTTGCAGAAGCAAAATACCGATTATCAAATTATAATTTTGGCTACACCATGGATCTTTCACGACTGCAGGGAGCAATATTTTGTATAGCTATTGCCTTGGGGTTTTTTACAGTAATTAGCTACTTGACCGAGAGGTCGTATCTTTCCCTTGAAGCTGAGGTAACCTTAAACGCTATAGGTTTAGTAATAATTGCGAGTGTATTTAATTATGGTTTGAGAAGTATACAAACTCTTATTTTTTCACTTACCAGCCTTCTGCCAGATAAGGAGAGGGGGTTAAGCTTTTTGTCAGTCGATTTTATTACCAGAGGAGCCATTGCTCTGACTTGGGTTTTTTTAATAGGAGGTATTTTTGGCTATCTCTTAGTTGCCTTTGAGATAATCAAAGCGATGAGTTATATAACGGGTATAATCATCCTTGCCGTTTTGATCGACTTTTTATTACGCGTACTGTTTTTGTCGGAAAAGAGAAGGAAGAATAATGAAACCAACCCATATTTTTTGGGTTTTAGTTTGCTTAATTTTATCGGCGCTTTCTTGCTTTTGGGTCTAGCTCTAGGGGTTGAGTTTTCACAATATGTGGAGCTATGGGTAAGATTTAACGAAGGTTTAACACTAGGAGATGTTAATTTAACGCCTACTTCTATTTTGAATTTTGGTGTAATATTCGGTCTAGGTTACTTTGCAACAACGGTCATCCAGAGAATTGTAAAGAGTACTGTTTTACCCAAAACAAAAATGGATAAAGGAAGTCAAAATGCATTGGTTTCTGGTGTTGGGTATATCGGTTATACATTGGCAGCTGTTGTTGCTTTATCTTCAATTGGATTCAATTTGTCAAGTATCGCTATTGTTGCTGGAGCTCTTAGTGTAGGGATTGGTTTTGGTTTGCAAACTATTGTATCAAATTTTGTTTCCGGAATTATTTTGCTTGTCGAGAGACCAATAAAAGAAGGTGATTGGATAGAAGCCTCAGGTTTCTCAGGTACTGTTAAAAAGATATCCGTTCGTTCAACGCAAATCGAAACATTCGATCGAGCAATGGTTGTTGTTCCAAACTCAGAATTAATTGCAGGGTCCGTTCTCAATTGGACCCATAGTAATGAGACCGGCAGGGTGCGGGTATCGGTAGGTGTTTCCTATGATACCGACCCAAAAAGGGTTGAAAGATTATTACTAAAAGTTGGAAAAAGTCATGAGATGGCTCTTAAAAGCCCAGAGCCATTTGTAAGATTTCAGCAATTTGGAGATAGTTCACTAGATTTTGATTTGATTATTTATGTAAAAGATAAAAATTATATGTTTCAAGTCAGATCGGAGCTTCATTATTCCATTTTTGAATTATTTAAAAAAGAAGGTATCGAGATCCCATTTCCACAAAGGGATTTAAACATAAAAGGTAACTCAAACTCTAATATTAAAAAAAGAGTGTCGGTAAAGAAGGATTATACAAAATGAGTGATCAAGAATTTGTTTATAACGAGGCTCCTTATAAAAAAGAACATGAAGCTAGAATTATTGGTATATCTAATGAGTTTGGTATCAAACTTGATGAGCCAATTTTTTATCCTAGGGGGGGAGGTCAGCCAGGAGACTCAGGTACTATTATAGTTAACGGGACACACTTTAAAATAATTGATACGGTTAAGGGGCCAGAGGGCCAGGTTTACATTAAAATTGATGATGCTGATAATGTTACCAATTTGAAGGAGGGAACTGAAATAACCCAAAGGTTGGCTTGGGATATTAGATACAAATATATGAAAACACACACCGCACTTCACTTGTTGTCTGTATGTCTTCCTTTCCCTGTAACAGGAGGACAAATTACTTTTGAAAAAGGTCGTGTGGATTTTGATATGCCGGATTCACCTAATAAGGAAGAAATTACAGATAAATTGAATTCTATGGTAGAAGCAGACTATGCTGTTTCTTATGATCTAATCTCACAAAAAGAACTAAGAGAAAGACCACAACTTATAAAAACAATGTCAGTGAAACCCCCGCAAAATGTTGACTTTGTCAGGCTAGTAAGGATAGGCAACTCCGATAATGTTATTGATTTACAACCTTGTGGGGGGACTCATGTAAAGTCAACTGGAGAGATAGGTAAGCTTTTTATTTCAAAAGTGGAAAAAAAAGGCCGAATGAATAGGCGCGTTTCGGTGGTCTTGCAAGATTAATAAAAATACGTAGAATGCTTTTAATACTGGAGAGGTGGCCGAGTGGTCGAAGGCGCACGCCTGGAAAGTGTGTAGGCGGGAAACCGTCTCCAGGGTTCGAATCCCTGTCTCTCCGCCAATAACCTAACTTCCTTATGTCACCCTGTGTCATAAACCCAAAGAAACAAGGGAAGTTGTTGACGTAAGCCCTCCACGCTATTTCATAATACATCATCTTAAATCAACCCACTTTGTAGACCGAGTTGTGGACTGGAGATGACATGAAGAGACTAAACGCAAAACAATTACGCGTATTGCCAAAGGGCAAATACCATGACGGCAATGGCCTGTATATTTCTATTTCGAGCAAAGGAAAAGGCAAATGGAGCTTTCGCTATAGGGCACACAAAAAATCACGAGAGATGGGGTTGGGGCGGTTCCCAGACGTCTCCCTTTTCGATGCCCGACAGCATGCCCTTAGCAACAAGCAATTACTGAGAAAGAATATTGACCCTATAGACGAAAAGAATAGAGCGGAGGTTTTAAGACAACAGCAAAACAAAAAATTTTCCGAAATTGCTGACATTTATATTTCAACAAAAAAGAAAGATGAATGGACAAACCCCAAAAGTGAACAGCAATGGCGGAGCACAATAACCCATTATGCTGTCCCCTATTTGGATAAAAAGCCACTGAGTGATATTAATATGAACGATGTTCAAGCGCTTTTATTACCCATTTGGTCATCGAAAACCGAGACGGCACGGAGACTACAACAACGATTATTCAGAATTTTTGGGTTTGCAAAAGTAAAGAAATGGTACGATAGAGATAATCCAGCCCTATGGAGAGGGGGGTTACAAGAGGTTATGCCAGACCCCTATAAAATCCAAAAGATTACGCATCACCCCTCATTACCGCACGAAAAAATTCACCATTTTTATGAACAGCTTTGTGAGTATGATGTGGTCTCAGCGTATGCATTGCGCTTGTTGATTTTAACAGCCTCTCGGACAAGTGAAGTTATTAAAGCAAAGTTTGAACAATTTAATCTCAAGAAAAAGCTGTGGACGCTCCCTTATCAAAACATGAAGGCACGAAAAGAACATACGGTTCCGTTGTCAAATGAGGCCTTATCCATTATTGCATTAATGCGACAGAAACATAATCATGAATTTGTGTTTACCAACCTTGGAACAGGACGCCATATATCCAATGGGGCTATGCTCGTATTTGTGAAAAAGCGATTTCCGCATTTCAAAATCACAAATCATGGCTTTCGCTCAACATTTAGAACCTGGGCAGAAGAACAGGGGAAATACCAACATTATGCCATTAAGTTTTCACAAGCGCAGCAATTGCCAGACAAAGTGGAAAAAGCCTATATGCGGTCAAATTTAATAGAGCAAAGAAAAACTATTATGAACGATTGGGAGAAATATGTTCTATCTAATGTGGCATAAGGTTGCTTAGGTTTAGACAGGGTGTTATAATGAATTTACCTCACATCTACTGTGCGCCAGAATCACGGCGAGGCGAAATCCTAGGGAGTGATTACGCGCATGTAAACATGCTATTCTTCGAAATAGATTACGAAATCTAGCGACGATGATTCCAAAATTTAACTTAAATTTAGTGAGGGTCGTTTTTATGAAATCCAATTTTATCAGTAAAAAAGAAGTAGCAAGAATGCTGAACATTAGTCCGTCTACAGTCACACGATGGTCTAAAACAAATTCAAATTTTCCAGAGCCTTTTCCACTCGGACCAAACAAGGTTGTTTGGGATGTAAGCGAAATTGAAAAATATATAAGCGAGCAAAAAAAGCACAGAGGGTTTTTAGGGCATAAACCCATTAGATTGGTACATGATGTCAACAAAACTCAATGAAAATCAACTTATTGCCATTCACTTAATAGCCTCAGGTGTGAAAGCCTCACAAATTTCTAAACAGCTTGGGATTAGAGAAGAAACGCTATCACGTTGGAGGCGGGATAATAAATTTATTGAAGCAGTGAATGATGCTACAGAACGCGTTTTAACAGAAATTGTTGATACACATAAAAATCTATTAATTACCTCTCAGAAAATTATTGCAGACGCTTTGAATGACGAGGGGTTAGATTTATTGAAGAAAGCTAACTTAGCAATCAGGTTTTTGAGCTTAATAAAGGGTAAAGAGGATATTGAGAAAAAATCTTCGGACAATCTTAATCAGTATATAGACGCAAGAGATTTGGGAATTAGAATTTAGAGATAAAAAGGAGTTTTTCAGTGCAGCTAATAAAATATACCTTCATATGTGCTGTATGCTTATCGTGGCCATTTTTTGTTGGCTATGCTGATATTAAACAAAATACTAAAATACAAAGTTATTTAAATGCGCTTGGTTATAATGTAGGGCAGATTGATGGTATTATCGGCAAAAATTCTAGAAAACAAATACTTACCGTCTTAAAAGAGCATGGTCTTGAATTTGATGGTGTTGCTGATAGCAATGAGCTGCAAATTCTTAGAAAAATAGCAACCGATAAAAATATCGACTTAACAGACCGTCGGTTAGGTATCTCTTATGAAAATCTTTTACAAATAATGGATGAACAAACAGCTAAACTATTTGTGCCTAATAGTAGAAACATCAATAAGGTAGATGGGTTTGAGATAGTCGATTTCAAAGGCCGCAAAGCCGCTAGAATGTCCATAAGCATGAATGACAAAGGCCATCCAGATGATTGGGGCAGATTTGGTGCAGCCGGGACTGCGCAACGCGTACAGATACAAGAAAAACCAAGG
Source organism: uncultured Alphaproteobacteria bacterium (assembly GCA_902556405.1). Lineage (GTDB taxonomy): Bacteria > Pseudomonadota > Alphaproteobacteria > Rhodobacterales > Rhodobacteraceae > CACIJG01. Next base: position 2,779 of record CACDWF010000013.1, on the reverse strand, counting down.
GTACACGAGATGAGAGATGGTGAAGTATACTGGTATAAATTTTCGATTTTCATACCAAATCATGTTGGAAGCGACTATCACACAATCTCACCATTTGATTTAAAAGATAGAAAAAATGGTCGTCAAAGAGACCCGGCGATAGCATTTACCATCACGAATAATCAAGTGACCTTTCAGTTAAAAACTACGGGCGAAGAGTGTCGCAAAATTAAAAATATGCAGGGAAGGGTATCAGATTTTTGTGAACGTCCCGGGTTAATAGCCAACATGGAGATGAATGATTATTTTAAAAACCGATGGCTTGATTTCGTATTTCAAATGGACATGCGTAAAGGCAAAGAGATTACAAGATTTTGGGTCAATGAGCGGCTTATCGGTGTTATAAAAGGTGACCTTAGTCCTCAAGGTAAATTTCTCGGTTTTAAGTTTGGTCCTTACCGAAACTCAATTAAAAATCCACCACAAGATGAAGTAATCTACTATGCGGGTATAAAGCGTGGGACTTCGTGTGAAGATTTAGAGATACTTAGCTGTGAACAGTTTAATAATGCACCCTCAAACAACAGTATTTATGGAGCAAGAGAGCTGTTGCGCTGTTTTAGGGAACCAGAGCAAGGAATGCCTTGTCCCCTTATCTGTGTTGGCCGTGCATGTGAGAGTCTTTGAGTAGAGATAATGTCAAATTTATATAATTTAGATGGTCGATTTGCTATTTAAAAAAAAGCCTGCTCTTCATACCAGACAACCGGGTTCAACACGTATGCTAGTCTTGGAGTGTGCAGCATATGGGGTAAGACACAAACACGGTTTAATACGTTATTTAGCTAATTCTTCATGAATGACAGTTCCTGAGTATGCTTTACAAACATTTTCCTCATCATATCGATCACATAAATGTTCAATTAACTCAATCATATTGTGAGGACCATTCACGTAATCCATAAAAGCATCTAGCGAGACCCACTCATTAATAACAAGTAACTGCTCTTCTCTAGTTAATACGATACTATATTTTTCTAAACCCTCTATACCATCTGCTCGGCTATTTACTATTAATTGCTTCACATCATCCGCTGAACCCTCTTTTGGAGTGATCGCTATTACGCTAGTCATTTTCAACTGAATTTCTTCCTTTTACTCAACTAGATTTACTATAAAGCCTATGGCATTTAGCGCTTATAAAAAATGCTCTATTGGTAATTCAGAATTACCCAAGATATAATAAATTATCAAGCCCTTATTCATCCATGGGACACAGAGTGTGTACACGTAGAATATTCTTGGAGTGTGCAGCAGATGGGGTGTTTACAACTTTACCTGTTAAGTTCATTATAGGAACTGACTTGCATTAATTTTATCTAATAGAGTAAAGTATGATTGTATCAGATTTAAAATATAAACGTTATATAACAGGGCTTAAGGCAGGATGCTCTCTGTTTATACTAAGCGCCTTGTTTTCATTGTCATACTACTTAATTTTTCCAGAATTGAACCCAAACGAAACAGCTTTCAAAATACATATTTCTCGCCTTTTATTTTCGATAGCATTTTATTCCACAATAATTATATTTTTAACAAGAAAGAATTATTTAATTTTATTGATAATTACAATTCTTTGGCACAGTTTCGATCGATTTTACTTAGGTGCCCAAGCATTTGAACTTAATCATCAAGCTTGGAATTTATATGCTATTTTTGGCGGAAAGTTTCTTGATTACGTTTTTACTTTTGTGGGAGTTAATTGCGTGATCGCGCTTTGTTTTGCAAATGTCTATGCAACTCTTACTCTTTTAGCAATCTCTCTCCTAAATTTGGCACAACTGTTATACAAGACTCTAACAGTCCCTGTATTCTATTTTTCTTCTGACCCTCAAACTATAGTTTCTGATGTATTGGTTATGAACAAAGTGGTTTTTCTGGGAAATATTCAAGTTTCTGTTATTTTGATCCTCGGTACAATTTGGATTGCTTGGCGATTAGAAAAAGTAACAGATGATGCCGCAAAGCAAGAGCGTTCATCTGTTACTCTTGGAAGATATTTCTCACCAGATATAAGACATGAAATAGAGAATGAAAGTTCTCTTGACACAAAATCTAGCAAGGAAAAAAAAGTAGCCATACTTTTTACAGATATAGTTGGTTTTACTAAGCTCTCTGAAAACATGGAGCCTAATCAGGTATTGGAGTTGCTTTCCAAGTATCAAACAAAGATGGTTGATGCCATTTTCGCAAATGGGGGAACAGTGGATAAATTCATCGGAGACTCCGTGATGGCTACTTTTGGAACACCTGTATCTAGAGGGAACGATGCTCAGAATGCTTTGAATTGTGCGAAACAAATGCAGATTGTAATGGATAATTGGAATAGCGATATGTCGGTTCCAAGTAATTTAAAAATAAAGCACAGGATCGGTATTCATTATGGGAACTGTTTTGCTGGAAACGCAGGAAGTGATCAGAGAATTGAATATACTGTGATAGGAGATGCTGTAAATCTGGCTAGTAGAATTTGTGAAGCTTGCAAAGAAGTTGGTTGCAACTTTTTAATCTCAGATGAATTTATGAGACACTTAAGTGAGAAGCCAAAGTCGGAAGTAATTAAGAACTTCTCAATTAGAGGCCGTAAGGAAAAAGTGGACCTACATAAAGTTATTTTCTAATTTTTTAGTAACTCCAATTAATGCCTTTTTCAATTTAAAACAGCGCTTGGCTAGAGTAAAAAATTTTGCTTTCCCTTCCCAAGAATGGGACACAGGGGGTACTCACGTAGTATGTTCTT
>CACDWF010000012.1 GCA_902556405.1 uncultured Alphaproteobacteria bacterium | reverse complement strand
TATTGCAGCCCGATTAGAAGCACTAGCTCAACCGAATGGTATCTCCATATCCAAAAGTGTCTATGACCTCGTTGTTCCTAAGACCAAGATGACCTTTAATGATCTAGGCGTACAAAAGGTAAAGCAAAATGAGTTTCATGCTTTTGACATTCTTCTTGATCCATCACAAAAAAGAACATTAAAAACAAAGTCTAGCTCAATGATACCTATAATTGGTGCTGTTGCGGCTGCTTTGGTTGTAGTGGTAGGTGTTCTTTATTTTACAATTTTTCAAAATACTTCGAATGATTTAAAACCCATAGCTTCAGGCGATAAGCCGTCTATTTTGGTTATGAATTTTGAGAATTTAACTAAAGATGAGGATAATGGCTTCCTAGGGAATGGAATTACAACAAGCATTCGGTCAGTTTTAAATAGTACCGATAGTGTCAAAGTTCTTCCTTCTAGCACCACAAAATTCATAGCTAAAAATAAGTATGAAAATACACAAATTCGTGAAAAATATGGCTTTGACTTTATCCTAAGGGGTAATGTACAGGGTGCAGGAAATAAAATTAGAGTATCTGTTGAAATGACAGATTTGAGTAAAGAAAGCATACTTTTCTCTAACATATACGATTTCGATGAAACAAAAGACATATTTGATCTTCAGGATGAAATTGCTCTTTCTATCCTTCAAGCTACACGAATAACATCAAAATATGCACGTCCTGAATTAGCTTCTAATGATCCTGACCTATATAAGATGCACATTAAAGCACAATCGCTTTTTACCAAAAACACACGTGTATCAAATAAAGAGGCAGAAAATCTCTGGAAAAAAGCGCTAGAAAAAGAGCCTCAGAATTACAGGTTTATGAATAGCTTAGGATGGGTTCATTGGCAAAAAATAGTTTTGAGGATTTCGGATAGCCCCAAAGAGGATATTCAACGAGGTTTAAAGCTTGCTAAAGAGGTGTTGTCAATTCGTCCGGCTCATGCTCCTGCACTATCACTGGAACTTTCACTTGAGTTGATGATGGGAAACCATAATGAGGCCTGCAAAAAAGTTGAGAAAATCTTTCAGCATTCAGTAACAATATTTGATACGGCTTTGGGCGCTGCTGGAGCACAAAACTGTGGAGATCTAGAGTCAGCCATTGCGAACTATGAATACGTGTTAAATAATGCACCACATTTTTCTTCCTGGGCAAGAAATCTATATAGCTATGCGCTCGTAGAAAATGGTGACTTTGATAAAGCGTTGAAATTTTTTGAAGCTGAGTTGCGGAAAGAGCATGCTTTTGGAGGGTTTTCACAAACAATGTATCTTCTTTCCGCCTTTATAAATAAGAAAAGGGGTAATGAAAAAAAAGCAAAGGAATTGTTTGAGATACAAAAAAGTGAAGATGGAAAAGGAAAAAGTGCTAAGAGGATAAGAGGGGAGTTAAGTATGTTAAAAAATAAAGGTTTTATAGATGAGCTTGTAAATGAGCTCAGTTCTTTAGGATTGATGTAATAATTTGACAAATTAACAGGAATTATCCACTTATCCTAAAATCAAACCGGCAGGGTGCTACATTCGCACGAGTTTAAGAAGGTCTTCATTACAAAGCTAGCACCAGATAGTTGGTTAGAAACCTTTCATGGGAAACACTATTCCAAAGTTTGTAGGATCATTCTTAAAACAAATACGAAACGCCAAATATTAGCGAAATTGCGTTCTTGGAAATCTGCAAGTTAATTTTATTTTTGTTTTGCTCCCTTAAAAAGATCTGCAAATCCCTCATTATTGGTGTCGCTATAATTTGGCAATGGAGTCTCCATATCATACTGAGGTAATGTGCTCAGCATCATTTTTTTATACTCCATTGACCCTTCGTAACGGGCATCGTTAACAGAGCCATCTGCGTCATAATCCTCCTTGAAACCAAATTTTTTTGCAAGATCGATAGTAAAGACTGTTTTGCCATTCGTCTTATCAAGAAATTTTTCATCAGCTTGCTCCATAAGTGATAGTACCGCCCGACCTACGTAGGTAGGACTTTCACCATCAGGAAAAGCGGTAATTTCCGTTTGACCTGCACCGGGATGCATTGTTATGGCTCTTACGTTATGATCCTTTAATTCTGTAGCCATATCATAACTTAAACGGTCCATTGCAGCATGAGCAACTCCATATCCAGCATCAAAAAGGTAAACAAAGCCCCCGTAACTCGAGATTTGCAATATCAATCCACTTTTGTTGCTAATCATATTTGGAACAATCAGTTTGCTCATCACATATGAGCTTCGAACTCCTACATTCATATGTCCATCATATACAGATATAGGTCTTTCCCAAAAGCGCTTCCCAAAATGAGGTGTCATAGCGATTAAACCTTGATATGCGCTGTTAACTAAAAGATCTATTTTATTATTGCCATTCGTTATTTCCTCAGAAAATTTTTCAACCTCTTTGTCATTATTTTGATCTAAAACGTAAGGGATTACTTCACCAGCGCCTTTAAACTCATCGACTTCCTTTTTTAAACTATCTAAAGCGGCTTTGTTTCTTGCGGTGGCAAATACTTTATACTCTCCTTCCATAGAAAGTACGGATGCAATTCCTCTTCCGAAGCCTCTCGATGCTCCTGTGACTATTGCTGTTTTCTGCATTATTTAACTCCTAAACACCTATGATTTCCATTTTCAACTAAAACTATTTTTGAGCAATTATATAACAAATCCTGAAAATGAGTCCGTTCTACTGTCATTTTCGTACCTTTCGAGTAAATGGTCAACGCTATCCAACCATTCTAAGCCGGCTACTTGTCCATCTAATAAAGCATCCAAGTTTGGCATTTTTGCAATTTGTACAAATTCTCCAGTTTCTAGTCTTATAAAGGTATTGAGAAAACTATATGATTTGGTTTCCTTCATGATTTTCTCAAGTCTTTTGAGCTCTTTAATAAATGCCTCTTCACAACCATCCTTAGGTTTGTATTTAATAACACTCCATACTTCTTGCTCTGACATTTTAAAATCCCTTTGCGATTCTAACTAGAAAATTTAGTTTAAACTTTTTTAAAATAATTGAAATGCCTCACACAATTTCTGTGAAATTTAGGCAACTAATAAGTCAGACAGTTAGGCCGTATTTCTTGGTTTGATGTTTTATTTATACATCGAAGCAAAACCCAAAAGACTTTCTGCAGGAAAAATAACAATCAGCAAATTTTGCCTCAATATTACTTAACTTCCAATGATGCTGTAGCTGAATTTAGCGACATATTGTAGAAGATACATAAAATGTCTTAGTGATTTTTAATACCTTTTATTCTTGAGCGTCTTAATAGAGAGATATTAAATTAAAGTAGCAAATATAACGAAAGTTTTTCGATCTAATGAGCATGCGTTGTTTTAGGCCAATGAACCGTTCATTAATTTGTAGTAACTTGTTTAAAAACATCAAAATAATTTTTTGAAACTTTCATTCTGTCTGCATATCCTTTTTTAAGCAATAAAGAGTGTACTTTTTTCAAACGCCAACATGGAACATGCATTATCAAGTGATGCTCCAAATGGTAGTTTACCCAGTAGGGAGCTAAAAAAAGACGGATAATCGGATTTGCGTATGTTGTTCTCACATTTTGAAGCTCATTATCTGAAAAATCAGTTGCTGCATGTTCAGCCATGCTTCTTATTCTTACGACTAACTGAAACCATGTTACCAACGGGAGGAGCCAAAAAGCAAACCACCACCACCATTCACCGGCGATCCACATGACTATAAATAATAGAAGGTTTGCTATTATTGGTTGAGAGATAGAGTTTCCTTTAAAGCTCTGAGGTTGCTTTGTTAAGCTGTCAATTGCATCTTTATCAAAAGCTAATTTAAATGCTGTTCTTATTTGGTTGTAAATTGATTTAATGCCAGTTTGGCCAGTTAAATCTCTAATTATTCTTCTTATTATACTTCTGATAGATGTAGGAAACGGCTTCGATAGATTGAGGTCTGGATCTTTTTCGGTTTGAGTATGTTTATGATGCATCAAATGATAATGCCGGTAAGCAAACATATCTGCTAGGATTGGTGCGCCACAGACCCAATAACCTATTTTCTCGTTAAAAAAATCATTTGCAAATAAGGCTCTGTGTGCAGAGTCATGCATCAAAATTGCAAGACCTAATTGGCGAGAACCTATAACCATTACCGCTAATACAAAAGTGAATATGTTAGGCCAAATAGAAAAAACAAATATTGCTAATGCTATAGTAGAAAAGCAATGGGATACTAAAAACGTTCCCATGAAATTAGATCTTCGAGCTAAAGGTCTTATTTCATCAGAAGAAAAATATTTTTTTGCGTGTTGCATGTTTAAACATTAAATAAAAATTTAAAAGTTCACAATTTAAATTTTCGTTAAATTAATTTCGTCGCATAAAATTTTTATTTACAGCTCCCTTAAAACAACGAGGGAAAAACGGATAGGTATCAGTTGCAAAATAGGTATAAACACCATTTATTTTTTTTCCATTGCACTCATCAAGTGACCCACTATTCGATATATATTCAAAATCCTCCTCAAAATTTCCATCGAACTTGCCTCCTGGAGCAGTACTTCGCAATCCTTTTTTCAAACTCCAAGAGGAGCTTTCGCTTTCGTTATACATTATTTTAAAGCCATCCGGCGCATGCCCAACAATATATTCTTTTTTATCTACAATTGAGGCAGCTCTTATCTTGTGATAATGATATAGACCAGATTTATCTACATGCCCGTTGTGTAAATCAATACCGAGACTTCGTGGGTTGAACATCGCCTGTTTTCTCCAGCCACTAGACGGATTTTTACTGAAACCTCTAGTTGCATTGGGATCAAAATAGTCCGCGGTATATGGGCGAATTGGAATGCCATTTAGGGCAACACCAACGGTCATTAATCCTCTAGTAACAAAATTTGTTAGCCTAGGAACTTTTGGAAAGCAAAATGTAAGTTTTTGCTTCTGGAATTTATTAGGATTAGCTCTGTTTGGAAACTTTCCCATTGAATGATCGGGCTGACCCTTGGAGATAATACAACTCATTTTACCTCTCGACTCAGCGATTACTGTATGATGTTCCGCACTTACGGAAAAAGCGCTTATTATCAGAAAAAAAATAAAATAATGTAGTATTTTCATAACCAAAATTTAAAACAATAATTTCAAAGGAAACTCAATGAATTTGTGATATTGTATATCTTACGATAGCTAAAATTTTTGGTTCTTAAAAGGAGTTTGTAAAAGTGTTAACTTTTAAAGAAATAAGATCACGTTCAGTAATTTTGACACTCAAAAGACCTATTAAAGCTAAAATCGCTTACATTAAGGAATGGCCTATTCTAATTATTGATCTTTATACAAATGAGGGGATTGTTGGCAGAAGCTATTTGCAACCCTATATAGAAAAATCCCTAAAATATATCAGCTCAATCATTGATGACTTCAATGATGTACTACGCAACAAAGAATTAGCTCCCTTCGATAATTTTGAGCTTATGAGACAATCGTTACATTTTATAGGGTATGAAGGATTATCCCTTACGGCCGTGTCTGGGGTAGATATGGCTATCTGGGATGCTGTATCCAAAGCGGCTTCTCAACCTTTATGCTGCTACTTGGGAGGTACCGTCGGACCAGTTAAGGCCTATAACAGTAATGGGCTATGGTTAGAAAAGGGTAATGTTCTTACAAAGGAGGCAAAACTATTAATTGAGCAAGGTAACTTTTCGGCAATAAAAATGCGATTAGGGAGAGATAGTTTCAATGACGATTTAAGAGCTATTGAAACTGTAAAAAAAACTGTTGGAGCGGAAGTTAATATTATGGTTGATTTTAATCAGTGTTTATCTCTGGAAGAAGCTCTAAATAGATGTAGAGTACTTGATCAGTTTGATTTGACGTGGATTGAAGAACCACTTATTTACGATAACCTAGAAGGCTACTCCCAATTAACAAGAGAAATAAAAACGCCTATACAATTAGGTGAAAACTTTTATGGACCCAGAGAGCTATACAAAGCTATTGAAAAAAAGGCTTCGGACTTGGTGATGCCTGACTTTATGAGAATTGGTGGAGTAACTGGGTGGATAAAATCTGCAGCGATTGCGGATGCAGGAGGTATTCCCATCTCCACGCATTTTTATCCTGAGGTCGGTTCTCATGTAATGAGAGTATCTCAATCTGCACACTGGTTAGAATGGCTTGATTGGGCAGATGAAATATTATTAGATCCATTTAATATTGCTGATGGAAATGTTCACATTCCTAATAAACCCGGTATTGGTATTGAATGGAACGAAAAAGTAGTGAATAAGTACTGTATTTAGCTTGTAGGATCAGATTATTACAATTCCTAAAATTTAGATTATTTTCACCTTTGGTATTTTGTCTGTATAAGTCTACTTCGGCGCTTACGCAAGGTAATATTTGTGTTTTCTAGAAAAGTTATTCACAATTTAAACAAAGTTAATCATTTCATAAATAGAGTTCTAAATGTCGTTTTTTGACGAAATGTTTGCAGATAGCGAGACCACAAGATCATGCTATAGAAAATACTATAGCTGGCTTAATTCACCGGAACAAAAAAATATTGTTAAGCGTAAAGATGAAGCTGAAAACGTATTTAGACGGACGGGTATTACTTTTAATGTTTATAGTGAAAAAGAAGAAACCGAAAAACTTATTCCATTCGATTTAATTCCTCGAATTTTAGGCGATGAAGAGTGGAGGATGATAAAGAAAGGGGTGGAACAAAGAGTAAGAGCCATCAATTCTTTCCTTTTTGATATATATCATCAACAGGAGATAATTAAAGCCAATATAATTCCTCATGGTCTGATAAACCAAAATGATGCATTTTTACCAGAGATGATTGGCTTCACTCCGCCGAACGGAATCTATACGCACATTGCCGGCATTGATCTCGTAAGAACCTCTGAAAAAGAATTTCTAGTGCTTGAAGATAACGTTAGAACGCCCTCAGGGGTCTCTTACATGATTGAGAACAGAGAAACAATGTATAATATGTTTCCAGAATTATTTTCTAAAATTAAAGTAAGATCTGTTACTGAATATCCCTCAGAGTTAATTAAAGCTCTAAAGGCATCCCATCCTCACCTGGCAGATGAAAATTGTACTGTTGCTGTTTTAACCCCAGGGATTTATAACTCAGCTTATTTTGAGCACTCCTTTCTCGCCGACCAAATGGGGGTTGAATTAGTTGAATCTCAAGACCTTCAGATAGTTGATGGGAAAGTGGCTATGAGAACTACTCAGGGATATAAGACAATTGATGTTCTCTATAGACGTGTAGATGATATGTTTTTAGATCCTCTTTCATTTAAAGAAGACTCGCGTCTTGGTGTTCCGGGAATAATGGATATATATAAATCAGGGTCCATAACAATAGCCAATGCACCTGGGACAGGAATAGCGGATGATAAGGCAATTTATTCTTTTATGCCCAAAATAATTAAATTCTACACTGGACAGAATGCTATTTTAAAAAATGTAGAGACGTGGCGATGTTCAGAAAAAGATCATCTTCAGTACGTATTACAGAATATAGCCAGTCTGGTTATAAAAGAGGTTCATGGCTCCGGTGGTTATGGAATGTTAATAGGCCCTACGGCATCAAAAAAAGAAATTTCAATATTTAAAAGTAAGCTCCTCAGGAACCCATCAAATTATATAGCCCAACCTACCTTATCATTATCAACAGTTCCAATTTTAAAGAAATCGGGTCTGACCCCTCGGCATGTTGACCTTAGACCATTTGCTCTTGTCTCTCCTAATAGTGTCTTCGTCACTCCTGGTGGCCTTACCCGAGTAGCATTGAAAAAAGGTTCACTAGTGGTAAATTCTTCACAAGGAGGTGGCACTAAAGATACTTGGGTTTTGGAGGAAGAATAGGATGCTTGGACGTAATGCAGCCGGAATATATTGGATGTTTAGGTACCTTGAGAGATGTGAGAATAGTGCTAGACTATTAAGAGCAGGATTACGAATATCAATAACCCAAAGCGACTATGGGTCTCAAGATTGGGATTCTGTTCTTACGGCAGCCTCAATTAAACCGATATTTGATAAAAATTATAGTGAATGCAATTCTGCTAACGTTACTAACTTTATCTTGAGAGATAAAGAAAATCCTTCATCAGTTCTTTCTTCTGTTAAACAAGCCAGACTGAATGCCAGGATGATAAGAACCGTACTGACAAAGGAAGTCTTTGAGTCTGTAAATGAAATTTACTTCAATCTAAAAGATCTTTTGAGAAGGCCAGTCACTGAAGCAGCGTTACCAAAAACACTCGACACTATTCAACGTCAAAGCGCACTTGTTAGAGGTTGTTTGCACGGTACTATGTTAAGAAATGATGTCTATGATTTTGCCAGACTTGGAACTTTTATCGAGAGGGGCGATAATACAGCAAGAATACTGGATATGAAGTATCACATACTACTTCCAGCGGTAAGTTATGTAGGTTCAAGTGTAGATATTAGCCAGTGGGAAAATATTTTGAGATCAGTTTCCGCTTATCAATCATATAGATGGCTCAATGAGAATGAGCTTAATCCTCTAGGAATATGTAATTATTTGATCCTTGACTCAAGACTTCCAAGATCTCTCAATTTTTGCAGCAAAAATATAAGCAACAACCTAAATAGTTTATCAAGTTTTTATATCAATACCTTTCCAAGCTTTGAAATAAGCTTGGAGTTTTCGAGGTACCTTGAAAACATGTTAATAGAAAACGTTTTTAAAAAAGGACTCCACGAATTTTTATTAAACTTTATAGCTAAATTTAATGCAATATCAGCACAAATAGAAAAAGATTTTAGGTTTTACAAATGATAGAAGTGGCAATCAAAAATTTTGTGGAGTTTGAATTTTCAAAACCACCATTGTATGGGATACAACGTCTAAGGCTGACCCCAAAGGAAAACGAGAAACAGAAAATAATTACTTGGGATATTATTTTAAAGGGAGCGAGAAAAGAAACTGAGTATTTTGATCATCATGGAAACTTCTGCTGTCTATTAACATTTGAAAAAGACATTAAAACAATTTCCATTAGTGCAGAAGGAGTTGTTGGGATTAGACAAACAATCGGAGTGGTTAATGATCTATCGGAAATTCCTTATTGGTTGTTTAAAAGGCACACAGATCTAGCAAAGCCAGGAAGAAGTATTAGGGAATTTTGCAAACAATTTTCAGATGATATTGTCTCCGATCTAGACCTAGTTTATGACGTTGCGAAGTGTCTAAAGAAACTGTTAACTTACAGTATTGGGACTACCAAGATCGATACTACGGCAGAGGAAGCTTTTTTGCTAAAGACAGGAGTATGCCAAGACTTTTCGCATATTTTTATTTCTTGTATGAGAGAACTAAATTACCCTGCTCGCTATGTGAGTGGATATCTAAAAATGAACGACAAAGAAGATCAAGAAGCAACCCATGCATGGACTGAGGTTTATGTCAATAACTTAGGTTGGGTAGGTATTGATGTTTCGAATAATATTATTGTCGATGAAAATTATATTGTTCTTGCAACTGGATTTGACTATAAAGACGCCAAGCCGCTACATGGCATACAATTTGAAAGTGAGAATAATAGCATTAAAACAGCTATTAAAGTCCAGCAACAGAGCTTAAGGGTTAAAATTTGACTTACTGTTTAGGAATTAAAATTGATAAAGGCTTACTTTTCATGGCAGACACCCGTACCAATGCCGGGCTAGATAACGTGTCTACATTTAAAAAAATATTCTCTTGGGGTTATAGAGATAAAGTTTTTATTTCTATACTAGCATCAGGAAACTTGGCTACGACGCAATCTTTAGTTAACTCACTTAATGATGTGTTTGCAGAGAAAAATAAAGAGAAGACCAAAGTTTTTTTTCAGAATTTGAGTCTATTTGATATCGCAAAAAAAGTTGGTAAAGAGTTAAAAAGAACAATTGGTCAGAATGGAGAGGAGGGTCAAAAAGCAGATACTTCGTTTAATGCAAATCTAATTCTAGGAGGTCAGGTTGAAGGTGAGAAACCTAGATTATTTCTTATATATCCACAAGGCAATTTCATTGAGTCCTCTACTGACAATCCTTTTTTTCAAATAGGAGAGACGAAATACGGAAAACCAATTCTTGTAAGAGCTTATGATCCATATTTAAGTTTTGAGGAGACGATAAAGTTAATGCTACTTTCTTTTGATTCAACACTTAAAGCGAATTTATCTGTTGGCTTGCCTCTTGATTTCCAGATATATGAAAATAATACATTTGTTCAAGGTCCAAGTGGTCGCTTTGAGTCAGGAGATCAATACCTAGCTGATGTTTCAAGCGGTTGGAGTCGAGCTCTAAAAAATGCATTTAAGCAAATGCCTAACTTGACGTTTGGAAAGAGCAATTAGTTCATAAATCAGCAAAATGATTAAAACAACTTAAAATTTTCATTTTTTGGAACTTTATAAAGGTCGCATAAACTTTGAAAATTGATCTTGAGACAAAATTTTTACCAAGCAGCCCCAAAATAGCTTTTACTCAAATTGGTGCTGGAGATCTTGTGGTATTTATTCATGGAATAGGTGGGAATAAAGAAAACTGGTATCAGAATATGGAAGTTCTATCAAAAAAATTTAATGTCGTGGCTCTTGATTTGCGCGGTTATGGTGAAAGTGAAGATTTTTTGGGAACTATGAACTTTTCAGATGTTGCTGATGATATTCAAAAGTTAATTTTATATCTTGGAGAGAAAAAGTGTCACGTCGTTGGTCTGTCGATGGGAGCACAAATTTCGCTTTATTTTTATGAAAAGTATCCCGATCTAACACAATCTCTTGTTTTATGTGATGCGCCCTTGGGTTTTCAAGATTTTACTGAAAGTGAACGTGAGAAATTTATCAGGTTAAGAAGAAAGCCAATTGAAGATGGTATGGATTTAACGACAATGGCTATTAATATTGCTGATACATTGATAGGCAAAAAATCTAATAAGCTAGCTTATGATCAATTAGTTGAGTCAATGCAAAAATTACACAAAGAAACCTATCTTAAAGCAATTGATACCTTTGTTAAATCCGACCACTATAATATCTTTCCAAAATTAGATATCCCGGTACTTGTTTTAGTGGGGGAACTTGATAATTTAACACCTGTGTCAATGGCGAAAGAAATCAGTAGTAAAATAGACGGAAGTATTTTTAAAATAATCCCAAACGCTGGCCATTTGTCTAACATCGAAAATCCTACAGAATTTAACATCGCTGTGTTACATTTTCTTAGCCAAATAGAAAAAAATATTTAATTTTTTCTTTTATTTTCAACTTTATCAGCTACCCTTATGGTCTTGCTGAAAATGAGGGGGTCCTATGTTTAAAAAATCAATTTCAACCTTAATAGTATTTTTACTAGCTATTTCATATGTTTATGCCGATAAAGTTAAAGTAGGAATGATTACTACTTTATCCGGAGGGGGCTCTGGGCTGGGAATTGATATTCGAGATGGATTTGCGCTTGCCGTGAAAGATGAACCGAATATAGAGATTATTTCTGGTGATGATCAAAGGAAACCTGATATTGCCGTTCAACTTGCGGATAAAATGATACAATCAGACAAAGTTGATATTATTACAGGAATTGTTTGGTCCAATTTGGCTATGGCCGTTGTCCCCGCTGTTGTTAACCAAGGAAAATTTTATCTTTCGCCAAACGCTGGACCGTCGTTACTAGCTGGAAAGAAGTGCCACAAGAATTATTTCAATATTGCTTGGCAAAATGACAATCTCCATGAAGCGGCAGGAGGGTATGCTAGTTCGGCAGGTTTTAAGAATAGTTTCATAATTGCCCCTAACTATCCAGCGGGAAAAGATGCACTCACAGGATACAAACGCTATTTTAAGGGGTCTATTGAAAATGAAGTGTACACAAAACTTGGTCAAACTGATTATGCTGCTGAAATAGCAAAGATAAGAGCGTCGAACGCCGATAGCGTTTATTTCTTTCTTCCTGGAGGGATGGGAATAGCTTTTATCAAACAGTTTTCTCAGGCGCAAGTAGATTTGCCACTGGTTGGACCAGCATTTTCCTTTGATCAAGGTATTCTTAAAGCTGTTGGAAAGGCCGCTCTAGGAGTAAAAAATACATCCCAATGGTCAAAGGATATTGAAAATGTGGAAAATGAAAAGTTTGTAAAAGACTTTCGATCAGCTTATGGGCGTTTGCCATCTTTATATGCCTCTCAGGGCTACGATACTGGTAAAATAATAGTTTCAGCAATGGCAAATGCGAGTATTAAAAATACGGATGCTTTTAGAGAAGCACTAAAAAATGCTCCATCTCAAGGTTTTAAGTCGACAAGGGGAAAGTTCTCCTTTTCTTCTAACCACCATCCCATACAAGACATATATGTTAGAGAAGTCATAGAGGAAAATGGTACCCTCACTAATAAATTGATTTCTCCTGGTCTAAAAGATCATTCAAATGTATATGTAGATCAGTGTAAAATGTAAATGATAAGGTAGTGAGTTTTTAGCAGCCTGGTTTATCTGAAATATGTCTTTGCAGCTCTTTATTGAGCAGTTATTAAACGGCATACAGTTCGGATTTATGCTTTTTTTAATGTCGGCAGGTTTGACATTGATTTTTGGTGTTATGGGATTGATAAACTTGGCCCACGGCTCCTTTTTCATGATAGGAGCCTTTAGCGCTTCTTTTGTTGCTGGTTTGACAGGGAATTTCTTTTTAGCCATTTTGGCCTCATTAATTTTACCCGCATTAATTGGTATAATGGTTGAATTCTCAGTCATTAGAAAGCTTTATGAACGTGATCATCTTGACCAGGTTTTAGCCACGTTTGCACTTATTTTGATATTTTCGGAGGCAACCAGGTACATTTTTGGCGCTTTTCCACTTTTTTTGGATATTCCAAATTTACTTCAAGGGAATATTCTATTACCTGGTGAAATAGTATACTCCAAGTACAGGTTGATAATAATAATTATAGGTCTTTTTATAGCCTTAGGCCTATATTTTTTAATAAATAGAACCTTATTAGGAATTCAAATAAAAGCCGGTCAGAACGATAGACAGATGATAAGAGTTCTCGGCATTAATATATCAAGACTTTATACAATAGTATTCGCAATGGGAGCGGCCCTAGCAGGATTGGCAGGAGCATTAATTGGAGCTATCCAGTCAGTTGAAGTTGGTATGGGAGAGCCTGTATTGATATTGGCTTTCGTCGTAATAGTAATAGGGGGCATCGGTTCAATTAAAGGGGCATTGATTGGAGCTCTTTTAATAGGGGTTCTCGACACTATGGCGCGACTTTTTCTGCCAATATTTTTCGAATTAATTATGGAAACCTCTCAAGCCCTATCTCTAGGTTCGTCACTGGCTTCTATGAGTGCATATGTATTGATGGCATTAGTGTTAATATTTAGACCTACTGGTCTTTTTGGAAAAAAATAATGCTCACAGAAAAAAAATTCAACCTGATTATAGTGATTGGTATATTCGCTTTTTCCCTGATTGGTTACGTAATGAATGAACCTTACTTCATTACACTTGCAACAAAAATCGTTATTTTGGGGATCGCTGGCTGTGCTTTAAATTTAATACTAGGATTTGGTGGCATGGTGTCTTTTGGTCACGCAATGTTTTTTGGTATAGGAAGTTACGTGGCAGCAATAAGTGCTTTTCATAGCATGAACGGAGACTCCATCGATTTAATATTTTTTAATTTCAACGGTAGTAATCAAATGCTCTTCAATTGGTTTCTCGCTGTGATTTTTTCAATGTTTTTTGCCCTTGTTGTTGGAAGCATTTCTATAAGAACAAGCGGTGTATATTTTATTATGATTACATTAGCCTTTGCACAAATGACTTACTATTTTTCAATAGGATGGACAAAATATGGTGGTGAAGATGGTTTGTCTACATATGTTAGGAATGATTTATTTTCAATAAACACCATGCTTCCGTTAAACTTTTTTATTATTTGCTTCGCTTGCTTATGTGTTGTTGGTTTTATCTTGAACTGGATTATAAATTCGAATTTTGGAAATTTTTTAAAAGGCTGCAAAGAAAATGAAGAAAAAATGATCTCGTTAGGTCTCAATCCATACACGCTTAAATTAACGGCTTTTGTGATATCTGGTGCGATAACAGGTTTAGCGGGCGCCTTGTATGTAGATCTTAATAGGTTCGTGAGTCCAACATCTTTAAGTTGGCAAACTTCTGGAGAACTAATTGTTTTGGTTATACTTGGAGGAAGTGCCAGGCTATTTGGACCATTGGTAGGAGCTATAGTATTTATATTGTTAGAACAATTCATCGGTGAAGTAACAGAAAATTGGCAATTTTGGCTTGGCTTAATTTTAGTATTAATTGTTCTTTATTTCCCGAAGGGTGTTTCAGGTTTATTTATAAAAGATTAGGTCAATGGCAAAAAAAAAAGAAATTTTAAAGCTATCTGGTATCAACAAGTGTTTTGGCAACGTAGTTGTTGCAAAAGATATCAGTCTAGCAGTGATATCAAATCAATTGCATGCTCTCATCGGTCCGAATGGAGCAGGGAAAACCACTCTAATAAAAATGATATCCGGAGAGCTAAAACCAGATCAAGGCGCGATAACGCTTCTAGATAGAAAGGTTAACCACTTAAGTGAAATTGCTAGAGTTCACCAAGGATGTATTAGAAGCTTCCAAGTGTCGTCAATTATTGGGTCTATGACCGTTTTTGAAAATATTTTATTAGCGGTGAAACAGAAAAGAAATATTCTCAAAATGCTGTTTAAAAAATTTCAATGTAACTCGTCAGAATCTAGTTTTGTTTATCAAACATTAAATCAATTATCTTTAGAAACCATGGAAACAAAAGTTGCGTCGACGCTAAGTCATGGAGATAAAAGAAAACTAGAGTTAGCAATGGCACTTGCGATGGGTCCAAAAATATTATTATTAGATGAACCCTTTGCAGGTCTTGATCAGGCAGAGAGTTCTAAGCTAATTGAATTGCTTAAAAGCATAAAAAAAAATATGCCGATATTACTTATAGAACATGATATGCAAGCAGTTTTTGCATTAGCAGATATTATTTCTGTGCTAAACGAAGGAGAAATTATTGAAAGTGGCAGTGTAGAAAAGATTAGGAGGAGTAAGTTAGTACAAAATGCTTATTTAGGGGGCGATTTATGAGTTTACTTGAAGCAAAAAAACTTAGTGCTTTTTATAGTGGAAGCATTGCTCTTTCTGAAGTTGATTTTCTAGTTAATGAGGGATCCGTTATTGCTTTGATGGGAAGAAATGGTATGGGGAAGACCACACTTATTCATTGTGTGTGTGGTATTATAAGTGAAAAAAGCGGACTGATAAAATTCAATTCAGTCAACATACATGATTTGATTGATTTTCAAATAGCGAAACTCGGCATTGGTCTTGTGCCAGAAGGAAGAAGAATATTTTTAAACCTTACTGTTCATGAAAATTTGTTGGTAAGCGCCAAAAAAGGGGAATGGGATCAAAAAAAAATTTATGATCTGTTCCCAAGACTGCTTGATAGAAAGTATCAATTAGGTAATTCATTGTCTGGAGGCGAGCAGCAAATGTTATCAATTGGGCGGGCACTAATGACAAACCCAAAATTATTGATTTTAGATGAGGCAACTGAAGGGCTTTCCCCTTTGATACAAAAAGAGATTTGGAATGTGCTGGCAACTTTAAAGAAGTCAGGCTTATCCATTATTATAGTAGATAAATCCTTAGAGAAGCTTTCTACATTAGCGGATCATTTTTATTTTTTAGTGAAGGGAAAAATAGCGTGGAGTGGCAAATACGATCAGCTAAATGACAAGCTAATAAAGAGCCATTTGTTAATATAACCTATTGGTTATTATTATTTAAAAACAACTATTTACAGTATTAATGTAAAGGTTTAATGAAAGTCCCATTTCTAAGTTCGTTAAAAGCTTGTGCTAACTCCGCTTGCGTGTTCATCACTATAGGGCCATGCCACGCTACAGGTTCTTGAATGGGTTTTCCTGATATCAATAAGAACCGAACTCCATCTTTTCCAGATATTAAAGAGACTGAGTCACCAGTGTCGAACCGAATTAATGTTCTGTTTCCTGATAAATCCCTAATATTCAACTCTTCACCTTTTAATTCTTTTTCTATTCTAATACCTATAGGTTTAGAAGAATATGCAAAATCAGCACTTCCCTGAAAAACATAGGCAAAGCAATTTCTATATGCATCGATATTTATCTCTTTTTTAGTAAAAGGGGGAATATAAATATCAAAGTATTGTGGTTCTGCTGCGATGCCGTCAACAGGTCCCTTAATGCCCTTATAATCACCAACAATTATTTTTATTTTTGAGCCATCATCCTCCTCGATCAATGGAATATCTGAGCCGCTGACGTCCTGATAACGAGGAGCCACCATTTTTTGAGAAGAGGGGAGGTTAGCCCAAAGCTGAAACCCATGCATTTGGCCGTTTTTGTTACCGAGCGGCATTTCCTGATGCAATATACCTGAACCGGCTGTCATCCACTGTACGTCTCCACCAATCAAGCTACCCCTATTTCCAAGACTGTCTTGGTGTTCCACAGTTCCATCAAGTACATATGTAATTGTTTCTATTCCTCTATGAGGATGCCATGGAAAACCAGCCTTAAATTTTTCAGGATCATCATTTCTGAAGTCGTCTAGCATAAGAAAAGGGTCACATTCATCTGGGTCACTAAATCCAAATGCTCTAAAGAGACTTACTCCTGCTCCTTCGGTGAATGGTTGCGCTAATTTTTTTTCCTTTATAGGTCTGAAAGACATGGTGTGTTCCTTAAAAATCGCAAATCTGCTCTATTGTAAGTTGTATAATATAACTGAACTATTTTGAATTATGATATAGTGCCTATATCTCGTAATTCCAAGACCTTTCATAATGATGTTTGTATAAAATTAATCTTGTTCCTGGAGTGCTATTAAAATAAACATTACAGGTTATTTAATACAATTCCTATAAACAGGGTTAAAATAAAAAAAGAAATAACAGTGGTGACAAAAATTGCCTTAACTATTTCGCTTGGATTTACATTATAAGCTGCACACAGGGCTAAAGAAAAGGCCCCGCATGGGCCAAGTGATACTAAAAATGTTCCTAAAAAATTGTTTGGATAATTAAATTGGTAGAAAAAACCGGTTATTATTAGTAATGCTAAGGGCGCAAAAAGTAACTTAAGAAAAGAAATAGTAGTGGTGAGGCTTGTTAATACTCTGTTTAAATAATGCGATAAAATTATCCCCATTGATATCAAACCTATCGGCATCGTAGTCTGGGCAAGCTTAGATGAAATAGTTTCAGCAATACTATCATTTAAATTTATTCCCGAAGACTTTACAATAACAGACACCAGTACTGCTATTACCAGAGGGTTTTTTAATAAATCTTGAGAATATTTTCGTAAATCAATTTTGATTTTACTTACATATTCAAGGCCAAGCGTCACAATAGATATAAGTATTACAGAGTCCATTACGATTATGCTAGAAACATGGAGTGATATACTGTCATCAAAAAAAATCTGTGAAAGAGGTAATATAATCAACACATGATTTGATAGGGCAACAGAGAGACCCCAAATGATTGCTTCAGTTTTGGTTCTAAGAAAAAATTTATGTGTTATGTAAAAAGCTAGTAAACCAGCTATCGTTTGCATTACAAAATACGACGCTAAAAGACCAAAGTTTATATTCTCCTGATTGCTTTTAGTAACTGCTTCAAAGATTACGCAAGGAATGGCAACATAAAAAATAAATAGGTTAAATGTTCGAGCATTTTCAAGACCGAAAATCTTGAATACACCGAAAAACATACCCAGTAGAATTAAAAGAGGAAAGGGAGCAAGTCCCGAAAGAGAACTAATCATTATTATTTATAGAAAAACAGAAGTTATAATGCTTTTTAGTAAATTTGACAGTAGCAATTTTTATAATTTTTCGGAAGTCCCATCTTCTTTAATTTTATTACCCTTACCATCTGTCTTTATATGTCCTTGTTGAATTGTAAAATCACTCCACTGTTGCTGATTTTGTTTAAAATTTACTTCTTTCCCGTACTTATGTAACAGATTTAAGAAATGCGTGTCTTCACTCCAATCAGATGTAAAAAGAGTTTTTTCGAAATTTTCGGTCGAACCAAAATCGGCTTCAATTTTAGTTTCATCTAACTCATAGTGGCGCACGTCTTGTACTTGATAACTTTCAATCAATGAGATTTTCATTACATCCAAATTTACTTTTGTTTTTACTTACTAGATGGGACAGTCAGAAAACTTACTGCCGGCAGTTTCCTTTACTTTTTCAATCTTTTCAACTGCATCACATACTTCCAAGATTTTAGGATATGCTTGAAAGGGATCATTCCCACAAGCTTCTCTTAATATCCCAAAGCCTCCCGTTTTTTGCGTTGTTCGAACACAAGTGTACAAAAATATATCTGCGTATGAACAGTCTCCTCCTGTAAGAAATGGTCCTGAAGACGATTTCTTTAGGTGCTGTTCAAGCCTTTTAGCTCTTTTACTATGAAGTTCTGTTAAGTTTTTAATTCCTGTTTCTTTACCTCCTTCGGCAAGAGTATCAGTTAGCCTTAAATTTCTCCAAAAAGGTTCATTATGGCCAGTTATGATGTCATGAAAGGGCGAAAGCACAAAAGAGTAATAATCTTGGCACCAAGCCCAGTAATTTCCTATTATTGCGGCCTGATCAGGTGATTTTGGTGTCAATGGCCCCTCATATTTTGTTACTAAATACTGAACGATAGCCATAGAGTCATTAAGCTCTAGACCGTTGGAATGGTCCTTCATCCACGGCACAGTTCCAAAAGGAGCTTCACTATCTTTATCGAAATCTTCACCCATGGGCTTTGACATTTTGAGGTTAACTTTAATGCCATGCATGGCGCATATAACATTAATTTGTTCTCCGCGACCTACTATAGGTAAGTATGCAATATCTATTTCTGGCATTTTTCCCCCACAATTATTTAGCGATCAATGATATTATAAATTAAAAGAAGTACAAAATGAAAACTTTTGTATTTGTTTCTAGAAAGCCATATCCTTTATTGGGGGTGATGCGGAATGCGAAATAGGTAACATGTAGCCTTCTTTTTCAATTGTTTTATGATGCTCGCTCCACGCATCATCGAGAATATTTTTATTTGATATTAAATCAGAACCGGTAGCTGCCATCACCATTGCGGCGTGGGTCATACCCTTAATGGCAATAGATGATTTGCCTTGCGCTGTCATTTGCCATGAATGGAATGGTGTGCCAATTGCATAGTTTGCTCCCCAGAGTGAAACTGTAGGAACAACCCAGCTAACATCAGCTACGTCTGTAGAACCTCCCATGTCAACAGGCTTGATATCACCTGATACCACAGATTCTGCCAAAACTTGTCCCTCAACTAGATCTATGCCGGCGTGAGAATAAGCACTTTCTATATCTTTTCTAGTCAATGTGTCTTGATACTTCTTCGCATACAAAAACTCTTCTTTACTAAATTCTGGAGCACCTAATTGGTCTAAGTTACATTGCATAATATTCCCAAGTGTTTCGTTATAAACTAGATTAGAGACACCAGCTAATATCTTGGTCTTGACTTTTGTTTGAGTCATAAGAGCTGCACCTTTTGCTATTTCTTTTACTCTTTCAAGTAATTCCATCATTTTAGGTGTAGTTTCATCTCGTACAACATATCTGACTTTTGCTTTTGCTTGGACCACGTTAGGAGAAATGCCCCCACCATCAATCATAGCGTAGTGAATGCGAGCTTTATCAGGCATATGTTCTCTCATATAGTTAACACCAACGTTCATTAATTCCACAGCATCCAAAGCTGAGCGCCCAAGGTGAGGGGAAACAGCTGCATGACTAGCTTTGCCTTCAAATGTGAAGTCTACACGACAGTTTGCTAGACTGGATCCTTTAACAATCCCTGGTAAACAACCAGGGTGCCACGTAATTGCTGCGTCAACATCTTCAAACACTTTTTCACGAACCATAAATGTTTTTGCTGCACCGCCTTCTTCGGCCGGGCAGCCATAATATCTAACAACACCAGGTAAATTTGAGTCTTTTAACCAGTCCCTTAGAGCGACCGCCGCTTGCATGGATGCTGATCCCAAAAGATTATGACCACAACCATGTCCATTCCCACCTTTCTTTATGGGCACTTGACGGAACTGATCTGCTTTTTGGCTTAAGCCTGCTAATGCATCATATTCCCCTAGAAATGCTATTGTAGGACCGCTTTTTCCATACTCCCCTAAAACAGCAGTTGGAATGTTAGCTATGCCTGTTTTTACAGAAAACTCATGATATTTTAATTCTTCAACATGAGCTCTCATAGAGAGCTGCTCGGTGTAACAAGTTTCGGGAGTAGACCAAACCTTATTAGCTAGCGCTTGAAACCTTTTCTGGTTAATGGAGACAAAGTCCCAAATTGAGTGTTTATTTGTCTTCATATTTTGAACCTATAAAAACTATTTTACCTTGCTCTTTTTTTCTTAAACATTGCAGAAGCAAAGTATCCTGCCTGCAGTATCCAGTTATATGCTCGAGATTGTTTTTCGACCTTTTCATTGCGAGGTATTGGGGAGCCAAGTTCAAAAAAGTTAAGCTTTACCTTATCAAAGCTTTCTAAATTTTGTGTTATCTTGGTAAATTTTTTCTTATTTTTTGAGGATAGTGTTTTATGAAAAGCGTCAGTTACTAGCCAATACTCCGAGCTATCTATATCGTTCTTGAGCATGCGGTGTGTCAAAATAACATCTTCCCCAGAGAGTTCTTCAAAATTTCTTATTGTATTTAAAGAAAAATTTCCTTTGTGTGCACAGATTTTTAACCTTAAGTTTTTTGATTGTGTGCATGGCTCACAGCCACATGCTTGTACAAAAGCCAAATCGGATAGCTTTTTGTTAAATGCCGTATTAGCTTTTGCCATAACCTCAAAAATAAGATCTCCTGATGTTGAGCCAACTTTTTCACTACTGAAGAAAAAAGCGGCATCACCTTCAAGTTTATTTAACCTCAAGTTAGGCTCAACTACATCTATAACTGTTTCTAAAAGATCTGCGACAATTGTTGAGGCATGGGACTCAAAATTCTTTGCCAACGCAGCACCAAATACTGGTTTCTTTGCTAAATTATGTAGTTTTATAAATTCGGTATAGCCACTTATGTCCGCTATTAGTAAAAAGCCCGTCTCTGACATGAATTAATCTACCCCCATGACAAAAGATATTTTTTCATTGTGAAATGTCAATTTTTTTAAATTTTGAAAAACCTCTTTTTAGCTATATTTAATGCTCTTCATACATAACTTGCCTTGCTGTCTCGGATGTCCATTCCTGTAGTTCAATTCCGCGTAGTGTGCGCACGCTCATAGAAAATTTAAATGCATGTTTATTGGTCAAATCCCTAATTTCCATCTCACACCGCTCAAAGGCATTTTTATCACAATATTCAAATAAAAGGCCTAATTTTGCTTGTCCATCAACGTTCCAAATTTTTGTAATAGATTTTCTTAAAAGCCCTTTTTGCCTGAGTGAAATAAATACGTCATCAGTCCAATAGTCTTTAGACAATTTCAGATATTTTTCGCGTTCCGCCTCACTGGTAAAATGAAGCTCTGAATAATTTATATAGTTGCCCTGATTTTTCATTAATGGCCTATAACAAAGGAAACACGCTAGTCGAGTTTTAAACTAAATATTTAAATGTTTAAATACCAAATCTTCGTAATATGTTTAATCTTATTATCTGCAATTGTCATTGCATAAACATAATCTGTTTCAATTGGCTGTGGCTCTTCTCCCAAAATATTGTCTGCATAAATAATCGCATACAGCAAAACCATCCCACGTTTTGTATCCTCCGCAATGGACTTAATTTCGAATTTAGTATTTGCTAACATAGAGTGGGCGTCTTTCATCCATTCAACGTAATCCTCTAGCTTATCGAGATGAATTAGGGTGTCAGCATCCGTTTTGAAAGTAGCATCGGGATGACAATATTCCTTACAGGCATCCCAGCCTTTTCCTTCATCACAGGGCCAAAAAAAACTTTCTGCTACATTTAGCATTGTTTGTCTCCTTAATTACAAAAATCTATATTTGTACTTATTTATACCAGAAATTATCAAAACGGACTATTTTACTTTTGGTGTTTATAGATCTATTAAAGTTATAAGACTCAATATATGAGCTTGAATACAAAAATGATTTCAAATCACCAACAGATCTAAAAAATAAATCTTAGAAGTGTAGTTTTAAGATAAATGATCAATAACATCAAATTCTTGTGCTAACTCTTTTATATTTTTAAGCCATTTATCTACAATGACAGGGTCGCTAGCCGCGGCATTCACTCCGAACTCTATCTGTTTATTAGCAATTGCCTCAACAGCAAAAAAAACAGGATTTGAAACTAATCTTGCCATTGCTGTTCCTCGATGATCTCCCCAAGCATCCATCTTAAATGTTTTATGCCAGACAACTCCCGAACCTTTTTCTGCTTTAAGCTCAACACAGAGAATAACTCTATCAGGTTCATTTTCGCCATATGCGTTATCTCGCCAAAAGACTTCTGACATCTCTACAAGTCGTTTTTCCCCTGTTTCTCCATTTAAAGTTTCGATTTCCTTAAAAATTTCTGACCAAGCCTCCGCCCATCCGTTTAATCTCAAAGTGCCCCGAACAAATTGCTTTACTGTCCAGTCAGGATCAAATTTATATTGCTGCATAAACGGAATTGAGTCCCTATTTGGATAAACCTCAAATTCTTCAGGTTGGGCTAAGGGTGCAGTATAATGAGTAATAGCATCCCAGGGTCGATGGACATCAAAAATTTTGAAATCCTTTAATGATCTTGATGGAGACTTTAAAGCCTTTAGTACTCCGAGAGGAGACCAACTAAACTTATATTTAAAGTCATTAGGAACCTTAGGTACGCCTCCACAATAGGATAGAAAAGATATTTCAGTTTTTGTATCAATAGTCTTCGAGCTCTTGAAATCTTCAATTAGCTTATGGGCCATCAAATGATCTATTCCAGGATCTAAACCTATCTCGTTCATCAAAACCACATTAGATTGTTGCGCAGAATTATGTAATTCTTTCATTTCAGGTGAAATGTAAGACGAGCTGACAAAATGAGCTTTTTTAGAAATCGCTAATTTTGCAAGAGGAACATGCCAGTCCCCTGGAAGCATCGATACAATTATATCTCTAGGAGCTAACTTTTCTCCCAATGTATTCA
Organism: uncultured Alphaproteobacteria bacterium; assembly: GCA_902556405.1. GTDB lineage: Bacteria > Pseudomonadota > Alphaproteobacteria > Rhodobacterales > Rhodobacteraceae > CACIJG01. The sequence goes on along the minus strand of CACDWF010000012.1, from coordinate 21,684 downwards.
TATCAAATTCGTTGATTTGTACTTGAACGCCTTCTAGAGCTTTTCTTGCTTTGCTTACTGTCCGGTTCCAAACAATAACATCATTACCATCCAAAATAAGCTTTTTTAATCCAGGAATTGCTGATAACCCTGTTCCGCACCAATGAATTGCCATTTTATACCTCTAATAGTTTTGATTTAAATATTTCTTTTGCTCTCTGCCAAACGACATGATTTTTTCCATTGAAATCCATTAAGTAGGGAAAAAGTTGTTCTGCAAAATCAATTGAGCTTTCTTTTGGGAGAAGAGATGGCAAGTTGTCAATAGCCATAACATCCAACGGGGGATGACTTGAAATATTTAAACCTGGGCTGCGCCATGTGGTTGGAGCACTATAAATGGGAATAGGGTTATAATCGCTATCAGGATCACACGCTATATCACCAATTACAGTAAGCTTCCTTTGTGACTCAACATATTTTGGTTGAAAAAACACAGGAGTGTTTGGCGTCGCAACAACGCAATTGAACAAAATATTATGATTAAGAACTTCGTGGAAGGGACCGCCAGCAACTGTTTCAGCTAAATCCCATTTTTTAATATTTAAAGACCATTCCGCACAAAAATCACATACTCCTGTACCAACCCGACCCAATGAACCAATTACAATGGCAGATGGAAGAGTTTTTACCAAATTGATTTCGTTAGATATATCTCTTAATAATTTTGTTTTGTCATTAAAGGCAGATAAAGGGGGGCACTCTTCTTTTTTTAATTGGCTTATCCAAACCTTTAGCGTAACGTATGCTCCTGCAAATCCAGCCCAGTAACCAAAGGCAGCAACTCTCTTTCCTGTCTCTTGAGTTAAATACTCAATATCATAGAGGGTTCCAGCACCGCTTTTAAATTTTTTTAATAATTTCTTCCCGGATACTTGGCCCTTGAAAGCATGTCCGAACATTATGTGCGAATGTTTCAACGGAGTATCATTATTTGGTAGTTCCTTAAGCCCAAATATAATTACATCTTCCGGTGCATTTTCCCAAGAGCCTGCAGACACAATCTCGCATCCGGCATCTTTATAGTCTTTTGTTGAAATGATCCTCGTATCGCTTGCCTCAACAGATACTTTTATACCTTTCTTAATTAATTGAGTGGCGCCTTGAGGAGTAAGACCAACCCGTTTTTCGTTTTCACGATGTTCCGCTCTTAGCCATAAATGTTTCATTTGATTTCATTATTATCCTTTTTGGACATAATTTCATTCAATATTTCATCAGAGTGTTCTCCGCAAGATGGTGGAGGGTGCCTGTAAGTTACAGGTGTTTCGCTAAATTTTACAGGGTTCCCAATTAATTCAACAAATCCTTTTTCAGAATTTTTATTCTGAATTTGAATTTTCATCTCACGCGCTGATACCTGATTTGAGGCAAAAACTTCCGATAACTTATTTATAGGACCTCCGGGGACCTTCATCTTTTCCATCATATCAACTAAATAGTCTTTCTTATGCTTTTTTAGTTCTCGTTTTAAGATTGGGATCAACTGAGACCTATTAGAAACACGCATAATATTTGTAGAATATTTATGGGTTTCACTTAAATCTGATCGGTTGATAATGTCACAAAATTTCTTGAATTGTTGGTCATTCCCTATGGCTACGTTAAGATGGCCATCATAGACTTCAAAGACTTGGTAAGGCACGATATTAGCATGCTCGTTGCCAACGCGATCTGGATCTTCCTTTGAAAGAAGATAATTGGTTCCCATATTTACAAGAGAAGCTATTTGAGCATCTACCAAAGCTATATCAATGTTTTGCCCTAGCCCCGATTTCGCTCTATGATTAAGGGCGGCTAGAATAGCAGTACACGCATAAAGTCCACATAAAAGATCTGCAACTGCAACGCCAACCTTAACGGGCTCTTCATTGGGACTTCCCGTTATGCTCATTAACCCTCCATAACCTTGCGCAATCAAATCATATCCCGCTTTATGGGAATTGGGACCATTTTGCCCATATCCTGTAATGGAACAATAAATTAGCTTTGGAAAATCTTTAGAAAGCGACTGATAATCTAGACCAAACTTCTTAAGGCTTCCGACCTTAAAGTTTTCTATAAATACATCGCAGTCTTTAAGAAGTGTCTTTATAATTTTTGTATTTTCCTTTTTTGATATATCAAGGCTAAGCGATCTTTTATTGCGGTTTGATGCCAAAAAATAGCCGCTTTCATTGGTATCCAGACCTTCTCTATCTTTCATAAAGGGAGGTCCCCAATTTCTTGTATCATCACCGATTCCTGGTTTTTCTACTTTGATAACCTCCGCCCCATAGTCTCCCAACAATTGGGTGCAAGTGGGTCCGGCAAGAATCCTAGACATATCTAAAACTTTGACACCCGTCAGAGGTCCGTTAACAGGGGGTTCCAAAATACTTTTTTTGTTCACGGCTATACTCCACTCAGGTTTGCGTGTAGACTATAGCTTAATGACAACTAGCTAACAAAACTTTTGTCATTTTTTGGGAAATAAAATAATGTTTTAGTGCGTTTTATGAACTTTAAGGAAGTAAAAAAGTGATCAAAGAGGATTTCAGTACGATAGTTAGAAAAGTTCGAATTTTTAGTGGAATTATACTTTTCGCCTATGTAATCATGCATTTATTAAATCATTCTGTTAATCTTTTTTCAATTGATGCAGCTGATGCCATAAGGATAAATTATTTTCGACCTATATGGCAAAATCCTGTAGGACTTTTTCTGCTTTATGGGTCTCTTTTCGTACACCTAATACTAGGTTTTGCATCTATTTTAAATAGAAAATCATTTAAGATGAAAGGTAAGGACTGGATACAAATTGTATTTCCTGTTTTAGCATTGCTATTTTTAGCGCAGCACATTGCTATAAGTTTTATCATTACAAAAATTTTTGGGGGAGAGGAAACATACTCACTATTTTTCGCAGCAATGAACACTGAAAAACCGAGTGACTTAATAATGGGAGCAATATTTTTCTCTTTGATGACAATATTTATATGGGGTCATGGTGTAATTGGCTTAGATGCCTATTTAAAACAACAAGCTGTACACCATAACCGTTTTACATTTTATTTGCGTTATTCAGTGCTTTTTCGTTTTGTTTATTGGTTTGTACCAATTGCGGCAGTTTTAGGGTTTCTATCAGGTTTAAGAAATATGAGTTTTATTGCTCAAATCCAATCATTTGAATTGGATATTCCGGTCCCAAACTATCTTGGTTCGATTATTTTCAAGTATATTCCTCAAGAAGCGTTCCCAACTATCATGCAAGTAGAACCTCTAGTTATGAAATATTATCCTCTTTTTGTGCTTTTTGTAATTTTAGTGTGCATATTTAATGTTGTCAGAGCTCGATTTTTTGGAAGGATCATTGTTAGCTATCCAGGAGGAGAAGCTGTGTCAATCCCTAAAGGCACTTCTATTTTAGAAGCTAGTCGTAAAGGAAAAATTCCACATCAAGCTATATGTGGAGGTAGAGGAAGGTGTACTACTTGCCGAATCAAGGTCACAGATTTTAGTGGAGCATTAACTGCACCTAGTAATCATGAAATCAAAGCAATTGAGCGTGTAGGGCTTGATGACAATGTAAGGTTAGCTTGTCAATTAAAACCAACTAACAATATATCAGTTCAACCGTTACTAAATCCTGAAAACACATTAGAAACTGTTAGGAGTGCACGTGCTCTTACCGGTAAAGAACAAGAAACAGTAATACTTTTTGTTGACTTGAGGGATTTTACAAAGCTTTCCGAGAAAAAATTGCCCTATGATGTTGTATATATTCTAAACAAATATTATGCAGTCTGTGGCGAGATTATAGAGAAAAATGGTGGTCGATTGGACAAGTTTATTGGAGATGGGATAATGGCTATTTTTGATGCAAACTCAGAGACTGGTATTAATTCAAGAAATGCCGTAATGTCAGCTAATGAGATTTCCAAAAGTATGAAAACACTTAACTCAGAATTGAAAACTGATTTCTCTGAAGATATGCGGTTCGGAATGGGTATCCATGCTGGAAGCATGATTGTAGGTATGATGGGTTATGGAAAAACTGTTACAGAGACAGCTGTTGGGGATAATGTCAATATTGCTGCGAGGTTAGAGGAGCTATCTAAGACTTACCGGTGCGAGCTGGTAGTATCCAAGTTCGTTGCTGATAAAGCAAAGGTTGATACAGTTAAACTTAAGCCAAAGTTAGTTGATATTAGAGGCAGAAAAGAAGCGCTAGAGGTATTTACTTTTGAAAATGCTGCTGATATCTCAGTTTAGTTTTTCGAAACAAGTAATTGATAATTAATATGAATAGCACATGGTATGATGATACGGTATACAGCGAATTTAAAGGAAAGCGTGAGCTAAAAAACAACTGCACATGCGATGTTTTGATCGTAGGGGGTGGGCTAGCTGGTCTGAGTTTGTTGTATAACTTAAAAAAAAATAATGTCGATGCTGTCTTAATAGAAGAAAAACAGATTGGCAGTGGTGCATCTGGACGCAATGGCGGTTTTTGCCTTTCTGGGTGGGCACAAGATTATGAGGTGTTAATGAAGTGCCTATCTAAAGAGGAGGTTGTTAAACTGGAACAGATTGCAGCAACTGGCGTCCAATGGATGAAAAAAAAGTGTATGTCCAAAGGGTATGAGCACGCAAATCTTCAACCAGGCGTTATAAAATGTTTCTTATCAAATAATGTTGAAAAGGTTGAAAGAGATATTTTTACTCAAAATCAGTTATTTTCACAAAATGAGGAATTCATTAATAAGGGAAAACTTAATAAGTACGTATGCTCTGATAAATACTCTTGCGGTGTTTTAAGAAAAGATTCATTTCAATTCCATCCTTTAAATTTTATGAAGGCTCTTGCTCAGGATTGTATTACCTTGGGGGCTTCGATTTTCGAAAATTGTAAGTTTGTTAACTATCAAAGAAATAGTGGAAAGATACACGCTAGTATTGTTCACAATAATAGAGTGTTTAATATGCAATCTGAAAAGATAGTATTTGCTACAGGTGGCTATGGTGGAAAAGAAATCAATGAGTTAAAAAACTATTGGTTACCCATAAAAACGTTCATTGGCGTAACAAAGCCAATGGGAGATGAACTTCAGTCCGTACTAAAAAAACCATTGGGGTTCAGTGATAACCGCAGGGCGGGAAATTATTACCGTGTTTTGCCTGGAAATAGACTTTCATGGGGAAGGGGCATATCCGCGGTAGCAAATTATAGTCGTTCAAGTTTAAAAAAGGTAATTTCCAAGGAAATAAGCTATTTTTTCCCTGAGTTAAAAAATATAGAGATAGATTATGTCTGGTCTGGCAATATGGCCTATGCAAGCCATTATATGCCTTATGTTGGAGCGACAAGGATTGGACATGAAGATAAGAATGTTTTCACAATAATGGGATTTGGGGGCCATGGAATGAATACAGCGCCAGGTGCTGCTATGGTTCTTGCTGATTTTATGCTTGGAAAAGGTAACAACTATCAAGTTTTCAATAAATTTAGTAGAAAATGGAATGGTGGTTTAATTGGTCCCTATATCGCTGAGTTAAAGTATAAATATTTACAGATGAAAGATTATTTTGACTTCGCGTGATTGAGAAGTAAAAGTTAATCGACAATTAAGTAATTTTTTATCTAAACTTTGGGAATGAGAAACTCCAAAACACTAGAGTATGGTTTTTCAAACGAGGAATTTGAAACCCGTCTTCAAAGAGCTCAAGAACTTTTATATGAAAATAAACTCGACGCTCTATTGATTACCATTCCATCAAACCTGAGATATTTTACTGGTATTGATACTAACTTCTGGGAGAGTCCTACCAGACCGTGGTTTTTAGTTGTACCACTTTTTGGCAACCCCATAGCTATAATTCCAGAAATAGGTGAAAAGCTTTTCAAAAAAACATTTGTAAATGACATTCATACATGGCCATCTCCAAATCTCAAAGGAGATGACATCTTTCCCTTAAAAGCTCTCTTGGAGTCTCTTCCAAGTCGGTTCGGTGCTATTGGTGCAGAATTAGGAAAAGAAATGAGCATCAGAATGCCGGCCATAGATTTTAACCTTCTCAAGGATAACTTTAAGTTTGACATTGTTGATGGGGCCTCTTTGATTTGGGCACTTCGATCAGTTAAGACCTTAAATGAGATAAAAAAAATAGAGAAAGTGGCACAAATTGTCAGTGAAGTTTTTTGTGTTTTACCGACGTTTATATCGGCTAGCGACAGTGAGCGTGATGTAGCAAAAAAGGTGACAAAAGAAATTTTAAAAGGAGGAGTGGATAGTATTCCTTACTTGCCTGTTGTATCAGGTAGAGGAGGGGTCTCGCAAATTATAGGAAATCCAACAGATAAATTGATTTCTTCAGGGGACTTCCTTTTCATAGATACGGGTGCTACGTTTGATGGTTATTTTTGTGATTTCGATAGAAACTTTGCAATTGGAACAGCATCTGACGAACTCAAAAGATCAAACGAAATTTTATGGCATGCAACAGAAGAGGGAATTAAAAATTTAGTACCAGGTGCGAAGACACAAGATGTATGGAAAAAAATAAACAAAAAAATTGAAGACTTTGGATTTTTGGTTAGAGGTGAAGGTAGATATGGTCATGGAGTTGGACTTCAATTGACGGAACCTCCATCAATCTCTTCTTTTGATAATGCTATTATTCAGGAAAATATGGTTCTCACTATCGAGCCATCGATAGAGTACAAACCTGGAAAAATTATAGTTCATGAAGAAAATGTTTTTGTTTCAAAGGATGGACCAATCTTATTAACTAAAAGGGCACCAAGAGAGTTACCAATAATAAGATAGTTTCAAGCTATTACTTCTCGCTTGGCCCTTATTCGTAAATAAAATTGCCAGAGGATTAAAAGATTAACAGACCCCATCAACGAAGCAAACTGGAATGACCAAGTGTAATCGCCTTTTATATCAAAAAGTAACCCTCCAAAATAGCCGCCTAAGCCCATACCTACCCACCCAAAAAAAGAACCTAGGGCCATTGCTCTGCCAGCTAACTTTGCCGATACCATCATTCTAGCACAGACTAAAATTGCTGACATTACACCGGAATATGTAAAACCAAAAGCTGCAGCAAGAATAAATAAACCAACTTTTAAATCTATGTATGGGAAACCAAGAACCGTAATTGTTTGGCCGATAGACATTAGAATGTATGTAGGAAGAGCACCAAAAATATCTCCAAGTTTGCCACTAATTATGCGTCCAACTATTCCAAAGACCATTAGAACAAGGAAAACGCTAGCGGCAAAGTCCTCTGAGAATGAAGCGTCTGTAAGTAAGGGTATTAAATGAACAATAGGTACCGACATGCATATACAGCAAAAAATCACAGCACACGAAATCCAAGTAATAACTTCTTTTTCACTAAGTGGAAAATCCCTGACTTCATCTTTTATGGCAATACGAGCTCTTTCTCGCCATGGCGACTCCTTAATCAGGAAAGAAAAAGGAGCCATTATCAAAAGATATATGTAGGACAGATACATATAAGCATCCTGCCACCCGTAAGTCTTGATTAGATATGTTGATAATAAAGGAATTAACCCTTGGCCAGCTGCCCCACCCGCCGCAGTTATCCCAATTGCTAAGCCAGGATTTTTCTTAAACCAAAAGCCGACGTTGGCATAAAGAGGAGAACCAACAACCGCATTTCCAAAGGCGCCAAAACAAAAATATAATGCGTAAAAATGAAGGATATTATTCTGTTTACTAAGAAAAAATAAGCAGGAGACCATAGAAAACGTAGCAAAAAAGCCAAAAATTCTTGTTCCATATTTATCGGCGACATAGCCCCAGATAATTCCAAAAAAAGCAGAGCCTAGAGAAGCGACTGTATACCCAAAAGCTGTATTCGCGCGTGTCCACCCAAATTCATTTGATAATGGCTTTAAGAAAACAGATATCGAACCCATTGTGCCAAATGATAGAGCGGTTAGAGTAAAGACAGAAATGACCATTACCCATCCATAAAGGGGATCTCTAACTACACTACTTTTGTTGCTCAATTTTGATCCTTTAAAAAAACTTTTTTTGAATAATAGAAAAAAAGACCCAAGACACTGGATGCCAAATACTAGCAAAGTTCTAGTAGTCGCATACTAAGCGCTTAATGTAAAAGTTACAACTTAAGATTCTGTGCGTTTATCCAAGCTTCGTATTTTTCACTAACAATCTGATCATTCTCTGAAATCATTTTCCCAGAAAATTCATTGGCATCACTTGAAGTACACCATAAAGCAAATAAGCCTGTTTTTTTTGAGTTTATTAGGTCTTCTTTTCTTACTTTTGAGACTTTATTTATCCCACTGGCTCTAATTTTGCCTTGCATATCGGTGTCAACCATCCCAGGGCTTAGTCCAATTGATGAGATCCCATACTGATTACCTTCAAGATGTGTCTGCTGATTAATCATATGAAGTGCGGCTTTTGTCGAACAATAGGCTGTCCAACCCTCTATTGCGTTTATTGATGCGCCTGACAGTACATTTATGACTTTTCCTCTATTTTTCAACAGGTTGTTCCAACAATATGATATCAATAGAGACGGAGCTAGATAATTCACCCTAACGGCTTTCTCAAAGTCTTGTAATTCTATTTTTCCTAACGAAGTAATAGGTTCAATTACCGCACCATTATTGATTAAAATATCAACAGTTCCCCAAATCGATAAGGCCATCTCAGTTTGCTGTTTTAAAGAAGAAAGGTTTGATAAATCTATTGGGGACTCAACTGCTTCATAGCCGTCTGTAACAAGCTGATTAACGGTGTCTTTACAATCATTTACACTTCTACCCGAAAATATAACTCTATAACCATTTTTGGCTAACGTTTGCCCTATAGATAGTCCAATGCCTGTGCGAGCTCCAGTAATTAGGCATGTCTTCTTTTTTAAACTCTCTAACACTTTTATCCAAACAATTATCTAGAATTTTTCAACCCAAGGCCGCAACTCAATTTCCCAAGACCAAGAGCTTTTATGTTGTTGATAAAAATGCAAATAGCTTTTTGCGATTTCATCAGGATCTAAAAATTTGTATGAGCCGTCTTCTTGTCTCTCTTCACGATGGGCTGCACTTATGCCCCCATCAATAACGAAATGGCCTACGTGTATGTTTTGGGGATGCAGTTCTCGTGCTAATGATTGTGCTAGCCCTCTCAATCCAAACTTTCCCATTGCAAACACAGAAGAAAGGGGGAAGCCCTTAACTGCTGCTGATGCACTGGTTAAGAAGATATTTCCTTCTCCTTTTTTTAACATTCTTTTTGCAGCTTGCTGCGCAACTAAAAAGCCTCCGTAGCACGTTATTTCAATGGCTTTTTTAGTTTCATTAGGGTCTAAGTCTACGATTGATCCTCTTACCCGAGCCGAAGGATTGTAGATTACAATTTCCGGAGTTCCTATTGCCTCGTCAGTTTTTTTGAACAACTCCTCTACATGAATTGGATCAGCAGCATCACAGGTATAAACATGAGCATTCGTTTCCTCTTTGAGCGATGCTAATTTTTCTGTATTTCTTGATGCTAAACAGATAGTTTTCTTTTCAGAATAAAACAGTCGTGCTAATGAAGCGCTCAGGCCCAAACCAACACCCACAATCAATACCGACCCTGCCATAAAAGTCCCCAAAGTAATTATAATCTAGTTAATGATACTTATTAATTTACGCTTAGGTAATCTTTATTTCAGCTTAATTTTATTTTTTCTCTTATCTTTACCACTGGACAGTTGATATCAAGGTCGGCATCCGACCAACATACTGGTGCATCTTTTTCAACGTCATTCTTTAATTTAACATTATTGGCAAGACCTATCGGTAACCCATTTATTTTTTTTGCAAAATCTGCTTGGTAAAGTTTTCCCCAAACGGTAAAGCCTCCTTCGCCATCCAATAACTGCCCTTTTTTTAGTTTTTGTTTTGCAGTTGCAATTACATCTCCAGAAAATTCTTTCGTGCATCCGGTAGCTTTCTTTAAAATAGCAGCGGAGAAGATTGATGTGTTCAATTCCATTCCTATAAGATGAAATGGCTTGTACATTGAGGAATATCGTCCAGTATTGTCTGTATTCATTCCGTATTGAGTAAAACATTTTGCTGCATATTCATTTGCTGCTTCAAGCACTACATAAACGCCCCACCTGAGGTCTTTAAAAACTGGTCTTCCGTCCCTTTCTAAAGAAGATACGACTTCAACTGTGCCCGATGACTCTAAAATACCTCCATCAACTTGAGGTCTTAAAACATGAGAGAGATGATCCATTCCAGCTGGAGGAAACTGTAGGCCATTGGGAGGAGGTTTTAAGTACGTAGCGTTGCTTATTGCAGCCATTTCCAAAGCTGATTTTGTTCCATCCAAAAAAGAATTAAACATTCTACTATTCATTCCGGCAGATAAAGCCTCTTCTCTATTTAGCCCATAGTAATCCCAAACGGTATCGGGTGTACTATAATGATATTCAGGTAGATATTTTGTTCCTTTGCCTGCTGCGACCACGTGAAACCCAGATGCACGTGCCCATTCAACGAGTTCCGTAGTAAGAGCCGGTTGATCACCATACGCCATAGAATATACTACACCTGCCTTGTCCGCTTCTTTTGCAAGATATGGTCCGCTCAATACATCAGCCTCAACATTGACCATAACAATATCCAACCCTTCCTCTATCGCAATAAGAGCGTGTTTTGTTCCCTCTAAAGGATCTCCGGTAGCTTCTACCAAAACATCTATTTTGGTCTGAGAGACCATCTTTTTCAAATTATCAAAAAATAATACTGACTCTATCTGTTCTTCAGTCCAGCCTACATCTCTGCAATTTTTTTTAGCATTCTCTACGCTGATATCTACAATTGAAATTACTTCTAAACCAACGCTGAAGGGTACTTGAGATAAAAACATGGATCCAAATTTTCCGGCGCCAATCAGTCCAACCCTTACCCGTTCCTGATTGGCTTCTCTTTTTTGAACTTCATTATATAAAAACATCTTTTAATAATTTTGTGACTTTATACTCTAATATTTAATTGCTTTATATACTTTAAATTAATATTACCCTGAAAGGAATATTATATGAAAAAATACATGGTAATAGGGCGTCCGAGGGCAGGATCATTGATCGCTGAGTTTTTGTTAACTGCTGCAAATGTTGAGTACGATTTTAAAAATATATCTATCGAAGAGGCACAGGAGGATGCATTTAAGAGTATAAGTCCTTTTTCAAAAATACCAGTTTTAGTCTGTCCAGATGGGCAAACCATATTTGAAACAGTAGCAATTGTGACCCATTTGATAGAAAAGTTCCCTCAATTGGCTCCTCACACCTCTTCGTCTGAGCGTAACCTTTTATGGCAGTATTTAGCGATGATAGCGACGTCAATATATGCAGGATATCATAGGCAGTTTTACTCGCACCGTTATGCGCCCAGAGATGTTGCAGAGGATGTTGGAAAGCTAGCCGCTCAAAACCGTGAAACCGCTTATAAATATATAAACATCAAACTTAATCCCTATTTACTAGGGGAAAACAAATCAGCGGTGGATTATTATTTGTATATGGTAACGAGATGGGACCCTAGTATAGATAATTTAGTTAATGATAAAGATAATTTAGGTAAATTTATTTCTCACATGAAGGAAGATGATGCGGTAAAGAAAGTATTATTATTTCACAAGCTGTAAATTTTAGTTAGCAAGAAGTGCCAAAAATTAATTAAAAAAGGAGGATATTTATGTCTATTTTTACCGAGGACCTATTTGAAAAGGGTATTAAGCAGAGAGTATCGACGGTTGGAAAGGATTATGTAAAGAAAAACCTGGAAGAAGCGGACGAATTCTCCCGTCCCTTTCAAGAAGCAATGACGGCATGGTGTTGGGGTTTTGGTTGGGGCGATGAAGTAATTGACGCAAAAACACGATCAATGATGAATCTTTCGATGATTGGTGCTCTTGGAAAAATGACAGAGTGGGAAACACATTTTAGAGGAGCAATAAAAAATGGAGTTTCGAAGAACGAATTGCGGGCAATTATACACGTAATTGGTATTTATTGTGGTGTTCCACAAGCTGTGGAATGCTTCAGGGTAGCTAGAAAGGTCTTAGAAGAAGAGAATTTAATTTAAGAAAAGAGTGCCGTTTAATAGTATGAATAATATAAAAGAAATGAAACTTTATTCTGATGCTCACAGGATATTCAAAGATTTGAAAGCGCTCGGTTATTCAGAAGACGATAAGTTAAACTTAGAAGACGTCAATCAATTTGACCAATTGCATTATCATGGCACACTAAGCGTTCAAGAGGCTATAGACTCTATTAATATTCAGGAAAATGATAATGTTTTGGAGGTAGGGGCTGGCTGGGGAGGCCCATCTCGATACATTGCTTACAAAACGAGAGCACACGTTTCTGCATTGGAACTACAGCAAGATTATTCAGAGGTCGGGCAGGAATTAACACTTAGAACAGGTCTTGAAAACTTCGTTACACACATAAACCAAGATTTTTTAAACTTTTCGCAAAGGGATCCAAGTTTTAATAAAATTGTCTCTTGGTTAGCCTTGTACCATATTCCTTATCGAAAAAAATATACTAATAAACTTTTTAACTTGTTAAATAAAAAGGGCATGCTCTTTATAGAAGATCTTACTTTTGGGAGCGGTTTTGAGCGCTCTCATAATGAAATGTTAGAAAAGAAACTCTTTGCAAATTCATTGGAAAAATATTCTGATTATTTAGATACCTGTGCTAACGTTGGTTTTGAAATTGTTGAGCATAAGGAAATGTCATCAGACTGGGAAAATTTTACAAGCGAACGTCTGAAGTTGCTTCAAACAAATAGAAACAAACACGAAAAAATTCACGGTGTTGATGGCTATATTACAATTGAAGACTTTTATAAAACCGCAGCGAAGTGTTTTGCTGAAAATATTATCGGCGGCATAAGGTTGGTTTGTATGAAAAATTAGGTTCTTACCTTAAGTGATAAATGGAGACAAATAATGGATTTGAAGAATTACGCAAAAAAAGAAAAGATAAAATACTTTATGGTTACATATACTGATCTTTTTGGGGTGCAGAGAGCCAAGCTTGTTCCTGCATCGGCCATATCAGATATGCAAAAAGATGGAGCCGGTTTTGCTGGCTTTGCTAGTTGGCTAGATATGACCCCGGCATACCCAGATATGCTAGCAGTGCCTGACCCTCAGAGCGTTATAAAACTTCCTTGGAAAAAGGATGTCGCTTGGCTTGCAAGTAACTGTATGATGGAGGGCAAATTGGTGGAGCAGGCACCAAGAAATGTTCTAAACAAAGCTGTTGATAGAGCAAAAAAGAGTAACATGAGGGTGAAGACTGGCATAGAGGCTGAGTTTTTTCTCTTAACACCTGATGGATCAGCTATTTCTGACCCATATGATAATGCTGAAAAACCCTGTTATGATCAACAGGCTCTGATGCGCCGATACGATGTGATAGCCGAAATTTGTGATTATCTCGGTATATTGGGTTGGGGCCCTTATCAAAATGATCATGAAGATGCCAATGGACAATTTGAAATGAATTTTGAATTTGATGATGCGTTAAGAACTGCAGATAAACATTCTTTCTTCAAATTCATGGTTAAATCCGTCGCTGAAAAGCATGGTCTCAGAGCGACTTTTATGCCAAAGCCAATTGAAAGTTTAACAGGCAATGGGTGTCATGCTCATATATCAGTTTGGGATTTAAAGGCAAAAAAAAATGTTTTTGCTAGTAGAAAGTCAGATATTGGTTTGTCAAAAGAGGGTCTATATTTTCTTGGAGGTATAATTAGCCACGCCAAGGCTATGGCTGCGATTACAAACCCAACTGTAAATTCCTATAAACGAATTAATGCTCCAAGAACTTTAAGTGGGGCAAGTTGGGCTCCAAATACAATTACTTGGACTGAAAATAATAGAACTCATATGGTAAGAGTACCCGACGCTGGAAGATTTGAACTAAGACTTCCTGATGGGGCGACCAATCCTTATTTGTTGCAGGCAGCTATCATTACGGCAGGGTTAAATGGCGTTGATAAAAAGTTAGATCCCGGGGAAAGATCAAATACAAATATGTATGAAGATGCAAAAGCTACTGCCAAGGCTGAAAAGTTGCCATTGAACTTACTTGATGCTTTACGAGCCTTTGACAAAGATAAAAGCTTTAAAGAGGGGCTCGGAAAAGCTTTTTCTGATTCATTTTTTAAGCTCAAAATGGAAGAATGGCATTCTTACACCGCACATTTTTCAGAATGGGAAAAAAGAAATACTTTAGATATTTAGAGCACTACACCTCTTTTTAGCTCTCCAATAGTCCTTTTATTTTTTCTAGGAGCTCCTTATTTATTTTTCTAGGGCTGTTATCCAGTCTATTGCAATGGCGTCTCTCCCCAGGAAGCCGTATTCCTTTTAACTGTTTAATTTCTTTGAAGAATCCTTCGCTGTGACTATCCCAGTCTGGTCCAGCTATAAGCTCAGGGTTAATAGCTAGGACTAGTTCTCCTCCCTTTGCAGGGCCCCCATCATTATTATCAGTTTTTGCTGCTTCAAAAGAAAAATTGTCTCCTGTTAATCCTGCAGAAAATAGCTCGATCATCATAGATATAGCTGACCCTTTATATCCTCCAAAAGGTAATAACACTCCTTTTAATATTTCTTTTGGATCATCTGATGGTTTTCCATCAGGCCCAAGACCTGTCCCATGAGGAACTGGATGTCCGTCTCTTGCTGCTATCTGAACATCCCCCATGGCAAGTGTTGATGTGGCCATGTCAAAAACTAAAGGCGTTGAATTCTTTCTTGGCCAAGAGAAGGAAATAGGGTTTGTTCCAAAAAATGGTTCTGTTGCGCCAGCTGGTGCAACGGAAGGTTTGTAAACTGTACATGCAATACCCGTCAAACCTTGTTCAGCCAAGTACTCAGTCTCTGGCCAAAGAGCTGCAAAATGAAAACTATTTGTAAGGCGCATTACAGCTATTCCATGTTTCAGAGCCGCCTCTGACAGTACTGGTAAGCTTTTTTCGAGTGAATAGGGAGCATAACCTAAATTTCCGTCAACGGTTATAACAGATGGTAGGCTTGAGGTTATTTTTGGCTCTGCCTTTCCATTTACTTTACCTGATTTCAAGGATGCAACGTATCCAGGAATTCTGAAGAGGCCATGTGACAATGACCCATCTCTTTCTGCTGTTGCGACAGTTGTTGCTATTGCGTTTGCATTTTCTTTATTGCACCCAAACTTAGTCAACACATTACATGCTAAATCATAAATTTGTTCAACAGTAAGTTTCTCTGTCTCTATAATGCTCATCGTAATAATCCTTTCTAGTCAACGGCAGCCAAAGCTTCAATTTCTACCTTAATTTCCGGTCTAAAAAGTCCTTTTACGTAAATTAATGACATTGAGGGTCTTGGGGATGGCAGGAATTCATTTGATGCAGACCTAATCTTATCCCATTCGGGTTCTTCTACGATAAAAACAGTTATTTTTGCGATATCCTCTTTTGAGCCACCCTGTGACTCAACGATGAGTTTGATGTTCTTTAATGCTAATAGATATTGATCCTCTAGACTTTCTGCAACATTACCATAAATATCATTTCCTATCTGCCCAGAAATTGATAATAATTTTTTTCTTGAGGGTATAACAGCCACATTTGAATAATTGCCAGCAGGTTTTGGTGCATTAGAAGGATTGATGAAAGTAATTGTCATTTAATAAACCTTAATTTTAATTATAAACTCAATGATAATATCGTAATAACGAATTTCACGAAATTAAATAAAAATTGGCTTGATAATCTTTCTCAATTCTTGACTTTGAAAAGCCAAAGGAACTAACATTATAATCTGCTATTATTTTTAGGAGTAATTTTATTATGGCAACTTATGAATGTGCTAAATGTGGGATGGCGGTAAATGCTTTTTGCGCAAAGTGTGAAACAGCACTAGAGAATGATTTTGTTACCAGTGATGAAGGAAAAAAAATACAAGTCTCAGTTTGTCCAAATGGCCATGGAAAGATAAAGTCACCTACGTGTTGTGGAGCCGACATGGACTGCAAGGGTTAATCTTTCGATGAATGATTTAAGTCCCGAAGAGGAATTGACACAACTAAAGCGAGAGCTTTCTAAGTTAAAGCTGGAAGCTAATTTGCGAAAATCTTTATCAACTCAGCTTGAAGCTCAAAAGAAAATTGCTGATCAGGCAAAAGAAGAAGCTTTAAAAAAATCAGAAGAATTGGAAGGTATTTCTGGCAAATTAGCTAAGTACCTATCTCCTCAAATCCATGAACAGATTTTTAGTGGGAAGCAAAGTGCAGAAGTAACGAGTTCTCGAAAAAAATTGACTCTTTTTTTCTCTGATATCGTAGGCTTTACAAGCATTTCAGATGAATTAGAATCCGAGGAAATCACAAGCTTAATCAATTTTTATCTTAACGAGATGTCGATCATTGCTCTCAAATATGGAGGTACTATAGATAAGTTTATTGGTGACTCAATCATGATTTTCTTTGGAGACCCAACAACAAAGGGACCGGAAGAAGACGCTAAGCTTTGTGTTGAAATGGCAGTAGAAATGCTCGAAAAAATGGATGAACTGAAAGGTTCTTGGGGAAAAAATTTTTCATTGAGAAATGATCTTGAGATACGGATTGGTATTAACACAGGGTATTGCACTGTTGGCAACTTTGGGAGTAATGAAAGATTAGATTATACAGCTGTTGGTGGAACTGTTAACCTTGCTTCCAGACTTGAGAGTGCAGCAAGTTCAGGCTCTATTTGTATATCGGAAGAGACATATCTTTTGGTGAATTCTTTCTTTAAATTTCGTGAACCAAAAGAGATAGATGTAAAAGGATACTTGAGAAAAATAAAATATTATGAGCTTGATAGAGATACCAAAGTAGATAGTAGCCAAATCATTAATTTAACTGGAAACGGTTTCAATATTTCAATAGATAAGGAAAAACTTACGCAGCAAGAATATACTCAAATAAAGACCGCAATTGATAATATTCAAGCTCAAGAAAGTTAAAAAAATTTTCTATCCACTTTATGTTTTCTGTTTAAATATATGAAAAAAAACATTTTTGTTACACATCTTGAATGCTCCATTTCTGGTAAACGGTATGAAAAAGATGTCGTCCATGGTTTGTCGGATAAGGGAAAGCCGTTATTAGTTCGATATGATCTAGAGAAAATTAAAGAAGTAGTTTCAAAGGACAAGCTGAAGAAAACTGATAAAAACGGTTTTTGGCGTTATTCATTTCTTTTGCCAGTTGAGACATCAAATATAATATCACTGGGAGAGGTTTTAACTCCTTTAATCTCACTTAATAATGTTGCAAAAAAATTGAACCAAAAGGGAGATTTATTGGTTAAGGACGAAGGCTTGCTGCCTACTGCTTCATTTAAAGCACGTGGTCTAGGTGTTGCAGTATCTATGGCAAAACAATTTGGCATAGATCATTTGGCAATTCCATCGAATGGTAATGCCGGTGCTGCGATGGCAGCCTACGGAGCAAAGGCAGGAATAAAATGTACAGTATTTTGCCCAGACGACACACCTGAAATAAATATCAGAGAAATAAGTAGACTTGGAGCTGAAATCTTTAAAGTTAATGGTCTTATCAATGATTGTGGAAAAATAGTAGGTGAAGGCAAGAATGAAGTAGGGTGGTTTGACGTTTCAACATTGAAAGAGCCGTATCGTATTGAAGGTAAGAAGACAATGGGTTTAGAGTTAGCTGAGCAATTAAACTGGGAGTTGCCAGATGTTATTTTTTACCCAACTGGAGGAGGAACTGGTTTAATTGGTATGTGGAAAGCATTTTCAGAGTTACAAAAGCTGGGATGGGTTGGGAAAAAATTGCCTCGTATGGTGGCAGTACAAGCTGACGGGTGCGCCCCGATTGTCGATGCATGGCGGCAAGGCAAAGAGACGGCGGGGTTATGGGAAAATGCTAATACCATAGCAGCTGGGATACGGGTGCCAGTCGCAGTAGGAGACTTTTTAATAATCAGAGCCATTAATGAAAGTGACGGCTTTGCAATTTCCGTAAGTGATAATGAGATTGTTGAAGCAAGAGATTTCGTCTCAAAAACCGAAGGAACTTTATTGTGCCCGGAAGGAGCCGCTACTCTCGCCGCATTTGAAAAATCTTTAAGCGAAGGGCTGATTTCAAATAATGATCGTGTTGTGCTATTTAATTGCGCTTCCGGTCTGAAATATTCTCTACCTGAAGTAAAAAATACATTAAATAAAGATGAATCTGTAGATTACTCTATGTTCTAAACTTATTTTGAGGAGTGAACGACGATTTTACTCCTTCTCTTGGATCAGTAACAAAAATTTTTCGTTCTGGATGCATTCCCGCTCCAAACACGGCAGAAACAGCTGAATGCCTCATCTTATGCAATAAACGCGTATCAGCATTTCCGACAGCAGGATGGATACCATTGTTTTTACTGACTTTTTCCTGCCAATCTTTCATTCTTTCGTCATAGGTATTTTTGTTCTCAAGTTCCACACAATTAATTTCATTCTTATTTAGATCAACGATTATTTGATCACCTTCGTCAATGAGCGCGATTGGACCTCCCACTGCTGCTTCGGGTCCTACATGCCCAATTACTAAACCAACTGAGCCACCCGAAAAGCGGCCATCCGTCATAAGTGCAACTACAATGTTTTTTTCTCTACAAAGTGTTGTTATTCGTGAAGTTGAGTCTAGCATTTCAGGCATTCCGGGTCCTCCTACCGGTCCTTCATATCTGACAACTATCATATCAAAGTTTTCAAAAACCTCTGGTCTTTTGTCCAAAGTATCTAATAAAGCTTGCTCTCCATCAAATATTTTAGCCTGTCCTTTAAATACATTGTTTTCAAGCCCTCCTTCTACTCCAGCAAGTTTTAGAATTGAGCTATATTCAGGAGACAAATTTCCACCCAAGACACGTAGTCCACCCGTCGGTTTATAGGGTGATGAAACACTATATATTACTTCATTATCTGGATTAGGTGGCGACAATCTTGTAATTTGTTCAAAAAGGGTTTCACCTGTGCAGGTCATGGTATCTCCATTCAATAAGCCGGCTTCCAATAGATTTTTAACTATAACTTGTACGCCTCCCTTTGTGTCAATATCCACCATCGAATATTTCCCAAAAGGTCTGGCGTCTACAATAACTGGCACAACATTTTTTGATAAATGGTTAAATTCTTCTGAACTCATAATGTCTTGAGAAAAATTTTTGTAGCCCGCAGCTCTGGCGATCTCTGGAGCATGTAACATTACATTTGTTGAGCCTCCAACAGCCATGGCAACAATTATGGCATTTCTAATTGACTCTCTAGTTACGATATCTCTAGGAGTGATGTTTTTTTCAATCATTTTTTCAAGAAATTCAACAAGCTGTTGTGGAAATTCGTCTAGCCTTCTACTGTCTTCTGATGCGGGAGATACCATATGCAAAGGCTGCATACCTACAACACCAATAAACGTCTGCATCGTATTATAAGTGAACATTCCTCCGCAACTCCCAAATCCTGGACACGCTTCTAATGCAATTCGTTTTTTAAACTCTTCATCTGGATTGCCAGCAATTTGGTAACTGGAAATAATATCAATAGGCTCACCAGTTTTGGAGTCTTTGCCTGGTCGTATAGATCCGTCTGACATGATAATAGCTGGTCTGTTATGTTCTAAAACTGCAGCGAGTGTTCCTACTGGTGGTTTGTCACACGCTACTACTGCAATAACTCCTTCCAATCCTGAGGCGCTTAAGTGTTCACACATTGAATCATTTGTTACTTCTCGTCCAATTAAAGAATATCTCATTTCCTTAGTTCCATTGCGTATTCCATCTGAAGTAGCTATAGTAAACTCGGGTTGCACTAACCTCATTGATAATTGCTCTGGATCTGTTCCTATTCTATTTTTTAAAATTTCGTGAATTTTTTCTACTTTGCTTGAAACACCGATGTAGCATTGCGAGTCTCCCTTGTTTCCAACAACACCAACCGAGGGTTCATGTATTAAATCAACATCTGTCCCCAGTTCCCTTGCAATTCCAAAAGTTTGAGAATTTCTTCCTGGATTTTTATCAATTAATACTGTTTTTGAGTTTCTCATTTTTAATGCCTACATAGTTCTATTTGTGTCGTAAATTTATTATAATTTTTACTCTAAAACAAGATAACAAAAATTAGTATGTAAAAGATTTTATCGTTCAAACAGAAGCAATACGCTTCCACTGGATCAATTAATGTGAATAACTTTTAATCAAGTTTTGGAAAACAAACAAACACAGGCTTTACCATTTTTCATATTCAGATTCTTATTATCTTTATTATAGACCTTGACTTCATTTAGCTCAAAGCAACCAATAATATTGGTTTCATTAAGAGCTTTGAACTGTTTTTCAAAGCCTTTTGAATGGTAGTGATCAAAGTTAATTCCAATTACGAATTTGGTGCCTGCATTAAAATGAGAAATTAAGCGCTGCAGAGTTTCTGAACCCAGGTGCCCGTGTGTAAATGTCCCAGCGCTTACTATAGCTGAATAATCTTGTAATAATGAGTCAAGAGGGTCTTCAAGATTAAGTTCAAGCAAATTTCGATATAAGTTTTTTTCTCTAGATATTTGTATCATATCTTTTGATATATCAACTCCGTCTATAACAGCATTTGGAGCTTTCTTTTTAATTTCGTTTGCGACTAACCCAGTGCCACAGCCGATATCACAGATAGGTCCATCTATTGTAAACTTCTCAACTAAAAGATTTGCGACTACAGTAGGGTAAGTGTAACCAAGATCTTTTACAAAAACACTGTCGTAGAAAGGTGCAAAACCTTCATAGTATTTCTTGTTGTCATCTGGAGTTATTAGGTTGTAAGCTCCCTTAAGAAGATCCAACGCATTTTTTTCTGTCTTGCTCATAATAGTACCAATATTCCATAGTTCTTTGCTGCAAAAAAGGAAAATGTGTGAAAATTGAACTTTTGGCTAATTTGAAAGGTTAATGACTTGAATAAGATTGATAGAGCAGCCTATGTGGTGGAGCGGTTGGATGAAATTTATCCCGAGACACCAGTGCCTCTAAATCATAAGAGTAAATTTGAACTACTTATTGCCGTTTTGCTTAGTGCACAGTGTACTGATGAAAGAGTTAATCAAGTTACCCCACAACTTTTCTCGCTTGCAGACAATCCGTTGGATATGAGTAAATTACAAACAGAAAAAATTTATGAAATTATAAGGCCATGTGGTCTTGCGCCACAAAAATCTGCAAATATTTCTAAATTGTCTGTAATTATTGTTGAAAAACATCAGGGTCAAGTTCCCTCAACCTTTGAAGATCTCGAGCGACTGCCTGGCGTGGGACATAAAACTGCAAGTGTAGTAATGTCTCAGGGATTTGGGTACCCAGCTTTTCCAGTTGATACGCATATCCATAGACTTGCACAACGTTGGGGTTTAACCAATGGAAAAAACGTGACGCAAACAGAGAAAGATTTAAAAAAGCTTTTCCCTGAAGAAAGGTGGAATAAATTACACCTACAGATAATCTTTTATGGTAGATCTCACTGTACAGCAAGGGGGTGTGAT
>CACDWF010000011.1 GCA_902556405.1 uncultured Alphaproteobacteria bacterium | reverse complement strand
AACATTTGAACTTGCCCTATTTCTCCTGCCCAAGCCCCTGTTGTTTCGTAGTCAATATCGCCACGCTCAATCAATTGCATTGCTGCGATAAACTCTGGTTGGAAAAGCTCAGGTCTTCTGCAATCAAATGCTAGGGAGGCCAAAGAGTTTAGTGTATTAAAATCTCCTTGAACAGCGCCAAAATCAGTCTCCATAGCCCAGAAAGCTGTGATTACTTCTTTTGGAACTCCATAACGAGCTAAAGCTTCATCAAAAACATTTTGGTATTTTTTAAATTTTTTTTTCCCATTTACCAATCTGTAATCGTTTATTGCTCTTTTGGAGAAATCGAGGAAACTCAATTTGAAACTTCTTTGTTTTCTGTCAAGCTCGATAATCTTTGGATTAAATTTTGTTTGTCTAATGGTTTTTTTTAATACCCTACTACTTACACCAAGTTGAGTTGCATGACCTTCTGCTTTAGTCAAAAATGTACTGAAGTTCCCTCCACAATTAGTAAAAGTTTTTCCTAACACCATTGATGGTAAGCAAAAAATCAGCAAGAAAACTAAAGCCTTATCAGTTAATGTCATATGGTTTAATTACCTCAAATTTAAAACATCTAGCATATCATAGAGACCAGGTTTTTTTTCTTTGGACCATAAAGCTGCCTTTATTGCTCCGTTTACAAAAATATCTCTGGAGAATGCTTCATGTTTAATTGAGATTCTTTCTGAATCTGATGTAAAAGAAACTTCGTGTTCGCCCACAACACCACCGCCTCTAAGAGAGGCGAAACCTATTGAACCTTTTTGTCGACCAACTGATATGCCTTCACGAGCTGCTATCCGTAATTCTGGTAGACTTTTGCCTTTGCCCTTTGCCGCTGCTTCACCAAGCATTAAAGCAGTTCCAGATGGCGCATCAACTTTATTTCTGTGATGCATTTCCAAAATTTCTATGTCAAAGTCTATATCTAAAGAGGATGAAACCTTCTCAACTAAGCTTCTTAATAAGTTTACGCCTAGGCTCATATTTCCTGCTTTTACAACAACTACCTTTCTTGAACGCTCAAAAATTTCATTTTCTTGTGCTAAATCAAAGCCGGTTGTACCAATTATGTGGGCTGTTTCTGTTTGTTCACAAATCTTAATACATTCCAATGAGGTATTTGGTGTGCTAAAATCTATGACAGCTTTAGCACCTTCTAGAGCCAATTTTAAATTATCTGTTACCAAAACGCCATTCTCTCTACCTAGAAGCTTTTCTCCGCAATCTTGTCCTATCCAGTTGTGTTCCTTATGTTCCACAACAAAGTGAAGGTCCATAGTGGAGGACTCTGTTACTTTTCTTATTATTTGAGATCCCATTCGACCTGAAGCTCCTAAAACAGTAATCTTGTAACGATTTTTCATAATTTTCCTCAACAAATAATTGAATAATCTCAAATTTATTTTAGTAGTTAGTATAGACCAATCGATGTACTGGATGAAGATAATATGCAAAAAAGAAAAAATAAAGGTAGGTTTGGAGACGAGACTTCTCAAAGACAATTGAGGGTTTCAGAGTTAATAAAAAGAAATATCTCCAAAATACTGTTAGACTCCGATTTTTACGATCAAAATGGGAAGAATTATTCGGCATCCGTCAGTGAGGTGCGCTGCTCCTCAGACCTCAAGATAGCAACAGTATATGTTCTCCCTTTGAATAAGATAGACCCACAGGAGCTAACTACCTTTCTGGGTAAAAACAAGAATTCCATCAGGCACGCTCTTGGAAAAGAATTGTCTTTGAAATATTTACCAGACTTAAGATTTAAAGAGGACACACTTTTTGAGCAAATAGAAAAAACTAACCGCATTTTAAGAGCTCTTTAACAAAACTAGGTAGGCAGTGCAAAAGAATATATTTAATGGATGGCTTTTGGTTAACAAGCCGGCTGGAATTACATCAGCTGATGTCGTAAGAATTTTAAAAAAAAAAATGAACCCAACAAAGATTGGTCATGCTGGAACACTAGATCCTGGCGCAACGGGATTAATACCATTGGCGTTAGGCGAAGCCACTAAAGCAATTCCATATCTCCTTAAATCAAAAAAAAAGTATGAGGCTACTTTATTGTATGGTAAAAAAACTGATACAGATGATGCTTCTGGAAACATTCTTAGAGCTTCATGGTATGTACCAAGAAAAAATGAACTATTGGAGGCGCTGAAATATTATTCAAAGGTGAATTTTCAAATTCCTCCAAAAGTCTCCGCGGTAAAAGTACAGGGAAAAAGAGCTTACAAACGCTTTAAAGCCAACGAAAATTTCCAGCTTCCAGCAAGGAGTATAAAAGTATATGAGCTTTCATTATTATCGTACGATGAAAAAGGCGAGGCTCTTGTTCACTTTGAGTGTAGCAAAGGTGGGTACGTAAGATCCATCGCGAGGGATTTGGGAGATTTTCTTGGGTGTTTCGGGTATGTAAAAAACCTGATCCGCACAGAATATGGTCCTTTTAAACTTACAGAAGCAGTTCATTTGCCAGACCTATTAGATTTCTCTAAAGACAATTTATATTCAAATTTAAAAGGTATCGAGGCTGGAATTCCAACCCTAAGAAGTTTTGAATGTCATGTGGATGATTTAAATCATATTGATAATGGCCGTCCAATAAAATGCCCAATTACAATTAATATAAGTGAAGGCGAAGAAATCATCGCGAAACACAAAGGAAGGATTGCAGGTATTCTTTTCAAAGATGGATTCTTGTTAAAAGTAAAAAGAAAACTTAATACTTAAACTTACGATTAAAGGAAAAATATCACAGGCAAGTTGGTATTATTTATTTTTTTCTTTATTTTTTGATAAAATCAAACTAAACAAATAGCGAATTAATAAAACCTAACTGGACGACATCCTGGTAGGACAAAACCAATGGAGAATAAAGATGTCGATTAATCAAGAAGATAAGAAAACTTTAATCAAAGACTATGCAACTAAAGAGGGAGATACTGGTTCACCCGAAGTTCAGGTGGCTATCCTGACCAAGAGAATTGTCAATTTAACAGAGCATTTCAAAACACATAAAAAGGATAATCATTCTAGAAGAGGCCTTTTGAAGATGGTTTCTCTAAGACGCAAACTTTTGGACTATGTGCGAGAGAAAGATGAGAAACGCTACAAAGAACTAATTAAAAGACTGGAAATAAGAAGATAAAATACTCCAGTTTTTTTGTCCGTAAAATTTACCAAATAGAAGGCAAGATATGTTTAATGAAATAAAGAAGACTATTGAGTGGGGACACGATAAATTAACACTAGAAACTGGCAAGATAGCTAGGCAAGCAGACTCGACGGTAATAGCAACATATGGCGAAACAGTTGTGATGGCTGCTGTTGTATTTGCGAAGGAGTCAAAGGCTGACCAAGATTTTTTTCCCTTAACCGTCAATTACCAGGAAAAGTATTATGCTGCCGGGAAAATTCCTGGCGGGTTTTTCAAAAGAGAAGCTCGTCCTACTGAAAAAGAAACTTTAACCAGCCGTTTAATCGATAGGCCCATAAGGCCTTTATTCGTTGAGGGCTTTAAAAATGAAGTACAAGTAACTTGCACTGTTCTCAGCCATGACCTAGAAAATGATCCCGATATATTAGCGATGATAGCAGCTTCCGCGGCCCTAACATTGTCTGGGGCTCCTTTTCTCGGCCCAATCGGAGCCGCCCGAGTAGGTTTTATTAATGACACTTATGTTCTCAATCCATCTGTAGACGATATGGATAACCTAAAAGAAAACAGTGAGCAAAGACTTGATCTTGTAGTTGCTGGAACAAAAGATGCCGTAATGATGGTAGAATCCGAGGCTTATGAATTATCAGAAAAAGAAATGTTGGGAGCTGTGAAGTTTGGGCATGAACAGATGGCGCCAGTTATTGATATGATCATTGAACTAGCGAAAGAGGCTGCAAATGAACCTTTTTCTTTTGAATATCAGATCAATGAAAAATTATATGACAAAATATCCAAGGCAGGTAGATCAGCTCTTAAGAAAGCTTTTGAAATATCTGAAAAAAAGGAACGCCAAGCCTCAGTGGCTTCAGCAGTAGATAAGATAAAAAGTTCCCTGTCAGATGAAGAAAATGAAGGTAATGAAGCTAATGAACTTATAAAAAAGTTAGAATCCGAGGTTGTTAGAAACAACATTCTAGATAATGGTAGCCGAATAGATGGTAGAGATTTAACAACTGTTAGATCGATAGAGACTGAGACCCGTTTATTACCGCGGGCACATGGATCCTCGCTTTTTACTAGAGGTGAAACTCAAGGGCTCGTAGTTACCACACTGGGTTCTGGCGATTCTGAGCAGATAGTCGATGCCTTAGATAAAGAGGGTAGGCTTAATTTTATGCTTCACTATAACTTTCCACCTTACTCAGTTGGAGAGTGTGGTAGAATGTCTGGCCCTGGCCGGAGAGAAATTGGTCACGGAAAACTTGCCTGGAGAGCATTGCAAGCTGTGCTGCCTTTATCTGATGAATTCCCTTATACCATAAGAGTTGTTTCAGAAATTACCGAATCCAATGGATCTTCCTCAATGGCAACTGTTTGTGGATCATCTTTATCAATGATGGATGCCGGTGTGCCGCTTAAAGCACCTGTAGCTGGTGTCGCTATGGGATTAATACTAGAAGGGAAAAAATTTGCAGTTTTAACGGATATATTGGGAGATGAAGACCATCTTGGCGACATGGACTTCAAAGTGGCGGGAACTGAGACCGGAATTACTTCTTTGCAAATGGATATAAAAGTTGCAGGTATTACTCCTCAGATTATGGAAAAGGCACTGGATCAAGCAAAGGAAGCTCGACTACATATATTAGGTGAAATGGCTAAATCTCTATCAACTCCATCTGAGTTTTCGAAATATGCCCCTAAAATTGAGTCACTAACTGTTCCAAGCGATAAAATTCGTGAAGTAATTGGAAGTGGGGGGAAAGTGATAAAAGAAATCGTTGAGGTTTCAGGTGCTAAAGTTGATATAAACGATGACGGAATAGTAAGAATAGCATCGCAAAACAGAGAGAGCTTAAATGCAGCCAAAAAAATGATAAAAGAGATCGTTGAAGACCCTATAGTTGGTCAAGTTTTTGAGGGAAAAGTCGTAAAACTGATGGATTTTGGAGCTTTTGTTAACTTCTATGGGAAACGAGATGGTCTTGTTCATGTAAGTCAAATATCCGAGGAGAGAGTAAATCACCCAAAAGACGTTTTGAATGAAGGGCAAACTGTGAAAGTTAAGTTAATGGGTATCGATGACAGAGGTAAAAGCAAGCTTTCGATGAAGGTAATAGATCAAAACACGGGAAAAGAAATAGAAAAAGAAGCCTAAATCCAACCTAATAACTCTTTTTTTACTATATTGAAAATCATATCAATATGACTTTTGTCATGGTTAAGACAGGGAATGTATAAAAAGTTCTTTCCTCCAGCTTCCGTAAAGCTTTCTGAGATCTCTCCACATATCTCTTCTAACGTTTCAACGCAATCAGAAGAAAATGAAGGGGCTATTATTGCTATATTTTTCTTACCAGATTTTGCTAAGCTTGCTACGAGATCAACAGTTGCTGGCCCTACCCACTTCTCAGGACCAAATTTTGATTGAAAAGCAGTTGTTAATTCGCTTTCCTTCCATTTTAGATTTTCCCTGATCAGCCTTGTTGTTTTTTGGCATTGACAATGGTAGGGATCTCCATTGATTAAATAGCGTTCGGGAACACCATGATAAGATATCACTAGATGTTGAGGCTTGAATTTTGATTTTTCATAAGCAGCTGTTATGGATTTTGAAATGGCTTTGATAAAATCAGAGTTATCAAAGTAAGGGGGCACTGTTCTTATTGATGGCTGCCAGTTAAGCTTCATAAGTGATCTGAACATTTGATCATTAGCAGTTGCAGTAGTTGGGGCTGCATATTGAGGGTAAAGTGGGAAAAAAAGTATCTTTGTACATCCTTGCGATACCAATTTTTTTAAGACGCTTTCGGTAGATGGATTGCCATATCTCATACAAAAATCAACTAAAACTTTATCACCATAAGCTCTATTAAGCCTGGCTCTCAATTTTTTTGTTTGAGCTTTGGTAATCGTCAATAGTGGGCTTTCATTTTCTTCGATATTCCAGATTTCTTTATACGCATCACCTGAGGAGAAAGGTCTTCTTAGAAGGATTAGGTTTAATATTGGCTTCCATACCCAAGGAGAGTAATCTATTACCCTCCTATCGGAGAGGAATTCTCTTAGGTATCTTCGCATAGACCAGTAGTCTGTGGAATCTGGAGTTCCGAGATTACCAACAATTATGCCGACTCTTTGTTTTAAAATCGTAGGATGATCCTTTGGGATATTTGATTGTCTAACACTCATTCCAGTTTCTTTCGATACAAAATAACTAAGCTATACCTTTAAAATATCAACTCATTTTCGCTCTTTTTTCTCCTATTTGGTTCCATATAGAAAAATAATTTCAAAGGTAGCTCTTATAGACTGGACATTGTCCTCTAGTTTTTTATCTGAAAAGTTTTTAAAGTAAATTTCTTCAACTTCATGGATAAGTTTCTTTGATGTTAGACTCTTGCTACGCCCCAGGATTGCGTTTGTCTCACCCATTTCTTTAATGTCTAAAAACAGGTCGAATAACTTTTTATAGTTGACCTCAATTAGATCTCGATCAACTACACAATTACTGAGGCCTACCCTAGCAGCCAGATTACCAACATCTCTAATTTCTGGTAATGGAGAAATCCTTGGGCTTATTCCCCCCAAATAATTTCATCTCAGCTTCTGAGAAAGCTTCTCTTAGCTCATTAAGAGTCTCTGCTCCAAATAGGCAACACATAAAGTGACCTTTGGGTTTCAGGAGTTTAACTTTTTCAGAAAAATCACCGTAAGGATCATTGGACCAGTGCAGCTGCATTAGATTTGCATATAAATCAATTGATTGAGCTTGAGTAGAGTTGTGGGTAAATTCAGAGATTGTTATCTTGTTATTTTTACCTAAATCGCTTAAGTCACTTCTTCTACACCCTTCAATCAAAGCATAGTCCCATTTCTCGTTTAAATCTAAAATACGGCTTTCAAGATCAGCGAACGCCCTCTTTAGGAGAAAGCTTCTCGACCTCGTTTCTCTTGACCTCATTTTATTTTTCTTAACTTTATTTATGTCAAATAACATTGATTGTTTATCCGAAAATCTTTTAAGATGGAAAAAACCGAACCCTACTTAACAACCATTAGCGCGTTTTAATGCTGGAATTCAACAACAAAGATACGAACTTATTAATTCTGCTTAGTGAGATAGCTACTATAGAGCAATTGGCTCGAACAAAACTAGATAGCGCTCTTCCTAAAGATTTAAATATATCTAGCTTTTCTGTTTTAAATCACTTTTCTGGAACAAAGTCAGAAAAAACACCCTTACAATTGGCGCGAAGCTTTCATGTTACCAAAGGAGCTATGACTAACACTTTGACTAAGCTAGAAAAGCTAGGATATATACACGTTCGACCAGACTGGAATGATGCAAGAAAAAAGCGTGTTTCAATAAGCCAAAGTGGTATCGATGCAAGAAATTATGCAATGAAATCTATAAAGCCTATATTAGAGAAAATAGTTCAAAAAACCGATCACTTGACCAAGAAAAGTTTGTTGGGAGATTTAAGAAGTTTTCGAGAGTCAATTGAAAAAAATAAAATTTAAAAGGTGTTTTTTTGCTTATCTTAATCATTGGAAGTGCACCAGATGCTACAGAGGCGCAAAGTTTACAAGGAAAACTTGTTCAGAATATTGTCGCTATAAATAACGCTTGGAACATCAGAAGCGACTGGGACTTTTGCATATTTCCTGATGATTTTCCAGATAACAGAAGGCCCACTGGTAATGAAGCCCAAAATTTAATTCGTTCGGAGCAATATGTGCCACTACAAAATGAGTATGG
This sequence comes from uncultured Alphaproteobacteria bacterium, assembly GCA_902556405.1. Lineage (GTDB taxonomy): Bacteria > Pseudomonadota > Alphaproteobacteria > Rhodobacterales > Rhodobacteraceae > CACIJG01. The sequence continues at coordinate 46,874 of CACDWF010000011.1, read as the reverse complement.
GGGTTTCGTATATGCTGGAGGAACGATGGCTTTTACGGCCGGATATTGGGCTCTCGGACATTTTAAACCAAAAGCCATAGCATATATCGGTTGTGATATGATTTATGATGGGAAAGACACACATTTTTATGGGAGGGGTACAGCCGATCCACTTAGAAAAGATCCAACTTTGAAAAATTTAAAAGCCAAGTCCGCTCGCCTCGAGGCTATGGCTGCATCCCAAAATTGTGCAATCTTTAACCTTTCAAAGAAAACTAAAAGTAATTTAGTTTTCAGGCGTAGCAGTTTAGAAAAAATAGTGGAAGAAGGCCATCCAAGAAATATTAATACCAACTTACTAGACCGTGTACTCCAACAGGAGAAAAAGTTGAATTACTTTATTGAAGATGGTAAATATTGGAAACACTTAGATGGGCTCGACCAAGAGAAAATCGATTACTTAGATGAAACCTGGAGTAGAGTAATAGAGTGTGATTAGCTTATTCCTTAGTGGCACATATAGAGTAGTTTACTGTAAAGTCTCTTTTTGACAGTTCCCAACTCCAAGCAAGTGGATTAAATACAAAACCTTTCGTATCCTTTACTTTAAGACCTGAGTCAAAAAATAACTTGCTTAATTCACTGGGCTTGATGAATTTATTCCAATCATGAGTTCCTTTTGGCAACCACTGCATTATATATTCAGCCCCCAAAATTGCGAACAAGTAGCTTTTGAAATTTTTATTGATTGTTGAACAAAATATTAGACCTCTGGTCTTAAGAAGATTTGAGCATATGTCTATGAAAAAAGCTGGGCTTTCTACATGCTCAATAACTTCCATATTAAGAATTACATCAAATTTAGGCTTTTTCCTTAGAAGATCTTCCGCTGAAATGTGACGATAGTCTATATCGAGTTTCATTTTTTTGGCATGCAAAGACGCAACCTTGATATTTTTCTCAACCACATCTATGCCAAGGACTTCTGCCCCCAGCCTAGCCATTGGCTCACACAACAATCCACCACCACAGCCTATATCTAAAATTTTAAGCCCCTTTAAAGGCTTTCTATCAATGGTCAAATCTTTTTTAAAATGCATGGATAAGTGGTCTGTGATAAACTCTAATCTACATGGGTTCAACATATGAAGTGGCTTGAACTTTCCTTCTGTATTCCACCACTCGTTTGCTAATTGCTCGAATTTTTTTACCTCTTCAACATTTATCGATGATACTGTTTTCATTGAACTGTTCCTATATACGTGACATACTACATATATACTCTTTTTTTTTAGTCTCAAGAATGCCTGAACAAAATATCGCTCAATCAAACAAACAGAGGACCTATTTGTTTCCTGATATAGACCCGTTTAGGAAAAGTTATCTCGATAGTGGTGATGGACACAAAATATATTATGAAGAATGTGGCAACCCACGTGGAATACCTGTACTGGTTATACATGGCGGTCCAGGCGGTGGGTGCAGCCCAACAATGCGTAGGTTCTTTGATCCTGACGCATATTACATAATTCTTTTTGATCAAAGGGGCTGCGGAAGATCTAAACCTTATGCTTCAGTGGAAAATAACACCACATGGCATCTTGTATCAGATATTGAGGCCATTAGAAAAAAACTGTGTATTAATAAATTGGTTTTGTTTGGCGGTAGCTGGGGGGCTGCTTTATCTTTAATATACGCTCAAACTTATCCTGAGATGGTCAGTAAAATTATCCTTAGAGGAGTTTTTACTATGACTAAAGCGGAGTTAGACTGGTTTTACAAAGAGGGTGGCGCTAGTATGTTTTGGCCTGAAGCATGGCGAGCTTTTAGAGATATGCTTCCACCGGAAGAGCAAAATAATATTATAGAAGGTTATCACTCAAGATTGTTTGGATCATCTCCCACAGAACAAGGTCGATTTGCTAGAGCTTGGACTGCTTGGGAAAATGCGTTGGCTAACCTAGAGAGTCCTGGGTTTGGCTCTAGCCCCTCTACCGATTATGCAAGAGCCTTTGCGAGAATTGAAAATCATTATTTTAAGAATCTTGGCTTTTTGAACAAATCTCAGCAAATTAAATATAACATGCATAAGATTTTGGATATACCGTCAATAATAATTCAAGGGAGATATGATATGATCTGCCCACCTGGAACGGCGGAGCAAATTCACAGATTATGGCCAAACTCAAATTTAGTTATGGTTTCAAAAGCCGGTCATGCAATGTCTGAGACAGGCATAACAGCAGCTCTGGTAAAAGCAACTGAACAGTTTAAGAATTAGTTCAACTTATTTTTTTAATAAAACTCTCAAACAGAGAATATGTACTTCTCCTAGGCTTTTGAAGAGACAAAATGGTCATTACAGCCACTTTTTTATCAACAAAGAAGAAGTATTTTCTAACATACTCTCTTCTTTTAGAGGAACCAACCCTTTGAAAGCTCACATAATAAAATTTTTCATGTAACTTCTTTTCGCCATTAATAAATTTTCTATTACTAGAGGCACTTAGAGTTTTTTTAAACTCAATATTTTTTGCGATTACAGATAGATAGTTTTTTTGGGAAATTTTTTTTGGAACTCTCGATTGTGTAAATGTGATATTTACTATTGTATCAACAGGTCTGCGACTGTAGTAAGGTTGGTCAACAGTATTCACTGCTATACAGTTTGTTACCACCAAGGTCTGTTGTAAAGCTGAGGAGGTGTTAGCACTCCTGTCCAGACAAAAACCATTTGGTAGTTTATACTTTATCTTAGTCTGTCCTGACTGCACTGAAATTGAATCGCTCAGTGGTCCTGATCCAATAGATAAGCATCCACTCAAAAAAAGAAGTAGATTAAATATTCCCAAAAATTTCCACAATTTTCTCAAGACCAAATCCCCAATTTTATTTACAGACCCTAACCTTTATTTAAATCTGAAAAAACGGTTGGTTTATTTTTATTTTGTATAATGCTATTTTTTAGTTTAGCAATAGAGATTATGTAAAAAACGACTGGTTTATAAAATGAATTGGATTTCTAACTTTGTTAGACCAAAAATTAATGCAATATTTTCACGTAAAGGTAACTCTGAGACATTGTGGGTTAAATGTGAAAATTGTAATTCTATGATCTTTCATAAAGAGTTTAGCCAGAACCTGAATGTATGCCCAAGTTGTAATTATCATATGTACATGTCTCCCAAAGACCGTTTTATATCGATATTTGACGACGGAGCATACTCCTTACTTGATTACGCCTCTCCAGAACAGGATCCTTTAAATTTCAAAGATACAAAAAGGTATACCGACAGAATAAAAGACGCTCAAAAAACTACTGGGCACAAGGAGGCTATTTTAATAGCTGAAGGTCAATTAGGAGGCATGAAGACTTTAATAGCCTGTCAGGACTTTAAGTTTATGGGGGGATCGATGGGAATGGCAGTAGGCAATGCAATTTTAGAAGGGGTAAAGAAAGCTGTTAAAAATAGATCTCCTTTTATCTTGTTTGCTGCTGCTGGAGGTGCCAGAATGCAGGAAAGTGTTTTAGCATTAATCCAAATGCCGAGAACAACCGTAGCAATTGAAATGCTTAGAGAGGCGAAACTTCCCTATATAGTTGTATTAACAAACCCAACCACCGGCGGGGTTACTGCATCTTATGCAATGCTGGGTGATGTGCAAATAGCCGAGCCAAATGCACTTATTTGTTTTGCAGGACCAAGAGTTATAGAGCAAACAATTAGGGAAAAACTGCCAGAAGGATTTCAGAGATCTGAGTATTTACTAGATCATGGTATGCTTGATCAAGTGGTATCGAGAAAATTTTTGAGAGAAGAGCTGATAAAATTAATCTATCTATTAAAAAATCAACCTCCACCCGTCAGAGGAAATATAACAGAATTTGATGGATCTAATGGACGAGATACTTAAAAGGCTGGAATCTTTACACCCCAAAATAATTGATCTTAAATTAGACAGAGTAAAAAAGCTTCTGAGGAAGCTAGGTAATCCCGAAAGATCATTACCTCCTATAATACATGTTGCTGGCACAAATGGAAAAGGGTCAACTATTGCAATGATTAAAGCGGGTTTAGAAAAAAGTGGGCTTAAAGCACACGTTTATACCTCACCACACTTAGTTAACTTTAATGAGAGAATAGAGATAGGAGGTAAAAGAATAAGTGAAGATGCATTGAGGAAAATTCTTACCGAATGCGAAAATGCAAATAACTCTAAGCCAATAACGTTTTTTGAAATAACCACTTGTGCAGCTTTTCTCGCTTTTTCGAGAGCGCCTGCCGACTACACACTTCTAGAAGTTGGCTTGGGGGGCGAATTTGATGCTACCAATATAATTCAAAATCCAGCAGTCTCGATTATTACCCCGATATCCTTTGATCACAAGGAGTACTTAGGTGAATCAATAAGTAAGATTGCAAAGGCAAAAGCTGGCATAATCAAGAAGAATGTTCCAACAATTATTTCAAAACAATCTTCTGTAGTAAGAAAAATAATTAAAGAAAAATGCAAAGAAAATGGCAGTGACGCTATTTGGTCAGAAGAAGGTTTCACTGTATCTATTTCAAGAAAATCTATCATTCAAAAAGATAGCCATAGAAACATAGAATTTCCTTTTCCTAATCTGACTGGCACACATCAAGTCATAAACGCATTGACCGCTATCTCTGCGCTTAATCATTTGAATATACCCGATAAATACATATGTGAAGGATTAAAGTCTGCATACTGGCCAGCTAGGCTCCAAAAAATCGAAAATGGAAGTCTATATGAATTAATAACTAGCTATAACATAAAGAACCAATTGTGGGTCGATGGGGGCCATAATGAAGATGCTAGTGTTCAACTAAGAAACAGTATGGGTTTTATAAATAAAAAACATCTGCATATCATTTATGGTTCCCTCAGAAATAAGGATCATAACTCTTTCCTTAGGAATTTGGTGGGCATAGCCTCATCTCTTAGTGTAGTTCATATTAAAGACCAGCCGTCTTCACTACTCCAAACAGTAGCCGTTTCAACTGCTAAAAAAGTAGGCTGGGAAAAAATCTATTCAGCCCATAATATTCGGGACGCAATTAAATATATATGCTCCCAAAACGAGGGAGGAGAGTCCCATGCTTCAATTTTAATTTGTGGGTCCTTATATTTGGCAGGACAGGCTTTGGAAGAAAATGGGGTTCCAATCTAGGTGCTTTCATCAATCCAGTTTTTCAAATCTGTCTTAGGTGCCGCTCCAATTTTAGATGAAATCATTTCTCCATTTTTAAATATAAAAAGTGCTGGAATACCTCTTACTCCTAATTTACTAGGACTATTTGGATTTTCATCAACATTTATTTTTGCAATCTTAATTTTTTCTCCATATTCTTCAGACAATTCTTCCAAGGCTGGTCCTATTTGTTTACATGGCCCACACCACTCAGCCCAAAAATCAATTACTACAGGAACCGAACTCTTAATTACTTGCTCATCAAAAGTCTCATCAGTTACGTTAAATGTTGCCATGGCTTGCTCCTAAAATTTTTATACTTTTTTTTATTTATAATTTATAAATTTTCCTAAAATATTTTCTTATATCTCTGAGTTCAAAGACGAATTCTTTATCTCTAGTATTAGAGTCGTTTTCAATAATTTCAATCTCTTTGTCAAAATCGTTACAAGTTTTCCATTTTTCTTTATTAAAGCTAGTTAACTGATCCACTACTGAACGCTCAATTTTGTTTCTAACACTTAGTGGTAACACATCCGGACGCTCCTCATAAATGAGTCGTAAGCCAAAATAAGAAAGGCGTTTATCTGCAAATTGCTGACATAGGTTATATCTATTAGACCAATTATCATCACGAAACTGTTGCTTCAGTTTTTGATCCTTTTGGCTTGGGAAACCCCCAGTATACAATGTCTCCTCAGCCATAATATCTTCCTGTGATCCACTTAATTCTTTCTCTTGCTGACTCTCCTCGGCAATATCCAAAAGCATGGATGATAGGTTTTGTTTGAAAGATAATGCTTTTTCTAGGACCTCTGATCGCTTTTGAAATTCATTAATATCTATGGAGTTAAAAAACCAACTACCCTCCACTTGGTTTTTTTTTAACAATATTGGACCCTTATTTGATTTCACTAATTTAAGAAATTTTTGACCACCAGTGTAAATTTCTTTTAAATCCCTAATATTCATTTCAATTAATTCTTGAGGGTCATAATTGAGATCAAAAAGAACCGGAATTTTATAAACGGGGTGATTTAATAGAAAAGTTCCCGAAATTGCCGTGGTTTTCCCATAAAAGGTTTGGCATAAGAATACCATTTTCTCTTCTGAAAGAGTTTTGTGGACTTGCGATTTATTTGAGCCCTCTAAAAATGATTGCCAAAAACTTGGCTTTTTTTTGAATATAAGTTGTGCCAATTGCTTTGTAGCCATGACATCACCAAAAGCATCATGTGCAAAGTGATTAATGGAATTCGCCGGAGCTATCTGATCTAGCCTAAAAGTCTTTTTCTTTTTGTTGTTAATCGGTATGTTTAAAGTATCGGGGAAAAAAAAATCTACAGTTCTTAATAGCTCTAATAAATCTGCTCTGTTGTTATTATTTTTGCTTGTCAAATATGGATCTAGTAGCGCTCTGAATAATGAATTTCTTAAAAATTCCTCATCAAAATTTATGCTGTTATAACCAATAAATACAGAAGGTGACCATTTAATAAACTTTTCTTCTAGCTTGCAGAGCATATCGTAATGCGTGCATTCTGTTTTGATCAGTTTAACATAATCAGTGTTGTTTACGGAAAGTGCAAAAGGACTTGGAATTAAGCCTGGTTTCAATCTACATCTGAATTCAAATGAATCTATATCGTTGAATTCTTTGGAGACTTTAGTTGCTCCAACTTGAAGTATTTGATCCCAATGTGGATCTCTACCTGTGGTCTCAAAGTCATAAAAAACTAAATCCATGTTTCCTGATTTTATATTTTTTCACTATTAAAATGTCTACTTCCTAATAGGGCTCTGTTCAAATCATCCCAACTTTTTCCAAAAAATTCAATTTTTAAATCTCTACAGTCTTCAAGCTTTTTAGTTTCTTTTATCTTTATAGTTAAATATCGTGGCAATTTTTTTGTTTCTAAAATCTCTGGCCATTCTAAAAGTGTTATCTGACTATCAAAAATATCTGGAATACCTAACTCAACAAGCTCCACCGCACTATTAACTCTGTAGAGGTCAATGTGCGAAATTTTACAATACTGAAATTCATAGTTTTGAACTAGGGAAAACGTTGGAGACGAAACTTCTTCAAAAATTGAATTTTCTTTAATCGCCTTAGCCTTTATTAACAATCTTGCAAATTCTGTTTTTCCAGAGCCGACTTTACCCGAAAGAAGTAGCACGTCACTATTTTGTGTATGTTGTGCAAAAATTTTTGCTATATCGGATAGGTCGGTGATTTTTAGTTCGAATGATTCTAAAACAACAAATGGCTTAACTGACATTTCTTGGGTTTTCCTTGACTTTGTCTTTTTTTTCTCGGTTTAAGACTTCAATTGATTCCCTATCCCATGAAACCTCAACTTTTGCTCCCTTTACTTGCTTTTTCCCGTTATTTTCGATCTGTTTCACATTTGAGAATTTTAATTTTCCCTTGGTTCTTTCTAATAAAATATTTGCAATAAACAAACCAAGGCCCATACCTTCATCAGGTGTTTTAGTTTTTGCCCCCTTAAAATTCAATTCACTTCTTTTTAGAAATGGTTCGCCGATCATATTTTTAACATCGTGAGGAAACCCCAAACCATCATCTACAATCTCTAAATATATTTTCCTGGTGTTTACGATTAAGTTGATATCCACCGAGGATTTTGAAAATTTGAGCGCATTGTGAACAATATTTCTTATTCCATGTATCAGCTCAGGCTCTCTTCTAACTAAAGGTATCATTTTTTCCTGTATTTTAATTCCTTGATTGCCTTGCGTTACTCCGTTAAGTCTAAAATTTATTTTCTTTTCAATCTTTTTATAAGGCTGACTAGCCTCAAAAAGAAGTGTGACAAAATCGATAATCTTAACATATTGATCATCTTTTCCTAGTGCCCCCATATCAGAGATAATCGCCTTACATCTCTCGATTTGATCGAATATTAATTTTATATCTTGGTAAATAGGACTATCACTATCAATTTCACTAAGAAGCTCCGACGAAGCCAATTTTATAGTTGCAAGCGGTGATCCCAATTCGTGACCTAAAGCAGCAACCACACCAGTCAATGCTGTTAATTTCCTTTCTCTTTCCAAAGCAACTTGAGCAGCCTGAAGGGCCTTATTCATATTTGAGTTGTCTAGAAATATCCTTCTCACATAACCACCCAGAAACGTGACAGTAATCATCAGCGAGGCTGAGAAACCAACTAGTAAAATTTCTGGAGGCTTTAGAACGTTTCCTGAACTATCAATGATAGGAAAATATTTAACGCTCAAAAGCATTACGCTTAGAAGTGTCATTATACCGAGAGTAATCAGGTAAATAACTGGTAAAGAAGATGCAGATACAATAGCCGGTACAATTATTAGTATCGAAAAAGGATTGCTTATTCCACCAGAAAAAAAAAGTAAAAGAGAAATTTGAATCAGGTCAAAAGAGAGAAACAAAAATGTTTTAAAAGCTGTTAATCTCTTTTGCGTTCTAAAGTAAATACTAGAACCAAGGTTAACAATACAAGAGAATATAATTATTGTAAGACATGCCTGGCCATTAAAGGTTAGTTCAAATAACAATTCTGTAACTGCGATTGCGAAAGCTTGCCCAGTTATCGCTAGCCAGCGGAGGTTTAATAGGGTTTTAGGCTTTATCCAGCTTTCATTTAAAAATATTTGTCTTTTGATAAGATTGACCATACTCAGAGCTAAAGTACTATTTTATTAATAGTATCTAACACACTTTTATTTAAATGCTCGAAAAATTAATCAAAATAGTCTAATGGTTTATTGTGATGCAAAGGAAAATGTTTGACGTAAAAAGATTTTGGAACATATTATTCGTTAGAAGGACCTAGTAAATGTTAGATGAAACTAGTTACAATATCGACAAAGACAATTCTCTCCTTATCTTGGACGACGATTTGCCTTTCTTGAAAAGGTTGAGCGCTGCGATGGAAAAAAGGGGTTTTAAAACTTTTTCTGCGAGCTCTATGGCAGAATTTGGCAGAATAATAAAAGACGTCTGCCCTAACTATGCTATTATTGATCTTAGGCTAACCGATGGAACTGGCTTAGATGCAGTTGAAAATATAAGAAATATTAATCCAAATTCTAAAATCATAGTACTTACCGGGTATGGCGCAATAGCCACGGCTGTAGCAGCGGTTAAGATGGGAGCAATTGATTATTTGTCAAAGCCAGCCGACGCAAATGACATTTTAAATGCGCTTGTTTTTAGCGACCAAAGGAAGCCTCCTCCTCCAGTTGATCCGATGTCAGCAGACAGGGTAAAGTGGGAACACATTCAAAGAATATTTGAACTTTGCAATAGAAATGTTTCAGAGACTGCCAGAAGGCTAAAGATGCATCGAAGGACACTACAAAGAATATTAGCTAAAAGAAGTCCCAGATAATTAGTTTATTATTTTAGTAGCTCTGGGAGATCCCCATACTCGCCTGCAGCCTCCCTCATAAAAAAACTTTTTAAGAAGTTTGACTTATCAATTGCATTCATACCGAGCTCTCTGAGAGATTTAAGATAAAAATTGTTATTTGAAAATAGAGTGTTTATTAAATCTGTATAAGTCATCAGAGATATCCTGTCGAATGATCTCCATGATTCATATTTTTTTAATATATCAGTACTTCCAAGATCTAGGCCCAATTTTTTTCCTTTCAAAAGGGTGTCAACCAAACAAGCAATATCTCTTAACCCAAGATTTAAACCCTGGCCAGCGAGTGGGTGAATTGCTTGGGCAGAATCACCAATGAAAACTTTTCTATTATCAATGGTTTCACTCAGGAAACTAAGGTATAAAGGAAACATTTTTTTTTCACCTATCTGCGATGGGTTTATTAAAATATCTTCAACATGTTCCTTTAAGTAGTTAGTAAATATATCATCTTGAGCTGCACTCAGCCTATTCCCCATTTGCTCCGGTAGACTCCAAACAAAGGTTGACCTTTTTCCCAGCAAGGGCAGTATTGCTAGCGGACCACCGGATAAAAATAATTGATGAGCTGTAAAATTGTGCTCGTTTTTATGAGATAGATTTCCGACGATTGCTACCTGATTATAATGTTTTTTAAAAAATTTTTTATCCAGCCGCTTTGCAAAGCCAGACTCTCTACCGTCACTGATGATTAATATTTCAGTGGTAAACGATGATTTGTCAGAGAGGATAAGTTTTGTCTCATAACTGGTTGTTTCATCCTGAATTACTTCTGTGGAATTAATTAATTGAATTTTTGTATTTGTATTAAGCTTAGAACCAAGCACTGTTCTCAAATAGAAATCTTCTATCATATAGCTAGAAGGTTCAACCTCAGAGCTTTCTTTATTAAACGCTGCCAAATGCTTAATATTATCATCGGAGCCACTCTTAGTAGAAAGAACAATATTTTCTATAGGGCTTACATTTAATTTTTTTGCATCCCATAGGCCAAGATTAGCAAGCAAATTCTTTGAAGTTCTAGATAAAGCATAGGTTCTTCCCTCATTTTGTTTTATTCGATCCTTTTCTGTGGCTCCGTCAATTACAGTTACGTCAAAACCTTCTGATGCTAGGGCTACAGCCATTATACTTCCGATTAAACCTGCGCCAATTATTACGATTTGTCTATTTTTTGACTTCTTCATAAGCGGTACGACCATCTTTTGAATTGAAAAATAATATATTCAGTAAATTACTTAACTAGTTTATTATATCAAAAAGCAAGTGCAACTAATCAACATTAAAAATGGACTTTGAGAGTTTAAAAAATAAAAAAATTAATCATGTCAGCAAGTTGATTGAGCAAGGGCAGGTATGTCCAGAGGAGCTTACCCGCTTTTATTTAGAAAAAATATCAAATGATCCTACGGCGAAAGATACATTTACGGAAGTGTTTAAAAGATCTGCTTTAGACTCAGCAATAGAATCAAAAAAAAGAGCCAAGGCCGGATTACGAAAAGGCGCTCTGGATGGAATTCCAATATCTGTAAAGGACTTAGCTGATGTTAAGGGAAAAATAACAGCCGGTGGATCTTCTATAACTAATAAAAAAAAGGCAGAAAATAACGCTGTTTTCGTAGACGTTTTAAAATCTCAAGGAGGAATAATTTTAGGTAAAACGCAAATGACGGAACTTGCTTTTTCAGGTCTTGGGCTAAACCCCATCACCGCAACGCCTGTTAACCCTTTTGATGCCGAACTTGTTTCTGGAGGATCTTCTTCAGGGTCAGCAGTATCTGTTTCTAGAAATTACTGTCTTGCGTCAATTGGATCCGATACTGGCGGATCTGTTAGAATACCCGCGGCTTGGAATAATCTAGTAGGACTAAAAACCACTCATAATATTATTGACTTAACTGGCGTTTTGAAACTTTGCCCTAGCTTTGATACCCTTGGGCCTATTTGCAAAAATGTTGATGATACCAATTTGCTTTTCAGCGCAATGACTAACAGTAGGTTTCAGAACTTAAGAAACTACGGGGCAGGCGATTTAAAATTTTTAATCATAAAAAATATGTTTTTTGAAGAAATAGATAGCGACATAAATGATAGCTTTAATGTCGCAATCGATAAGATAATTACGAGCGGAGCAAAGGTTGAATATAAAACAATTTCAGAAATCGATATAGCATTTGAAATTAGCAAAACTGTCTTCCCAGCAGAGGCTTATGGCATGTGGGGACATAAAATTGAAAAGAGCCCAGAAAAAATGTTTGCTCCAATTCGGGAAAGGTTTCGGAGCGGACAACATATTTTAGCGCATGAATACGTACTTTCCCTACAAAAACTATTTGAATTGAGAAAGAGTTTTCTTCAAAAAGTTGAAGGTTTCGATGCTATATTGGCACCAACCTCACCCATAAAGCCTCCGAACATTACTCAATTATTAGATGATCATGAAGTCTTTACAAAACAAAATTTATTAGCTTTACGAAATACCCGATTTGCAAACTCATTAAACTTATGTGCTTTAACATTGCCAACCGAAACACATTTTTCTGGTTTAATGCTTATGGGACGGCCCAACAATGAATTTGATCTGATGAGTATCGCCCTAGCTATCGAGAAAATAAAATAATAAAATAAAAAGTCTAATCTTTACCTCGAAGACAAAAAAACGTATATTAAGCAAAAATATATCTTGCGTTAAACAAGAAAAAAAGAGCAGAAATAATGTCTTTCTTAGAAAAAGTTGACTACCCAGAATCAGCTGCAAAGGAGTATTCAAAAAAGTTTTTACAATTCATCTTTTTAAAAACTTTGGGAATTTTACTCCTTTTTTCATCAGTTTTTATACTTCTATCCGTTGTGACATACTCTAAAAATGATCCCAGCTTTCGTAACGCTAATGATGGTGAAATTTCAAATTTATTTGGCATAATTGGCTCTCATTTAGCAGACTCTTTGCATGTGGCCACCGGAGTTACTATGCTTACATTACCTGTAATACTATTGGCTTGGTCTAGTAGATTTCTCTTTAGTCGCTCTTCAGTTTATCTCTTAAAAAGAATAATTTTACTGCCTTTGTTTATAGCATTTTTTTCAATATTTCTCTCTACTAATACACCCCCCTCCTACTGGTCTTTTGAGTATGGTCTAGGTGGGATATTTGGGGACACATTTTTAAAGAAACTGCTTATTTATCAACCGATCGAGATAAACCAGTGGCTTCAATCTATTGCTATAGTAAGCTTAGCCTTTTCAATTTTTTTATTTTTTCTTGTTGCTGGTTTCAAAAAGCGTGAGGTTAAGTCCCTGTCAAAAACTAGATTTAGACATTTAATGATTTTGTTAGTGGGATTTTATAAAGCTTTTAAGGTTTTCATAAAAATCATATATCGATCGAATAAAGAGCATTTTAAGAAAAGTGATCGTAATAAATCAATAGAGCTAAACAAGTATACAGAAACAACGCAACGCAATGGCAAATCAGACCCAAATTTTTCCACCACCAGAGAGAATAACAATGACCTTTTAAACGGGTTAAGTGGTAATCCTTCAATCAGTATTTTTGGTAATGGAAGGATAAAAAATAGAGCTAACAAAATTAAGAGTAGCCATAGGGCTGCGTCGGAAGCTCAACCCTCGCTTGATTTGGCACTAAACAATGAAAAATACCATTACCCCCCACTAGCTCTTCTTAGTGACTATAGTAACCAATCAGTAAGTTCAGTAAGTTCTGTTTCCTTAAATGAAAATGCTAAAATGCTTGAAGCCGTATTAGAAGATTATGGGGTTAAGGGTAATATTATTTCTGTTAAACCAGGTCCCGTTGTAACTCTATATGAGCTAGAACCAGCTGCAGGATTAAAAGCTAGCCGAGTTATCTCTTTGTCTGAGGACATAGCGAGATCAATGTCTGCTTTGGCTACGAGAGTCTCGACTATACCGGGACGCTCCGTTATTGGAATTGAACTACCTAATTCAAGTAGAGAAAAAGTTTTTTTGAAAGAACTGTTGTCATCAAAAAGCTATGAAGATTGTCGTTTCCAATTACCACTAGCCTTAGGTAAAGATATAGGCGGAGATCCCGTCATAGCAAATCTCGCGAAAATGCCACATCTCTTGATAGCGGGAACAACTGGATCAGGAAAATCCGTTGGTATCAACACCATGATCCTATCCCTTTTGTATAGACTTACCCCAGATCAATGTAGACTAATAATGATTGACCCTAAGATGCTAGAACTGTCTGTTTATGATGGCATACCTCATCTTCTTAGTCCGGTCGTCACCGATCCTAAGAAAGCTGTCGTAGCACTAAAATGGGCAGTGTTAGAAATGGAAGATAGGTATAAAAAGATGTCTCGTATGGGAGTTCGGAATATAGAAAGCTTTAACTCGAAAGTAAGTGAAGCAATCCAAAATGGAGAAACTTTTTCAAGAACTATTCAAGTAGGCTTTGATCAAAATACTGGTGAACCCATGTATGAAGAACAACAGGAAGAGCCCAAACCATTACCATTCATAGTCATTATAGTCGATGAAATGGCAGACTTAATGATGGTTGCAGGAAAAGAGATAGAAGGTTGTATCCAAAGATTGGCACAAATGGCTAGGGCGGCAGGAATACATCTTATAATGGCCACTCAAAGACCCTCGGTAGATGTTATAACTGGAACGATAAAGGCAAACTTTCCTACTAGAATTTCTTTCCAGGTAACATCAAAAATAGATAGCCGAACAATTTTAGGAGAGATGGGTGCTGAACAACTTCTTGGCATGGGCGATATGCTTTATATGGCTAATGGTGGTAAAGTGACCCGCGTTCACGGTCCCTTTGTGTCTGATGCAGAAGTAGAGGAAATTGTATCTCATTTGAAGAGGCAAGGCGTGCCTGAGTACCGGGAAGAAATATTGGACCCAAAAAATATCGAAAATAACGATAGTCTACATGATCCATCGACAACAAGTGGTGGTGGCAATGAGGAGGATCTTCTTGAGGAGGCCTTAGAAATCGTAAGAAGAGATAGAAAGTGCTCAACATCATATATTCAGCGAAAATTGTCTATTGGATATAACAGAGCAGCCAAGATAGTAGAGGCGCTAGAGGAAAAAGGTTTTGTAACTCCTGCAAACCATGTCGGGAAACGTGATGTGTTAATTCCGGAAAACGTTATATAATGCATTATGTATTTTAGAAAAAAGTTTCTTGGAAAAATTTTCAGTATTTTTCTTATTTTTATTTTTTCAGCTGAGGTTACGCTACCAAAAAACAAAAGCATAAAATTAATTAAGGACTATCTTGGGGATATTAAGACTCTCCAAGCTGAATTCTCTCAGACTAACCAGACGGAAGATATAATGACAGGAATTTTCTTTTTAAAAAAGCCGGGGAAAATTCGTCTTTCCTATGACCCTCCACAGAACGTACAAATTGTTTCAAAACAACAGGCAGTATTAATATTTGATCCCAAAAATGGGGGTAGCGGACCTCTAACATACCCTTTGCATTCTACACCTCTCAGCTTCTTAATTAAAAATGACTTGAGCTTGTTTATAAATGAAAATGGTGAAAATCTCGAGCTAGGTAATTTGATAATTTTTAAAGTTCGCAATCCGCAATATAATTTAAGCATTGAATTTAATAAAAACCCTGTATCACTATTAGGATGGGAATTCGAAAATCAAATGGGAGAACTAATAAAAATCAGGCTAAACAATATACATAAAAATAAATACATATCAGATGAAATTTTTAAAACTGAAAAGGATTATGAACGACTCAAAAAATAGAAAGTATAGGAACGTGATCAGAAGGTCTTTCCCAGTCTCTAGCTTCTGAAAAAATTTGGGCTTTGCTTAATTTAGATTTTAGATCTTGGCTTGCCCATATATGATCCAAGCGTCTTCCGCGATTTGAAATCTTCCAGTCTCGTGCTCTATATGACCACCAACTATATAATTTTCCAGATGGTTTCATTTCTCTAAATGTGTCAATCCAGTCTCCACTTTTT
Source organism: uncultured Alphaproteobacteria bacterium (assembly GCA_902556405.1). Classification (GTDB taxonomy): domain Bacteria; phylum Pseudomonadota; class Alphaproteobacteria; order Rhodobacterales; family Rhodobacteraceae; genus CACIJG01. The sequence goes on along the minus strand of CACDWF010000011.1, from coordinate 31,245 downwards.
TTTATCTCTAATAAAAGGTCTGTTTCTATTTTTGTATGTGAAACAACGTTTAAAAGAGCTTTATGGCTCCAAACGTCATCTGGCAAAGGGGCTATATTGAAGTCTCCAACGAGTATAGTTTTCTTTTTTTTGCCTTTAAAAAATTTATTCTTAATTTCGGAAAGGAACTTGATTTTATGCTCAAATTTGGGATTTAATTTCGTATCGGGTAAATCCCCACCCGCCGGAATATAAAGATTGTGGATCTTTACACCGTCTTCAAGCTCAATTCCAATGTGTCGAGCATCGTCTTTACCACAAAAATTGAATTTCTCAATTTTCACTATTTTACGTTTCGATAAAATTAAGACACCATTATACGACTTTTCCCCCCTAAAAGCTGCGAATCTATAACCCAACTTTTCAAAGTTTTCCAAGGGGAGCTTTTCGTCAATACATTTTGTTTCTTGGAGACACATAATGTCTGGGCAAGTGAGCTTTAAAAATCTCAACACTAGTTCTTCTCTAAGTCTGACAGAGTTTATATTCCATGATGCTACTGCAAGTGACTTCAATTTTTCTGGCCTGTAATTTCGTGATTCAAATAAAACCTGCCCCCTTTATTAATTATAAAATCTTTGAGAGTCAGGCCTTCTTTGATTTTTTTCCTTAATCTGTATAGGTGTGTTTCGAAAGTATGTGTTTCAATATTGGGATTTAACATCCAAACTTTTGACAGTACTTCCTCTTTCATTATTCCTCTATTTTCAGAGTTCAGCAAAGATACCAATATGTCACTTTCTTTTTCAGTTAACACAATGGCCTGATTATCTTTATAAATTAATTTTCTGTCAGAAATTATGAAGCTTATATATCCAAGTACTTTGTTGTTCTCTCTTTTACTTTTCATTCTTTCGAATATTGGTTGCAATACTTCGGCCAGCTCAACAATCCTAAATGGCCGTTTTAAGTAAATATTACCCTTTGGCAATAATTCGAACCTCTTTTGAGTAATTAATATTTTTTCTATCTCATTAAGTTTATTTTTTTGTATTTTTGTATTTGATAGAAACTCTTTGAATTTAGTGGAATCATAATCACTTACTAAAACATCGAGGTCCTCGATGTTTTCCAAAGTAAAATCTTTCACAACAACAGATCTCCTATTTCTGAATTTGTAATTTTCCAATAAAGTCTTTAAGCTCTCTCCAAATAACATATTTGACGTTATAATTGCTAAGTTCACGTTCTTTGCCTTAAGTGAATAAAAATTATAGGATATACATCTATTAAAAATTTCCTTAGCATCAACTTAACATAAAAATTGAAATTCTAAACCAATTGACACAATAAAATGTTTTTAAACTCATCTGAAATATCTTCGAGGTTGGTATCAGATTTACGATTAGGGCTGCCGATCATCTTATATGATGCAAAGACATATTTTTTAACTGCAGCTATAGAAACATTGTATTCAGAGAAACTAGATAAAATAATGGAGATTGCGAAAAACCAAAATTTTGAGATAGCTATAACTAATAGAAGAGCAAAGGTATTAAACGTTCGAATATATAATGAATCAGTTACTAGAATTTCGATAAGAGAAAAAGTAAGCATACAACTTCTTCAAGCTATCGCAGATCCTTCAAAGGATCTAGATTATCCACTTAAGGGCCCATTCCAAAGCGAGAGAAATGGTAAATTCAACGTTGCCAGTGTATCACTATCACTTTGTAAAAGAGCAAGACTTTTGCCAGCATCAATACTTGTAAATATACCAAAAAGCATACGGGATGAGTTGGTATCCTCCCAAATATCTGAGTCTGATATAGGTGATTTAAAGATTAAACGTGATGAGACCAAGTTTTTGCCGAATTTGAGCTCGGCCCAATTACCCATCAGTGGACAACAAAATATAAGCCTATCTGTTTTCAGAGAAGTAACAGATATAACTGAACATTATGCGATAGTATTTGGCGATCCAAAAATTAATCAACCTGCTTTAACACGCGTTCATTCTGCTTGTTTTACAGGTGATTTACTTGGCTCAGAAAAATGTGATTGTGGGGAGCAATTTAGTGTCTCAATGTCAAAAATGAGAAATGAAGGAAATGGGATTTTGTTATATTTAAATCAGGAAGGTAGAGGAATTGGCTTGGCTAACAAAATGAGAGCGTATCATCTCCAAAATATTGGTTTTGATACAGTCGATGCTAATCATAGACTTGGTTTTGAAGATGACGAAAGAGACCTAGAGATTGCTGCAAAGATTTTAAAATCTTTAGGTGTAAGCAACATAAAGCTTATGACTAATAACCCCAAAAAAATCGAACTTTTAACTGATAATGGGATTACAGTCACAGAAAGAGTGCCTTTGATAGTAAGCATGAATCCTAATAATGAAAATTACTTAAAAACAAAAGCTAAAAAAAGTGGGCACCTTTTCTAACCTTGCTGCCTTAAACCAAAAATAGCCGTGCCAACGCGTACAAATGTTGCACCACAATTTATTGCTGCCATGAAATCCGAACTCATACCCATTGATAATTCTAGAAGACCATTATCATCAGCTAACTTTTTCAGAAGCCTAAAATGTGTTTCAGGCGCTTCGTTAATGGGTGGGATGCACATTAGACCTATAATGTTTAGATCCATAAACTTCTGGATTGTATCCATAAAATCACTTAGCTTGTCAGGTTCAATACCGGCTTTTTGTTGCTCTAAACCTGTGTTAACTTGAATGAAAATTTTTGGGCAGAATCCTTTTTTTTGAGCTTCGTGTGACATTTTCTCGGCTAATGAGTTTCTATCTAAGCTGTGTATGTAATCAAATAAGCCGAAAACCTTTTTCACTTTATTTGACTGCAATGGACCTAAGAGGTGTAAATTTATGACTTTATTTTCTTTCTTTAATTCCTGCCACTTCATCACTGCTTCTTGAACTTTATTTTCACCAAAGTGAGAATGGCCCTCGTCTATAACAGGTTTTATTTGATCCATGGACTTTGTTTTGGATACAGCAATTAGGTTAACAGAACCTTTTTTTCGACCCGCTTCGATTTCCTGTGATGCGATTTGGTTGTTAATTGTTTCTAATTTACTTATTTGTGTCACTGAATTCATCCCTGTATATATCTCTCAGCAAATTTTTCTGTACTTTTCCCATTGAGTTTCTTGGCAATTCTTTAATAATATGTATTTTTTTCGGCAATTTAAAAGCTGCTAGATTTTTTCGAAGAGTTTCATTAAGAACATCAAGGTTAATGCTATGTCCTTTTTTCTCAACAATTATTGCTAAAATACCCTCACCAAAATCTGGATGTGACACACCAACAACCGCTGACTCGTCAACCTTATTATCCTGGTCTATAACTGTCTCGATTTCTTTTGGATAAACATTTAAACCCCCAGTTATTATGAGGTCCTTATTTCGTCCCACTATTGTAAGGTATTTATCTTGATCTAAGAAACCCATGTCACCAGTAATGAAATAACCGTCGTGTCTAAATTCGCTTTTTGTTTTCTCTGGTTGTTTCCAGTACCCCTTAAATACATTAGGGCCTTTTACCTCCACAACGCCTATATCCCCATTTTTTTTCACTTCCTCTTCAATCTCCAAGTCTGCTATTCTTATCTCAACATCTTCAAGAACCGTACCGACAGTCCCGGCTTTTCTTTCACCAATATATGGATTTGACGTTATCATGTTCGTTTCTGTCATTCCGTACCGTTCTAAAATTTTATGCCCAGTACGATATTCAAATTCTTTGTGCGTTTCTGTCAATAAAGGCGCACTTCCCGAAATAAATAGGCGCATGTTTTTAGTAATTTCCTTATCAAATTTTTTATTTGTTAATAATCGGGTGTAGAAGGTTGGAACTCCCATCATTACCGTTGTTAAGGGAAGATTTAATATAATGTCATCTAAATCAAACTTCTTAAGAAATCGAATTTGACTGCCTGAAACTAAGGCAATATTTGTTGCTACAAATAGACCATGTGTATGGTAAATTGGCAGAGCATGTAACAATATATCGGAAGGAGTAAACCCCCACGCCTTTGAAAGGGTTAGGGCGTTTGAAAGCAAGTTTTTTTGAGAAAGCATAGCGCCCTTCGATTGACCAGTCGTTCCTGAAGTGTAAAGAATTGCTGCTGTATCATCTTCATCTAGCCCTTCAACAAAATCTAGAGGTTCATTTTCATTAAAATTTGAAAAAAAACTTCCTTTGTAATCAGCATCTATTGTTTCTATATTGAAGCTTCTGTTTTTCGCTAATGAATCCAATTCCTTCAGCATTTTTGAAGTGGTTATAAAAACTTTACATTCGCTATCATTTAGGAAATACTCCACTTCAAACCCCGTATAGCTCGTATTCAATGGTATAAATATTATACCTAGTTGAACACAGGCACCGTAAATTGTAAGAACGTGATGAGATTTTTCTATTTGAAGAACTAAACAGTCCCCCTTTTCCAAACCAAATTTCTTTAGACAATTTGCCGTGCACTTTATTTCATTTAGGAATTCATCATATGTAAGTGTAGTACCCAGGTCAGAAAAACTTAGAAAAATTTTTGAACTATGGTTCTTCGCAAACAACTGATCGAATAGCGGGTTCATAGATTAGGGCTTCTCATTGATGTCGCTCAATGCTGACTTCCACTTACTTAGCCACCAGCGATACTGCTGTGGCCATTCCTGGAAATCCTTATTTTGATTTGCAATTTCTCTTGCCTGATTTGTCCAAAACGGATTAAAAAGATGCTGTCTTCCCAAAGCGATCAAATCTGCTTTCTCTTCTTTCAAGATGGTATTTGCAAAATCAAAAGTTCTAATCAGCCCCACAGCTTGTGTCTTAATACCCACCTCTTTCTTAATTTTTGCTGCAAAGGGGACTTGAAAACCTGACTTTCTTTTTTGGCCAGAAGCGGTAGCCCCTTTAGAGGAATTTCCACCTGAAGAGCAGTCGACTACATCTACTCCCAGTTCCTTTAAAATATGGCAAAATTTAACACTATCTTCTAACGACCATCCTCCATCTAATCCATCTTCAGCAGATATTCGAACGAAAAGAGGAACGTTTTCGCCTATTGTTTCTCTAACTTTTTTAACCACTTCCACAGGGAAACGCATCCTATTCTCTATTGACCCACCATACTCATCATTTCTTGAATTAGATAATGGAGACAGAAAGCTATGAAGAAGGTATCCATGTGCCATATGAATTTCTATAACCTCAAACCCAGCCTCTATCGACCTCTCAGATGCCTTCACAAACGCATCTCTAACTTCATCTAGTTCTTTTCTTTCCATTTTTTTCGGCTTTAACCACCCCTCATCTAAAGGCCGATCCATGGGCGCAATAGGTTCCCATACAATATCACCTCTATCAGTGTCGTGCGTTGTTTGCGGACCGTTGCCGTGCCACGGTCTTTGCATGCTCGCTTTTTGTCCTGCATGACCTAATTGGATAGCTGGAATTGACCCTAATACCTTAATTGATTGAGTAATTTCTCTTAATCCTTTTATTTGCCTGTCATCCCAAATACCTAAGCACCCATTAGTTATTCTTCCTTGAGCAGTAACACCTGTAGCTTCAAGAAAAATGAGCCCCGCTCCACCCATAGCGAGTTGGCCGTAATGGGTTTTATGGTGCGTTTGAATGTAACCGTTTTTGGCCGAATATTGGCACATTGGAGACACAACCACACGATTTTTGAGGTTTACATCACGTATCTTTAAATTTTCAAAAAGCATTTGCTCTCCTTACCTTTGTATCAAATAATTTACTCTCTTTTTAAGACAATTAATAGTATTCCAGGTGTAATCATAAATAGGCTCAACCATCCAGAAAGTCCTAAAAGTTCCCCAAGTATCAGTAAACCTAAAACTGACCCAATTGGCGGAACAGAAGATAATATAGCTGATATTGAGGCAGATCCAATTTTTTGTGAGGCATAGGTTATAAAAAATATTCCTATAAGATTAGGAACAAAACCTTGATATATCATTTGTAACACTAAAATTTCGTTTGGTACGTCCACCAAACCCTTAGGAAGAAATATAAAGTAAATAGGGAGATACAAGATTGCATTTATCACCGATCCACATAAGAGCAATTGGGTCATTGTAACGTTCCACAACCTACTTAAAACAACGTAAATAGAAAAAAATATCGCTCCTATGATAAAAAATATATCTCCAATCCAGGTGTTTGAAAAATTTAGTTCTAATCCATCATAAACAGCTAGACAAGCTCCGAACAAAATTGTTGCCGCTCCAAACATTTGTTGAAGGAATATTTTTTGTTTCAGAAGAAAAAATCCAAATATCAAGGTGAAGAACGGCATGAGTCCGTTCATAAATATACCTCCGTGAGACGCTGGTGCGTAAATAAACCCACTAAAAACGCAAAGAATATAAATTGGCCCAAGTAAAAAAGTGATTACTATGACCCTAAGGAAACTCATGGTTTGCCAGGGTTTGAAATATAGTACAATAGGTAATGCTATTAATGACGACAACCCATAACGAAATGCGGCAAAATCGTAAATAGTTAAAGTGGAACTAACGCCAGATCTTGTAACTACCAACCAAAATGACCAGATAAAAACAACTGAGATCCCAGCGATTAACCCTAAAAAATATTGGCCTTTAATGTTGATCATAGTTTTAACTATCAATATTAACTCTTTCCTAAACAAACTAAACTGCAGCTAATTGACTGTCTTACTTTTCACTGAAAAGCAACTAAAAATTATTATTTTAAAAGAATATCATTTTGCCTATACTCATTTTTTGAAAAGAGATTCTTTTTTTGCAAAAAAGAACAAACTTGGGAGAAAGAAATGAAAAAAATTTTTGCAACACTCCTAGCTTTATGTCTTTTAAATACAGCGTCTTTCTCTGACGTCAAATTGGGCATAATACTAGGTTTCACGGGACCTATTGAAAGTCTCACCCCAGACATGGCAGCTGGTGCTGAGCTCGCAATAGATGAAGTAAACAAAGCCGGAAACTTCTCTATGGGGAAAGTTTCTGGGGTTAGAGCCGACTCTACCTGCATAGATTCTTCAGCTGCCACGGCTGCTGCGGAGAGATTAATTACTTCAGATAAAGTTAATGGGATTATGGGAGCTGACTGCTCAGGCGTTACAACTGCTATTCTTCAGCAAGTAGCGATGGCCAATGGTGTTGTTATGATATCACCATCAGCGACGTCTCCTGCTCTTTCAACTGTCGAAGATAATAATCTTTTCTTCAGAACTGCTCCTTCTGATGCTAGACAAGGTCAAGTTGTTGCCGACATATTGAAGGAAAAAGGCTTGAAAAAAGTAGCTATTTCTTATGTAAATAACGATTATGGAAAAGGTTTAGCGGCAAGTATTGAAGAAAATCATAAGGCAGCCGGGGGGACAGTAACAATCAGTGCTCCACATGAGGATGATAAAGGTGATTATAGTGCTGAAGTTGGCGCCCTTGCCCAGGCAGGTGGGGATATTTTAATCGTCGCTGGTTATTTAAACTCTGGAGGAAAGGGTATCATTCAGGCCTCTCTTGACTCTGGAGCATTTGATCTCTTCTTTCTACCAGATGGTATGATTGGAGAATCATTACCTAAAGATATTGGTTCTGGTCTAAACGGATCCATCGGCACAGTCCCTGGAACAGATAGCCCAGGCGCTGCAAAGTTTGGTGACATGGCAACCGCTGCCGGTTTCAAGAGTGGCCCATTTGCAATGGAGTCATATGATGCCGCTGCATTGATGCTACTAGCAATGGAGGCTGCTAAGTCTTCAGACAGCCAAGCGTATAAGGGAAAAATTATGGATATCGCGAACGCTCCAGGCGAAAAAATATTTCCTGGCGATTTAAAAAAAGCTCTTAAACTGATTAGCGAAGGAAAGGACGTCGATTACGTCGGAGCGTCTGCTGTTGAGTTAATTGGCGGCGGTGAAAGCGCCGGGAACTATGCTCAAATCGAAGTTAAGAGTGGAGTAAACGAAACTGTAGCTTACAGATAAGTTGATATCAACGAGCAATGCCCCAACCTTTCGAAAAGCTGGGGCATTGTTTTAAGAAATATGATTGAACTTAAAAACGTTTCTAAACATTTTGGTGGCATAAAAGCTGTTGAAAATGTTTCTTTGAACATTCGAGAAGGGTCTATAACCGGTTTAATTGGCCCCAATGGGGCAGGAAAAACAACATTATTTAATATTATTGCGGGATTTTATACTCCTGATTTTGGTGATATAAAGTTTGAAGGGAACAATGTTAGCGGCCTGCGATCAGATGAGCTGTTTCAAAGAGGTATACTTAGAACCTTTCAAATTGCTCATGAATTCGAAAATTTGACTGTTAGAGAAAACCTGATGATGGTACCGGACGGGCAAATTGGAGAGAGCATTCTACATACCTGGATCTCCAGAAAGAAAATAAAAATTCAAGAAAAAGAAAATCACACAAAAGCCACTAAGGTTATGAAATTTCTTAATCTCGACCATTTAGAAAGTGAAAAAGCGGGTAGTTTATCAGGTGGTCAGAAGAAACTATTGGAATTGGGACGAACTATGATGGTTGATGCAAGACTTGTACTGCTGGATGAGGTTGGAGCGGGCGTTAATAAAACACTTCTTAAGAAAATTGGAGAATCAATAAAAAAACTCAATAAAGAATTGGGCTACACATTTTTTATGATTGAACATGACATTGATTTTATCTCATCGCTCTGTGATCCTGTTATCGTTATGACTGACGGATCAGTATTAACTCAAGGTACCGTTAACGAAATAAAAAACGACGATAGAGTTATTGAAGCTTATTTAGGAAATTAAGAGAATTAAATGTTCCTTAGTGCAGAAAACATGTTGGGTGGATACGGCGAGACAACGATTCTCAACGATTGCTCGATAAGCGTTAAGAAGGGTGAAATTGCTGTTATTGTTGGCCCCAATGGGGCTGGAAAATCAACTGCCATGAAAGCTATATTTGGAATGCTTGATTTACGAGCGGGAAATATTATTTTTGATGGAAAAGATATCTCCGATCTAAAACCGCAAGAAAGAGTGAAAAGCGGAATGGGATTCGTTCCTCAGACACATAACGTTTTCACATCGATGACCGTTATGGAAAATCTAGAGATAGGGGGTTTTACGAACCAAGAAAATTTGTCAAAAAATATCAGTGAAGTTTTTAAGTTATTCCCTGTGCTGGAGGAGAAACAAAAACAGCTTGTTGGAGAGTTATCCGGGGGGCAGAGGCAGCAAGTTGCTGTTGGCAGAGCCCTTATGACTAACCCAAAACTTCTTATGCTAGACGAACCGACAGCTGGCGTGTCACCATTGGTAGTCAAAGAGCTATTTGAAAAAATAACCTCGATAGCTAGAACAGGAATAGCCATTTTAATGGTAGAACAGAATGCTAGGCAAGCTCTAGAGATAGCAGATAATGGTTTTGTTTTAGTACAAGGTGAAAATAAATATACAGATAAAGGTTCTAAACTCCTTTCAAATAAAGAAGTAAGAAAGGCGTTTTTAGGTGGATAAATGGATTTTTTAAACGCTCTCGCTTTAATAACAAATTATATATTATTACCTGGCTTTACCTATGGAAGTCAGTTGGCTCTTGGAGCTTTGGGTGTCACGTTGATTTACGCAGTACTGCGTTTTTCTAATTTTGCGCATGGAGAACTTATGTCATTTGGTGCAATGATTTGTATTCTGTTTACTTGGCTTGGCCAAAGCTATGGAATTAACTTTGGCGTTTTGCCAACTGCACTAATATTTCTGCCGATTGCAATTGGCTTTACTGCTCTTTATTGTTTCTTCGTAGAAAAGTTTGTTTTTGCTTATTATCGCAGAAAAAAATCAGACCCTATCATTTTTCTTATTGCTTCGATCGGAGTAATGTTTTTTACAGCTGGTTTAATTAGATTTATTATAGGACCTAGTGATCAAAACTTTAATGACGGTGTTCGCTTTATATTTAATGTGAGAGAATTTAAAGCTTTCACAGGATTGGATGAAGGTTTTGGGCTAAAGACATCTCAAGCTATAACTATATTGACGACTATGATACTTTGCTCAATTTTGTTTGTTTTTCTAAATAAAACTCGAACAGGAAAATCCATGAGAGCTTTTTCCGACAATGAAGATTTGGCTCTACTTTCGGGAATTGATCCAAATAAAGTTGTTTTATTAACATGGGTTATTGCAGGTGGTTTGGCAACATTTGCGGGAGTTTTATATGGCTTAGATAAAATTTATAAACCGTTTATATTTTTGCAAATGTTACTTCCAATTTTTTCTGCTGCGATAGTAGGTGGTGTAGGAAACCCAATTGGAGCTGTGGTTGGGGGTTACGTAATTGCACTCTCAGAGTTATTTGTGACTTTTGCTTACAGAAAGGTTCTAGCCTACTTATTACCTGAGAGCATGGAACCATCGGGAATGATGCAGTTTTTATCCACCGATTATAAATTTGCGGTTTCTTTTATAATATTAGTCATTGTATTGATTGTAAGACCAACAGGAATATTTAGAGGGAAGACTATATGAATGATGTATTACGCAGATCTTTAGTTTTTTCAACATTTGCAGTCGCAATTGTTTTTATAGGTTTCCTTCAGAGTTGGAATGTAGCTTTGGGAATTTTTAATCTGTGTCTTATTTCAGCTACGATGGCCCTGGGCGTGAATATTCAACTTGGCTATGCTGGAATATTTAATGCCGGTGTCATGGGCTTTGCGGCCTTAGGCGGACTTTCGGCTGTTATAATATCCTATAAACCCGTATCTGAAACAATCAGTTTAGGGGGGCTTGGCATCTTAATATGTATTCTAATCTTACTTTTAGGGTCAGTATTGGGAGTCATTGTTTATAAATCGAACCTTAGTCAAGCTTATAAAAAAATTCTTTTTCCACTTATAATCATCGTTGTACTTCTTTCACTAAATTTAATCGGTGCACCTGCAGTCGAAAGAATCGAAGCTTTTGAGCCAGCGGCATCTGGGTTCCTGGGGGGGTTCGGCTTGCCTATTATTTTATCTTGGATAGTTGGGGGTGTAATAGCCGGTCTTGTAGCTTATCTTATTGGAAAAATTACACTTGGTTTAAGGAGTGATTACTTGGCTATTGCTACACTGGGTATAGCAGAAGTGATTATTTATATTTTGAAAAATGAAGATTGGCTTACTAGAGGAGTTAAAAATGTAAATGGTCTTCCAAGACCTGTTCCCTACGAAATTGATTTACAAGAAAGTACATGGTTCATAGAGCTATGCAAAAATTTTGGTTTTCCTTTAGTGGAGACCTCTTCGATAGTTGTGAAATTAAGTTATTGCTTTTTATTTTCGATTGTAGTGCTAACACTATTTATTTTATCTGAAGTAGCACTGAAATCCCCATGGGGGCGGATGATGCGCGCCATTAGAGACAACGAAATCTCAGCTAGAGCTATGGGGAAAAATGTAAAAGCTCGACATCTAGAAATTTTTATCCTTGGCTCGGCTATCATAGGGCTTGCGGGCGCGATGCTTACAACTCTGGAAGGACAGTTTACGCCAACCACATATCAGCCTCTAAGATTTACTTTTACAGTCTGGGTTATGGTAATTATTGGAGGGACAGGAAATAACTATGGGTCTTTGATAGGCGGATTTCTTGTTTGGTTTTTATGGGTTGAAGCAGAGCCATTAGGCCTATATTTGGTTGAATTAATTACATCACCATTGAGTGAAACCAACCCTCTTAGGATTCAGCTAATAACTAACGCCGCGCATATGCGATACATGATGATGGGCTTATTATTATTATTAGTTTTAAGGTTTGCTCCAAAAGGTATTTTTCCAGAAGGTAGATAGGAGAATAATAAATGCAAAAAAAAATAATACTTCTTGATGGAGGAATGGGACAAGAACTTATAAAAAATTCGAAGTCAAAACCCCATACACTTTGGTCAACATACGTCATGGCAGAGGAGCCAGAACTCGTAAAAAAAACACATATAGATTTTATAGACGCAGGTGCTAGCGTTATCACACTTAATACCTATTCGACAACACCGGAGAGATTAGAGGCTAATAGTTTATCGGATAAATTCGGTTTTTTCCATAAGAGAGCTATTGATTTGGCCAGAGAGGCAATTGACCACACAAAAAAGAATGTACTTATTGCAGGGTGTCTTCCTCCCTTAGTATGGAGTTATCGGCCAGATAAAGCTCCTGATTATGAAAGATGTGTTGACTTGTATTTACAAATAGTTAGGGAACAGGAAAAAGACGTTGATCTTTTCATTTGCGAAACCATGGCATCGTTAAAAGAGGCAAAGGCTGCCGTTTCGGCCGCAAAGACCAGCGGAAAACCTGTTTGGTGCGGATTAACACTTGAGGATAATGAAAATTGTGAATTGAGATCAGGTGAAAAATTACTGGAAAGTGTAATTGCGTTACAGTCTTTTGGACAAGAAGAGTTTTTACTTAATTGCTCATTTCCTGAAGTCATCAACAAAGGAATTGAGATTCTGAGCAAAAACACTAATTTCTTCGGAGGCTATGCAAATGGTTTTACATCAATAGAACCCTTAAAGACAGCCAGCAATGTATCCGTATTATCAGCTAGAACCGATTTGGGGCCTGAAGAGTACTCTAAATACGCATTAAATTGGGCTAATCGAGGCGCGTCTGTTGTTGGAGGTTGTTGTGAGATTGGACCAAGCCACATCAAATATTTACATGATATTTTAATCGAAAAAGACTTTGAGATCGTTACTTCTTTAAGCTGAAATTCTCGTTCTTCCTACTGCCTTTTTCCAACCCTCATATTTCTTATCGCGTTCGTCTGGAGAAATTTTGGGAGAAAATTTCTCCTTGAGAGTCCACTCTTCTCCAAACGCTTCCAACTGATTATATAGACCTATTTTCATACCTGCCAACCATGCTACTCCTTTCGCGGTAGACTCCTGTACATCAGGTATATTGATCTCTACTCCTGTAAGATTAGCCAAGATTTTCATGGTTAAACTTGATTGGGTCATCCCACCATCTACGCGCAACTTTATATGGTCTCTTTCCATCCCATTTACATCTTTTATCATGGCCTCTAGTAAGTCTCTTGTTTGAAAACCAACGCTCTCTAGAGCTGCCAAAGCAATCTCTTCTCTCCCTGTATCCCTTAATAATCCAAAAATCGCTCCACGTGCATTTGGATCCCAATACGGAGCGCCTAGCCCCGTAAAAGCTGGAACAAAATAAATATCTTGATCTTTTGCTTCCGATGCAAGCTCTCCCACTTGGTCCGCTTTATCTATAATATTAATCGAGTCTCTAAGCCATTGGACAACCGCACCGGCTATGAATATTGACCCTTCTAGCGCGTAACAAATCTTCCCATCTATTTTATACGCAATAGTCGACAAAAGCTTATTTTTACTCAGTACAAATTTATCTCCTGTGTTCAGTAGCGCAAAACATCCTGTTCCATAAGTGGATTTAATCATGCCCTTTTGAAAACATGCTTGGCCTATTGTTGCCGCTTGTTGATCACCTGCAACTCCTCTAATCGGTATTGGAGAACCAAGTATTTCTGATACCATTTCCCCAAAATCATCAGCACACTCTTTGACATTTGGGAGAATTTCTTTCGGCACATTTAAATCACCGAGAATATCACTGTCCCAATCTAAACTTTCGATATTAAATAGCATGGTTCTGGATGCATTGGTTATATCCGTTGAATGACTTTTTTTATTGGTAAGCCTCCAAATCAAATAGCAATCAATCGTACCAAATAATAATTTTCCAGAATTTGCCATAGTTCTTTCAGGGTCATACTTATCTAGAAGCCACTTCAACTTTGTTGCAGAAAAGTAGGGGTCGATTAATAAGCCAGTCTTTTTTTGATAACTTCCCTCTTTCCCATTTTTTTTAAGTTCATCGCAAAATTCAGAAGTGCGCCTATCCTGCCACACTATTGCTTTAGAAATTGCTTGGCCCGTTTCAGCGCCCCATATAGCAGTAGTTTCTCTTTGGTTTGTAATCCCGATACTTAAAATATCTTGCGAAGATATTTTCGCTCTTTTTACAGCATTACGCACTGTAGCAATGACAGTTGCATAAATTTCTTCTAGATCATGCTCTACCCAACCAGAAAAAGGAAAAAATTGCTCTATTTCTTTTTGAGATGATGCCACTATTTGTAAATCTTTGTCGAAGACTATAGCTCTAGTTGATGTTGTCCCTTGATCAATCGCAAGAACGTAACTCATAGTAAGACTTTCTCAAATTTAATTTTTTTATGTAGGAATTAAGTTCCCTTACCTCCTTACTTGATAATCGTAACCCAAGCTTACTTCTTCTCCAAATCAAATCCTCAACACATCTGGCATGCTCTTGATTAATATACCAAAGTACCTCCCTTTCCGTTAGATCAGATCCGAAATTCCTACCTAAGTCTTTTATTGCCTTAGCCTTGCCTAGAACTTTTTCAACATCTGTTCCAAATGTTTTAAATAGTCTTACTGCCCAATCTCTATTTAAGAATTTGTATTTTTTCAATATACCTACAATGAGTTTCTCTCTATCCTCAAAATTGAAACCACCCCCCGGTAAGTGTTTTGTGGCAGTCCATTCCTTTCTTTTTAAATTTAATAATGCTGTGATTTTAGAAACAGCTTTTTCAGCCAGTTTTCGGTATGTTGTGATTTTCCCTCCATAAACAGTAAGGAGTACCGCTCCTCCCTTTTCTTCAATTTGAAAGGAATAATCTCTACTAGCATTTCGCGCTTCTACATTTTTGTTTTCGTATAAGGCCCTCACTCCAGAGTAATCCCAAACAATATCTTTTTCTGTTATTTTTTTTTGAAAATAACCTGAAGCAAAATTACACAAATAATCTTTTTCTTCATCGGAACACTTAACTTCGTTACCAATTTTGTGCTCAACTTCAGTTGTTCCTATTAAAGTAAAATCGTTTTCATATGGAATGCTAAATATTATTCTTCCATCTTTTCCTTGGAATATATATGCACTATCGTGATTAAAAAGCTTTTTTACGACTATGTGACTTCCTTTAATCAGTCTTACCATTACTTGATTATTTTTATTTTTTTCAAGTTGACTCAGAGAATTGACCCATGGACCCATAGTATTTATTAAGACCTTGGTTTTTACTTCGAATGACCTTTCCTTTGACTTTATCGAGACAAACCAATGACCATTTTTTTGTTGAACATCAGTTACCTTTGAATAGGAGAAAGCTTTTGCTCCTTTTTTTTCTGCATCCAAAATATTTAGTAACACTAATCGTGAATCTTCTACCCAGCAATCTGTATATACCAGTGCTCTTGTGTAAGATTTGTCCAAACAACTACCAACTGGGTTGTTTCGCAAATCGATACCAACACTTTTTGAAAGATTGGTTGAACCCGCCAAGAGATCATAGATATATAATCCAATCCGTAAAATCCAATAGGGTCTCAGGTTTTTGTTGTGGGGGAGTATAAATTTTACTGGCCAGCTTATATGAGGCATGAGATTAAGGAGCACGTCTCGTTCACGAAGAGACTCTTTTACCAGCCTAAACTGATAAGATTCTAAGTATCTCAAGCCACCATGAAATAATTTTGTGGATGAGGAGGATGTTGCTGAGCCAAAATCACCCATATCGGCCAATCCGCACTTATACCCACGGCCTGCAGCGTCTCTTAAAATTCCTGCACCATTTACTCCGCCACCTATAACAAAAATGTCAAAGTCGTTTTCATCCAATGTTTTTTTCATAAATCTTAGAGAATGTGTAAAAGCTCAGACCAACCGTCAACAAGCATCTTTATGGTTAGATAGACTAGGAAAATAAGTCCAATCCACGAAAGCCATGGGAACTTCGTCATTACACGCATTATAATAGTTGCAAAAAAGGCCATCAATACTATCGCTAAAACGAGTCCAAACACTAATAATGCCGTATCTTCTCTTGCTATGGCAGCAACAGCTACAACGTTATCTAAAGACATTGAAATATCAGCAACCGCAATTGTGAATAACGCTTGCGAAAATTGTTGTTTTTCGGTCAGCTTTTTTGACAACTTGGATTTAATTTCTGGATCAGTTTTTTGGCCTGCATGACGTATTTCTTTAAAAAACCGCCAACAAACAAAAGCCAAAAGTAGTCCGCCGAAAATTAATATTCCAGGTATTTGAATTAAATAAGATGCTATAGCTGCAAAGATAATTCTGAACCCTGCTGCTAATGCTAACCCCCAGAAAATTACCCTTTTTCTAAACTTCTCTGATAAGCCAGCTGCGGCCATACCTATAATGATTGCATTATCACCAGATAGAAATATGTCAGCTAAAATGACCTGAGCCAGCTCGACTAGAGAAAAGTTCATGTGTATTTATATTATTTATTGCTTTTGACACTTTGGGTTTAGTAGCTTATCGTAAGCATTTCAAATAAAATCTTCTACAAAAGTAAATTTTTATGAAAAAAAGCTCTATCCATAGTATGCAGGATGCTCGTATCCTAGCAAAGAAAAGACTTCCTTCAATGATCTTTGATTATGTCGATGGAGTAGCACTTGAGGCAGACGGTTACCATTCGAATGCTGAGTACTTAAAGGCTCTCAAGTTATCACAAAACGTCCTCGCTGGCGGGGTCTCCAAAAAAATTTCCAAGCGAATATTGGGTAAATCATATGACCTACCTTTTGGTATAGCGCCAATGGGTATGTGTAATCTTGTGAGTTCAAAAGCGGATTATGCAATTGGAAAATTAGCAAAAAAGTTTAATGTTCCTGTTTGCTATTCTACAATGGCTTCCACATCGCTAGAGAAAACTCTCAAGATCACCGGTGATTTGGGTTGGTTTCAACTCTATGTTTATGATGATTTGAAGTCAGGGTTACGATTAGCAAAAAGAGCACAATCCACTGGTTACAAAACATTGATACTGACAGTCGATGTACCTGAATTAGGCCGCAGACCAAGAGAATTAAAACATAATTTTTCAGCAAAGTTTAGACCAAATTATAAACAAATTTTTGATTGTGCATTACATCCCAAATGGAGTTTAGATCTTTTGGCAAATGGTATTCCAAGACCTCAAAACTTTGAAAAAGGTTTGAAGATAGACAGAAATAAACCAAGGGGAGCAGCCGATTGGAATTTTCTTAAAGACTTAAGAGCGCTTTGGAAAGGGAAATTAATTATCAAAGGAATCCTTAACCCGAAAGATGCAAAAAAGGCAGAAAGTCTTGGAGTGGATGCCATTTATGTATCCGGCCATGGCTCAAGACAATTTGATAGCAGCCCAATCCCTATACACCAAATACCGAAAATACGTAAATCTATAAATAAAAGTACAGTCTTGATATATGATACCGGAATAAGAAATGGAGAAGATATTCTCAAAGCACTTTGTTTGGGTGCAGACTTCGTAATGATTGGAAAATATGCACTTTTTTCTATAGCAGCCGAAGGATTTGATGGCCTGGTCCAAATGGCAAACAATCTTAAAAAAGAGATAGAAATCGCAATGGCTCAAATGGGCACTTTTGATATAAACAAACTGAATGCCAAAAACTTATATGACTTCTAAAAGATCATACTCATTTATATGCGGATATATTCAGTCTAAAGAAAGACCTATTTTTATTTGAATTTTAGAGCCTATCTCATAATAACGCCCTGTAAAACTGGAACCCGTAAATCCATTCCAGTTATAAATCACTCTGTAGCTGTCTACAGCGTTTCGCTGACTAGCTAGCTGGACAACCTCACATTTCTGTTCTGTATTGTAACCAACGACCTTTGTTGTTGTTTTCTTTTGTTGCTCAGCAGCTACCACTCCTCCCATAACAGCTCCAACCCCAGCGGCATTGTTATCGTTTGTTAAGGCTTTACCAATAAGAGCTCCAACCACCATTCCTCCTAACACATCAGCGCCTGATGCACCGTTACCACTGACAACCTTTCCAAATACTGGTACCTTTACATTCCTGCAACGCGTTTCAGGTGTATAAATATTTGTACTTGAATAAACTGGTTCAATTGATTGCACAGTACCTGTGACGTAATAAGTCTCTGCAAATGATGTTGAGAAAGAAAATAGAGCTAGGATTGCTGTGATTAATTTTAACATTCTGGTCTCCATTGATGGTTATTCCGTATAACAATATACACCAAAATTATAAAAAAAAAAGCCGAACAAAAAATTTGCTCGGCTTTAGTCAACAGGGAGGTATGAACATGAAACAATTTCATGCTTTACCTGAATTGCAATTCGCGTACCAATTTAAATTAACAATTGAAAATATAAGTCAACTGCCCTTAATTACTTTATCACTAAGCAATCTATCAACTTCCAATTCGGTAAAGCCTAATCCTGAAAGAACTGACTTAGTATGCTGACCAAGTGTTGGGGCTGACAAATTATCATCTTTATTGGTTATAGAAAAGCTAGCCGCTAACTTAGACTGCCGTATCTTTCCTGCAATAGGGTGTTCAAAAATTTTTATTATATCATTTGCAACTACTTGCTCATTCTTTATCATTTCTTTTCTTGTCAATACCGGTGCGCAAGGAACATCTTTAGCCGTTAGCAATTTCAACCATTCATCGGATGTTTTTTTCTTAAGCTCGGATTGTATCAATTCTAGTCTTTGATTTATATTCTGATGCCTTAATTCCGCCGTTAGAAACCTCGGATCACTTAACCACTCTTTTTTATTAAATGCATCGCAAATATTAAACCATTCTTTATCGGACTGAACTGCAACAGATATAAAGCCCTCTTTAGTTTCATATATAAGATCAATAAAACTCTGTGCGGTCTCCTTTTCAAGTTCGTCTCCAACAAAAGTATGCCCTCCCATATCTGAACCCCACAAAAAAGATATTACAGTATCTAGCATTGATATTTTGACTTCCTGCCCCTCACCTGTTTTTGCCTTGTGAAACAGTGCCGCTGTTATCGCCTGAGCGGTAGCGAACCCAGTAAGCTTATCAGGAAGTATCGTTCGCATAAGTCTCGGTCTCTCTTCATCTGATCCTGCTTGTACAGTGGTTAGACCGGATAGAGCTTGAATAAGAGGATCGTAAACTGGTTTGTTCTTATAGGGGCCAGTAAAGCCGAAGCCACTTATTGAAACATATATAATATCAGGACTTATCGCGCTAACATCACTATATCCGAAACCTAACCTATCCATTACCCCTGGTCTGAAGTTTTGTACTAAAACGTCTGCCGTTCCAATAAGCTTTTTAAGGATATTTTTTCCTTCCTCCGCTTTTAGATCAATACACACAGATTTCTTATTTCTATTGTTGTTAAGGTAAGCGGCTGAAATTCCAGATCTCTGGGTGCTGACAATCCTGGTATAATCTCCAACTGAAATATTTTCAATTTTTATGATTTCAGCGTCCTGGTCTCCAAGTATCATCGTTGCACTTGGACCTGAAATCATCGAGGTTAAATCGATTATTCTTATCCCTTTTAAAGCACCAGCCATAAAAACCTCCAGAAAAATATTTACACTAAAATATGAGCTGTTAACCTTTAAGATGCAACCTAAATTTAAAAAGCTTAAAAGAACATTTTTATAAGAGTTAAACATGACACCTGAAGAAATTTTATCTTATCCACCCAAAATCTTAACTCAAGAGCAGAGGGAACATTATTTTGAGTTTGGGTTCGTAGGAATAAAAGACTTGGTTCCGTCGGATATACTAAAACTTATCAAAAAAGTTACAAGTGAGTTCGTTGAAAAAAGTCGCAAGGTCACGGAGTCAAATAATGTTTTTGATATCGGTCCAGGACATTCTTACGAGAATCCGGTACTTAGAAGATTAAAGAGTCCAGATGAGAATCATGAAGAGTATTGGAATTTCTCAAAGGGTCTTATGGCTGACGTTGCTAGTGACCTTGTTGGTCCAAATGTGACATTTCATCACTCAAAATTAAACTTTAAGTGGTATGACGAAAGTGATACCGTTAAGTGGCATCAGGATATCCAATTCTTTCCCCATACAAATTACAACGTTTTGACAATTGGGTGTTATTTAGAGGACACTGACATGAATAATGGGCCTTTAGCCGTGTTAAAAGGTTCACATAAAAATGACCTATATGATCAGTACGACAAAAATGGTAATTGGACAGGAATGTTAAGCGATGAAGACGCAGATACTGTTGACATGTCGATGGTTGACTATCTTACGGGAAATGCTGGATCTATAACAATACATAACGCAAGAGCACTTCATTTCTCACCATCTTCGAAATCTAAAAATCCCAGACCACTTCTACTTAATTGTTATACATCTGCTGACGCTAAAGCCTATACACCTCACCCACAACCAACCGTGAACACTTATAAAATTGTAAGGGGAGAGCAAGTAAAATGGGCACACCATGATCCAAGACCTTGCCAGATGCCCCCCGACTGGTCAGGAGGGTACACTTCTATTTACGCAGCACAAGCAGGCGAAGATAAAGCTTAAGTGCATAGTTCGTCCAAAAAGTCCTTAAAAAAAACGAAAGACCTACGAGTCTCAATTAAATCTGTTTCGAGCTGAAAATCATGCCATAGGTCTTTCCAGGTTTTTGTTACCACTTTTACTCTTTGCTTTTTTAGTCGTTTTAAAAACTGTCCTATCTGGACTGAAAGAATCTCATTTTCTGCATATTGGATCATAATTGGTGGTGAATTTTTAAAGTCGCCAAATAAAGGTGAAATGAAGGGATCTTTATAATCTGATGGATTGCAATAGAGATAGGATAAAGGCCCAGAACCTGTTTCTTTTGCACGTTTTATAAATGGTCCTATTAGTACATCACTTTGATAGCAACTATCTGGATATTCTGCCATTGTAGCAGTTGGATAAACCCAAGGAGAAATACAGAATATTCCTTTTGGTTTTTTTGATTTGTCTTTTTTCAGTGCTAACAATAATGCTAGTGCTAAATTACCGCCAGCTGAATCACCAGCAAGGATAATATTGGGTTTTTCTTTTTTTCCTAAAAGAAAAGAGTATGCTTTTTTAGCGTCTTCTAATTGGCTTGGATACTTTGACTCAGGACTAAGTTTATATTCGACAAATATAATTTCTCTGCAGAGGATCTCCGCTAAAAAAGATACATAACTTCGATAAATTTTGAAGTTACCAACAAAAAACCCACCCCCATGAAAAAATAAGATCTTTACTTTGTCAGAAATCTTATTTGGTATAATCCGATATAGCTCAAGCTGATCTAAAGATATTTTTTTCACGATGACATTGTTTACGTTTGCTCTTCTAAAGGATGCAAATAAAACAAGCAATCGCATTATATTAATCTGAAAATGGCTAAGGCTTCCAGGATTAATTAAAGCCACAAGTCTCATAACAAAAGATATGACTTTTTTTCTGTTTCTAGCCTTTCTACTTATCATAAATTATTGAGATATTTATCGTCTATATATTAATTTTCGCGATGAACGTATTGAACTTACTTGCTTTTCTCTGAATGATACAAAAATACCAGAACTCATTATCAAAATTATACCTAAAAGAGAAAGTCTATCTGGGATTTCGTTCCAAATTAAATAGGTAGAAATAACTGCAATAACTAAAGCCCCATATTCAAATGGCGCTAAAAAAGATGCCTCATGATTCTTATATGCATAGGAAACAAGAATACCTCCTATCGAGATTGGTAGGGCTATACCTACAAAAATATGCAACAACTCAAAAGTACTAACTGAAACCCATGAGCCCGTCAAGAATATCAAAGCATTGCTCTGTCCAACATTAAGATCAGCTATGTAAAAGCCTCCAGCAAATGTAAGGCTTGTGACAAGAAAACATATTTGGATATAAAAACCCATTGTGATCGGATTTTCTTTCGCCCCATACTTTCTAGTAATTATATGTAGAGCTGTATAAAAAAGAGCAGCGACTAAAGGAAATAATGAAATTAATTCAAACGAAATTGTACCTGGCTTTATTATGAATAACATGCCCAAAAATCCGATAAAGCAGGCCAAGCTTCTACGTATACCCACTTTCTCCTTCAAAAAAAATACAGCAAAAATTGTAATCAAAACTGGTGCTATAAAGAATATTGCTGTTGCCTCTGCCAACGAAAGCTCAGCTATGGATAAGAAGAAGAAAGTATTGGCCCCAACAACAGCTAATCCCCTAAACACATGAAAAGTAGGGTTATTCGTATTAAGGTATTTAAAGCCACCGTAAAAAGGTAGAACGATAAAAAGTAAAATTGAAATGGCAAAAATAGCTCGGAAAAACATGAGCTGATGTAGTGGCATATCAGTACTGAAAAGCTTTACCGATATGTCATTTATTGAGAAACAAATTGTACCCAAGATGATTGCCAATATTCCCATATAATTATTATTCATGCATAGCCCAAAAAAACTTCAATTAACCTTCATTTGCTTTAATATCAATTGGAGTAAATTACAAATTCTTTTGTGGATAGATAAAAAATGGACATAGCGAATAAAAAAGCCCTCGTATTTGGTGGAACTTCTGGAATTGGGCTCTCTACATGTGAACAATTAATTGAAAAAGGTGCAGACGTTATTGCCATCAGCAGAGACCCAAGCAAGGCGAAAAGTGTTAAACACAACAAACTATCCTTTGAAAGCTGTGATGTAAGAATTGAAGAGGAAGTAAAAAATATTTTTGAAAAACATGCTCCCTTCGAAATCTTGGTAAGTGCTGCGACTGGAGGAAGCAGAGCTGCTGGCCCATTTCTAGAAATGGATATGACTGGATTTAAAAACTCTTTTGATAAATTATGGGGTTACGCCAATGTTGTACGCTATGGCACACACTATTTAAGCTCGGATGGAACAATAGTTTTGGTCAGCGGTGCACCTGCGAGGAGAATGAAGCCTGGACAAATAGCTCTTTCTGCCGTTGGTGGCGCGGTTGAGAACCTAGTCAGGGGTGTTGCAAACGAAATTGCTCCAAAGAGAATAAATGCTGTAGCGCCAGGCTTAATAGATACGCCTATGTTTTCACAAGAAGGTGAGGATAGACGAATATTTCTAAGCTCAGCCACAACATCTCACTCTATAAAGCGCGCTGGAAAACCAGATGAGGTTGCAAAAGGAATTATCTTTGTTATTGAAAATGATTTTGTTAACGGAACCACTGTTGATGTTGATGGTGGATGGATAAACTCTTGAACTAAAATCAATGAGTTGAGTTATGATAAATCGAGAAAGGGTAGAGATGAAAGGATTCACCGGAAGTTGCTTATGTCGAGCTATAACTTATAACAGTAACACTGCACCGTTAAGGACTTTTAACTGTCATTGCGGGGACTGCAGAAAATGTAGTGGTGCCCCTTATCTTACCAATATATTTGTGAAAGAAGCCGATTTATATATTCAAGGGACTTTAAGAAGCTATATACATCAATCAGAAAGTGGCAACAAAATAACTAAAAAGTTTTGCGAACAATGCGGTTGTCAGATGTTCTCCTTAAA
The DNA here is from genome assembly GCA_902556405.1 of uncultured Alphaproteobacteria bacterium. Lineage (GTDB taxonomy): Bacteria > Pseudomonadota > Alphaproteobacteria > Rhodobacterales > Rhodobacteraceae > CACIJG01. Next base: position 7,766 of record CACDWF010000011.1, on the reverse strand, counting down.
TGAAGGTAGACCTGGATTAGTGAGGATTCATGCAGGAACTGTAAATGAATTAGAGGTGATAAAACCACAAGGAGACGTTTGGGTATCAAAAAAAATACCCTCGATTAAAATAGATGAAAGTTTAGATCAGTTTCAGAAAAACTTCGCTTAAAATAGGAAGGAATAGAAAAAATGGCACAAAAAATTGTTAAACATGTGAAAGATATGGTGGCTGAAGCGAATAAAGAGGTTGAAATAACACCTGTAGTTGATGCCTCAAAATATTTTGAAGATAGCGACTACGTCTTTGTAGATATTAGAGATCCTAGGGAAATACAAAGAGAAGGAAAAATTCCAAATTCTTTCTCTTGCCCAAGAGGAATGCTCGAATTCTGGATAGACCCTGATAGTCCGTACCACAAAGACATTTTTAATCAAGACAAGAAATATGTTTTTTATTGTGCTGCAGCGGGCCGATCTGCTCTTGCAGCTAAAGCAGCACAAGATATGGGTCTAAACCCAGTATCTCATCTAGAAGGAGGCTTTGCCGCCTGGAAAAAATCTGGAAATCCTATTGAAACGAAAGAATAAAACATGAATGAAACTTGTTGTGGTCCTGGATACTCTTCCCCAGCAGAAGCTATAAAAGCACCAAAGGAAAAACTTTTATATACTATAGCCATATATACAGGAACGGGTATACAAAAGCCCGACTATTTAGCTACAGTCGACGTTGACCCCGATAGCCCTACTTATTCGAAAGTTATTCATAGGTTGGAAATGCCAGGCATTGGTGATGAGCTTCATCATATGGGATGGAATGCGTGTTCATCTTGCCATAACGACTCTAGTATGACTCGCAAATATCTTTTACTTCCGGGAGTAAGGTCAAATAATATTCACATAGTGGATACCGGTACTAATCCTAGAATGCCCACTCTCCACAAAATTATTGACGGAGCAGACATTAAATCAAAAACTAACCTAAGTGGCCCACATACCGTTCATTGCTTGGGCTCAGAAATAATTATATCTATGCTGGGCGATGCAAAGGGGGAAGCACCTGGAGGATATTTGCATCTGGATAAAAATTTTGAAATTATAGGGAGATGGGAAAACTCAATGGGAGATATACCATTTGGATATGATTTTTGGTACCAGCCAAGACACAATATAATGGTTTCATCGGAATGGGCTGCTCCAAACACGTTTATGCCGGGTTTTGATTTAGAAGAAGTAGGACACCTCAAGTATGGAAGACAACTTCACTTTTGGGATTTCAAAGAACGCAAGCCAATTGAAACTATGTATTTAGGTGAAGACGGTCTCGTTCCATTAGAAGTAAAGTTTCATCATAATCCAGATAGCAGTCATGGGTTTTGTGGTGCAGCGCTAAGCGCAAACGTAATACATTGGTGGAAAGATAAAAATGAAAAATGGCAATGGGAAAAAATTATTGATATAGAAAATCAACCCCACCCAGATTGGCCAATCCCTATTCCAGGTGTGATGTCCGCAATTCTTGTTTCAATGGATGATAAATATTTATATCTCAATAATTGGCTACACGGAGATATGAGGCAGTATGATATATCAGACCCCCATAAACCAAAACTTACTGGCCAAGTTTGGATGGGCGGTTTACTTGGAAGAGCGCCTAAGGTTAATGGCCTTGAGATTGCCGGTGGACCACAAATGTTTCAGCTGAGTCTAGATGGGAAAAGATTGTATGTAACCACCTCTCTATTTTCGACTTGGGACAATCAATTTTATCCCGATATTCGAGAAAAGGGTGGCGTTATGATAATGATTGACTGTGACCCAGAAAACGGAGGGATGAAAATAAATCCTGATTTTATGGTAAATTTTGGGGAAGAGCCAAATGGTCCAAGTCGCTGTCACGAAAGTAGATATCCTGGTGGCGATTGTACAAGCGATATATGGCTGTGAAAACATTTAAGGTCGAATTATCAAATAGAGGTGGAATATCATATCAAGTCCAGCCGAAGAGACCTTTACTTGACAGCTTAAGAGAACAGGGCGTTGATCTGCCTTATGGCTGTAAGTATGGTGGATGTATAACGTGTGCAGCGAAACTTATTGATGGAAAAGTAGATCAAAGAAGACAGGTGGCACTTAATAATAGACAGATAAATGATGGATACATTATACTGTGTGTAGCAAGACCTAGGTCAAACCTTATTCTTGAAATTGGTGTTGAGAGTCATGATAAGCTTTACAGAAATCCATTTTTAGATCCCTTGAAGCCTCACGAACTAAAAGATGATATTGCAAAAAAAGAAAGAGAAAAGTAATGCCTGAAGCTAATGTAGACCACATCTACGACTATCCCAAAGGCTATATCGCGGACATTCTGAAATCTGTGAAAACGATTGCTATGGTTGGAGCTAGTGGAGATAAGACTAAATTTAGTTATGGTGTTTTAAGGGTTCTGCATGAGACTGGGTATGAAATGCTACCTGTTAACCCAAACCCTAACATCAAAGAGATTAGAGGTCTTAAAGTCTTTCACAGTCTAAAGGAAATAGATAAATCCGTTGATATGGTACAAGTATTTCGAAGAAAAGAAGAACTATTATCAGTAGCAAAAGAAGCAATTGAAATAAATGCAAAAGTGCTTTGGGGTCAAATAGGAGTTTATGATGACGTAGCTGCAGAGACAGCAAAAAAAGCTGGGTTAAAAGTAGTAATGAACAGATGTCCCAAAATTGAACTCTTTCGTCCCTTTTGGAAGCCTAGATTAGACCTAAAGATTTAAAGAGAGCATCACATGGAATATCTCACTATTGACGATCTAAAATACGAAGCAAGAAAGAAAGTTCCTAAAGCATTTCATGATTATGTTCTATCAGGCTCTTGGACGGAGTCTACTTTGAAAGATAACAGTAACGATTTTAAAAAAATTTCCTTTAGACAAAGAGTTGCCGTCGACATATCTAATAGAAGTACTAGAAAGAGTTTATTAGGCACAGACTACAAGATGCCAGTTGCTTTAGCTCCAGTAGGTTTACTTGGCATGCAAAAAGCAAATGGCGAGATACTAGCGGCACAAGCAGCAGAAACTTTCGGTGTGCCTTTTACACTTTCTACCATGTCTATCTGTTCAATAGAGGAAGTTGCGAGAAATACTTCGGAGCCGTTTTGGTTTCAACTATATGTAATGAGAGATCACGATTTTGCTAAAAGATTAGTTGAGAGGGCAAAGGCAGTGGAATGCTCTGCATTGGTACTTACTCTGGACTTACAAATTCTTGGCCAGAGACACGCCGATATAAGAAATGGTTTGTCAGTCCCTATGAAAATAAAAATGTCTAATGTTTTTGACTTAATATCAAAACCAAATTGGTGTTTTGAAATGGTAAAATCAAAAAATAGAACCTTCGGTAACATTATTGGGCATGTAAAGGATATAAAAAATCTAACCTCTCTAAGTAAATGGGTGCAAAATCAATTCGACCCAAAACTAAACTGGGATGATGTCAAAAGAATAAAAGACTGGTGGGGAGGAAAATTAATTATTAAGGGGATAATGGACCCGGATGACGCTAAAATGGCGCAGAAATGTGGTGCAGACGCTTTGGTAGTTTCTAATCATGGTGGAAGGCAATTAGATGGTGTTAATAGTTCGATTTCTATGCTCCCGCAAATAGAGAAAGCTGTTTCAGACATCGAGGTATATTTTGATGGCGGTATTTCTTCTGGACAGGATATTCTCAAGGCTATTGCCCTAGGAGCTGAAGGCGTAATGATCGGTAGATCTTTTGTTTATGGTCTTTCAGCGAAAGGAAAAAAGGGGGTTATAAACGCCTTAGAAATTCTAAACAAAGAACTTGACATGACAATGGCCCTCTGCGGAAGAAGAGATATAAAAGACGTTGGTAGAGATATTATTAAGGATTGCCCATTTTTTGAAAAAAACTAGGCTACAAATTTTTTGTTTTCGCCCAACTCCAAAAATTTTGCTTTCGTGCTTAATGAATTGAATATACCTACCTCTGTTCCTGAAATAAAAAACTGGCTTTCCAAGGATAGTAACTCCGAAAATAGATTCTCTTTGCGTACTTCATCCAAATGTGCAGTAATCTCATCCAAGAGCAAAATGGGAGAGACTTGGTGTTGTTCTTTGATCAATTTTGCATTGGATAAAATTATAGAAATTATCGAAAGCTTTTGCTCACCGGTAGAACAATATTTTGTATCTATTTCCTTCTCCAAATAAAAACCTTGCAGATCATCTGAGTGGGGACCAAAATTTGTTCTACTAGATGCTAGATCCTGCACTCTTTGGTTAATTAAATTTTCCAAAAATATTTCTTTACTTTCGATAGGATCATCTTTTAGCTTGAGAATGATCTGTGGGAAATAATTATTTTTTTCTTTTAAAACTGTATTTAGTTTTTCAACAAAATCTCTTCTATAACTATCTATTTCAAACCCAAGTATCGCCATTTTCTTTTCAATGGCAAGATACCATGAGCTATCTTCTATACGATCTTTTAGTAATCTATTCCTATCTCTGAGAAGTTTTTCATATTGAGCACATCTTTTTGCATGGTTAATATCAAGACTAAATACCATTCTATCTAAGAACTTTCTTCTGTCTTTAGAGGTCTCCAGCCAAATCCTATCCATTGGTGGTAAAAACCATATAATTTTTAAGGCCGAGCTAAGATTATTCTGTGGTACTTTTTTTCCATCTACTCTTACAGCTCTTCCCTTTCCGTCGCTAGAAGTCTCGATTTCAAAAAGATTATTGTTTTTGCGGCATAGAGCCTCGACCTTCCATGGAAAATTGTGTGAAATATTTATCATATCAGAAAAGTTTGATCTTCTTATCCCCTTTCCTGGATATAAGAGTGATATAGCTTCCAAAAGGTTCGTTTTTCCAACCCCATTTTTTCCATAAACAACTGTAGAGTTGGATTCGAAGGAAAGTTCTAAAATTTTATATGATCTAAAATTACTGATTTTGAGTTTTTCTATTCCGGTAGAACTCATTTCAATATAAATGGACTAAACACGCATGGGCATAACGACATAAACCGCTGTGTCGTCATTATAATCCTTCATAAGCGCAGGGTCCCCAACATCATTGAATAAGAAAATTGCTTCCCCGCTTTCTACTTGATTAGAAATCTCTTGGAGATACTTAGCATTGAATCCAATTTCAATTTCCTCTCCCTCGTAATCAACTGGAATTTCCTCAATCGCTAATCCTGTCTCTGGAGCATTTACAGATAATATAAGCTTTTCCTTACTAAGACTCAGTTTAACTGCCCTAGCTCGTTCTGAAGAAACAGTTGCTACTCTATCAACTGACTTGGCAAATTCTGAAGCGTCAACAACTAATCTTTTAACATTATTTTTTGGGATAACCCTATCATAGTCGGGAAACGAGCCATCAACTACCTTGGATGTTAAAGATAATGTTGCATTTGAAAAGCGTATTTTCGTTTCTGACACGGAGATACTTACCGTTTCCTCTGTAGTTTCATATATCATTCTTAATTCAGAGACTGTTTTTCGTGGCACAATCACTCCAGACATCCCGCTTGCATTTTCTGGTAATACCGAATCTATCTTTGCGAGTCTATGGCCATCAGTAGCTACAGTACGCATAAGTTTGGCGTCTTTATCAATGAACTCATGGAAAAAAACTCCGTTAAGATAAAATCTTGTTTCTTCCATCGACATAGCGAACTTTACTTTTTCAAAAAGCCTCTTTAATTCTTCAACCTTTATAGAGAAAGAAAAATCGTATTCCGATGATGCCATTAATGGAAAATCATCAACCGAAATTGTTGTTAATGAAAAAGTAGAGCGTCCCGCTTTTACATTTATTTTCTGATTCAAGGGATCGAGATCGATTAAGACCCTTGAACCATCTGGGAGTTTTCTGAGAATCTCATAGAAGGTATGCGCGCCTACTGTAACGGCTCCCTCTTTTTCAACTACAGCTTTTACTGAGTCTAATAATTCAATATCTAAGTCAGTGGCCCTTAATGTTAGACGGTCCTCTCTTGCTTCAATTAAAACATTTGATAAAATAGGAATTGTAGTTCTTCTTTCAACGATAGCTTGCGCGCGGCTCATTGACTTAAGCAAATCGTTTCTTTCTACACTAATCTTCATTTCGCTTCATACAAATAAATATATTGGATGAATAATATCCTTTTTTTAAAAAAAATAACAGCGAAAAAGCTTTTTATGCCTCAAGAGTTCTGCGCAAGATTTCTACCTCGTCTGCCACTTGTACATCAATAAGTTTTAGTTCTTCAATTTTTTTAACGGCATGTATAACTGTGGTGTGATCTCTTCCACCAAATTTTCTTCCAATTTCCGGCAAAGATCTCGACGTTAGACTTTTGGACAAAAACATAGCTATCTGTCTAGGCCTAGCTACCACTCTTGCTCTTCTTGCAGATATCAAATCTGTCATTCTTAGATTGTAGTGCTCAGCAACTTTTCTGATTATCTCTTCAATAGTAACTTTCCGTTCTGAAGTTCTAAGAATATCAGATAGGCATTCTTGGGCTAAATCAATGTTTATTTCTTTTCCAACCAGAGATGCGAAGGCAAATAACCTTGTAAGAGCTCCTTCTAAAACTCTTACGTTTGAGGAAATTTTGTGAGCTAAATACTCTAATATACCCTCATCAATCTTAACGTCTCTATTCAGTTCCATTTGAATTTCAGCTTTTGCTTGCAAAATTCCAAGTCGTAACTCGTAGTCCGTTGGGTGTACGTCTACAACTAGACCCCAAGCTAGTCTGGATTTAATTCTTTCTTCCAAACCATCAATCTCACCAGGAGCTCTATCAGCTGATATGACTATTTGTTTTCCTTGCTCTATTAGGGCATTGAAGGTATGAAAAAATTCATCTTGCGTAGAGTCCTTTCCAGCTATGAACTGAACGTCATCTACCATCAAAACATCCACTGACCTAAATAACTTCTTAAATGCATGCATATCCTTAAATCTCAAGGCTTGCACAAACCTGTACATAAATTGTTCAGCTGAAAGGTATAATATTCGCGCTTTTTTATTTTTTTCTTTAATAGACCAAGCAATAGAGTGCATCAGATGCGTTTTTCCTAGACCGACCCCTCCATATAAAAAAAGGGGGTTAAAGGTTACCTTGCCCCCATCTGAAACTCTTTTTGCAGCTGCATGGGCTAACTCGTTTGGTTTTCCAACCACAAATTTATCAAAGGTAAATCTTGCATCAAGTGGTGAACTTGGTAAGTCAAGCTGAGATTCTTGATGTTTTTGTTCCATTTTTTTTTGTGTGCTTTTTTCTGAACCTTTCTTTTTGTCTGATCTTATGTCTGACGAAGCTATAAACTCCAGCCTATCAATACTCAGTTTTTGATTCTTAAACCCCTGTATAATATGATCTCCGTAGTTCCTATGAACCCAGGTGCCAATAAATCTTGTAGGTACTTTAAATTTTGCAACGGTACCTTTAATCTCTTTCAACTCAATTGGTTGTATCCAGTTTGTATGAGCACTTTCGCCAATATTGATCTTCACAAACTCTTTTACCTTTGACCACTCATCTTTGTCCATTAACTAACTCTATTTCCAGGGCAAGCCCAAGTTTTTCCATCCAGTTGGGTTTTGAGGAGTACTTAAGGGTTGTTCGTGTCCCTCGAATCCGTCCTCGACGTTATAACACTTACCATTATAATTACCGGAATTAAACGATTCTTCCACAGTTAATGCAGCGAAATTAGATCTAATTCCAGATCTACATATAAAAACA
>CACDWF010000010.1 GCA_902556405.1 uncultured Alphaproteobacteria bacterium | reverse complement strand
ATTATTTAGAGTTCTCGATAACAATAAACTAGAACAGTTGGAACTGACTAATGCTCTAGAAAAGTCAGGTCTGGGCACCGGTGGAGCAGTAGCAGACTTAAATGGTGACGGAATTTTGGAACTACTGATTGCTCACGGTGAAAGTGCCCCTGAACCATTAAGCCTTTTTTCAGCTAATGTTAAGGACGATTTTCAATATTTAAGAATAGAACCTAGAAACTCTAATGATGCGCCAGCAAGAGGTGCTACCGTAATACTTAAGACAAATTTACGAACCCACGCTAAAACTATAGATGCAGGCTCTGGCTATTTATGCCAGATGGAACCAATTGCTCATTTTGGTATCCGCAAAAATGAAGAGATTGAATACATTCAGATAAATTGGACTGACGGTCAACAATCAAAATACAAAATTGAGAAGCTGAACCAGCAATATATTTTCAACCAAAATAAAACAAATTGATATGACTCGATTTTATTTCACACTTTTTGTTATGTGCTTATTGATCCCCTCAATAAGCTTAGGACAGACTCCAAGTTCAGATAGTTCAAAATTGATACGTTATTACGAAGAATTACGAGCAGATTGGGGGAAAATATTTCCAAACAAAAATAGAAATGCGGGCGGTGCGCTATTTTTTAAGTATATTTTAGATAATTCGAACTCTAGAGACGAGTTTTTCGAGAAAAATAAAATGTATTGTAGTGTCTCTGGGTCACTTGTACGTCCCGGTTCTCAACCTGAATTTGTTTCCGTTAAAGGCCAGGATGAAGATGAATTAATTTGTGGCTTACTTTACAGGTGTTGTTGGCCCTGCTCTTGTGATGTGATGAAATTTGTTCAGGTGCAGGCGCTTGAGAAAACATTCAATGGTAAGACAGAATTAATCAACGTATTAACAATAAAAAACCCCTGTGAAAAGCCAGATTTTCCTGAAGAGGTTGATAGAGATTCTATTTGTGTTGGTACCTCACTCAATAAAAAACTAGTGACTGAAATAAATGGAAGGCTTGTAGTTGGCGTACTATTCGAGGGCAAAATCTGTTCACCTAAGGACATTGAAAAGATAAATAGAGAAGTTATAACTGGAAGCTACTGTCCACTTAGAAATAATACGCCACTCAAAGAGGTCAGAGGAGGTATGGGGGACATTTTCATAAAGATGGCTAACTGAATCGATTTGATTTTGATTAAAAAATCAATCACGTATCGTGAATTTCAGCAATAGATGGCTGGGGTGGTAGGATTTGAACCCAAGGCTCTAAAATGAGAACTGTAGAAATTATTTTTCAAAGAATGGTTTATATTCCCAATGAGTTTGAAAGAGATCTGGATCAGAGTAACCCTCAAAATTTTGCAATGAATAACCTGTTGGCCCGATGTAGTAAGTGGTCCAGTCCCTACTCCATGCTTCCAAGGGAGAAATCTTTTTAAATTGCAGTCCTCCCATGTTAAGAAAAATCCAGCCACCATGCTTATCCTGCGTAGGGGTATCGCAGTACATATCCATCATACTGTCGTTATTGACATCAATTAACTTGGTGCTGCCACAATATGAGTTCCATCTATTACTTTCAGACTTAACATCCTTCTTCCACGCTTTTACAGAAGTCCAGCTCTTTTTTCCTGAAATCATTGGAATTTGATCTGCGATGGTGAATTTACCTTCCCCATTATTAGACCAAATGGTGTGAGTTCCTCCTGCGTAAAGCGGGCCTACGGTTGTTCCCGCTATATCTAGATCCCCATCTCCGTCAAAGTCCCATGATACGAGATCCACTATGTGTGAAAGTAAATATCCCGATCCATAAATGTCATAAGCTTGAGGAACTTTTTTCCAACCGGTTTTAAAACTACCATTACCATCTCCAAACAGAACTACGGTATTATTATGTTTCTTACTACTATTATGTGAATACAATTTTTTTTCAAACCAACCTCCACTAGCTATTAAATCAACTAATCCATCGCCATTGTAATCACCGCTCGTAACTGCAAAAGCAAACTGGTCAGCACAGTGTTTTACAGTAAAGTTTCCAGCACCATCGTTGAAATGGCAATATATCTTGCCCCCGCCTTTTGTATTTTCCCATTTAATATGGGGAGTTACCACATCTAAGTCTCCATCATGATCAATATCATTAACCGTAACGCCATGGGAAAACCCTTGGTATAGCCCTGTTTTTTTATCAACAAAATCTCCCTTCTCCTTTACATGCTTCCAACCTTTATTGTTGGAAATGAAAACGACATCTGCTCCTCCATGATAAAATTTTCCTTTATAGGTGTGGCCAAAAGCACTTGGGCAATATACGTCATCAATTCCATCATTGTTAAAATCGGCAAGTACCGGCCTCTGACAATTTCTACCCATAGATGTATTATGCTCAAAATCATTGATAACGGTTTCGTCTCGTTCATTTATACTTACCAAAAATGCAGTAAAATTTAGGTAACGGTCATTATCACTTTTTAGTTCGCACAACGGCACTCCTATAGATGTGAGAGTATAGCCATTAGGACAAACTTCCATCTCATAAGACATAAGTAAATCTTGGCGATCGTCATTATTTAAATTACCGAATGCCATATGGTTTATGAAGAATACTTCTCTATGTTCAGAGGCATTTTTTCTTTGAAATAGATCAGATGGTAAAAAATATGGTGAGTTTGAGTCCGTTATTAATTTCGATTGATTTGAAATAAAATTTCCAAAAAAGTATACCTTTAATTTATTTTTCGTTTCCTCGATTTTAGGAAGTCCTAAACTTATCACTGAAGTTTTTAGATCTATCAATTCATTATCATCAATGGTTCCATCAAAAACTTTATTATTGTCGGCATAATATTTAGTTAATGCCTTTAGTGTATTTTTTCCTTTTATCCCGTCTTCTGTTCCGGCTGCATAACCTAATTGATTCAGCATATATTGGATGCCTCGAACATATGAATTAGAGTTCGCTGGCATGCTTTGCAAAAATATAAATAAGGCTATTCCTAAAGTCTTGAAAAATTGCATCAGAATATTTCCCCTGATGAAAAAAATAGCTTGATATTTTTTTACTTTCAAGCTGTAAATTTATAACCTGTTCCATACTTCTCAATAAATCCGAATTTTGGCTCTAAAGTGTGTCCGCTCGTACACATAACTCTGTCCGTACTAACCATATCAAGCATTTTCTTCCTAGAGTTCAGTGCTTCTCCACTGTCTATATCGAATATTGTGGAAGCATTTGGATCATTAAGTTGCAGATTTGGAGCGTGGATTATATCCCCTAAATGAACAAGAGCCTGATTATCACTATCAACTCTAAACCCAGAGTGGCCTGGAGTATGACCTGGTATGCTTATTAGTGAAACACCAGGAATTATATCTTTAGTAAATGAAATTATTTCCTTTTTGTCATTATATGCGCCTAAAACATCACTTGCTAAATTTGCCCAATCAGCGCCGTTTACTTCGATGGGGTCAAAGTTATTTGTTGTCCAAAAATTGTGTTCTGACTCCAATACTTGTAATGCTGCATTTTCAAAAACAGCCATTCCACCTGTACTTATTGCACCAGCAATATGATCTGGGTGTAGATGCGTAAAAAACAAATCAGTTATATCCCTAAGTTCTAGTCCAGTCTCATTTATAGCATCTTGAAGAAAACCACAGGTAGGCCCAAACAATTCCCTACATCCTGCGTCAATTAAAAGATTTCGATTAGCGCTTTGGATCAAGTATGCGTTAACGTTACCATATGCAAGCTCACTATTTTCGCTATTATTTATTGTTGCTGCATCTTCCTCTTTTAAATTAACAAGTGCCTCTTTCGGGAGATAAAGCTCACCATCTCTAAGTGCTGTTACTTGAATGGAACCCACTGATATTTTTGTAGTTCTAGACATATTTAAAATTCCTTTCTCATCTTCTTTGCAATTTAAAAAGCATATACTAGTCTTATAGATATGATAATATCTTTAGCGATAGCCCACCTAGTTTTGATATTTAGATGTTTTCTATACCTTAGTATCGGGTAATTTTTGTAAGATCTTAATTTAAATTCAGTATGGCTGGGGTGGTAGGATTCGAACCTACGGTACATGAGATCAAAACCCCTGGACATTGTTATCAGGAGTTATCAGAATTCTATTAACCCTTTAAAATAGTTCTTATTCTTCTAATCCTTATTATACGTAATTAGGAAAATCACGAAAACTGGTGTGAAAAGTGTTGTCAATCTGAATAAAAAAGTTTAACAATTTATGGCTAATGATACCGTGATAGATAATTAAAGCTCAAATCATGTATTTGTTTTTAGAAAAAATTCTCTACTGTTGTCTCATTTGTCTCATATTTGTCTCAACAGGCTTATCCCAAAATCTTAAAAAAGGAAAAAACGAAGTTTTTATTGCTACTGGAGACGGGTTGGATGGTTATGAGGATATTTTGGCAAAAAAGCCCGTAACACCAAGAAACATATCAGCGAAGCTATATCTTCCTTCGACGTGTAAAAAAAAAAATTTCCTGCGGTTATTATTCAACATGGATTAGGTGGACCAACAACTCCCTGGTTCTCAAGGCTCGCTCAGAACCTCAACAATAATGGGTTCATAGCAATTGTTCCTGACTCACTTTCTTCAAGAGGAATTGGCTTTAGAAGATCTATGCTTTTATCAAGAGCTAACCGCTTATATGACGTGTTTGCTACATTCCGATTTCTGCAAAAATTACCTTGTGTTGAAAAGAGTAGAATTGGAATAACTGGTTATTCGTTTGGGGGTTCTATTGCTTTAGATGTCGCGGAAAGTGTTCTGGCTAAACAGCTGGGAAACGGGTATGCCTTTAAAGCATCGTTACCTGTTTATCCACTTTGTAATGCGCATTTTTTAAAAACTAGATCTACGAATACTGCGGTCCACATTTTAGCAGGCGAGCTCGACGATTGGACACCAGCGACCCAATGTATACAGGTAGTTAAGAAAAAAAAGGCTGGGAATTGGAATATAAAAATTTCCGTTTTTAAAGGGGCACATCACGGATTCACTCATGATTTTCCCCCTATAAAAAAGATGGATAGATGGCACTTCAAGGAATGTGGTTTTAATACAATTAATGAAAGGGGGGTAGAAACAAACAAAAAGTTTGGGATGTCAACTGAAATGGGTTGGAGGAAAATGGTTATGACGGGACTAAAGAACTGTGCCAGAAAAGGTGTTACAATTGGAGGATCGCCTGAATTAGTCAATAGAACCTTAAATTTTACAATTCGGTTTTTTAATCAAAATTTAAAGAAAATATCGCTACTAAAGGCCACATTCATTGGTTTAACGAAAGACCAACGAAAAGCGGTCCAAGCAGAGTTACTTGAAGATGGATATTATAATTCAAACGTAGATGGGTTGTATGGGCAAAATACCGAAAAGGGCTTGAAAGATTATTGGAATGCAAATCAAAGTAGCCTTAATTTAGATAGCTCTATAGACATCAAAAAACTATTTGAAAATATCTTAACCGATTAATATTTTCATTTAAATTAACGGTAATAATATATCAAAAAGCTAATGGCTGGGGTAGTAGGACTCGTCCCTGCGGTTCTTATTTAATTTTTTGATCAATAGAAAGATTGCCCCCTGCCCAAATTGGTAAATTCTCTTTATCGCTGAGCCATTTTTCTTCTTCAGAAGTATTAGCTCTTCCAAACTCTGAATTTCTTTGTGGGTAACGCCCAAATTTTTCTAAAACCTGTCTATGTTGATCTACCGCTTTTTTATTTCTTCCTTCAAATAGACTGAAATTAGGATAAGCACCAATTGCCATGTCAATTATTTCGCATGCGCGAACGAGGTCGACTATTTTTTCTGAATGAGCCAAAGCCCAGGGAAGTAAGTATAGTAGCGCTGGAGGCAATTTTAAAGTTTGTTCGACTTTCTCTTTACTAACTAGGTCTCGAACGAGCTCGCGTCCTATGTAGTCATACGAAAAAGCTTCAGCTGTCCCTCGAAAACATGAGCGAGATAGTTGATCTGCTAAGAGCACTCTAGCAACTTGGCCCTCAATTGTGAACCAATTATCCTCCACCAAAGTTTGTGGATCAGCTTTCAGTTCGCGAATAACAGATGAAAATGGTTTGCAAATATCGTCTAAAGCAGTTCCACTTCTAAACCATATGCCTAATAGTGGTTCCACTGTTTCATCGTAAAAAAGGCTTTTTCTATCATTAGGATTATTAATATCGCAGCCACACATATAATTTAAAACACTTCTCGGAGAACGAGGATTATTAAGAGCTTTCAGGACTGCGGGTTTTCTACTAAATTGTTCAGGGGTGAGATTGTCTGGTAACATCATTTAAAATTCTTTTTTTATAGTGTAACATAAACCAATCGACTATCTATCATAACCAAAGGATTACAGATGCGTGCGATTGGTTTAATGAAGCATGGCGGACCTGAAGTGCTAGAGCTTATTGAAGTTCCTGAGGTAAAAGCTGAAGCGGATGAAATACTGGTGCAGGTGTTTTGTGCAGCTATAAACCCTACAGATATTTTAGCTCGTAATGGAGGTATAGCAGAAAGACAAAAACCTTATGATCCTCCATATGTTCCGGGAATGGATGTTTCTGGGAAAGTAATTGAGATTGGAGAAAACGTCAAAACTCAACTCAAAAAAGGCGACGCGGTCATGGCAATGGTCATACCAAGTGGTCAACACGGGGCATACCGCGAACAAATTGCTTTAAAATCAGGAGCAGTAGTTCCAATTCCCGAAGGGGTCAGTTTTGAAAAAGCGTGTACTTTACCGATGAATGGCCTAACGGCAAAGCTTTCTCTAGAACTTTTGAACTTGAACTCAGGTGATAAGTTAGCAGTTACTGGGTCCGCAGGAGCCTATGGAGGTTACATGATCCAAATTGCAAAAACTTTAGGTCTATATGTGATAGCAGATACGTCAGAAAAAGATCAAAATTTAATTAAGTCACTTGGTGCAGATCTATCGCTTCCAAGAGGAGAAGAATTTATTAAACATATATTGGAACGGTTTCCTGAGGGCATAGATGGCTTAGCAGACGGCGCTTTATTAAATGAAAAGGCAGTTGCTGCAGTCAAAAATGGAGGCTCTTTTACCGCGGTAAGAGGTTATCAGGGGACAGGCGAGCGTAATATAAAGTTTACGCAAACATGGGTAAGAACTCAAGATTGCATGTATGAAAAATTGGATGATTTAAGGAAGCTTGTAAACGCAAAAAAAGTTTCATTGAGGTTGGCCGATACATTTAGTCCCTCTCAAGTGTCGGAAGCACATAAACGATTTGAAGGTGGCGGGGTCAGAGGCCGACTTGTAATAAAATTTCATTGACATTAATAAGGGCGCAAAACTTATTCAAAAGCTAAATAAACAACTAAATCTCACCCAAAGGATTTTTGCGTGTGGGTAATGTGCTTCGCTACAGTGTATATTTTTCACCTTTCGCTCGCTGAATTAGTAGGCCCAAATCCGTTGATGGAGTTTTAATATAATCGACACGCAGGTTAACTGGAGGGGCTACACGACCTAAGAGTATTTACCGGTTGTAAAAGGTTTCCCACGACCACTTCAATATTCTTGGCGACGAAATCGGAGACGAAAAGTTTAATGCCATTATGTGTTATTTTATAAATGGCTGGGGTGGTAGTATTCGAACCTAAGGTACACGGGATCAAAACCTGTGGATATTGTTAGCAGGAGTGATCAGGATTTTCATAACTCTTTAAAATAATCCTTATATTTATCATTTTTCTTATGCGTTATAAGGAAAATCACGAAAACTGTTGTCAAAAGTGTTGTCAAAAAATATCTCTTTATGTACGACGAAGAATAAAAAATTACTTCAATGGAGAATAAATTTGGCTGATCTACCTAATGTAAATATCGAAGAAATAGAAAAATTTAAAAAGATAGCAGGAACCTCAAATGACTGTTCAATAATCATGTTGAATCTTAATGAATATAGTGCTGAAGCTGAATTCCCAAATGGAGAGCTCTACAAAGGCTATATGGAGATATTGAATATTCTTTTAGCCGAAGTAGGAGGCAGAATTTTATGGCAAATAGAGGCATCAGCTACACTTATTGGTAATCAAAAAATTCATGAAGCTTTGGGGATCTGGTACCCTAGTCATCAGGCTTTTTTGGATTTGATGACAGCACCATCATCTGAAAAGAATATGAAATTAAGAAGTTTGGCTGTTAAAAAGGCTGACTTACATAAATGTAGTGATTATACGACTTAGTCATCAGAAAAATAACGAAACTGCTGCCAAAGGTGTTGTAAAAAATGATCCTCGTAATATGGGGAGCACTCCAAAAAACACTATTCAAATTGATTAAATTATTTACAATGCTTTGAGAAACTCAATTAAATAAGAAAAGGGTGTTTATGGAAACAGTGGATGTGTATTGGTCTTTCAGAAGCCCCTATTCTTACCTTGCAACACCAGATATGATCTCAATTCAGGAAGAATATGAGGTTAACGTCAACTTACGTGTTGTTATGCCCATAGCTATCAGAGACCCAGATATTTTGTTCACTGAGGCTGGTAAAGTATGAGTCAAATACATTCAACTTGATTGGGCACGTCGAGCAGAGTTTCTTGGATTGCCAAATAAATGGCCATCTCCCGATCCAATTGTGCAAGATATGGAAACACTTAAGATTTCAGATGAACAACCATATATTTTTCGCCTTAGCTATCTTGGTGTTGAAGCGCAAAGGCAGGGAAAAGGTATTGAGTTTGCAAAGGAGATAGCTTCTGTGATCTTTAGTGGGACAGAGAACTGGCACGAGGGAGATCATATAAAAGATGCAACAAGAAGAGCTGGCTTAGATCTTGAGAATATGGAAGAGAAAATAGGTAGTGGTGCGGATCATGCTAAAGAGATAGAAACTAATCAACAGTCACTTGAAAGTGTTGGTCAGTGGGGAGTTCCGAAATTTGTCTTTCAAGGAGAGCCCTTTTTTGGTCAGGACCGCGCTGATACTTTAAGATGGAGATTGGACCACGAAGGACTCAAGAATTAAAGAATTAAAATTTAGTTTTTATTTTCATTTGGATATGGCTGGGGTGGTAGGATTCGAACCTACCCTACACGGGATCAAAACCCGTGGCTATTGTTATCAGGAGTTATTAGTTTCTTCATAACCCTTTAAAAATGTTCTTATGCTTATCATGCTTCTTTTGTGCTATAAGGAAAATCACGAAAACTGTTGTCAAAATTGTTGTCAATATTCCTGTCATTTTCTGAAGTTGCGCCTGGAATTTTGTTTGCTTCTTTTCTTTTTTTTTCGATCATTTTTCATTTGAATAATTTGTTCTTCGCCAAGACTTTCTACCTCCTCTACAGGAGGTAGTTTTCCTTTGAAATTTTCAATTAGCGCTAAGGCCAAATCTTCATTAGAAAACCGAGTTAATAGCTCATTAGCAAACTTAAGTTCACTAGAACTATTTTTTTTGTTTCTTGAAAGGTAGTTTATGATCTTTACATTATCTTTATGTTCTATTTCTTCTTGTGAAAGAAATTTATTAATAACCGGTCTTACCTTTGCAGAATTGATCAATTTTTCATATTTTCTTTTCTCGCCAGGTGAACAAAAAAGAATACTTCGACCCTTATTCCCAGCTCTCCCGGTTCGCCCACTTCTGTGTATTAAGGTTTCTGGATTATGAGGGAGTTCAGCATGTATCACTATATCCAGGTTAACCAAGTCAATACCTCTTGCTGCTACGTCTGTCGCAACACATATCTTACACCTACCATTTTTTATGGATTGTAATGCCTTGAACCTCTCTGATTGATTCAAAGCACCAGATAAGGAGACAACAGAAAAACCTCTATTTAATATTCTAGAAGAGATATGCGTTACAGCATTCCTAGTGGAGCAAAAAATAATAATAGTCTTATCATCATGAAATCGGAGAAAGTTGAATATTGCATTTTCAATATCATGTTTTTTTACAAAATATGTTTCATAAGAAATATCAGTGTGGGCTTTGCCGAGACTAGTAGCTTCAATTCTGACTGCGTTTTTTTGGTACTTTGATGCTAATGACAATATTTTTTTTGGGATAGTTGCTGAAAACATAAGTACCCTCTTATTTGCGGGACTTTGATTTACAATCATATCTAAGTCTTGTTTAAAGCCCAAATCAAGCATTTCATCAGCTTCATCTAGGACAAGCGATCTTAGATAATTTAAGTGGAAAGTTTTCCGACGTATATGGTCATTAATCCTTCCTGGTGTTCCTATTAAAAGATCAACTCCTTTTGAAATATTTTTTCTTTCTTTTTTTATATCCATCCCACCGATTGCCGTTGAGATTCTGATCGCAGTCTTAGAAAATAGCCATGCTAACTCATTAAAAACCTGTAAAGCTAATTCTCGTGTGGGGGTAACGATTAGAGTTTTAAGTTTGTTATCTGAATCCAGAATTTCTTTGAGTCCAGCAACCGATATTGACAATCCATAAGCAAGTGTTTTGCCAGAGCCTGTTTGGGAGCTCACCAGAAGATCTTTATCATTATTACCAGGATCAAGCACTAAGCTTTGAACTGTTGTTAGTTTGTCATACCCTTTTTCTTTTATTGAGAATCGTATTTCTTCAGGAATAGATTTTGTTTCAAGCATTCGCTCAATCTATAGGATAATAAAAATAAAGATATAGCTGAGATTTATAATTTTCATAGGATGGCTGGGGTGGTAGGATTCGAACCTACGGTACACGGGATCAAAACCCGTGGATATTGTTATCAGGATTTATCAGTTTTCTCATAACCCTTTAAAATAGTTCTTATCTTTCTCATGGTTCTTATGCGTTATCAGGAAAATCACGAAAACTGTTGTCAAAAGTGTTGTCAAAAATAGGTGACCAACATCCATTTCTGCAAAAATCGCCGATCAAGTTTACCCTAGTCAACAATATGCTAAACTGTGACGATGGTTCGTTGTGAACGATTTGTGGGGTTGTGTAGGTTTTTCTTAGTACGGTATTCCCTCATCAACTCTCCTCTTTTTAATTTGATTTTCATCAAGGTTTAACTTTTTCACTACAGGGTGTTTTTCATCAACAACTCTCCAGTAAGGAAAATTTTCATCATCTTTATGCAGTTCAATTGCCATTCTTAGAAATATCCCAGTTGTTACTGGACAAGTATTATCTGCCCCAGCTTTTAATGCTAGTCCACGCCTTAGTTCTTTAATGCTTAAATAAGAACCCTTGGGTATCGTAAAAATAAACTCTGAAATTTTCTCTGGCGAAGAGATAAGCATTTTCTCGCCAGCAGAAATATCGGAAAAACCTTTATCTAGAATTTTTACAATATTTCTACTCAATAATTATCTCCTAAAATCCACACAATTCCATCATTTGACTGTGACTGTATACTATTAAATCGCGATTTAACGTGTTCGCTCCATATTCATATGTTCTCTATGAACGCTAGAATCATTTAATACAATCTGAAATAACTTACACAATGTTATATTTACTTATTTAATACTTTTTATACATTAGTATTTGTTTCCATATTGATACCTCATCAAATAGAGTCCATTCACGTCTGATCTTTGGTTCCCCTTGAATTAATTCTCCATACTCTGCATGGGTAATGCCAAGGACAAAAACTTCTGCACCGGTTGGCTCACTGAATGCCCCAAATCCATCGTGTTTTCCATGAAGAGACCACCGAACTGCAGCACGAGGAGGCATGTTTTTGTCATCACGCCCAATAACATGGTGAACTTTAAATTTTGCATGTGGGAAGCTAGATCTGAGACCAGTCCAAAAACTATCTGCTCCTTTAAAACTGCGAGTAGTAATGCCTCCTGGATATTCCAGTTGAGCAGAGCGATCGTATTCATTAAATATAGTATCTAACTCGTAATGCATTATTTTTTCAATTGTGCTGGCAAGGCGTTGCCCCCAGATATTAGTATTGCCTTTTCCTAAATAAGGGCCAACGGTATCATTTGCAGGCGTATAAGGTTTAATGCATTTTTTTGGACCACCTTCACGTTCGATAAGATTACTTGCATAATCTTTTGGATCTAAACCCAATTGACGAACTATTGCACCCTGATCACGAATTAACCATTCGTCGCCAATTTTATTATTAGTAGCATGACAGTCAGCAATAATTCGGTATTGTAGATATTTTCCTGATGGAGCTCCATAAAGGCCATGATATGTGTGTGTGGCAGTAGATATTAGACGGTGTGATGAAAGCATGCCTCCTCCCTCTGCAATACACCAGATCACATCCTCTCCCAGCAAGGTACGATCGGGAAATTCTGCTAATGTAGCCATGGTTGCAGCAATGACATTGTCATTGCCAATTACCACTGAGGCAGGTGAACGCACCACTATATCATTTGCATAATAATCATTAAGCTTTGCAATTTTGCGTTCTTCCCAAATTTCTTTTGTTATACCTAAAATATAGTGTGGAAAGTTTCTAAATTTTGGATCGAATCCTTTCATGGTCAATGCCTCATCATTTAATACTCTCCTATTGGGAAAGATAATCTACCTTTTATGCGGGCCTTATTGAATTCATTCATACGTGCAAAGACATCAATATTTAGTTGATTGTAGACATCTAAAAGATCTACCATTACCCAGTTTTCACGAATTTTACCCCTTTCAATACGCCAGAAATCAAGCGATTTCATTGTTATACGTTTTCCTGTTGGCGCTATTCCCATCCAACCGTCATTAGTTATTGTCTGTATCATGTTAGGCCAGCCAGTGACTGCAGCATAATCTTTATCACCAAAAAAATGATATGTTATTTCATCGACATATTTTCCTCTGTCTGGCATAGCATTAATAAATGGAATTTGATGCCAGTTTCTAAAGCCAGCAATTCCACGTGCAGTCCCAATACCAGCTGGCCCATACCAGTTAACTCTGTCATCCCAAAAGTGGGGCATTTTCATTATATCTACATCACCTTGTGAAGGATGTTTTTTCATATGTTGAAGCATAGTCTTAACAAGGTCACACGATGCATTAGAATGTTTATCATCCCAAGGCCCTGAAACTAAGCCATCGTTAGTAGCTGGACCTGGAATACAAAACTCTAATCCCAAAGAAGGCGCCATTGGCCAAGCATTAGCCTGGATCATAACCTCGGGAATATCCCAGAGTGCCTGAACCTCTACCACTCGCCCTTGTTCAAATCGGTAAAATTCGTGAAACCTCATGTGTGCCAAATGACCAGTTGGCGGAATATCAAGCCAAGGCCCAACAAATGTACCAACATAATGGCCACCACACCCAATCCAGTTATCACCATGCTCAGTCCGTCCACCGATTACAATCCAGTCCCGCCGCTCAAGATCTGGCATTGCCTCAAATAATGGCGCATAGCAAGTATCAAAAAAGTCGTCCGGACCTACTAAATCGCCAAACGGGTATGGCATGTGGACAACTGCGTCAGTCAGCAATAAATCATTAAGTGCATTTCGAACACCTACCTCTGTGAAATCGGCCTGTGCTTTACGGAGCTTTGCAATAATTTCTTTATTTGTTGAGTTTATGTCATCCTTGATTTTATTGTTATTCATTTATCTAACCCTTCACCGCTCCAGCAGTTAATCCACTTACAATTTGACGTTGAAAAAACAGAATTAACACCAATATTGGTGCCGTTACTGAGACTACGGCGGCTACTGCATACATTACCTTACCTTCAACCTGTGTGGTGCCAAGGAAGCTATTTATAGCGGGAATGATCGTCTCATTTTCTTCACTGAGAAGCATTACAGTTACTGTGAAGTCGTTATAGGCTAAAAGAAAACTAAAAAGCCCTGTAGTTATGACCCCAGGCCACATGACCGGAACAATAACATACCGAAATGCTTCAAAACGTGTGCAACCATCGATCATTGCACTTTCATCCATATCTTTGGGTACGTTTAGGAAGAATGAATGTAACATCCAAATGGTAAATGGCTGGTTCATCGCAACGAGTACAATAATGGTGGTTGGTAAATACCCCCAAATATTCCATTCAAAAAACGGTAGTAGATACCCAGATACTAACGTGATGTGTGGCATTGCACGGAAAACTAGTGCGGCCATCAATATCCAAAAAGCGTAACGAAATCCAGAACGTGCCAGAGCATAGCCACCCAGTGTTCCAAATGTGAGAGAAATTATAACAGTAAAAAACACTACTATCCCAGAGTTAAGAAAATTCTTCCAGAAACCTTCAATTATCCAGGCACCGTAATACCCGGAGCCAGTGAATGCATTACCAGTTTCTCTTGCGGTGTTAGTTCCCCAAAGTGCATACATCCAATCTGCTTTTGAAAAAAAATCAGATTGAACTTTGAAACTACCCCAGAATGTCCAAAGGAAAGGGAAGGCAGCTATTAGCAGCCATAGAGCAACTAGGCTAAATGAAAGGACGCTAAAAAATTTGATAGGAGTACGTGCTGTTCTTGTCATGATAGTAGTTTCATAGCCTCCTAAGCTTAAAATCTCGCCAATTACGGATCAGAACTGGTGTCAACAGGAAGATTACCCCAATAATTGTCAAAATCGATGTTGCCCCAGCTGATCCATAAAGGGGGTTTCCACTCTCACGAAGATCATTAAAAATGATCCAGCTAAGTGACCGAGCGTGTGCTTCAGCTGAAAAGCTTACAATCGGTTCAAAGACTCTAAAGTTATCCATCAACAGCATCAATGTAACAAAGGTAATCAATGGTACTAGGTGGGGGACTACGACGTAAACTGTGCACTGCCACTTTGTAGCTCCGTCAATCTCAGCAGCCTCTAGCGTATCAACTGGGACAGTTTGGAGACCAGCATAAAACACTATAAAACTAAATGGGAGCGTATGCCATATTCCGTAGACAATTAACATAGTCCAGGTCAACCCAGTTGAAGCTTTGAGGCTTAGGTCCGGATCATTGAAAATCAGTTGAATAGTGGCCCCAATAATTCCATCTCCATCAACCATCCAAAATAAAATCAAAGATCCAACCAGTGGTGTTACTAGGAACGGCAAAAGTGAGACAAATATGGATGGTCCCTTTATTATATTTGGTAAGCCGTTGACCCCAATAGCAATTGCCAAACCCAGTAGCAAAACCAACGGCGTAACAACGGCAGTATACGTTAATGTGAACATTAAGGCACCATAGAAAGGAAGATCTAAGACTTCTTTTAGGAAGCCACTAAAGGTCCGTGAGACTGCCCAAGCATTACCAACTTCAGCAAATGCTAGATGTGAGCGGTTTAGATAAGTACCTATGCCATTAAACTTACCTAACGGTGAATCTTGACGAAGCTCCTTGGTTGCTTCGATATCCACTGAAGTTGTCTCCCTACAGCCAAAAGGGCCACAATTTTTCGACAAAACTAATACCTGGTCATGCTGTATAAAAAGAGATTGCACAAAAGCGGAACCTATAGGAATTGCAATGAACAAAATCATTGCCGAAAGCGTAGGTAGTATGAACCAAAAAAAAGTACGGTGTTTCACCCTTTACATCCGTTTTTAAACAAAAACACGGTGGGGGGGACTGGAGTTTTAACGATCCCCCTCACCAAGTTCTCTCCAGTTAAACGAACCTACTGAAGAAATCCTTTTTCTTTTGCAGCTGTCACATAAGCTGCTTCGACATCTGCAAGGGCTTTTTCTGCACTTTCGTTACCTTTAAGGAACTCTGATAACTCTGAGCCTAGCGCATTGTGCAACAACCCAATTTGTGGAAGCATTGGGTATGGAACCGCACCACCTTTAGCAGTCGCAGATACGCCTTCCGCAGCCGCACCCGGCTTAAAGCCTTCGAGCAACCAAATTGCATCATCGTTATTGGCGGCAACCATATCCGAGTTCAATGAGCTTGCCAGAGCGGCAAATGTAGCTTCTGCTTCTGCATCCGATACGTTTTTCGAAATAGTAAAACCATCCCACCACAGTGTCGCACCGGGTATACCACCTGGCTTAACTGATGGAGCTGAAGAAAGAACAGTATTTGATGTCACTTGTTCTGATGACCCTTCATCATCCAAAATCACCGATCCTCGAGATCCCCACATAATTCCTAGTGCAGCCTCTCCAGCTTCCCATATTGCCTGAGTTTCATTGGAGGCCTGTGTTAAATGATCGGGGTGTGCATATTCAACTAACGCCTTGAGCGTGTTTAAAGCTGCAATACCGGCTGCACTATTAACAGTAGGTTCAGCGGTACCAGGCTTAAAGAACTCACCTCCATGCGCAAGGAAAACTAGGTTAAACGACTCACCAACATTCCATCCTGTTTTCATATTCATAACGATTGGATATTCCATGATACCCGCTTTACGAATAGCTTGGGCTGCGGCAAGCATCTCACTGTACGTGCCAGGGATACTATTTATGCCGGCTTTTTCAAGAATATCCTTACGGGAGAATAGATGTTGTGAGTTGGCCATGAAAGCAACAGCCATGATGTTGTCATCAATCGTAATCATTAGATTCTTTGGTAGATCAGCTCCATATTTTTCAACCAAATCATTAAGAGGACGAACTAAGCCATCGTTCATAAGCTGTGTTAGGGTAGAATTTGCTACAATAACGCTAGTATACTCAGCTGGATTTGGTGTTAGAGCAGCATTCATTATTTGACGTGCTTCTGTTGTATGATTCCGTGTGAACTCTGACGCGCTAGCTGCACAATTTTCCTCAGCTGTTCCAGCGACAGCATGTATAGCAGGGAAGTCACTAGCAAGAATTCGAATTGACTGTCCAGAAGGGCCACAGTCTTTAGCAAATGCCGCCGAGCAAATTAAGGTAGCTACGGCACTTGTCAGAATTAATTTTTTTAAAAACATCTTTTTTCTCCATTTTCCTCGATTGCACTATTAAAAACTAGAAAACTTTTTCTCGATCTAGACGTGGATTCTTCTCTAGAGTCGATAATTGATACAAATACTAAAAAAAAATAGACCATTTCAGACTTTTTATATAATGAATTAGGTATATGACAGATATAAATGACATTAATATCAGACTAATTGATAGCACAATGCTACTCGTTTTTCTTAGAACAATGCGGCATAAAAAGGCCACAGCAGTAGCAAAAGAAATGGGGTTAACACAACCAGCTGTCAGCCACGCATTAAAGCGACTTCGAATTCTATTTAAGGACCCGTTATTTCTGCGTCGTGCTCATGGATTGGAGCCAACGGCACTTGCACGCGAATTAGAACCAAAAGTTGAAAATATAATCCGCTTAATTTCACAAACAATTGAGGGATCAGAGCAATTTTTTCCAAATTCAGCAACAACAGATTTGCGGATCGGTGCATTTGATTATGAATTAACCAACATCATTCCTAAACTTGTTGCTAAGCTACGTTTAGTCAGTCCAAACATAAATATACATGCCTTCCCACTCCACAGCGATGGAGCAATTCACGCATTATCCCAGGGGCAAATCGATCTTTCAATTGGCTACTTCAATTTTCCAATACGAGGAAGAAAAACCTATATTGCTGAAAAACTTCACAGCGAACATTATGTTTTAGCTGCTCGCAGAGATCATAGCATTTTTAAAGGAAAGCTAACTCTTGAGAAAATCGCTAAAGAAAAACACCTTTTAATATCCCCTTATGGGCGAATAAAAAATTTATTAGATCATGCTTTGGATCTTCAAGGCTTAAAAATAGACATTCAAACAATTGTTCCATCACTTTTCCCAGCGTTATCAATATTGGAAAATTCCGATCTAGTCGTGACTCTGCCAAAAAGAGTAGCAGAAGATAATGGCCAGAAATTTGATATTGCATATAGAGATCTGCCAATTGAAGGCGGAGAATTTCAAATTCATGCAGTGAGGCATGTTCGTGATGCAAAAAGTCCATTGCACCTTTGGCTACTCAAAATATTAAGAGAATTAGTGACACAATAGATATTAGGAAGATTATTGGCAAGACCCCAAGAGTAGACTGGGAACAATCCAACAAACGGTAAAGGTAAATAAAAAGGGTAAATTATTGCATTTAAGAAATGGCTGGGGTGGTAGGATTCGAACCTACGGTACACGGGATCAAAACCCGCTGCCTTACCGCTTGGCTACACCCCAACAGTATTGTTGTAATATCTTCGTTCATATGATTCAAGAAAATTAATTGTAACTCAGTCAAAAGATTTTACGGTATTATCAATTGCTTTAATTTTACTCAATAGCCCTGATAGTTGGTCAAGAGGAAGCATAGAGGCACCGTCTGACGGTGCTGTTTCAGGCTTCTCGTGTGTCTCAATGAATACGCCCGCGATACCAACCGCTGTACCCGCTTTTGCTAAAGTTTCAATGAACTCCCTTGAGCCACCACTCTCTGAGCCTTTTCCTCCTGGTTGTTGAATAGAATGAGTAATATCTAAAACGGTTGGGAAACCACTTTTTCTAAGAACCTCTAGAGAACGCATATCGCAAACCAAATCATTGTAGCCAAAGGTAGTACCTCGTTCACAAAGGAGTAAATTTTCGTTACCGGTAGATATGAATTTTTCAGCCACCTGACGCATCTCAGCAGGGGATAGAAATTGCCCCTTCTTTATATTGACGGGTTTATTTGTTTTACTAGCTGCGATGATTAAATCCGTCTGTCGACATAGAAAAGCAGGTATTTGCAGAATATCGACTTCTTGTGCTACAAGTTCGCATTGTTTGGGTGTGTGTATGTCTGTCAATGTGGATATATTTAGACTGCTCTTCAATTTTTGAAAGATTTTAAGACCTTCATCAATTCCAAGACCACGCTTTGATAAATGTGAAGTTCGATTGGCCTTGTCAAATGACGATTTAAAGACAAAGTTGATAGCATTACGATCACAGATTTCTATTAATTTTTCAGCTATCATCATAGCATGTTCGAGGCTTTCAAGCTGGCATGGGCCAGAAATAAGTGTCAATGGGTACTTATTTGAGATTTTGAGATCATCTACTTCAATTGTACGATCAGTGAGTTCTGTTTTATCCATATAAATCTCTTGTTTTAATTTACTTATTTATTATTAATAATTTAATAATATGTGTATGACATTTATTTATTTTGGAATAGGTTAAAATTATTTTGAAAATCTTTGTATTAGCAATTTTATATGGCCTGATTTGGATTTCCTTTTCAGGGCACTTTGATTTTCTGTTGTTATCTTTTGGCGTTATATCAGTTTTGATCGTCCTTTATACAATTCGCCGTATGCGTGTTATTGATGAAACCGCTATAAAGTTCCAAATAAATTTATTTAGTTTTGTGACTTATTGTTTTTGGCTCATAAAGGAAATATTAAAATCCAATATCGCAGTGACTAAGACAATATTAAGCCCACAAATAAAGATCAAACAAAATATGTTCGATGTGCCCCTATCTCCTAAAAGCGAAGCGGCTCAAGTAATATTTGCGAACTCTATCACACTTACTCCAGGGACTATAACGGTTGAAACTGAGGAAAACAGTCTTTTGGTACACTCCTTAAATTTCACTGGCACTACTGAAGATGAAATAGCAGATATGGGTAAGAGAGTTAGTAGATGCGAGAGAGAGGGGCCATAAATTATGTTTTATGTGGCAACCATCTCAATCCTCATTTCATTTATATTGGTGCTTATAAGATTATTCTTAGGCCCAACATTATATGACAGAGTTCTCGCTCTAAATGCATTTGGAACACTAGCTGTTCTCCTGATAAGTGTAGTTGGTTTTTTATTTGGCAGACCTGATTTTCTCGATATTGCCTTATTATATGCACTGCTAAATTTTATTGGCACAATCGCAATCCTCAAATTCTTTAGATATAAAGAAATTGGGGACAAAAAAGCCTTGGGCAGTAGGAAAGCGTGATAAGTATGTTGGTAGAGATATGCAGTTGGATTTTTATCCTCCTAGGATCGTTTTTGCTTTTAACTGGAAGCTTGGGCTTAATAAGGCTACCTGATTTTTGGTCGAGATTACATAGCGCCTCTATAAGTGATACAGGAGGTGTACTGTTTCTAATTTTGGGAATGATGTTGCATGTTACAACCGTATGGGTCTTCTTGAAACTTTTAGCTATAGCTATTTTTATTTTTATCTCCTCTCCCACTGCATCACATGCCATTGCAAATGCGGCTTTCGTGACGCTAGGATACAAGAAAAAGAAGGGGGGAAGAAAATAGAGTTATTTATTATAATATGCTTCTTCATAGTTTTGGTTACCATCGCAATGATGGCTTTAACTTTAAACCATCTATTTGCGGTAATTATGTTATCAGGAGCTTTTAGCTTGGTGTCTGCGATGCTTTTTGTGGTGATGGATGCTGTCGACGTTGCCTTTACAGAGGCAGCTGTTGGAGCAGGGGTTTCCACTGTTTTGATGCTCGCGACAATGGCGCTCACTGTTCGAATTCAGAAAGATACAAAGAAACCTATTTTATTTCCGCTGATTGTTGTTTGCCTCGTCGGTGTTTTGCTAATTTATGGAACTCTTGATATGCCAAACTTTGGAGCCTTTGACTCACCAGCACAATTGCATCTTGGATCTAAGTATCTGAGTATCACCTATAAAGATATGGGAATACCGAACGTCGTAACAGGTATATTGGCTAGTTATCGGGGATATGATACTCTTGGCGAGACGGTGGTTGTGCTAACAGCAGGCCTTGGAGTTATCCTTTTGTTGAGTAGTCTCAAAGGAAGAAAAGATAAAGAGTGAGACTATGAAACATCATTTAATTTTAAAAGTGATTACAAAATTTATGGTCGGCGTCATTGTTTTGTTCGGGCTATATGTGCAGTTTCATGGAGATTACTCTCCCGGAGGAGGTTTTCAAGCTGGCGTAATTATCGCCGCTGCTTTTATCCTTTATGGTATAGTAATGGGGTTAGAGAATGTGCAAAAAGTAATGCCTATTTGGTTTGCGCAGAAAGCAGCTGCTATAGGCGTATTAGTATACGCACTAACCGGTGTTTTCTCTATTGTCTTTGGTTTTGAATTCTTAAACTATCATGCAATTAGCCCCGAACATCCGAAACACGGGCAACACTACGGGATTATATTAGTTGAGCTAGGAGTCGGTATCACAGTGACTTTTGTTATGATAGCTATTTATTACAGCTTTGCTGGGCGCACCCCGCGTCTAGATGATAAAGAATGGTAAGGCATGGAACTTAATTTAAACTTTATATATGGGCACCTTCCTTATTGGTTGTTCATAATACTGATGCTATCAGGCCTCTTCATAGTTGTATCACGAGGAAATCTCATTAAGAAAATTGTGGGTTTAAATATTTTCCAAACATCAGTTTTTATGTTTTACATATCAATAGGTAAAATGAAGGGTGGTACTGCCCCGATTTTACTTGATAAGGCAGCTAATAATTCAGAAGTAATATACTCTAACCCTCTGCCCCATGTTCTTATTCTTACAGCCATTGTAGTTGGTATCGCTACTACTGCTTTAGGGTTAGCTTTAATAATAAAAATTCGAGAAGAGTACAACACGGTAGAAGAAGATGACATCCAAGAAATGGATGAAAAAGACCTTAAGGCATACAATAAAAAGAATGTTCTGGAAATCAACGGGTAATGGCTTCAGAAATTAAACAGGGTACTTTAGATTTCATCAATCATTTGCCGATTTTGCAGGTGATTACCCCGATGTTGATAGCGCCTGTGTTGGTTGTGCTAAATAATAAAACATTGTCTTGGTTACTAAGTTTTGTAGGAGCCTTAGCCTGTCTACTTATATCTGTCTTATTGCTACAAGCTGTTAGTGATGGCAGCACTCTTAGGTATTATCTTGGAGGATGGGTGCCTCCAATCGGAATTGAATACAGAATAGATGCAGCAAATGCTTTATTATTATTCTTGATATCAATGATCAGTGCTATTGTATTGATCTTCTCGTATTCTTCACTTCATGCAGAAATTCCTGAAGATAAACATACTTTGTTCTACGCATGTTTCCTATTGTGCCTTACCGGTTTGTTAGGAGTAGTTGCAACAGCTGATATTTTTAATGTTTTTGTCTTTTTAGAGATTTCAAGTTTATCCACTTATGTTTTAGTAGCGCAGGGTTCATATCTTGATAGACGAGCACTTTCTGCGTCCTTTAACTATTTAATAATGGGTACTATTGGTGCAACCTTTTTTGTCATTGGTATTGGATATCTATACATGGCAACTGGATCTCTAAATATGATGGATATAGCGGAAAGAGTTAGCCAATTAGGTCAGAATAGAACTATTCAAGCCGGATTTGCCTTTATTGTTGTAGGAATGGGTCTTAAGCTTGCTATGGTTCCTCTACATGTTTGGTTGCCTAATGCTTATACCTATGCCCCAACTGTAGTTACCTGCTTCTTGGCTGCGACAGCGACCAAAGTAGCATTATATGTTTTGATCCGATTTGTATTTTCTGTATTTAACTATGAAGACTCTTTTGTGAACGAGCTCTTTTTTCTGTTATTGATGCCTCTTGCAATAATCGCAATGATTGCTGCTTCAGTAATTGCCATTTTTAAACAGAACTTAAAGAAGCTACTTGCTTATTCTAGTCTTGCGCAAATAGGTTATATGTTACTTGGATTATCTTTAATGAGTCAAAAAGGACTTGCATCTTCATTGGTACACATGGTTAATCACGGCTTTACCAAGGCAGCGCTTTTTATGTCTCTAGGTGCTTTTATGCTTAATACAAAAAATATATATATTAAAAGTTTAAAGGGTTTGGGAAAGTCGATGCCATTTACCTCGGCTGCTTTTGTTATCGGCGGGTTGAGCTTAATCGGCGTGCCTGGTACTGCTGGTTTTATTAGTAAATGGCTACTTCTAGAAGCAGCGATTGAAGCTGGTTACTGGTTAATAGCAATCCTTATTGTGGTATCATCGCTGTTTGCGGTGATTTATATATGGAAGATAATTGAAGTTCTATACTTTTCAGAAAGAGCAGGTTCTTACCGTGAAGTGAGTGTCGTTACTTTAATTCCAATATGGATACTCGCTTTGTTTTGTATTTTTCTTGGTATTAATACTAGTTTAACAGTGGATGTAGCTAACATAGCTGCAGATGTTCTTTTTAATTAGGTTATATTTCATGCCAATAGAGCTTTTGATATTTTTAACAGTTTTTACACCGGCTTTAGCGGGTGGGTTAAATTTATTTTTTAGTAAAAACCCAAATGTGAGGGATACCGTCACTCTCTTAGGTGCGCTATTAACGTTTTATTTTAGTGCAAATATCTTTCTCGGGTTTGATGGACAGGCTACACAATATAGATTGGCAACCATAATGCCAGGGATTGATATTTCATTTCACATCGAGCCCCTTGGTATTATTTTCTCATTGCTGGCCTCTGGGCTTTGGATACTTACTCATATATACGCAATTGGGTATATGAGAGGAGCAAAGGAGAAAAACCAGTCGAGGTTCTTTTTCTTTTTCTCATTCTCCATAGCCAGTGTTATGGGGATCTCGTTCTCGGGCAATCTTTTCACCTTATTCCTTTTCTATGAACTTCTGACTTTAATTACATTTCCACTAGTGTCCCATAAAGGTTCATCTGAAGCATTGAGAGGAGCTAGAGTATATTTATCAATACTACTGGGCACATCAATAGGGCTTCAGTTGCTAGGTATAATTTGGATCTACTTCTCGATTGGAACATTGGATTTTGTCAGAGGTGGCATATTAAATGGCTCCTTTGGCTCATTAGAATTAATGATCTTGGTTGGTTTATTTGCCTTCGGGATAGGGAAGGCAGCTCTATTCCCCTTCCATAGGTGGTTGCCTGCTGCAATGGTCGCGCCCACACCAGTTAGCGCTTTGTTGCACGCTGTAGCCGTGGTTAAAGCAGGGGTATTTACCGTTCTTAAAGTAGGTGTTTACATATTTGGTATTGAGAGTTTGTCCGTATCGGGAGCTACGGACTGGCTAACGTCGTTAGCATGTTTTTCGATCCTGTTCGCTTCTCTGATAGCTATGACAAAAGATAATTTAAAAGCTAGACTGGCTTATTCCACTATTAGTCAATTAGCCTATGTTGTACTTGCTTTCTCTCTTGCAAATAGTCTGGGGATTTTGGGTGGCGCTCTACAGATAATCACTCATGCTTTTGGAAAAATCACGCTATTTATGTGTGCTGGCTCAATATATGTTGCGACAAAAAAAACCAACATAAGTGATATGCAGGGTTTGGGTAGGGTTATGCCTATTACGTTTTTAAGCTTTCTTATTGGAGCTATATCAATTATAGGTCTTCCACCAATGGGTGGATCTTGGGCAAAGTGGTTTTTAATTTTGGCTTCACTCGAAGCAGATAAACAGTTCGTTGTTATCGTTCTGCTAATTAGCTCGCTCTTGAATATTGCTTACCTGCTGCCATTGGTAGCAAAGGGCTTTTATCTTAACGCTGAAGATCAAAAAGAAATCGAGAGTTATAAAGAACCTAGCTCTTTTGTTTGGTTGCCACCCGCAATAACAGCAAGTATCTCATTTCTCTTGTTTTTTTACGTGGGGTATATAAGAGACTTTATTAATAATTTTGGTTTAGTAGGCTAAGGTGTGAAAATGAAATTTAACCCATACTTATTCTTCGAGAAAAGCAATAGATTGAGAGCAGTACTGTTTTCATTTATAGTTTTGTGTGTTGGTTTATTCATAATTGATTTTTTCGTTAAGCGATATACCTATTTTGAGATCGAGGGTTTATATAATTTTTACAGCATTTATGGCTTTGTAATGTTTTCAATTATAATATTTGGATCACGATTTCTTAGATTTCTTTTGGGAAGACCAGAAAATTTTTACGATAATAAAGCAGTGGATAGTGAGGATTATCCAACTACAAGGGAAAAGTGAAAATGTTAGCAACAATGCCTCTGCCGTTTTACTTTTTAATTGGAGGACTAGTGTCGATCTTTTTACCAAAGGGAGTCATTAAGTCTTCTTTTGTTTGCTTGGTCCCAGTAATAGCGCTGCTAGCTTTACTTAATGGCAATTGGGATGGTGGATTCATAGTGCAATTTTTGGATCTCGAACTTAATTTTATGCGAGTCGATAAGCTTTCGATGGTATTTGGTATTATTTTTTGTATAGCAGCCTTTCTAGGGAATGTATTTGCATTCCATCTTCGAGAAAGCACACAGCCCTTCATAGCTCTAATTTATGCAGGAGCCGCTATTGGTGCTGTTTTTGCTGGAGATCTTATCACGCTTTTTGTTTATTGGGAACTTACAGCTATTTCATCGGTTTTTTTGATTTGGGCGCGGAAAACCGAAGGAGCTTACTATTCTGGTATGCGGTACCTAATTATTCAAGTTTTATCAGGAGTTGTGCTACTTTTTGGAGTTGCTCTTTTTTTCTTTGAAACTGGATCAATATCTTTCGTCAAGATGGAATTAAGTAGCTTAGCCACCGCTTTAATTTTCATTGCTTTTGGTATTAAGTGTGCTTTCCCATTCTTGCATAATTGGCTTCAAGATAGTTATCCGTCAGCAACTATAACAGGAACAGTAATACTTTCCGCTTTTACCACAAAACTTGCTGTTTACGCTCTAGCACGAGGATTTCCAGGTACAGAACTTTTAATTTACATTGGAGCTGCTATGACTGTATTCCCTATCTTTTTTGCTGAGGTCGAGAATGACTTGAGAAAGGTCTTAGCTTATAGCCTTAACAACCAACTTGGCTTTATGGTTGTTGGCGTAGGTGTAGGAACAGAGTTAGCTCTTAATGGCACTGCAGCGCATGCTTTCTCTCATATTTTATATAAAGCATTACTTTTTATGAGTGTTGGGGCAGTTCTATTTAGGACAGGTACTTCTAGAGCATCTGAGTTAGGAGGTTTATATAGAACCATGCCTCTAACAGCAACTTTTTGCCTTATTGGCGCCGCCTCGATATCAGCGTTCCCCCTATTTTCTGGATTTGTTAGTAAATCACTCATTATGAGTGGAGCGGGGAAAGAGCACTATGAAATTATTTGGCTCATTCTTGTCTTTGCTTCAGCGGGAGTGTTATCACATTCTGGAATAAAAGTACCCTACTTTACTTTTTTTCATCATGATTCAGGTAAGAGACCACAGGAAGCGCCTATGCATATGTTGCTAGCAATGGGCTTAACTGCAATTCTTTGTATTTATATAGGCATTTTCCCCAAAAATTTGTATGCAATAATGCCTTTCCAAGTGAAATATGAGCCATATACTTTTGAACATATCCTAACGCAATTACAATTATTATGCTTTGCTATTTTAGCTTTCTACATTTTGAGCAAACTAAAGCAACTACCCTCCGAAACACGCTCTATAAACCTAGATTTTGATTGGACGTATCGAGTTTTCTTACCCTTTGTAATACGTAAACTATTATTGTTGCTAGCTTCAACCGAACAAAAAGGATTGAAGTTTTTTAATAACTCTTTGCATCTGTTTCTCGGGAAAGTGTATCAACTTTCTGGGCCAGAAGGTGTTATGACAAGAATATTGACATCAGGTACTATGGTTCTGTTTATTGCCATTATATTGTTGATTGTCTTGGGAATTATCCTGTTTTAATAAAATCGCTCTTTTGGTACTAAACCGATTGGCTGCAAGCCTTTTTTTATTCTAGCAATGTTTTTTAGGATAGATTTTATCGAACTTTGCAATCTTGTAGGAGCGGAGATATGCGGGGTAACGGTTACTTTTTCATGCGCCCAAAAAGGATGCTCTGGCGGCAAGGGCTCCTCGTTAAATACATCTAATGTACACCTTGATAATTTTCCCCTGTCAAGAGCTTGCAGAAGATCATTATCTTCGATTAACCCTCCTCTTCCAGCGTTAATCAATATTGCTCCTTTCTTAACCATTTTAAGCGAGCCTGAATTGATAATATTTTTTGTTTTCTCAGTGAGAGGTAAAAGTAGTATTAAATAATCAGATTTAGCAAGTATTTTCGCCAATCCGGTTGCCCCCACCAATGATTTTATTCCGCTAAGGTTTTTTTCTGTTGTTGACCATCCTGTTACATTAAAATCAAGCTTCCTAAGCTTCTTAGCAGCAGCTGATCCCAAAGTACCAAGACCTAAGATTCCAATATGAACTTGATTTGCAAGCAACCTTTCCTTGCTATAGGGCATCCACTCATTTTTTTCTGGTTTAATAAAAACATCAAGGTCAAGATGATACCTCAGCACATGAGCGGCACACCATTCAGCCATGCATTCAGTCATTTCAATATCAATTAATCTGACTAATGGCTGCCTGATACTTTTGTTTAGGAGTGTTTTTTCAACACCCGCAAATATAGAAAATATTACTGCCTTATCTGGGAAAATGGAAAAGTCAGATATTTCGCTGTCATCAGAATAAATTATCGCATTAACTTCACTATTCCTCGATATGTCTTCAATAATATTACATTCGAACGATAGGGCTTTGATTTCCTTTTCAAGAATTTTCTTGTACTCGATTGTTTTCGATCCAGTTGCAACAAAAATATTCAAATTAAAACCTATCATTTTTGTGCACATGAGCACTTTGAATAAGTCCGAAACTCAACATGATGACAATCATTGATGACCCTCCATAAGAAACTAGCGGTAAGGGTATGCCGACAACTGGTAATAAACCCATAACCATAGCAATGTTTATTGAGAAATAAGTAAAAAAGGTCATGCACAGACCTGTTATTAATAAACGAGAATATGTGTCTCTAGTTGCTAGTGCGGAAAATACACAGAAAGCAACTATTAGGCTATAAATAATAAGAAGCCCAATTGTGCCAAAAAATCCAAACTCCTCAGCCAGTGTGGTGAAGATAAAATCTGTATGCTTTTCAGGTAAAAAATTAAGCTGACTTTGTGAGCCTTGCATGTAGCCCCTTCCAAAGAGACCTCCTGAACCCAAGGCAATTTTTGACTGTGTTATATGGTAGCCTGAACCTAAAGGGTCTGCTGATGGGTTTAAAAAGGTATCTATTCTTTTAAAATGATAATCCCTTAATAGTTGCCATTCTTTACCGCGACTTTCAAACAAAACCAGTAATAGAGTAAAGAAGCTTATTCCTCCAAATAAAAAATATCCGAAATGTACTCCGGCGATGAACATAACAAAGATGCCAATAATAATGATAACCAAAGCGGTTCCAAGATCTGGCTGACGAAAAACTATAAATGCAGGTATTAGAATTAATAAAAGCGGAACCAGGACAAAAAAGGGATGTGATACCCTATTGGCAGGAAGCTTATGATAATAATAAGCTAGAGCCATAACCATTGAAATTTTGAATGCTTCAGATGGTTGCAATTTAATTATTCTTAAATCTAGCCACCTTTTAGCACCCATTCCAGTATCTCCATAAAAATAGACGGCAATTAATAATGCTAATCCTAAAACATAGCTAAATGGAGATATCTTCTGCCAAAAAGAGATACTGATCACTGCCATTACGAAGATTAAAAGGAAGCTTATAGAAAATCGATTTATCTGAGGTTTTGTCCATGGGTCCCAACTCCCACCACTGACAGAATACAGCATTAAAAAACCAAATAAGGCAGTTGCCAAAATTAGGAATTGTAGTGGCCAATTAATGTAAATTATTTTTATGAAGGGGTTCATATTAAATATTTGGATTTATGTAATTTCTAAGGTTTATTTTTTTTGCTATGTCAAATAGTCTTTTACGAACCTCCAATCGTTGTTTCTCTGGATATGCAGTGATCGGAGGAATACCTCCATAAAGTTGAAAGAGCATTATATCCCGCGCTATTGGGGCAGCTACCTTAGAGCCGCTACCTCCATGTTCAACAACTACACTAAGAGCATATCTAGGCCTTTTATAAGGAGCAAAGCAGGTAAATAATGCATGATCTCTCATTTTCCAAGGTAAATCCTCATTTTTAATCACACCCGACTCACGCTCCTCTCGCGTTATCCTTCTAACTTGAGAGGTGCCAGTTTTACCAGCAATTAAAAAATTTTCATGAGTAGATCTAAAGTTAAAAGCAGTACCTTTTTTCTCATTTACAACATCATACATGCCCTTTTTAATGGCCGCTAAAGTTTCTTGTCTAATTGAGAGAGCTTTCATTTTATCTATTTCTTTTTCCGTATTTCTAATGAGGTTTGGCATTACCTCTCTTCCAGACGCGATCCTTGCTGTCATTACAGCTAACTGCAAAGGCGTTGCCAAACTAAATCCTTGTCCGATCCCTATATTGAGCGTGTCCCCTACGAGCCAACTCGTCCCAAACCTTTCCTTTTTCCATTTTTTTGTGGGCACAAAACCCT
Organism: uncultured Alphaproteobacteria bacterium; assembly: GCA_902556405.1. Lineage (GTDB taxonomy): Bacteria > Pseudomonadota > Alphaproteobacteria > Rhodobacterales > Rhodobacteraceae > CACIJG01. The sequence goes on along the minus strand of CACDWF010000010.1, from coordinate 31,133 downwards.
TACTTATTCCAGTCAACGGAAGCTTGTATGACTGACCGAGACCAAGCTGTTTTGCCATAGCTCCAATTCTTTTAACTCCGACTTTACGGGCAAGTTCGTAAAAATATACATCACAAGATTTCTGAATAGCTTCTTGCAGAGACATTTTCCCATGCCCACCTTTTAGCCAGCAGTGAAATTTTCTACTACCTAACTCATAGAATCCCGAACAAAATATTTTATCATTCAGTCCGATAAGGCCTAGCTCAAGAGCTGCTGCAGCCACTATCATTTTAAATGTTGAGCCAGGAGGATAGGCTCCAGATGTCGCTTTATTTAGGAGAGGCTTTCGTTCGTCGTTAAGTAAAGCGTCCCATCTAGATTGCGATATTCCCAGAACGAAGTTATTTGGATTATAGCTTGGCGTTGATACTAGTGATAATATATCACCACTATCTATGTCCATAAGCACCGAAGCCCCGCTCATTCCCTTCAGCCGTTCTAACGCAAACTTCTGAAGATTTGTTTCTATAGTTAGGCGTATGTTTTGTCCCGATTTTCCCTCAGTTCTATTTAGCTCTCTCATTACTCGCCCTGACGCATTTACCTCAACTCTACTAACGCCAGCGGTTCCTCTTAAATGTTTTTCCAATTTTTTTTCTACCCCAACTTTTCCTATTTGGAACTTGGGAATTTGAAGAACGGGGTCCACCGGTTTCTCAGACTCAAGATCTTTGTCCGATATAGGTCCTACATATCCTACAACATGAGCGTAAGACTCAAATTCCTTATAGTGCCGTGTCAACCCTACCTCTGGAATTATGCCCGGAAGACTTGGCAAATTTACCGATATTTTTGTAAAATCTTTCCATGTCAGGTTTTCAGCAACGGTTATCGGTATAAAGGAACTTCTTTTTTTCATATCTTGTAATAATCTATCTTGACGCTTTTGTTCCAAAGTTATGATCGTTGAGAGTTTCTTTAACACTTTACTGGGATCGCTAGCCTGTTCTCTTATGAAAACTACCTTATAATTTTGTTCGTTTAAGGCTATTGGAGTTCCCAACCTATCTAAAATAAGTCCTCTTGATGGGGGAATAAGTCTAAGGTTAACCCTGTTTTTGTCGGCCAATAACTTATAATCTTCAGAGTCCTCAATTTGAAGTTTTCTGATGTTCCACCCCAGTAGTGCTACTGCACTCGCTTTTAATATTCCAGCAAGTATTACTCTTCTGTGTACCCGTCTTACTAGTTTTGATTTTAAGGTAGTTTCTTTAAATTTCGACATTATTTATTATTCGCAGTTATAAGTTTATAGGGTATATCAAATAAGGGATAACAAATTAAGGTAAAAATTGTCTGATTTAGAACCGTAAGCAAACTAAGTTTTGGCATAAAAAATAATTGGTGTAAAAATATGTTAAGTAATTGGACGCAAGATATCACAATAAAGAATATAAGATAATGTATTAGAAACGATAATTTCTCGATGTGTTTTGAATAACGCTGGATAACAATAAAGCTAGCAAGCACAAGCATTGTAAACAAGCCTATCGGTTTCATATGTAGAATATCTGAAAAGAGCAAAAGTACCAAAATTGAATATAAGTTAGTTATTCTTGGAATATTAAAAGTGGTTGCAAAAATAAAGCATAAAAAAAGATCTGGGTATAATGAATAAATGCTATTCATATTCGAACCTGTTAAAGCGGTCGGAATTATAATGAATAATAGTCCTACTGCAAACACAAGAATATTACTTATAAAGCTTGATTTATAAAATTTCATTTTCTAATGCTAAAAGTTCTCCATTCCTACCAATTCAGTATCTGTCCAGTCTATTACGATTTTTTTAGTGTTCAAGATACGAAGAAATTCCAAAGACTCAAAATTAGCGACTGGCTTTACTCTTAATTTTTTTTTGTTGTCGACGAAAATATTTCCTATAAGAATGTCAGATGGGAAAACGTCTCCATCGCCTGATGTGAACACTCTGTCTCCAATATTTACGAGTGCTTTTTCTTCAATAAATTCCAATAAAGGCCATGGACTGTTATCTCCAATCAGAAGACCTTTTTGATTTATTCGTTTTATCTTTATGGGAATTGCTGATGAAATATCTGTTAAAAACAAAACTCTAGCGACATTCTGTCCAACCCCTGAAATTCTACCAACGAGCCCTAGCCCATCGACTGCGGCAGAGCCATTTTTAATTCCATCTTTTATTCCAATGTTTATGACACCTGATTGATAAAAGGGGCTCCCGCTATCAGCCATTATTTCTCCTGTTACCCATATTAGATCTTCACGCAGTTTTACATTATTTAACGCTCTTAGCTGCGCATTTTTCTGTTCTAACTGAAGGGCTTTTTCTTTCCAGCCAGTCATATCTTGCAGAGCTCTTTTAAGTTCTTTATTCTCCTCTACCAGTGATGAGTAAACTTCAAAACTCCTTATAAAATTTCCGACAGCTTTTAATGGAAAGTTTAAGGTTTTCGTTAAGGGCGCAACAAAGTCAATAATGTTGGTTCTTATTAATTCTGTCCTGGTGTTATCTACCCTCCACAAAATAAAAATCAACATAAGGCATATAAATATAAATACCGTGACGGTGACGCTCCATGATTTAGATCTATGGGGTTTAGACTTGCTAGCCATATTTTCAATAAATAAGTTTCTAACTACCGTAATCTATCACATGAGCAAGTTGTTTTTCAAACTCTAAAGATTTTCCTGTGCCTAAAGCAACACAGTTGAGTGACTCATCAGCTACTGAAATTGCTAAACCAGTTTGCTCTCTTAATGCTAAGTCGAGGTCCCCCAATAGTGCCCCTCCGCCAGTAAGCATAACCCCTCTATCTACGATATCTGCAGCTAAGTCGGGAGGGGTGCTTTCAAGTGCCGTCATAACCGCCTCGCAGATCTGTTGAACAGGTTCCGATAGTGCTTCTGCAACTTGAACTTGCGTAACTTCTGTCTCCTTTGGCACTCCATTCAAAAGATCTCTTCCTCTTATATCCATTGATGCCCCTCTTCCATCCTCTGGCATTCTAGCAGTACCTATTTGAGTTTTTATTCGCTCTGCTGTGGCTTCACCAACCAATAAATTGTGTTGTCTTCTAAGGTACGAAATTATGGCTTCGTCCATTCTATCTCCTCCAACTCTTACTGATCTCGCATAGACTATATCTCCCAAACTTAAAACTGCGACTTCTGTTGTTCCTCCTCCAATATCAACTACCATAGACCCTGTTGGATCGGTTATAGGCATTCCCGCTCCGATTGCAGCCGCTATTGGTTCTGCTATAAGGCCTGCTTGCCTTGCTCCTGCCGATAAAACAGACTCTCTTATAGCTCTTTTCTCGACTGGAGTAGCTCCATGAGGAACGCAAACGATTATTTTAGGTCTAGCAAACATTCCTCTTTTATGGACTTTTTTTATGAAATGTTTAATCATTTCTTCTGCCACATCAAAGTCAGCAATTACTCCATCACGCATAGGTCTTATTGCTTGTATTGATCCAGGTGTCCTTCCAAGCATCAGCTTTGCATCTTCGCCAACAGCCAGAACCTGTTTTTTCCCATCTCTCATGTGGAAAGCAACAACGGAGGGTTCGTTAAGAATTATACCCCTCGATTTTACATAGACGAGTGTGTTAGCTGTTCCCAGATCTATAGCCATATCTGAAGATATAAAACCACTCAAAAAAGAAAACATTTACTACACCTATTTTTCTATCACTTATATTAATTTATAAAAATTAATCAACTTCCAATTGAAACAATTACAAACTAGTTACTATTTATGGAGCCACCTGTATCTTTTTGAATCTCCTTACCGTTCTTCCAGATCGTGTCTATAACCTTTCCATCTTGGAATGTCATCACACCCTTTCCTTCTCGTTTACCATTTAGAAAGTAGCCCTCGTATTTATCTCCGTTAGCGTATGTGGCAATACCTTTCCCACTCATTTCCCCAAAAGCCCAGTCCCCAGTGTATGAGAACCCATTGTCCATTTTCATGCTTCCTGTTCCATGTCTCTGATTATTTTTGAATGTACCTTTATAAACAGTTCCGTTTGGGAAGATTTCTTCGCCATCGCCTTCTTGAATACCGTTTTTCCAGTTTCCTTTATAAACATAGCCGTCCGAGTAAGTCATTGTTCCAAAACCATTATTCTTACCCCGAGAAAATGCGCCTTCGTATATCAGCCCATTTGCATATTTAGCAATTCCACTGCCTTCAATAACTCCATTAAGCCATGATCCTTCATAGGAACCACCATCGCTGAAGATAATTTTGCCTTTCCCATTCGGTTGATTGTTTTTAAACGTTCCTTCGTATTCTGAACCTGAAGAATAAGTAATTTTACCAATGCCATCCATTTTCCCAAGCGACCAATTTCCCTCATATCTGAAACCGTCTTGACCAGTGAGAATACCTTGGCCGTGTCTTAAGTCATCTCTAAAATATCCATCATACTTCTCACCCGTGGTATAGATTGATACCCCTTTACCATTCCTTTTCCAGTTTACTAAGCTGCCTTCATATCTATCTCCATTTGACTGGATAAGTTTCCCAATTCCATTGATTTTTCCATCTTTCCATTCGCCCTCGAGAACTACCCCATCTTTTGTGGTTAATTTGCCATATCCTTCCTGGAGGCCTTTTTCCCAATTACCTTCATAAGTAGACTTATCTGCATAAATTAATGTTCCATTACCTTGTTTTTCATTATCTTTCCAGTTACCTTGAAAAATCGAGCCATCAGAATAACTGATTTCACCGTAACCATCGCGGTTATTATTTGCAAATTTCCCCTTAAAAACGGATCCATCAGTCATGGAAAGAATGCCATCACCCTCCATTTTCCCATTTAGCCAGCTGCCTGTGTATTTTGTTCCATCGGAAAAAGTCATAGTTCCTTCTCCATCTGGGACACCTTGCTTGAATGAACCTTCAAAGATCTGACCTGTTGGATATCTCGCGACCCCTTTGCCCTGGATCTGATCGTCTTTCCACTCTCCTTCGTATGTAAAGCCATCCGGCATAGTATACTTACCAATGCCATTTCTCAGTCCGTTTTTAAACGATCCCTCGTAAACACTACCTTCATCATATTGTTTAACTTGATCTTGAGCTAAAACTGCCAAGGGATTTTGACATAATAAAATAAAGGCAAAGACTGACCATAACTTACTAGTATAAATCTTCAAAAAAACCTCCAAGTATATTTTTGCTTCTCAAGTTTGGGTTTTAAAGTGATAGAAAAGCATTCAAAACTTTTGCGTAGCATCAAAACTAGATAGACTTAGATTGTCATTTTAACTAAAATTGTCAAAACAGCAAATGTATTTTGGAAGGTTCGGCTATGAGTGTTGCTCGGCTTAAAATTTCATTAGTTCAGTCTAATGCTACTGTAGGAGGAGCAGAGCTTAACGCGGAATCTGTTTTGGTCAAAGCTATTGAAGCGGATTCAAAAGGATCAGATCTGATAGTTTTTCCTGAAATGTTTCTGAGTGGCTACCAGCCTCTCGATCTTGTTAATAAACTGTCTTTTTTAGATAGCATCTCCCAACAAGTTAAACGTATTGCACAAAGCACAAAAGATTTAAGCGTTAGAATTTTAATTGGAGGCCCGTGGCTTCTTGATGGAAAAGTTTATAACGCTTACATTTCTATATTTAGAGGATACATAAAAATAGTTAGTAAAAAAACACACTTACCAAACTATGATGTTTTCGATGAGAAAAGATTTTTCGTTTCTGGAGATGAGTTACAAGTTTTAGATCTTGGCACGCTAAAGATTGGATTCCCAATATGTGAAGATGCTTGGCACCCTGATATTATTGCCAGACTAAAGAAGATGGGAGCAGAACTCATAATAATTCCAAATGGTTCGCCATATGAGACTAGTAAGCTGGCTGAAAGACAGGCAATAATTAAAAGTCGGTGTAAAGAGTCTAACCTTCCTATCATCTATTTAAATCTGGTTGGCGGGCAGGATGATTTAGTATTTGATGGGGGCTCTTTTGTATACGATAATAAGGGAACGATCGTCTGTCAATTTCCGCAGTTTGTGGAGAAAAACTGGCAGGTAATTCTTGAGAGAAGAAAAAATAGTTGGGTTCCACTTCCACATTACCTGGCAGAAATTGGCTCACGCCAAAGCCAAGATTATAAAGCTGTTGTGCTTGGGTTGAAAGACTATGTTTTGAAATCAAATTTTCACAAGGTTGTAATTGGTCTGTCTGGAGGAATTGACAGTGCTCTTGTAGCTGTTATGGCGCGGGATGCGTTGGGCCCTGAAAATGTAGTGTGTTTGGCTTTGCCATCGAAATTTAATTCTAAGGCGTCTTTAGATGATGCAAGAAGATTGTCAAAAAACTTAGGAATAAATTTCGAGATAATAGGTATTCAAGAGATTATAGACAAAGTTGATCAGCACTTAGCTTCTTTGTTCAAAGGTAAAGAAAGGGATGTCACGGAAGAGAACATCCAATCTCGATTAAGAGCAGTTTTATTGATGGCATTCTCAAATAAAGAAAAACACTTACTTTTATCTACAGGAAATAAGTCAGAGATTGCAGTTGGCTATTCAACAATCTATGGAGATATGGCAGGAGCTTACAATCCACTTAAAGATATCTATAAGACAAAGGTATATGAACTTAGTGAATGGAGAAATAGTGCTGCTAAAGACAATGACTTTTCAGCAAGAAAACCTATTCCCGATAATATTCTTATAAAGGAGCCGTCTGCTGAGTTAGCCTTTGATCAAAAAGACACGGACTCTTTACCAAGTTATGATGAGCTTGATACTATTTTAGAACACCTTATAGAGGACGATCTAGGTGCTGACGAAATTATTCAAAAAGGCATCTCAAAAAAAACAGTTGTAAAAGTCAAAGAGCTCCTTTACTTGAGCGAATACAAAAGATACCAAGCTTGCCCTGGCCCAAAGATATCTAGGAAACCGTTTGCACTCGGTAGGCGTGTTCCTATAGTAAACCATTGGAGAGATTAGATTTGACCAAAAGAGTTTTGAGATTCGCACCGTCTCCAACTGGGTACTTGCATGTAGGCAATATTCGAACAGCCTTGTTTAATTATTTAGAAGCTAAAAGAGTTGGAGCTGAGTTCATTCTAAGATTGGATGATACGGATCAGGAACGATCTTCTCAGAACTTTATCGACCAAATAAAAAGAGACTTGGAATGGCTGGGTATTAGTTGGGACAGAATTGAACAACAATCCCTTAGAATGGACAGATATTGGGAAGTCTTAACCAAACTAAAAGATCAAAACGTGGTCTATGAGTGCTTTGAAACTGCTTTAGAATTAGACCTCAAAAGGAAGAAACAGCAAAATCAAGGGCTTCCTCCCGTATACGATAGAGCTGCGCTTGAGTTAAGTATAGAAGAAAAAAATGTTTTGAGAAACAAAACTGATAGCCATTGGCGGTTTTTGTTGAGTGGTGAGACCGTAACATGGAAAGATAAAATTGTGGGAGAAATAACTGTACGAACTACGTCGGTATCAGATCCTGTTTTGGTGAAGGGTAATGGTCAATTTCTTTACACGCTGGCTTCTGTGATTGATGATATAGATTTTGGTATTACCGATGTAGTGAGGGGTATCGACCATTTGACTAATACAGCAGTTCAAATAGAAATTTTGAAGAAATTAGCTTCACCTTTACCAGTTTTTGGCCATCACTCTTTGATAGTTGATAGATGTGGAGAGAATTTTTCTAAGAGAACTGGTAGTTTGTCTATAAAAAGCTTAAAGGAGTCCGGAATAGAACCAGGAGCAATTATTTCAAAATTGGTCTATTTAGGAACTGGAGATGGGGTGGACGTGAAGAACAATATTGATGAGTTAACTCCGAATTTTGAATTAGGAAAATTTAGCACAGCACCGGTAAGATTCGACAAAGAATTTCTAGAAACTTTGTCTCGAAAGTTGCTATCGATGACTGATATTAACAAAGTTTCTGATTATCTGGAAACTATAGGCGTTCCTGATGAGATAAAGGAAGATTTTTGGATAATGGCAAAAGATAACATTAACACTAAAGAAGACTTAGCAGATATATGGCATTTGTGTAAAGAAGGAGCTAAAGACCCAATAATTGCCCCTGAAGATAAGCAATTTATAGAAGTGGCAATAAGTCTGATTGGCCCATATCCTCGTGAAAATGATAGTTGGCAAAAATTGACTACAGAGTTAAATAGGTTAACTGGAAGAACAGGTAAAAATCTTTTTATGCCGCTTCGTAATTTTCTAACTGGAAAGAGTGATGGGCCAGATATGAAGAAGCTTTTTCCTCTAATACAAAAAATACAGAGATACAGGTCAAGTTGAGAATTTTCTATATTTCACTCTGTGAGGAATTACAGCTGTTCCTCCCAATCTTCTCCTTTTATCTTCTTCATAATCATTAAAGTTACCCTCAAAAAAAGTAATGTTGCTCTCTCCCTCAAAGCTCAAGATATGCGTGCAAAGTCTGTCCATAAAAAATCTATCATGCGACACAACTATTACACAGCCTGCAAATTCGAGAACAGCATCTTCAAGGGCACGAAGTGTTTCAATATCAAGATCATTTGTGGGCTCATCTAAAAGTAATACATTTCCACCTGACTTCAGCAACTTTGCGAGATGCACTCTGTTTCGCTCCCCACCTGATAGCTGCCCCACAGGTTTCTGTTGGTCAGGACCTTTGAAATTGAATGCGCCAACGTATGCCCTCGAGTTAACCTCCAAATTGCCCAATTTTATAATATCCAAGCCTCCAGAAATTTCCTCCCATACATTGTTCTTGTCTCCTAGCTTATCTCTACTTTGATCGACATAACTTAACTCTACAGTGTCGCCAATACTTATATCACCACTAGTAAGAGATTCGTCGCCTGTTAAAATTTTCAAAAGAGTTGATTTTCCAACACCATTAGCGCCTACCACGCCTACAATTGCTCCAGGAGGAATTGAGAAACTAAAATCTTCAAATAACACCTTATTTTGAAATATTTTTGTAATTTTTTCAGCATCAATTACTTTTGATCCTAAGCGCTGGCCATTGGGGATAATAATTTGTGAAGTTGATATTTTTTCTTTTTTATCTTCATTCAGTAAATCCAGGTAAGCAGTAATTCTGGCTTTCTGTTTAGCTTGCCTTGCTTTAGCTCCCTGTCTAATCCAATTTAGTTCTTTTTTTAATATATTATTTTTAGCTTTTTCACTTCTTTCTTCCAATTCCAGTCTTTTGCTTTTGTTTTCTAACCAACCTGAATAATTCCCTTCAAAAGGGAAACCTCTTCCTCTATCGAGCTCTAATATCCAACCCGTAATTTGATCTAGAAAATATCTATCATGAGTTACAATTAAAATCGTGCCTTTATAGGATATTAAATGTTGCTGGAGCCAACTGACCGTTTCTGCATCTAAATGGTTAGTAGGTTCGTCTAGTAAAAGCAAATCAGGTTCTTCGAGAAGTAATTTGCATAAAGCTACTCTTCTAATTTCGCCTCCAGATAATGTGGAAACCAGTGAAGAGTCCTCAGGACATCTAAGTGCCTCCATAGCCATATCAACTTTTGAGTCAATATCCCAAATTTGAAGTGAGTCAATCTTGTCTTGGTGTTGTGTCATTTCTTCCATTTTTTCATCAGAGTAATCATCCGCTAGAGATGTAGCTAAGTTGTTAAAATGATCAAGAAGTGATTTTTTTTCAGATACAGAGTCTAGAATGTTCTCCCTCACTGTCTTGCTTTCATCGAGATTTGGTTCTTGAGGAAGGTAACCTACTTTTACTCCTTGAGCTGGGTAAGCTTCACCGATAAATTCCTTTTCTATTCCTGCCATTATTTTCAAAAGAGTTGATTTTCCTGCCCCATTTACTCCTACTAGCCCGATTTTAACACCAGGTAAAAATGATAGAGTTATATTTTCGAAACATTTTTTCCCGTTTGGAAAGGTTTTCGTTAATTCTTTTAAAGTAAATATATATTGATATGAACTCATGGCCTTATTGCTATAATAGTATTGCTATTTTGTCATATGTTTTTTATCGAAGAGGAAAAAAAGAATTGAAACAGGATATTGAGACCTCACTTGGTTCTATCGGCTATAGAAGACCTGTAGGTTTATTAGGAGGATCATTTAGCCCTCCTCACCAGGGCCATGTCCATATTAGCGAAGTGGCTTTAAAAATGTTCGATCTAGGACAAATATACTGGGTGTATACAAAACAAAACCCTCTCAAAAGAAGCGGGCCATTGAGCTTTAAAAATAGGTTCAAAGAGACTAAAAAATTGGTTAAATCTCCTAGGATTAAATTTTCTTCAGTTGAGATAAAGAATAATTTCCATTACAGCTTTCAACTCTTGAAATTGCTTAAAAAAAGAAACAGAAACATAAACTTTATTTGGGTAATGGGTGAAGACAACATCATTCATTTTCATCTTTGGAAAAACTGGCAATGGATAGCGGATAATATAAAAATTGCTGTAGTGGCTAGAGGGAGGAATAGAGCATTGGTAAATTCATCAGCTTTTGCTTTAAAGTACAGATCATTTAGACTTAGGAGTACCCAGTCTACACAATTACAGTATTTTAAACCACCAATTTGGTGCATTGTAGATTCAAAAAAAGTGAATTTATCTTCAACCATTTTAAGATTACATGCTAAGTAAGAGAAAATTTATTAAGTTAAGCACTTTAACGGCCTTTTCAGGAATTATTCCGCATAATGTTTTTGCAAAAAAGATAAATATTTTTACAAACTTAATTAAAAAATCTGGTTTCGAAGATAATACAAGCTTCATGACAGTAGACCTAAGATCAAATAAGCTTATTGGTCGATATAACGAAAAACTAAAATTACCTATCGCTTCTGTCACTAAAATGGTCACTGCATGTTATTATCTAGCAAATAGTTTGAAACCAGAGCGATTTAAAACTGAATTTTTCACCGATGGGGCTATTAAAGGCGATGTGCTGCACGGGGACCTATATCTTAAAGGTTATGGAGATCCTACACTTAAGACGGATGACCTTTCGCTGTTTGTTGATGCTGTCAAAAAATTAGGTATAAAAAAAGTGCGGGGAACCCTGTTTTATGATAACAGCTATCTGCCTGACATAAAATACATTAATAAGAACCAACTTCCTCAGTATGCATATAATCCAGGTATGGGTGCAATTAACTTAAATGAGAACCGTATTCTATTCAAGTGGAGACGGTTGGATAAAGCTAAATACAACATGTCGTTAACCGCGCCAGGCATGCAAAATAATGCCAAAGTAACAAACATTACAATGGATTTAGAAAACAACAAAGGCCCAGTATATAGGTATAAACTTGATGAAAATAAATTTGAAGAGCGGTGGTCGGTAAACAGGAGAATATTAAGTAAAAAGGGAAGTCGATGGCTGCCGGTCCGCGAGAGTTCCTATTACGCAACTGAAGCCTTGAGACAACTTCTCATTGGTAGAGGTGTTGAGATTGTAAATATGAAGAGAAAAAAAGTGCCCAAGAAAGTTAGACTGCTCTGCACACATTATTCTGAAAATAATAAAATAATTTTGAAAAACGCCTTGAAATACTCAAAAAATATGGTCACAGAGTCGTTTGGGCTTGCTGCTAGTAAAACCTTAGCTTCGGATCTTTACGACCTGGACCAGTCGGCAATACTTATGACTAGATGGTTTAGAGAGATAATTGGTAAACAGAACTCTTTATTCCTAAATCATAGCGGATTATCTGCGGGAAGTTTTTCGACGTCAGAGGACTTCAGAAGGTTTTTGATGCTAGAAAAAGTTCAAAAGAGCCTCTTGCCGGTTTTAAAACTTATTCCAATTTATACATCAGAAGGGAAAGTCAACTCCATTGGCAATATAACGGTTAAAGGTAAATCAGGAACCATGCATTATATACGTGGATTAGCTGGGTATGTGTGCAAAGAAGATATTCCCGTAATGGCATTTTCGATATTTTCAGCTGATTTAGACAAGAGAAAAAAATACTCAAGTAACAACTTTGAAAGGCCAAAAGGATCTGCATCTTGGCTTTCAAGAGCTGTAATCCAAGAAAGACAAATAATCCGAAAAATAATAGATCAGATTTAGAGACCTTACTTTAGACCGTAAGATGTCTTGCTCTAGCACCACGCTCTATAGCCGCTCCATGAAGACGGTCGATATTTAATTCGTATCTAATTTCTCTTAATAATTGCAGTTCGATTTCTTTAAGACGTCCATCAGCTGCAGCCACATCACAAGCTAACGCATAGGCTGTCTCGTAGAGAGACTCTGGTAGAGAGACTTTTATCAAGCCAAAAAGTGCATCTAGCCCATCTTCTTCCTCAAATATGTCATAAACACTTTCCGCGATAGTCTTTACGCGAGAAACATCGTAATCTTTAAATATTGGCAGATGGTCAACAATTTTAATTATCGACGCAAATTCTAATTTTGTCACACCGCGATGTGACGTTCCCTCTGCAATCATAATAGCTACCAAGGCATCTTGGGGGCTCAATATTGTTGTGCTTGAGTTAATATCCATATAAATGCTAGCAATTTTCTATCAATTATATTATACGGATCTCAGCCTATGTGAACAACATTTATATTTATATTTTCTAGGATATGGATAAGTGAACTGAATGGAAAATTTGCTCGAAAATATTAAAATTTGGCCTGTGCAAGAAGCAGTTGGCCTTAACAAACATTTGATAAATATGAACGAGAATAAAGATATGGTTACGTTTCAAACTGGCTATGGTCCATCTGGTTTGCCCCACATTGGAACATTTGGAGAGGTTATGAGAACGTCAATGGTGAGACATTCCTTCGAAAAACTATACGGAGTTAATACTAACCTTCTTTGCTTTTCAGATGATCTGGATGGTCTTCGAAAAGTTCCTGACAATATACCTAATAAAGGGCTAGTAGAAAGAGATTTAGATTTACCTCTTTCAAGGGTAACTGATCCCTTTGGTACCCACAAAAGCTTTGCTGAACACAACAATAGTAAATTATGCGAGTTTCTAGATAGCTTTCATTTTGACTATGAGTTTATTTCATCGACTAAGTGTTACTCTTCAGGTGTTTTCAACGAGGCACTGGTGCAAATTTTGGCTAAGTACGATGAAATTATGGAAATTATCCTACCGTCTCTTGGATCAGAAAGAAAATTAACCTATTCACCTTTTTTACCAATAAGTAGAAAGTCTGGTAAAGTTTTGCAAGTACCAACCCTTGAAATAGATAGCACAACACATTCAATAGTTTATGAAGATGTTGACGGTAAAAAAGTTAAAACTCCAGTTACAGATGGGAATGTGAAGCTTCAATGGAAAGCCGATTGGGCCATGAGATGGTTCGCATTGTCCGTAGATTATGAAATGTATGGTAAAGACTTAATTCCATCCGCCAATCTAGCATCAAAAATATGCAAGGTACTAGGGAGAAAAGCACCATACCAGTTTTTTTATGAGTTATTCCTTGACGACCAAGGACAGAAAATTTCAAAATCAAAAGGTAACGGTCTGTCTGTTGAAGAGTGGCTAAGATATGGGTCAAAGAACTCTTTGAGCCTTTTTATGTTTCAAAAGCCAAAGACAGCAAAAAGGCTTTATTTCGACTCAATTCCGAGAGCTGTTGATGATTACCATAAGTTTTTAGAAGTATATCACCAACAGAGCGAGGAGGATAAATATCAAAATCCTGTTTGGCATCTTCACCAAGCCAACCCTCCTAAGTCTGAATTACTTGTTTCTTTTTCTATGCTAATGAACTTAGCCGGTGCAACTGGATCAACAAGTATAGAAACACTCCTTTCATTCGTAAGAAAGTATGTTAGCGAAAGAGGTGATCCTCTGAACCCCACAATGTGTGGGGCTATGCAGAATGCCATAAATTATTTTAATGATTTTCTTGAATCCAAGTTGGTTTTCAAGCAACCTTCAGGTGATGAGCGTATCCCTTTGGTTGAGCTAACAAAAAAGCTAGAGGGATTATACGAAAACTGGGATGCGAGTGAAATTCAGCAAATTATTTTAGATGTAGGTAAAACAAATGGATTTGAAAATAATAGAGATTGGTTCAAATTGATATACGAAGTTCTTTTAGGAAGTCAAAGTGGACCTAGATTAGGTAGTTTTTTTGCTCTGCTAGGTAAAGAAAAAACAGTGGAAAAGTTGAATGAGGTGGTGCGATGAGGTGGGATTATTTTATTAAAAAAGCATCGATCATCGCATTATTCATTTCCCTTTTGAGTGCTTTAGTTTTTGCTGATGAAAGTGAAATAGTAATGAAAGAGGTGCGCAATACAATAAGTTCACAGATTGAGGCCTTTAAGGAGAATAATATCAAGAAAGCATATACATTTGCGGCGCCTAATATTCAAGCTCAGTTTCCCAACCCAGATGTTTTTGGTTTGATGGTCAGGAATGGGTACCCTGTTATATGGAGACCGAAGAACTTTAAATTCACAAAATTTCAAGACCTTGGCAATAAATCTATTCAGAGAGTTTTATTCCAATCCTATGACGGTTCTCTGGAGACATATGACTATATTCTAGAAAAATATGATGATCTGTGGAAAATTGCTGGGGTTCTAACTATAAATTTAGCGGGTGAAACCTAGTATTTATCTAGCAAAGGGGTCTTTTTTTATTTCCAATTCTGTCTTTTCAAGTTTCTGTATTTGATCCCTTAATTTAGCCGCTTCTTCAAACTCAAGATTTTCTGCAGCCTTAAGCATTTGCGATTTTAAATCCTCCAGATGACTGGATAGATTATGACCAATCCCAGGTGCCTGTTCCAAATCAGCCGTCACTCTAGCTTGATCAGTATCCCCTTTGTATAGACCCTCCAATATGTCGTTAACATTTTTCTCTATCGTTTTAGGCGTTATGCTGTTCTCAACGTTGTACTTTTTTTGTTTATCACGGCGTCTGTCAGTTTCGTCTATTGCTTTCTGCATGCTTTTTGTGATTGTGTCGGCATACATTAGGACCTTTCCGTCAATATTTCTGGCTGCCCTTCCAATCGTTTGTACTAATGAGGTTTCAGAACGCAAAAAGCCTTCTTTGTCAGCATCTAATATTGCAACTAATCCACATTCTGGAATATCTAAACCCTCTCTCAGAAGATTGATCCCGACTAGAACATCAAAAGTGCCTATTCGTAAATCACGAAGAATTTCTAATCGTTCTAAAGTATCGATATCAGAATGCATGTATCTAACTCTTATTCCCTTTTCATGAAGATATTCGGTGAGATCTTCAGCCATTTTTTTTGTGAGAACAGTACACAGCGTCCTTAGGTTTCTTTTTGTTACCTTATTTACTTCCTCTATTAAATCATCTATCTGGGAGTCAGTAGGTCTAACTTCTATTTCGGGGTCAATTAGCCCGGTTGGTCTGATAATCTGCTCAGTAAAAACGCCCTTCGTTTGATCCAGCTCCCATGACCCAGGAGTAGCAGAGACATAAATTGTATGGGGCCTCATTTTATCCCACTCTTCAAACTTTAAAGGTCTATTATCGGTGCATGAAGGAAGTCTAAAGCCATACTCTGAAAGAGTGCTTTTTCTTCTGAAATCTCCCTTAAACATACCTCCAAGCTGAGGAATGCTTACATGGCTTTCATCGGCAAACACAATTGCATTGTCAGGGATATACTCAAAAAGAGTCGGGGGAGGCTCTCCTGGTTTTCTTCCTGTGAGATATCTCGAGTAATTTTCAATGCCATTGCACATTCCTGTTGCTTCGATCATCTCTAAGTCGAAGTTAGTCCGTTGTTCTAAGCGCTGTGCCTCCAGAAGCTTATTTTCATTGTTTAACTGTTTTAGTCTAAGAATGAGCTCTGCCTTTATATTTTTTATTGCCTGCTGCAAAGTAGGTCTAGGAGTCACGTAATGGGAATTTGCATATATTTTTGCTCGGGATAGTTCCTCAAGCTTTTTTCCAGTTAAAGGATCAAACTCCACAATTTTTTCTAACTCATCGCCAAAGAACAAAAATCGCCAAGCTCTATTTTCCAAGTGAGCAGGCCATACATCCAGTGTATCGCCTCGAACTCTAAAACAGCCTCTCTGAAAATTCTTGTCATTTCTGCGATACTGTTGCTCAACCAAGTTCTTCACTATTTGCTGTTGATTGAAAGTTCCTCCCTTATTAAAACTTTGAGTCATTGAGCTGTAGGTTTCGACGGAACCTATACCGTATATACAGGAGACGGATGCTACAATAACTACGTCCTTCCGTTCCAAAAGAGATCTTGTAGCTGAGTGGCGCATTCTATCAATTTGTTCATTAACTTGAGCCTCTTTTTCAATATAAGTATCTGATCTCGGAACATATGCTTCTGGCTGATAGTAATCGTAATATGAGACAAAATATTCTACAGCATTATTGGGAAAGAATTTCTGAAACTCTCCAAAAAGTTGGCCCGCCAATGTTTTGTTGGGAGCAAGGATCAGTGCAGGGCGTTGTGTTGCCTCAATAATTTTAGCCATTGTAAATGTTTTACCTGTACCAGTAGCTCCGAGTAAAACTTGGTTTTTTTCGCCCTTACCTAATCCTGTAACCAACTCGTCGATTGCTGTAGGTTGGTCCCCAGCTGGTTTAAACTCAGAAACAACATGCAAATTGTTTTTTTCTATAGTAAGCTCATTCATATCGAACAATCTTTATTTGGTTAATTTTTATAATTGCTTACGTTTTTACTGTTTAAAACATAATAAGTTCAATATAGTATCATCTGTAAAATTTAAACTTATTTTTAGGAATTTTGATGGTAGCACGAATTTTCAAAACATCTAAGACTGCGATGCAGTCGGGCACCGGCAATGCAGACCAATGGTTCTTAGAGTTTGACAAAAACGATAATAAACCCATAGACCAGGTTATGAGTTGGATTGGATCTAGCGACACTACAAGTCAAATAAGATTAAAATTTGAAAATAAAGAGGATGCGACTCAATACGCACAAAGGAACAATATCTTATTTTTCATTGATGAAGGATCTGAAAAAAAAATGAATGTCCGAAAAAATGGCTACGGTGATAACTTTGATTACAACAGAAAAAGGCCTTGGACTCACTAGTCATATTTAATAAAGTTAAAGGCTGTTGAGCTTATATCAAATACAAATTTGATCAATTTTAAATTTACTATGAACTTTTCATATGTTACCACTGCACCAAGTGGCCCCGTAGCTCAGCTGGATAGAGCAACTGACTTCTAATCAGTAGGTCGTACGTTCGAATCGTACCGGGGTCACCAATCTTTTTTGACTAAAGAAAGTCGATCAGTGTTAAACCCATTAAACTCTTCTATCTTGAAAAACGGTATTTTGCTGCTTTGCTTAGCAATGTTAGGCTGGGCTGGGAACACAATAGCAGGAAGAATGTCAACTGGGGAAATGTCGCCCATGGTTGTTGTGTTTTTGAGATGGTTTATTATCTCGGTTTTTCTAATTTGTTTTTTAAATAAGAAATTAATTTCGTCTTTTAAGTCAATAAGTAAAAAACTTGTCTGGCTTTGCTTAATGGGATCACTTGGGCTCACCGGATTTAATGCGTTGTTTTATATAGCTGCTCAGAATACAACAGCAATAAATTTAGGTATCATTCAAGGCATTATGCCCGCGATAATACTAGTTGGGTCAGTAATTATATTCAAAGAGTTAGTCAACATTACGAAGGTTGTTGGGTTGATAATAGCATTTTTTGGTGTTCTAGTAGTGGTAAGCCAAGGCGACTATGAGAGAGTAATTTTATTGTCTTTTAATTATGGAGACATAGTAATGCTATCCGCTTGTTTTTTCTACTCTGGCTTTACCCTCGGACTAAAAAACAAACCAGTAATTGATCCTATTGTACTGATGACTTATTTCTCACTGAGTGCCTTGATATTTTCTATTCCACTACTGATTATAGAATACTATCTAGGGCTCATTCAGGTTCCTGCTACAAGTACCGCTTGGCTCACTATACTTTACATAGCTTTTGTCCCCTCTTTTCTAGCTCAGATTTTTTTTATAAGAGGTGTTGAGCTAGTTGGAGCATCTAAAGCAGGGTTATTTATTAATTTTCTACCTATCTTCGCAGCGATCCTGGGAGTGCTTTTGCTAGGGGAGAGGTTATTCATTTATCATTTAATCTCATTATTCATTGTTTTGTTAGGTATTTATCTTTTTATGGTTATTGGGGATAAAGAAAAAAATACATCGCATTAAAAAAATTGGACTTCAAAACTTTGTTGTGGCATCAGATATTATCCGGAACTACGCTCAAACTATTGTGAAAAAATGCAACTTAATGAAAACAAATACTTTAGGGATATTTTAGAAGAAGAAAAAAAGTCGGATTTTGTCATCGCCAACGAACTCCAAAATCCAGACAGACAGAAGGCATTCACTTTTTCTTTTGAGGATATATCACTTGATATAACTAGACAGCTTATTTCCTCTGAGCAATTTGATAAACTTAAAATGCTTGGAGAGGCTATAGACATTAAAGATAAAAAAAAGAAGCTCTTCGAGGGTTCTTTTTTAAATGTTACTGAAAATAGGCTTGTAACCCATTTTCCTGAACGGAATTCAAACTCAGTATTGGATAAAACTTACAGGTATAAGTCTTTCATTTCTTTCCTAAAACAAAAGAAAATAAAGAATCTAATTAACGTAGGAATAGGGGGATCGGACCTTGGCATAAAAATGGTTTATAATGCACTAAAGCACGAAAGTAAGGGGCCTTCCCTAATTAACATATCGAATTTAGATTTCACAAACCTTGAAAACACTCTAAAAATGAAAAATATTAAAGAAACATTCTTTATCTTCAATTCCAAGTCGTTTTCTACAGAAGAAACATTAGTTAATCTAAGCTTTGTCAAAACTTTGCTCAATAATGAGGGCTTGGATCTCAATGATCATATGGTGGCAGTCACATCATTTCCAGAAAAAGCGTTGGAAGCTGGTCTTAAGGAACATGCAATTTTTCACGTGCCTAATGGGGTAGGGGGTAGATTTTCAATGTGGTCGCATTTTGGTTTAGGCTTAGTTGCGTCTCTGGGTATAGATGTTTATGAACAACTTCTCGCAGGAGCCTATAAAATGGACAAGCATTTCATGGAAGAAAAACTTGAATTAAATTTACCCTACATTCTCGGCATTTCAAGAATATGGAACAGAAACGTTCTAAATCTACAAAATCTCGCAATTGTTCCCTATGAGAAAGGTCTAAAATTTTTTCCAAGTTGGTTTCAGCAAGTGGAAATGGAGAGCAATGGGAAAAGCGTAGATGCTCTAGGTAAAAAGCTAGAGTTACCTGCAGCGCCTTTAGTTTTCGGAGAAATTGGAACGGAGTCTCAACACAGTTTTTTTCAGTTACTTCATCAAGGCATAGAAAAAATTCCAGTGGAGTTCTTAGTTCCGTTTGAGGGTAAGAATGTAGTTGGTAAAAATAAAAAAGATTTAGAACCCCATTCAAGGTTAGTTGTAAACGCTATTGCACAAGCAGAAGCACTCATCACGGGAAAACAGACACATAGAGAAAAGTACAGAAATATGACAGGCAATAGGCCGTGTACTTTTATAAGCTGGGATAGAACCAACGCCGAATCTTTAGGCAAACTAGTTTCTCTGTATGAAAATGCAACTATTGTATGTGGCTTGCTATGGGGAATTAATAGTTTTGATCAATGGGGTGTCGAACTAGGAAAGGAGATATCAAGAAATATTTATACTGGTCAAAATTTGGAAGACTTGTCTTACAGTGCGAAGAAAATGTTGAAAGATATTTTATAAATATTAATCAGTTTCTTTTCTTCAGACTAAATTTTACTTAACTATACCTCTTTCCTCAAACTGATACTTAGTTGCTCGCCCTGGACAAATGAATAGAAGTCATGCTAATTATCTCATGGAAATTTATCTTTTGGCTCCTCTTATCTTAATATGTTTGGTAGCCAGGTGGACGCCCAAGGAAAAAAAATCATCAAAGCTCCATAAATTATTCCAATTAGCGTGAATAATGGTATTTCCCGAAAAGCCTTGCCTGGATCTTCGCCTACCACTCCAGCAGACGTATAAATTCCTACACAAACAGGAGGTGTAATCATGCCAATTCCAGCAAATGCAACAAATACAACATAAAGGTGTAATAAGCTTTGATTAAAAGAGAGAGCAATAGCAGCAAAAATAGGAACAGTTAAATAGAAAACAGGAACTATTTCTATAAACGTGCCCAAAAACAAACAAATTACAGCAAGCATGACCCAAAACAAGAGGGGACTAGCGCCCATTGAGGTAAAGAATTCAATTATTTTTTGGGGGGTTTGTGTATATGTCAATACCACGCTTAAAAATGTTGCTGTTGCTATAATCGAAAAAATAACGGCAGTGGTTATCGCTGTTTCCTTTACACACAAAACCAGACCTGTAAAAGTTAATTCTCGGTAAATAATAAAGCCTATTAAGGCTGCCCATACACCGGCAACTGCGGCAGATTCTGAGGGGGTCAGAAGCCCAGCATAAATTCCACCTAAAATAATAAATGGGGTTACTAATGCAGGTAATGCTTTAAAAAATGAGGTTAATTTTTCTCTGCTGGTAGCCCTTTTTAGTCTCTCAACATTTCGACATTTTATTAGAACTACTGCAATCATTAAAAAAAGAAGAATAATTCCGGGTATTATCCCTGCTGCGAAAGTTTGAGATACTGGTACATTAGTAAGAGCACTATAAAGTATGGCTGCGTTGGATGGAGGGATTAAGGCCTCTAAAAGAGCGGCCGAAGCTGCAAGTACTACCACGAAAGGTGTTGGGTATCCTTGCTCAATCATTTTTGGCATCATTATAGTTCCTACGGCCGTGATGGCCGCAAGTATGGACCCGCAGAATGCAGCAAAAAAACCCATTGCCACTACCATAGCTACACCAAGTCCCCCTGGCCAATGTCCTACTAAAGCGGTGCAAAAGTTTACTAGCCTGGTAGCTGCACCGCCCCTTAACATTACCATTCCAGCAAAAATGAATAGAGGTACAGCTACTAATATATGTTTGGTTAAAGCGGCAAAAGAGATTTGTATTAATACAGACCAAGGAAGATTCAACCCCCATATAGCTGCAATTGAAGATCCTAAGCCAAATACTATAAATATAGGGACTGCCAAAAGTAACAGTATAAATGATAGAGACATTGACAGAGAGAACATATGGCTAGTCAGCTTTACTCTTTAGGTTTTTGAGGTTCAGAATTTCCTCTAAAAACATTTGGGTTGAAAATAGTATAAGGATAAGAAATCCAGTCGGAAAGGCTAAGTACATCCACCAAATTGGTACGTCAATTTCTAGCTCCATTTTTTGACCGAGGTTATAATAAAGGACAGTGGCATCAATACCCGCTTTGCAAAAAATTAGACCAGCCATTAAAGCAACAATAGCAACGAATATTCTTAGAATGATTTTACTTTTATCAGAAAGAATACTTGTTAAAAAATCAACTTTTATATGTTTGCCTTGAACTAGAAGTGGGCCTAACAACGGAAAAACCAACCAGCTTGTCAATACTGGGGGTAACTCAATAAACCAATCGTAACCGATACCTGATACATACCGAGTTAAAGCGCTAAGTGAAAGAGCTAAAACCATTAGAGCTACAATAATTGTTGCCAGCCATAAAATTACTCTATTAAGAATATTATTTATGGCTAGCAAAACGTGTAGCATAATAGCGCTAATTCAGTGATGCCACATAGTCTTCCGCGGCTTTTAATGCTTTAGCATCAATCATATCAGCCATTGCAGGGATAACTTTTTCATTCATTAACTTATCAAATTTTGCCTTCTCTGC
Source organism: uncultured Alphaproteobacteria bacterium (assembly GCA_902556405.1). GTDB lineage: Bacteria > Pseudomonadota > Alphaproteobacteria > Rhodobacterales > Rhodobacteraceae > CACIJG01. The sequence continues at coordinate 9,279 of CACDWF010000010.1, read as the reverse complement.
TCCAGACAAAACGGTTATAATACCTCCCTTATCCTGAAACTGTTTAAGGGTATCTTCTCCCGCATCCATAATTCCATTAGTTGATAAGTCGCCTACTTCTTTACCTACTTCTAAAATTATTTTTTGTAACTCTGGTGATAGCGAGTCAAACCATTGAGCATTAGCCATTACAAATGCGTCGGCATAATACTGATAGGGCTTCTGAGCGTATTTTAAAAATTCCCACCAACTATAGGCTCCGATGCTTTGAGGAGGACTATTTATTGTGTCGATCATGCCGGTTTGTAATGCAGTGTATACTTCACCCGTGGGCAAAGAAACTCTTTTCGACCCAAATGCATCCCACATTGGTTCCTCACTTTTTAACAACCTTCTAGCCTTCAAGTCTTTCATAGCTTCGATCCCAGTCAGCTCTCTTTTGCTACTAAAAGTCATTACTGGGCCTACGGGGTTATACATAATCAACTTCGAATTGGTTTTTGTGGTAATTTCATTCCAGATCTTCTTTCCTTCGGGCGAATCTTGAAAAAAGTTTCGTTGATCATCATATGACCGGAATAAACCGGGATAAGAAGCAATATTAAAATTTTTGTTGATAGGAGGAAAACTAACAACGCCAACTATCCCTCCAAGCTCTACTGCCCCTGATGTGACAGCTCCCATTACTTCTCTTATCCCAAAAAGCTGTTTTGACGGATAAACTTCTATCTTTAATTTACCCTTTGCTCGCACATTTACCCTATCTGCAAAAATCTGTGCATGCTTAGCGCAGTGGTGTTTAGCACTCCAATGTACTGATAGGCGTGCAACTTGTTCGGCTGAACAAAAATTAACTGTTAAAAGCAAAAGAGCTATCACTGGAATAAAAATTTTCCTAACTAGTCCCAAAATTTGCACTCTCATCTTTCCCTCCCAAAAAAATTAAATCCTATTTCTATTATAGTGAATAATTTTTAGGAACCGTAACAATTATTTTTTTAATAAAGTTTTAAATGCTGCTTCAAATCGTGCTTTATCGATTTGTCGCGACAACCGCAAGTTTGTTACTTTATCCCGAGTTGAATTAGTTTCTTTAGACAGAATCTCTTTCAAGAGATGTTTTTTTTGTAATTTTTTATTGTCTTCGCCGTTTTTCAACTGTTTATGCCTTTGAACTATAGTTTTATGATTTTATGGCAATCTTACGAGGAGTTTCTTTTCTTGGTTCTTCCTTATAAAGATTAATAGATAATAGTCCATCCTTAAACTCAGCTCCGTTGACTCTTACATTGTCAGCTAATCTAAAGGTTTTAGTAAACGCGCGTTTAGCTATTCCCTTATGTATATATTCATGTTGTGTATCTTTATCACCATTGCCACTTATCACCAATTCACTTGATGTTGCCTCTATAATAATATCGTTGGTACTGAAGCCAGCGAGTGCCAAAACAATTATAAAACTGTTATTTGAAAGCTTTTTAATATCATAGGCGGGATAGGTGGACTGTTTTACAGAAGACATGCGTTCAATTTCATCAAAAAGACTGTCGAAGCCCACAAAAGAACTCATATATGGTGATGACAAAAAACTCATGATTTTCGTACTCTCCCTCTTTTTATTTTAATAATCTGATCAAAATAAGAAATCAATATAGAAATGGAAAACTGATCACATTTACGGTTGAAACAATGCGGTTAATAACAGTTTTTTATACTCAGCTGACACTACGCATTCAAGTACTTAGATAGAGAAATCTGTAATAAGTAGCTTATTAAGCCGAATAAAGTAATCGATAAAATTCCCAGCGTAAAAAGGCTGGCAAACATTAGGTCAGTTTTTACCCGACCATTTGCTAAAATCATAAGATATCCCAAGCCTTGTGATGACCCCACCCATTCTCCTATAACTGCTCCGATTGGTGCATAGACGCTAGCTAGCTTTATTCCGGAACATAAAGAAGGAATACTATGTGGAATTTTTAAATATAATAGGTTTCTCCGGTTCGTTCCTCTCATTGTCTTTGCAAGGTCAAGATATTGCTTTGGGGTTTGAGAAAGACCATCATGAAATGCTGAAGTAACAGGAAAATAAATAATCAGGATTGCCATAACGACTTTTGACAAAATACCGTAACCAAGCCATAAAGTGAGTAATGGAGCAATTGCAAATACCGGAATAGATTGGCTAAATATCAACAGTGGTCTAAGTATCAAGCGTGCAGTGACGAATATTTCAAGCGTTAACGCAGTAATCATGCCCAATATGATCCCTATAGTGAGCCCAATTAAGATTTCTACAATTGTCACAAGTGAATGTTCATAAATAAGAATAGAGTTTTCTTTAAATGCGACTAATACAGAGTGAGGTGTTGGAAGTATATAGGGTGGAGGGTTCGCTAACCTTACAGCTAATTCCCAAAAAAAGAAAATTGATAAAAAAGTACAGACTATATAGATGATAGCTTTCATGAATGGTTGCTTTTTATTTTTTCTAGTAACGAATATTGCAGATCGAAAACCAATTTGTCGGAATATGTTTTAGGAAATGGTGGCTTGAGACAATTATTGCTTGTTGTCTTTTGCCGGCCTAGTATGTAGATACTTTCACATAGTCTTGCAGCTTCATGGGGATCATGAGTTACAAACACAACGGTTTTTCCTTTAAAACTTTCAAATGTTAGATCGATCATCTCCTCTCTGGTATTTGAGTCCAATGAACCAAATGGCTCATCTAATAAAACTATAGGTGTATTTTCCATTAACGTTCTTGCGAGAGCAGCTCGTTGACGCTGTCCCCCAGAAAGCTGAAAGGGATATTTTTTTTTATGATCCACCAAACCAACTTTTTCAATAATTTTCAGTTTTTTTTCTGACGAGAACTTTTCTCCTCGTAATTTATTACCCAAAGAAACATTGTCGCTTATTGTTGCCCATGGAATTAACAAATCATTCTGGGCCATGTATGAAACACGATTTGAGATAGGTAAGTGATCATTACTTTTTATCCTGCCGTCAAGTTTTACATGGGTTGGCAACCCAGCAATTAATCGAAGAATAGTCGATTTGCCAATCCCTGATGAACCAAGAAGGCAAGTCCACTGATTAGCCTTGACTGCAAGCTTTAGATCTTCAAACAAAACCTCACTTTCTGATCTTACACTTCCGATCAATTCTAGTGAAGGGGAGGTAGAAGACATCATATATTATTCATTTCCCAAAAATTCTTTTCGAGGAGTGTAGCTATTTTAAATTTTTGAGAAAGCTCACGAAATTTACCTATGGATGTGTAGTTGCCACCTAGTCTTATGATAACAGCATTATCAATTAAGGTTCCTACTTCCACGCATAAACTTTGATAATCTTTTCCTGCATATGTAGTTATCCACTTTTCATAGACTGAACTATATTGGGATGCGCCTAAGCGTTTACCTATTTCCCCATAGCCCAGCACACATGGTGCGAGTGCTGCCATAAGGTCTAAAAAATCCCCTGAAAATCCTGCATCGAGAACAAACCTAGTATAAGCTAAATTCTGATGCATTTCATTTGTCCTTTCAAGTTCATTAATTGAGATGCCTTCACTGTTACAAAATTCAATATGCAATTTTATTTCGTCGTCTAAAAGTGCGTGAACCACCTTGGAACAAGTATGCATCTCAGTTATGTTATCGGACTTTGCAATTGCAAGACCCCAAGCTCTAGAAAAATGTTTTAGAAAGATATAGTCTTGTCTCAGATAGTTTAGAAAAGCACTTTTTGGTAAAGTTCCATCTCCTATTCTTTCTACAAATGGATGCCTCGTATAAGAAGTCCACTCAGTCTTATACAAATCTCTCCAAGTTGAAAAAACGTCGCTGTAGTTCATCTAATTACTCGTTACATCTATAGCTATTCTAGAAATCGGAAAAGCTTTATTTATTAACTTATTTTGAAGAAGAAAATCTTGGAATTCTAGATATCTTCCTGCATCAAGCGCAGGAGGTCTCAAAGCAAAACGAGGTATCGTATCCGCCCATGCCATTCTATTTAATTGATCATCTAGTTCTTTAGACGTCGATGCAAATATTTTCCAGCTTTCCTCGGGATTATTTATAATAAATTGGGTTGCTAACTCCGTTGCTTTAAGAAATTTACGAATTTTTTCTTTATCAATATTCTTTGAATTAGCAACATAAATAAGCTCGTCGTAAGGAGGAACTCCTTCTTCCTCAAGGAAGAAACATTTTCCGGGCACGTTCTCAATCTTCATTTGATTTAATTCGAAGTTTCTGAAAGCACCAATAACAGCATCAACTTGACCAGACATCAAAGAAGGTGAAAGAGAAAAGTTTACATTTACAAGTTCTACATCCTCTAACTTTACACCATACTTTTCTAAAATTGCAGATAGTAGAATTTCTTCAACACCTGCAACAGAGAAACCGATCTTCTTTCCAGACAAACTCTGCGGACTTTTTATTGGACCGTTCTCCAAAACTAATAGACAATTAAGTGGGGTTGCCACAAGGGTCCCAACACGAATAAGTGGCAATCCTTGAGTAAGTTGCAAATGTAATTGTGGTTGATAGCTTATGGCTAAGTCAGCTTGACCGGCAGCAACAAGCTTTGGTGGAGCTGATGGGTCAGCAGGAGCGATTATTTCAATTTCTAGGTTTTGATCAGCAAAATAGCCCTTTTCTTTAGCAATTATTATTGGACCATGATCGGGATTTATAAACCAGTCCAACAAAAGGGTCATTTTATCTTTTGCAGCTAAATTATTTGCTGTGAGAAGCAAAAATAAGATCATAAGTCTTAAAATCATTATCGGGTACCTTGAATTGTGTTAAAAAATTTTTAATGCATGAAAGTGGTTGGTTGGTCCATGGCCATTTCCGACTGATAGTTTTTTTGAGTCTCTAATAGCACCAGTAACAAACTCCTTTGACTTAGAAACTGCCTCCTCTATTGAGTAGTTTTTGGCTAAAAAACTTGCGATAGAGGAGGATAAAGTACATCCTGTTCCATGTGTATTTTTTGTATTTATTCTTTTCTCATTGAACCAGACATGATCTTTTTCAGTTACTAGTAGATCGTTACTTGTTCTGCCTCCTGAGTGCCCACCTTTTATCAAAACCGACTTAGATCCAAAACATAATAGAGCTTTGCCTTGATTAACTATGTCCTCTTTGGATTTTGCAACAGAAGTACCCAATAGAACTGCTGCTTCAGGTAAATTAGGTGTTATAATTGTTGCGATTGGTAACAGATGGTCTTTAACAGATTGGATTGCTTTTTTATCTAACAAAGGTGATCCACCTTTTGCCACCATAACTGGGTCAATTACTAAAGATACTTTTTTATATTTTGCCAATTTAGTCCCTACTTCTCTGGCAATTTCTGCGTTAGCGACCATTCCAACCTTAACTGAACTTACACATATATCACGAAAAATAGCATTAATTTGGGACCCAACGAATTTTTTTGGTATCAAATGAATTCCTTCCACTCCCATAGTATTTTGGACTGTTAAGGCAGTAACTGCTGCCATGCCATATACACCATTTGCAGCAAATGTTTTTAAATCAGCTTGTATTCCTGCACCTCCCGATGGATCAGACCCAGCTATAGACAGAACATTTTTCACTCGATTTGACATTTTTAGTTCACCGGTTTGTTATCTTCAAATACTCGTCGAATTTCATCATGCAATAATTTTGTTTCCATGTAAGGATCATATTTACCACAGATCGCCGATACTACCGCCATCCCTTGGCAGCCAGCGCTAAATATCTTTCCACAGTGTTCTCTTTTAAGTCCACCGATAGCTACTGATGGTAGAGAAGTTGCATTTGCGATATCGCTTATACCGTCTAACCCGATATATGCATTGAAATCTGATTTTGTTGGTGTTGGAAATACTGGACTTATACCGATATAGTCCACTAAAACAGGGTCTGCAGCTTTTGCATCTTCAATTGTTTCACATGATAATCCGACGATTTTATCTTTCCCAACTTTACCTCTTATCTCAACGGTGCTTTTATCATTTTGTCCTATGTGTATACCATCTGCATCTATCGCTAAAGCCGCTTCAACGTCATCATTTATTATCAATGGGATCTCAGTATCCTTTAATATTTTCTGTAGCTCTTTTCCAAGACCGATCCTATCGTTTGTCGATGCTTCTTTATCTCTAAGTTGAACCATCGTAATTCCGCCTTTCACTGCAGCATTAACTGTATTCAATAACCCAAAAGTTGCACAGAGATAAGGGTCAGTTACTAGATAGAGTTTTAATTTAGCGGCATCAAACACTATCAGCCCACTTTAAATTTGAAAAATGATGAGGATTCACACGGGAAAGTTGATCTATAAAATGCATTCTAAATGAACCTGGGCCATTAGCACTTAATTGTGCTTTATGTCCTGCTTCAGCGAACAGAGTAGCAGCACTAACGCTAGCAGTGTAGGGATCCGTGATCGCTGTGAAGGCGCCAACTAGACATGTTAAAGAACATCCAATAGCTGTAACATTCGACATAAAAGATGATCCGCCTGATACTCGAGTAACCCTTACTCCATCTGTGATTATGTCTGTTTCTCCAGTCACGAAAATTGTACAATTATGCTTTTCTGCAAGTTTCTTACTAGCATTTAAGGCTGTTTCAACTCCTTCTTGAGAGTCTACACCCTTTGCTTCAGTCTCTTCACCTTGTAAGGCTAAAATTTCAGACGCATTCCCCCTAACAACTGAGGGTTCTAGGGATATCAATTTTGCTATCGAGGTTTGACGGTATGGTGTCGCAAAGTGTGCTACGGGATCTAATACCCAAGGAACTTTGGCTCTATTAGCCGCCTCAATTGCTTTCTCCATGCCTTCAAGCCAATTTGGTGAAATAGTACCGATATTTACAGTTAGTGCACCCGCTACTGGAGAAAAGTCTCCACTCTCTTCTGGAGTATGTATCATTGCTGGAGACGCTCCAACTGCCAAAAGCGTATTAGCTGCGATATCCATGGAAACATAATTAGTTATACAATGAACGAGAGGATTTTTTGCTTTTAATTCTTCAAGACTATTCATGAAGGTCTCCAATGATTTGTGGCTGAGTGAGGAATTTTCATATCGAGTGACTCCTTACGCCAGCATTACCCGGTTCAAGTTTGAGGGTTATTCTCAGCCTCACAAATCAACGAGGCACCCCTGTCAAGCCTCTAGAACATCCTAATTAATATTAAAAGTCAAGAGAAAGAATTTCTAGGCGTATATTTTCAAAAAAGAAGGTGAGATTATTTTCCCAAATAAATAGGTAACTGGGTATCTATATTTTCTTTAATTTGTAATAAGTTAATTAAAAAAAACTAAATGCCTTGGTATTTCTTAGACTTTTATTTTAATATTTTTAGGATACTTAGATCATTACGATTAATTGTACTATAAAAACTACGAAAATGAATAATGTGAAATTCACAAAGAATAATGGTGTCGGGGTATTAATACTGGACTCGCCCAAGAGAAAAAACGCGCTTAATTCAGTAGATATGTTGTTACTGAGAGACATACTTTCTAGAGAGACGCAATCTGATATTTATGCACTTATTATCTCAGGAAGCGGTAACGTTTTTTGCTCAGGAGCTGACCTTTCTGAGATTATTTCAATAATTGGAAAAAATAAAAAAGATCAAGAATTACAATCAAACGATATGTCAAAATTATGTGATGCTATTCAAAGCTTTCCTCTCCCAACAGTGTGTGCTTTAAATGGGAGCGCTTATGGTGGAGGTGTAGAAATAGCTTGTGCCTGCGATTTTAGAATTGCTGTTTCAAATGTTGAAATTATGGTGCCTCCGGCCAAGATTGGAATTCATTATCACCCAGCTGGAATAAAAAGATTTTTAAATATTTTCGGAGCAAGTGCTACTAAGAGATTATTACTTACAGCAACAAAAATGTCAGAAAAAGAACTCAAAAATGTTGGATTTTTTGATGAGATAATAAACGAAGGCGAGAATATCATTGAAAGAGCACAAGATTTTATTAAGCAATGTAAAGAGTTATCGCCTGAAGCTGTCAGAGGCATGAAACTCTCTATAAATGACATGGTAATGGATAGTGTAAACATCCAAAGTCTCAATTCACGTATTAAGAATACGCTTGAGTCTCAGTACTTAGAACGCCAGCTGAAATCGATCAAAGAAAAAAACTCTAAGTAGATAAGTAAAAAGTACTTATGCAGAAAGCATACCTTCAAGTCTTTTTGTTATAAGGCTGTCAGCTTCACTCATTATTCCATCTATCAGTTCTTTACAGCTAGGTATGTCGTTAATAAGACCAACTACCATTCCGCATGACCATGCCCCTGCTTCCATTTCTCCATCAAGCATCACTTTAGGATATACACCTGCCACTTCATCCATAATGTCTTCAAATTTAATATTAGAACCTAGCTCTTTTTCTTTTTCTAATAATTTTTCTACTGCAGAATTATTTAATACTCTTTCTGTATTTCTCAGTGGACGCATAACAAGTCTCGTATCTAATTCTGTAGCATTAATTATCGCCTCTTTTACTCTTTCGTGACATGGAGCTTCCTTGGTAGCCATAAATCTTGTCCCCATATTCATTCCATCCGCTCCCATAGCAAGCGAAGCAACTAAGCTTCGCGCGTCTGCCATTCCTCCTGAAGCAACAAATGGGATCTTCAATTCCTCAGCTGCTCTGGGAAGTAAAATCATATTTGGCATATCGTCCTCACCGGGATGTCCTCCGCATTCAAATCCATCGACGGACACAGCATCACACCCTATAGCTTCAGCTTTGAGTGAATGTCTAACAGAGGTACATTTATGGATAACTTTTATGTCGGCTTTTTTTAATTGTTCCATATACGGTTGGGGATTTCTTCCTGCGGTCTCTACAATCTTAATTCCCCCATCGATAATTGCGTCAATATATCCAGGATAGTCAGGCGCCGCTACCGTCGGAAGAAATGTTAAATTTACTCCAAACGGATTGTCTGTCATTTCGTGGCATCTCGCTATCTCTTTTGCAAGATCGTTTGGGGTCTTCTGGGTAAGTCCAGTTATTATGCCTAAGCCACCAGCATTTGAAACAGCAGAGGCTAGCTCGGCAAATCCCACATAGTGCATACCACCCTGAATTATTGGGTGTTGAATGTTGAATAATTCTGTTATCCGGGTTTTCATTTTCTATTCCTATTTTTATTTAATGCTATGCCATTTAAGTTCAAATATAAAACTATTTCTTTGCTAGATAGGGCAAAATAGCAGAAAAATCCATACCCTTGCCACCTTCAG
>CACDWF010000009.1 GCA_902556405.1 uncultured Alphaproteobacteria bacterium | reverse complement strand
GGGGCTCAAATTCTTCTTTGTAACACCTACCACTTAATGATTAGGCCTGGAGAAAAAGTAGTCAATAAATTGGGAGGTTTGAATAAATTTATGAATTGGTCAGGCCCAATACTTACCGATAGCGGAGGTTTCCAGGTAATGAGCCTTGCAAAGCTGAGGCAGCTTAATGAGAATGGGGTGACCTTTCGCTCTCATGTAGATGGTAAAAAGTTTTTGCTCACTCCTGAGGCTTCAATATCGATACAAGAAACTTTAAAGAGTACAATCATTATGGCCTTCGATGAATGTACTTCATTCCCTGTAGAAAAAGAAGTCGCGGAAAAAAGTATGAAATTATCTTCGCGATGGGCTGACAGGTCTAAATCCTCATTTACTGGGTCTAATGGCTCTATGTTATTTGGAATTCAACAAGGGGGAATGTTTAAGGATCTCCGCGAGCAGAGTGCACGCTACCTCAATGATATTGGGTTTGACGGTTATGCTATTGGGGGTCTAGCCGTTGGCGAGCCGCAAAAAAAAATGTTTGAGGTCTTAGATTATTCTACAGATTTTTTCCCCAAATACAGGCCTAGATACTTGATGGGTGTTGGTAAACCAAGTGATATTGTTGGCGCAGTATTGAGAGGAGTAGATATGTTCGACTGTGTAATTCCCACAAGATCAGGCAGAAATGGTCAAGCTTTTGTTAAAAGTGGAACGATTAATTTAAAGAATGCGCAATATCAGTTGGATAACAGTCCAATTGATGAAGCATGTTTTTGTTATTGTTGCTCTAATTATTCTAAGGGATATCTCAGTCATCTGGTTCGCTCAAACGAGATTTTAGCATCTATGCTTCTTACACATCATAATTTACACTACTACTTAGGTTTGATGAAAAAAATTCGAAAGCTGATAAAAAGAGGAGAATTTACTGCTTTTGCTGAAACATTTGTTAGTTGATTGTTAGGAAAAAAACAAAAGAGGTAGATTTCTAAGGTATCAAGCTTGAATTTCTTTGTTTTGGTATCATATATAGCAATGTGAGCGATTGGAGGATATTATGAGCACATTCAAATCACCTATCCCTGTTTTACCCTTGAGGGACATCGTTGTTTTCCCAAACATGATAGTTCGGCTTTTTGTTGGACGAGAAAAATCAGTGCTTGCATTGGAAGAGGTGATGAAAACAGAGCAGCAAATACTTCTAGTTGCGCAAAAAGATGCAGGCGATGATAACCCTGGAGAAAACAATATTTTTAAAGTTGGGGTAATAGCCAATGTCTTACAGGTTCTTAAACTGCCTGACGGAGCAGTGAAAATTCTGATAGAGGGAAAACACCGTGTAAAGGTATCTGAGTTTTTGAATACGAATAAATTTCTTGAAGCTTTTTGCGACGAAGTTACCGATACTAATTTTCAGGGTGACCAGGTGGAAGCCTTAAAGAGGACAGTTGCAAAAGAATTTGATAGGTACTCGAAACTAAATAAAAATATCACAGAAGAATCATTGGAAGCTATAAGAAAGGCTTCAGACCCCATTGTGCTGTCAGATTCAATTGCAGGACACCTTAATTTGACCGTTGAGAAAAAGCAGGAACTTCTTCAGGTATCTGATGTTGAGAAGAGGCTCGAACAAATACTTGCGATTATTCAAGGTGAGTTGAGTGTATTACGAGTTGAAAAAAAGATCAAAACAAGGGTTAAAAACCAGATGGAGAAAACCCAGCGTGAGTACTATCTCAATGAGCAAATGAAGGCCATTCAAAAAGAGCTAGGCGATGGTACTGAGGGGCAAGATGAGATTACAGAAATTCAAGAGAAGATTGATAAAACAAAACTTAGTAAAGAAGCAAAAGAAAAGGCTGTCGCTGAGTTAAAAAAATTGAAATCAATGTCTCCAATGTCAGCAGAATCAGCAGTAGTGAGAAATTATTTGGACTGGCTTTTGACTATCCCTTGGAGAAAAAAATCTAGAATAAAATCAGATCTTAATCTTGCCCAAAAAATCTTAGACAACGACCATTTTGGTCTCAAAAAGGTCAAGGAAAGAATTATTGAATACTTAGCTGTTCAACATCGTAGTAAGAAGCTGAAAGGACCAATTTTGTGTCTTGTTGGCCCCCCTGGCGTTGGTAAAACGTCTTTAGGAAAGTCGGTAGCTAAAGCAACGAATAGGGAATTTATCAGAATATCACTTGGCGGAGTGAGAGATGAGAGTGAAATAAGAGGACACAGAAGAACTTATATAGGATCGATGCCTGGAAAGATCATCCAGAGCATGAAAAAAGCAAAGACGTCAAACCCACTGATCTTATTGGATGAAATAGATAAAATGGGATATGATTTTAGAGGAGACCCTGCTAGCGCAATGCTTGAAGTACTGGATCCTGAACAGAACTCCACTTTCTCGGATCACTATTTGGAAGTAGAGTATGACCTGTCAGATGTGATGTTTATTACGACAGCAAATACATTTAACATGCCCAGACCACTACTTGATAGGATGGAAGTCATTCAACTTTCTGGATATACTGAGGACGAAAAGGCCGAAATTGCTAAAAGACATCTTATAAAAAAGCAAGTAGAAAACCATGGCCTAAACGAAAACGAATTTGTACTTAAGGATAATGGTCTCTATGAAATAATACGCCATTATACAAGAGAAGCAGGTGTCAGAAATCTCGAGAGAGAGATTTCTAAATTGTGTCGGAAAGTTTTAACACATATTATAAAGGACAAGAAAAAGTCTGTAAAAGTTGATGAGAAGAACATAAGCGATCTTCTTGGAGTTAAGAAATTCAAATATGGCTTAGCTGAAGAGTCAAACCAAATCGGTGTTGCAACCGGTCTAGCATGGACCGAAGTTGGTGGAGACCTTCTTTCAATTGAAGCAATAAAGTTACCTGGAAAAGGAAGGATGAAATCCACTGGAAAGTTAGGTGAAGTCATGAAAGAGAGTATTGACGCCGCTTCGAGCTTTGTGCGCTCTAGGTCACCATCGTTTGGTATCATTCCAACTTTATTTGATAAGTATGATATACACGTACATGTCCCAGAAGGTGCTACACCTAAAGACGGTCCATCAGCTGGCATCGCGATGGTTACCTCAATAGTAAGTATGCTTACCGAGACTCCAATAAAACGAGATGTCGCTATGACGGGAGAGGTAACTCTTCGAGGAAATGTTTTGCCGATTGGTGGTTTAAAAGAAAAACTCCTTGCAGCGTTGCGCGGAGGAATAAAAACCGTCATTATTCCAATAGAAAATGTGAAAGATTTGGCAGAAATTCCTGATAATGTAAAAAACGGCCTAGAAATTATACCGGCGACAAACGTCGAAGAGGTTTTAAGAGTTGCTCTTTCAGAAAAGTTACAAAGCATCGATTGGGATTTCTCTGAATATGAAAATAGTGATAACCTAAAAGGTAAAAAGTCAGCCGAAGTTGAGCTACCTAACTAAGTTGCTTTTATTCGATGTGAATTATTTCTTGAGTTTACGAAAGAAAGAGGCTAATCAACTATTAATGGGTGATTAGCTCAGCTGGTAGAGCGCTTCGTTTACACCGAAGATGTCGGGAGTTCGAGTCTCTCATCACCCACCAACTATGAACTTATGTTCATACGCGCGGTTGTAGCTCAGCTGGTTAGAGTGCCGGCCTGTCACGCCGGAGGTCGCGGGTTCGAGCCCCGTCAACCGCGCCATTTTTAGGTGCAAGCATTGATTAAAAATAAAGAAAAGCTAACTATTCTAGACCTTAAGAAAAAAAAGGCTGACAAAGAGCGTCTAGCTATGGTTGCTGTAGGAGAATTTTTGTCTGCTCAATGGGCGGAGGCGGCTGGAATTGATATAATTGGTGTTGGTGACAGCTTGGGAATGACACTTTATGGTCATGAAAATACTCTTTCGGTCACAGTCGATCAGATGATACACCACTGTAAGGCTGTAAGAAAGGGTGCACCAAATACATTCTGTATTTTAGCTATGCCATATGGCTCTTATTCTACAAAAAGTATGGCCATAAAAAATGCATCAAAAATGATGAAAGAGAGTGGTGCTGATGCGGTCAAATTACAGTGTGGAAAAGATAGAGTTGAAATTATAAATGCTGTATCGGCAGTAGGCATTCCTGTAATGAGTCACGTTGGGTTATTACCCCACTTAGTTCATTTATATGGCGGTTTTAAGATGCAGGGCAAAAATGTAGATGATGCGATAAAGATAATCGAAGATGCAATTGCCATAGAAAATGCTGGTGCGGTAGGGATAGAGATCGAAGCGGTTCCGGCTGAGGTAGCGCGTGAAGTTGATAGAGCTGTATCTATATTCACGTTTTCGATTGGTGGTGGTTCAGCAGGAAACTGTCAATTATTAAATGGCTATGATTTGATCGGAGGCTTTAATACATTTAAGCCAAAATTTGCGAAGCGATATGGAAATGTTGCCGATGTGGCAACAAAAGCTTTCAAGAAATTCGTCAGTGAAGTAAAGGATAATAGTTTTCCGGATACAGAACATAGCTACAGTATGTCCCCAAGTGAGGTTAGTAAGTTGAAACAGTATCTTGAAAGCAAAAATAAAAGCTAAGATCCTAAACTTACCGTTTCACAAGATAAACCTAGGTAATCAAAATAAATTAAGAGGCTTTTATAGCTCAAAGATATTGTTCTATCATTCACAAGTGGATGACAAAAAATTGTATCTTGCCCCAACATTTCAGAATCTAGAAAGATATTTATATCCTTTTTTGTATTGTTTATGACGCTTAACGGAGTGACTGCGCCTGGAAATACTCCAAGCTCTTCAAAAAGCCTTTCTTTACTCCCAAAAGAAAGTCTTGATGATCTTATTCTTTCGGTTAATAGGTTTAGACCAATCAAGCTATCTTCGTGAGCTATAACCAAATAATTTTTTTTCTTTTTGTCTCGTAGGAATAAGTTCTTGGTATGAAACCCACGCATATTTTCTCTATATTTCTTTGAGTCATTTACTGTAAATAAAGGGGGATGTTCAAAAACCTTAAATTCAATTTTTAAGTCTTTAAGCAACTTATATAAATATTCAGGTGATGTTGGCAGTGCATGTGCGTATTCTGATGATGCATCCATATCTAATAAAAACGGACTAAATAGTTATCTTCTTAGGGATTTATACTTCTATAAATACTAGCTGTTTGACAGCCTATCTCGAGCAGCTTGTAGACATTCATTCATTTTTGCTCTTATAGATTGTCCATCAACTAAGCCTTCAAGGTCAACTTTTAGTTTTCTAAACACATCTTCGTCTCCAGCTTCTTGAAAATCTGACTTAACAACATCTTTGATATATTGCTGGGTTTCTTGTTCGTCTAAGCCTTTGACTTCAGCTGCCCAAGCCCCTAACATCTTATTTCTCAATGCTTCGATTTTAAATGTTATATTTTGCTCATGCGCGAATTTATTCTCAAAACCATCTTTTCTTTCGTCAAATGTGGACACGATACTCCTCCATATGCTTCTCTTATAATGTAATTAGTTAAAAGTAAAATTCAATTGCAGATTTATATATTTTAAAAATAATTGATTAACTTTATTCCTTTCTCAATCATTGTTTTTTTTGCAATTTTCTCAGAGTTGTTGAGTTTAATAGCTTTAGTTAAATCCTGAAATACAAATACTTCAAAGCCTAGATTTACCCCATCTAAAGCAGAATAAAAAACACAGTAATCAAAAGCTAACCCACATAAATAAAGCCTCTTTATTTCCTTTTTTTTCAAATATCCTTCTAGTCCAGTGGTTGTATTTTTGTCATTTTCAAAAAAAGCTGAGTAACTATCAATTTTTGGGTTACATCCCTTTCTAAGAATTAGATTAGAATTATTAATATTTAAATTTTTATGAAAATTTGCTCCTATTGAACCTTGAATGCAGTGATCAGGCCATAGAATTTGAGAACCATAATCCATTTCTATTTTTGAATACACCTCGGCACTATTATTTGATGCAAATGAGCTATGGTCCTTAGGGTGCCAATCTTGAGTTAATATTATAGTTTCAAATTTGTCTTGGGCACTGTTTATGGGTTCTATGATCTTTTCACCATCTTTTACTTCCAATGCTCCGCCAGGACAAAAGTCATTTTGCACGTCTATGATGATTAAAGCAGTACCCATTTTTATTTAGTGTCTAATTTTTGTTGCAATATGAGAGAAAATAATTGAATGATTTTGTAAATCCCATCAAGCTAAATCGATCTACAAGCAATGAGCCATCTATGCTTTGAATTTCTATTGTTAATCTACTACCACCAAGGAGCAGGTTTATATCCTCTTTCATAAAGCCATTTATTATAGCGTGCTTGCTTTTTGAGTTCTCACTAGAAATCAAGGCCGTTACCCCTAGCACTTTTCTGTTATCAATATTCATAGCGCCAGAGATATTGATTTTCAATGGGTAATCAGAGAAGTATGATATTGAATAGCTTCTATTATTTTTATTTACAGCTAAATATATAAATGAATTTTGCCTATTTTTGCCTAAAACCTCTCTAGAATTAAAATATGAGGCTGTTTTTTTTGCTTTTGAGGCTAAAAAACAATCGTTAGAGGCAGAGGAGTAAACGGCCCAATCACGATATTTTTTTTTGACAATAAAGTCTTGCCCAATTGCGTTCTGTGCTAAAAAATAGATAAATAGGCCTAAAATTATTGGAAAGAATTTAAGTTTCATAATATCCTTTTAATTCAAACAGGTTAAATTTTATACTAAAATAAAAAAAATGGGAACTCTATATATAACTGGGGCAGGTGTAAGTTCTGATAGCGGTATTCCTACTTTTCGTGGTGCTGATGGATTTTGGACTATAGGTAGTGAAAACTATACACCCCAGGAAATGGCAACAAGATATATGTATTTAAATAATCCCGAACAGTTCCTATTATGGTATTTTAAACGGTTTGCGAAATATAGAAATGCAAAGCCTAATGATGTTCATCGATGGCTCGCAGATAAGAATCTGATTACACAAAATATTGATGGCTTGGATGGCAAGGCTGGTAATACGAGTTATATTCCGATACACGGTCGTCTAGATAAAGTCACGGTTTTTGAAGAAGAGGATACTAATTCTTTGATAATTGATGCTCCTTGGGATAAAATCACAGAGCTAGGGTTCACTCATGAGAATGACCCAAAGTCTGAGGACTCTTTGATAAAAACGCTGCTAGAGTGTTTTAAAATAGGAAAAGACAAACAAAAAAGATATTATGCTACTCTGGGTTATTCGCTTAAACCATTCGTACTTTTGTTTGATGAAATTTATACAGATCTATACAGGATAGGTGAGGCTCAACAAAGAATGATTAAGGCAAACAAAATGGTTTTTATGGGGACTTCCTTTAGCGTAAACATAACAGCAATAGCACTTAAAATAGCTGCGTCCAACTCAATAGATATAGAAATAATTGATCCAAATCCGATCGATATTGGTTATAAGCATGCTTCCTATTTTGAAATGACGGCTCTAGAATACGTTGAAAGTTTTCTATAAATCTTACTGCTTTTTATCTTTAAAATGAGAATAATAATGGTTATGCCTGTATAAATATATAACTCTGTCGTCCAGGTTTTGGACATCAAAATGAAATGAAAAATTGATAGTATTATTGCAATATAGACAAAATTATGAATCTTATTCCATGTCTTAGTATTTAATTTACGGATCGCAAAATTATTGGACGTAAGTGCTAAGGGGATCAAAGTTATGAAAGCAAAGAAGCCTGCAATTATATAATATCTCTTTTGTAAGTCAGATAGCAAAATATCTATCGAGAGACCGATATCGAGGAAAAAATATACACAAATGTGCGAAACAATATAATAAAACGCAACCAATCCAATACAACGTCTATACCTCACTAAATTAATCCTTGTATATTTTAAAAGTGGTGAAATTGAAAGAGTTATTAATAAAAATATAAGCCCAAGTTCTCCGTATTTATGCTCTATAAAACGTAAGGGGTCAGGGCCTAGTTGATTGACTATTCCCCAATAAAAATATAAGGGTATTGGGATAAGTAAGGTGCTATATAGCAATGAAATGTGCAGAGACCTAAACAATGTGCTAAACGCCATTATTTTAATAGTATTTTTTTAGATCCATACCTTTGTAAAGATCTCCAACTTGTTCAATATATCCATTAAATAACTCTGTTTTTCGCCTTTCACCGAAGAGACCTTCTCCAATTACTCTTTCAGTTGCTTGCGACCATCGAGGATGATCAACATTTGGGTTTACATTAGAATAGAATCCATATTCCCTTGGGTTTTCTGAGCTCCATGTAGTGTAGGGTTGCTCTTTTTTAAATGAAATTTTGGTAATGGATTTTATCGACTTAAAGCCATACTTCCATGGTACAACTAGCCTAAATGGAGCTCCATTTTGATTAGGTAACTCTTCGCCGTATAAACCAGTAGCAATAAACGTAAGTGGGTGTAAAGCTTCTTCTATAGTCAATCCTTCTCGATAAGGCCAATCCAAAGTTGAACGCTTTTGCCCTCTCATTTCCTCGGGTCTATAAACCGTTTCAAAGGCCACAAATTTAGTATTATTGTCTACTTCAAGTTCGTTAATGAGGTCACGCAACGGAAATCCTATCCAAGGTATAACCATTGACCAGCCTTCTACGCAACGCAATCTATAAATCCTTTCTTGTATCGCTTTTCCTTTAAGAATTTCTACTATGTCAAATTTTTTCTTATTTTGTGAAATGCCTTCAAATGCAATTTCCCAAGGATTAGTAGTTAAACTATGCGCATATTTCGCGGGATCAGTTTTTGATGTGCCAAATTCATAGAAATTGTTATAGTTTGTGATCTCTTCAATAGTGTTTGGTTTTGCTGTGGTGGAATAACTTTGCGTAGCAGCTACTGGTGTCGGAACAAAAGCTAATGAGGTACAGCCTAGTGACCCAATGAACTTTCTACGATTTAAATAAAGATTATGAGACGTAATGTCGCTATATTTCAAAATTTTCAAAATATGTTATCCTATGATATTGACAACCTTAATTCCGATGGTAGTTCTATTCGCCTAGAAGGCAATAGTTATTCAGATTTTAATGACAAGCTTTTATCAATTTCTTATTTGGTTTTTTACAATCGTAAGCTTAATCGCTTTAATGTACGGTGTTTTAAGTGCTGATTTAATATTCATTGGATTGTTTATTTGCACGCTTATTATTTCAGTTATTTTTTACAGGTTAAACGAAACCTCACCCACAAATGTTACTCAAGAGCCACAATTAAAAGATTTCACGTTAGAGGGTATTGATCAGGATAACATCGAGATATCTGAAGCTATTGAAACTTTGAAGCAAGAACAAACAAAATTAATGACTATTTTCAAAAAAGATGTTTATTCAAACCGAGAGATACCAAGCATTTCGGAGATAAAAAGAAACATTGTATCAGATTTTGTCTCATCGTTATCTTTGGATTTCGAGATGGTGTCTAAGCTAGAGTTGAAAGACATTATATTAAGGTTAATGAATGATTTAATTGAGAAAAATTCAAATCATTTGTTTGAGCCGTCTTTCTTTCCTCAAGAGGACCCCAGCTATGTCAATTGGGTAAAACGATCGTTAATCCTTTTAGGCTGGAAAGCAAGGGAAGGGGAGGATGGTGTGAAAAGATCATTTGATCTCTTCGAAAAAAATGGAATGATTATTGGAGTTATCGTTTTTACTCACACCAAAAAAGCTAATGTAGATCTGAAACAGCACGAGCATTATATCCGAAATGGTGAAATTGATTTTTTGGTTATAATAACGCAAGATGGTAGCGATGGTAATAAACCGCAATTATCGAGTAGAATTATTGTCATAAAGCACCATGATTTACCTAAATTACTTTTAATACTAAAAAAATTATTAACTACCAAATAATTGGTCTGATCCTTGCAATATGGAAAAAGAATAAAAGGAAATTGACATGTTAGATGAAGAATTAAATCAAACTGCAGTAAAAGCAAAAGCGATTGCTGAGATCGTAGAGATAGCCTTGAATAATTTAATGAAGGTTGACCTTTCTCGTGAAGAGGCTTTGGCAGGCATTCTTAGCCAGATAGCAATTCAAGTTGACAAAAAAGATCTAGAGTTTGCGTTGGATTTAAATAGAAAGTACCATACATCTTTTTTAGAAAATATAAAAAAATAAATAAAAAAATTAGGTTGCTTTTTTTAAAATAAGCCTTAATTGATGTATCAATCATGATCAGTGAATTAGGGCATTTTCTTTTAATATCAGCCTTCTGTCTTAACCTTGGTTTGATAGCTAACTGTATTTCAAGTAGACCAGCGTTGGCGATGTATGCAAGTTTTTTTAATGAACTTGAAAGCCTACTACTGGCTCTATTAGCTGTATCTTTTTTGTTGTTGATTGTAAGCTTCATCAACTCTGACTTTTCGGTAAAGTTGGTTGCAGATAATTCACACTTGCTGAAACCCTTTTTGTACAAAGTTGCGGGGGCTTGGGGCAACCATGAAGGTTCTATGTTATTATGGGTGCTCATCCTTTCCATATACTTATTTTTGTTTCAGGTTAGCTCAAATGATTATCCGAAAGTCTTAGTCAGAAACGTAATTCTAGTTCAATTATCAACAATAGCTCTTTTTCTATTTTACCTTATGGTTTTTTCAAATCCATTCGAGAGACTTGAATTTCCTCCTTTAAGTGGTCAAGATCTAAACCCAATTTTACAAGATGTACTTCTCGTAGCACACCCCCCGATTTTGTATTTAGGCTATTTAGGTCTCTCAATTCCTTTCTCTATAGCTATAGGATTTTTATTAACAAATGATCACAAGATAAATATCACCAAACTTATAAGATTTTGGTCCCTAATTCCTTTCGTTTTCTTAACACTTGGAATACTCTTAGGAAGTGTTTGGGCCTATTATGAGCTGGGATGGGGAGGTTGGTGGTTCTGGGACCCAGTTGAAAATGTCTCTTTGCTTCCTTGGTTGATAAACCTAGCTTTAATTCACAGTGTTTTAATTCTTGAAAGGAGAAATTCTTTATTAAATTGGACAATTTTATTGTCCATTATGGGATTTTCTTTTTCGATGATTGGAACCTTTATAGTGCGATCTGGACTAATAACTTCTGTTCACGCTTTTGCAAATGATCCGTCAAGGGGACTATTTATACTGTTGATAATTTTTCTAGCGATTGCCTCAAGTTTGTTAATCTATATAACAAAAAGATCCAATCACGAAAGTTTTATGAAACTCAACTTAGCCTCCAAAGAGCTTTGGATATTAGTGCAGAACTTAACCTTGTTAGTTATAGCTACTATTGTTTTTTTAGGCACTATTTGGCCTTTTATAGTTGAGGCAATTTTCGGTGAACAAGTGTCAGTTGGTGAACCTTTTTATGAGGTCTCGCTCACACCGTTTGTTATAATTTTTGCCTTCATGCTGCCCATTGCTAGTGAAATTCGCTGGTCGGGTAAAAAAATTGGGAATATGAGAAAAATAGTAGCTCTTATCCTTATTTCTGCAGTTTTATCAGCTAGTGCATTTATATGGAAAGATTTTAAACTTTTGACATTAACCGGACTTTTTATGTCTTCATGGGTTTGTTTCGGCAGCATTTTTGAATTTATTTCTTCTTTTAAATCTCAACTTAAGACCATCGAAAGCTTAAAGCGCTCACTTATAGTAAATTCGAGGTTGATCGGTCGTACTTGTGCCCATGTTGGCTTTGGATTACTCATTTTTGGAGTTACTGCAGTTACAAGTTGGGAAATAGAGGATATTAGAAACGTCGAAGTAGGAGAAAGTTATTATCTCAAATCATACCAAATCGTATTCAAAAGTATTGATTATTCAGTAGAAAAAAACTTTAAAAAAGTCTCAGGCTCATTTGAAATATTTAATAATAACAAGCTTGTTGGTGCAATACAGCCTGAAAAACGGCTATATCCTTCACGTAACGAAGTTACAACTGAAGCGTCTATAAAGCCGACGCTTTTTAATGATTTTTATATGGTTCTTGGAAATAAATTAGATGAAAATTTATGGGTGGTAAGAACCTACATTAAACCTTTTATATCCTTTATATGGGTTGGTGTAATGTTAATAGCACTAGGTGGATTTGTCAGCCTTCTATCTTTTAATTCATATAAAAAGCCAAGTCATGAAGTTATAAATTGATGCGTTTTTACTCTATTTTTTTCTTTTTTTTTTTTGCATCAAGAGCTTTTTCTGTAGAGCCATCTGAAATTTTAAATGACTCAAAATTAGAGGACAGGGCTAGAAATTTGAGTTCGAATATCCGTTGTCTAGTATGTCAGAATGAGAACATAGATAGTTCTGAGTCAGAGTTTGCCAAAGATGTTCGTCTTTTTATTCGTGAACAATTAGTTGAAGGTCACACGGATGACGAAATTGAGAAATTTTTAGTATCAAAATATGGTACTTACATTCTGTTTAAACCCGAGTTTACTGGTTACAACATTTTTTTATATCTCTTTGGTCCATTTATTTTTATATTTGGTTTTATCATGATATTGTTTGTTTTTTTAAACTCAAAGAGAGGCAATTAAGCCTGTGATTAACAAGAAAAGTAAAATTTTTAAAGGCGGTATTTATAGTGATGAGAAAGGTTTAATCTTTGAGGCTTATAACATAGAGAATATTGATCCTAGCTCTTGTAGAGTTATTTTCTTCGATTGGCTTATTTCTCTGGATCAAAGCATAAATCCCAGTGAGGCTATCACTGAGTTATTGAAAGTTTACTCATCAAGATTTCCTAACCACCCTATGACAAATTTATTAATTGAAGGAAAGCAAACTCCGGCAATAAGGCAAAAAAAAAGAGTCAAAAACTCAAAAGAAGCTATTTAATAAAAACTGGTCTTGATAAGGTGCTTAGTTTTTTAGAATATTCATAACCGTCTTCTGAAAATTCATTAACTTTTGCATAATCTTTAATTTTATTTCTAATTACATAATTTGCCATCATCCCTCTTGCCCTTTTTGAGAGTATACCAACTGTTTTCAATTCACCATTTTTTTCTGTCTTAAATTCTGGAGTAACTAACTTGCAACCTACCTTATTAAAATTGAGTGCCTTTGAATACTCCTCTGAAGCAAGATTAAGTATCCCGTTTTTGTTTTTCTCTATCCTTTTTTTTATGAATTCAAACAGTGGGTCCATCCAAAATTCATAAAGTGACTTGTATCCATTGAAGTCAATTTTTGTCCCCATCTCAAATCGATAGGGCTGAATTCCATCAAGGGGCTTTAGCATCCCATATAGTCCAGAAATAATTAATAAGTTTTGCTGTGCAAAAAGCAAATCATCTTGTGTAAAGGTTTCAGCTTTCAGGCCAACATATGTATCTCCTTTAAAAGTGTAAATTGCTTGTGTTGTTGCATTTGAACTTGGTCTATTTTGAAATCTCTGAAATCGATCAAAGTTAAGCTGAGCCAAAGAGACACTGATTTTCATTTTATCAATTAAATCTTTCGCACTCAATGATTTGGCGTAATCTACTAATTCTTCAACTTTATCAGGGAATTCACTTCTTGTTGTCTTAATCCCAAGGCCATTATTAGTTGGTGTGAGCTTTTTTGCAGGTGAAATAATTATTGTCATATCAAAACCCAATTCATTTCGTTATCCATCCTCCTCCCAAGACTCGTGTTTTTTCTCCACAATAAAAAACACAAGCCTGCCCAGGTGATATACCCTCTTCCTCATTAAAAAGGGTGACCAACGCTCTTTTATTTGGTAAAGGGCTTACGTCCGCCATTGTCGGTGATCTTTGATATCGAGTTTTAACAAGAACATTTTTTTTTGATCCAATAAGTGCATCAAAAGAGGTGTCATCTAGCCAATTAACGTCATCAATATAGAATTTTGCTCGCCGGAGAGCTTCTCTTGGACCAATGGTTATAGTATTTGTATTAGCGCATATGGCCAAGACAAACACTGGTTCTGAAGCTTGGATACCTATACCCTTTCTCTGCCCAACAGTATATTTGATTATTCCTTCGTGGGTACCAACAATGTCTCCATTCAAATTGAGTATATTTCCTGGAACAGATGCATTTGGCCTCAATTTTCTAATTGCCTCTGAGTAAGATCCGTCGGGAACAAAGCATATATCTTGACTTTCACTTTTCTCAGCGACTTTTAAGTTATATTTTCTGGCAAGATCTCGTGTCTCAGATTTTGATTTTACAGAACCTAGTGGAAATCTTAAAAACTTTAATTCCTCAGGAGTAACTGTAAACAAAAAATAGCTTTGATCTTTTTCTGAATTACTGGCTGTGTGGAGTTGAACAGTGTTTGCTACTTCAACTCGTTTAACATAATGCCCTGTTGCCAAACAGTCTGCATTTAATTCTTTTGCCTTGACAATTAAATCTTTAAATTTAATGCGTTCGTTGCATCGAATACATGGAATGGGTGTTGTCCCACCAGAATAGCTAGTTACAAAATCTTCTATTACCTTTTGCCGGAATTCTTTTTCAAAATTGACCACATAATGTGGGATGCCAATTTCTGCGGCTGCTTTTTTTGCATCAATAATGTCTGTGCCTGCGCAACACGTTTTGCTATTTTTATTTATTTTCTTGTAATCAAACAATTTCATGGTCAAACCGATTACATTGAAGCCTTGCCCCTTTAAAATAGCGGCAACAACGGAACTGTCCACCCCTCCAGACATTGCTACTACTACTCTAGTGTCTTCGGGTTTCTTATTTATTCCTAATTTATTCATACTAATGTCTCTAACGTAGATGAGATTGGTGATCAATCAAATAAATTTTTTATATTTTCGAAACTACTTGAAACTACGTTTGAACTGTATAAAAACATCGGTAATCTATTAGTAACATTTTTATAGGGTTTTAGTTGTTAAAAAAATCTGAAGCAATATCTAAGCTCAAAGAGCTATCGGAGATTATAACAAAATCAAGAGAGGCGTATTTTAACCTCAATCGATCGGACATCACCGACCAGGAGTACGATCATAACATTTCTGAATACAAGAAAATTCTATCGAAATACCCAGAATTAGAGGATCGATATAATGTTTTAGATCAAGTAGGAGTGATGCCAAACTCTAGGTTTAAAAAAGTTCAGCATCTTACACCAATGTACTCTCTTTCTAACGCTTTTAATAATGCGGACGTCTTAAATTTTCTAAAACAAATAAGATCATTCCTAGATCTATCTGAAAGTGAGAATATTGACTTAGTATTTGAACCAAAGATTGATGGCCTATCATTATCATTAATCTATAAAAATGGTACTTTATTTCAAGCTTTGACCAGAGGTGATGGCCTTATTGGGGAAGATGTTACTGAAAATGCTCGGCTAATACCAGATATACCAATATCTATACCGATAAAAATTGATACGCTTGAAATAAGAGGAGAAGTTTACTTTCCCAATTCAGCCTTCATTGAATTAAATGCAGAACTTAAAAAGAAAGGCAGCAAGACATTTTCTAACCCACGAAATGCAGCATCTGGTACATTAAGGCAGTTTAAATCAAACAAAAATAGAAGCAAAGATTTGTGCTTTTTTGCATACTCTGTTGGAAATGCTTCATATCATTTAGCCGATAGTCAGGCAAATTTATTGAAAGTTTTCAATGATCTAGGGTTTAAAACAAACGAAATTGCCAAAGTTTTTACCAGTATAAAAGAACTCTTGCAGTATTATGAAAAAGTTTTCGCTATGAGGACAAAACTCAATTACGACATTGACGGCATAGTATATAAAGTGAACGATTTTCGTTTGCAACAGAGACTTGGGTTTAGATCTTCATCGCCTAGATGGGCTATTGCACACAAATTTCCAGCTGCGATGTCCATTACAGTTATTGAAGATATTGAAATTCAAATAGGTAGAACAGGAACCTTATCACCAGTAGCAAAGTTAAAGCCCGTAAATATAGGTGGGGTGATAGTTTCAAGCGCTACGCTACACAATAGAGATTTTATTAGAGGTTTTGATAATAAAGGCAATAGAATAAGGGATGGCGCTGATATTAGAAAAGGTGATTGGGTTACAGTTTATAGGGCAGGAGATGTAATTCCGAAAATTAAAGATGTAGATATTTCTAAAAGAAACAATGCATCTAATTCATTTGTTTTTCCGGATTTTTGCCCATCTTGTGGGGCAAAGGTTAAAATTGATAACACGGACTCGGCGATAAGGTGTTATAATATGCAGCACTGTGAGGCACAGGTTATTGCAGGTTTAAAGCATTTTGTTTCTAAAAAAGCTTTTAATATTGATGGTCTCGGGGGAAGAATTATTGAAGAGTTTTATAAAAAAGACCTAATCCAAAAACCTGCAGATTTTTTTCGATTACAATCTAAGTCAAAAAATGGCTTAAATTTTATTGAATTTCTTGGAAAAGGTTGGGGTGATAAGTCGCTGCAAAATCTATTTCATTCAATTGAAAAAGCCAAATTTATAAAGCTCGACCGGTTTCTTTTTTCTTTGGGTATTCGTCATATTGGAGAGAATGCAGCACAAATTTTAGCCGGTTATTTTGGATCATGGGACAATTTTTATAACGCTATTAAAGCTGGCATTAAAAAAAATGAACGGCAATTTCTTTCTGAAATAGAGGGGGTTGGGCAGCTAATGGTTACTTCTCTAGTAGGGTTCTTTTCGGATCTCAAGGAGATAGAAAAACTAGAGGATTTACTAAATTATGTGAAGATAGAAGATTTTATTAAATTAAGTAAAGTTAAAACAGCTATAACTGATAAAAAGTTGGTTCTGACGGGTACTTTTAATGCATTTTCTAGAGCCGAGTTAAAGTCTATTTGTGAGAGGCATGGAGCAAAGGTTTTAACATCCTTATCAAATAATGTAGATTTCCTATTAGTTGGTCAAGCCCCAGGTTCAAAAGTCAAAAAAGCAGATGAATTGGGCATAAAGCGAATGCATGAGGAAGAGTTTAAAGTCTTAATTGATTATAACCTATGAAGGATCTTCTTAAAAGTGTGGGTCAAGAGAATTTATTGGGCAGTGTTTCAACCCTTAAAGGTATTGGCCCTAAGTCTTCCAAAACACTTTCAAAAGCTTCCATAGAGTCTGCATTAGACCTTCTACTTCTTTTACCTAGAAAATATAAAAGAAGAGACCGTTGGTTTAAAGTGGATAAAAGTTTGCTTCCTAGAGCTGTGACAATAGAAGTTTCAATTAAAAAGCATGTTTATCCCAAAAACAGGCGATCACCTCTAAGAATATTAGCAGAAACATACGGTTGCCCTCTAATAATTACATTATTTTCTTTTAATAAGATTCAGATGAATAATTATTATCCACCTGGTGAAAATGTGGTGATTTCTGGGGACCTAACACTCGATGGAAGTAAGTTGACTATGGTACATCCCGATTATTCCGTTAAACCAGATCAAATCTTTAAAATCCCTCAAATTGAACCCATCTATCCCTCTGTAATTGGTTTAGGGAATAAATTTTTACATAAAACAGTGTGTAATATTTTAAGTGATTTTAAATCAACTAAAGAGTGGTATCCTCAAAAATTTGTTCAAGTAAAAAACTGGCCCAGTTTTTTAAAGGCGTTAAGTCTGATCCACATGCCTAAAGATAATAAAGACCTATCCCGTATTATGAAGGCTAGAGAGAGGCTTGTTTTTGACGAATTTTATGCGCATCATCTAAAATTGGATAAATTTAAACGTACCGCCAAGAAGAGGGAAGGGTTCAAAGTACAGGGGGATAAAGCTCTTATTAATAACTTAATTAATAGTCTCTCTTTCCAGCTTACTAAAAGTCAGCTAAATGCGCTTTACGAAATTTTAGATGATATTGAATCAGAGTCCAAAATGAATCGTTTGCTGCAAGGCGATGTTGGTAGTGGCAAAACTATTGTTGCCCTTCTTGCTGCAATGTTTGTAGTTTCAGGAGGGCATCAAGTTGCAATTATGGCTCCTACAGAGGTCCTCGCAATGCAACATATGAAATCACTAAAAGACTTATTGAGAGTACAAGAGATAAAGAAATTAAATACCACTATTTTGACAGGATCTGACAATCAAAGTGAAAGGAAAAGGAAGTTGCTTTTGATTTCTAGTGGAGAAGCAAAAATTGTGATCGGCACACACGCTCTTTTCCAGAGAAATGTATATTTCCATAATCTTCGCTTGGCCATAATTGATGAGCAACATAAGTTCGGAGTAATGCAAAGGTTTAGATTGGAAAAAAAAGGCAATGTTAACTCAATTATAATGAGTGCAACCCCTATACCCAGATCTTTAGCGTTGACAGTATTTAGTGATCGTGATTTGACAACAATCAAGGAGAAACCAAAAAACAGGTTGAGTATCGAAACGCTTGCCATACCTGTAAAAAAAACTAAAAAGCTATTAGATAAGTTGGCCAAACAGATGTCTGAAGGTCAGCAAGTTTATTGGGTGTGTCCGTTAATAGAAGAGAACGAAAATAACCATCTCTCTAATTCAAATGATAGGTTCTTGTATTTAAGAAATGAATTTAGTCAGTTTAAGGTTGGTCTAATTCATGGACAAATGCCTAGTGAGTATAAGGAAAGTGAACTTAAAAAATTTAACGAAAGAAAAATTGATATTTTAGTGTCAACCACTGTTATTGAAGTTGGAATAGATAACCCAAATGCCACAGCAATTGTAATTGAAAATGCAAATAGATTTGGTCTTTCACAGTTGCATCAACTTCGAGGGAGAGTTGGTAGGGGAGATAAAAAATCATATTGCTTTCTCGTGTATGATGGAAATCTTTCAGATCAAGCTATTCAGAGGCTTAAAATAATGAAAGAGACGCAGGATGGGTTTGAGATTGCCGAAAAAGATATGGCTCTCAGAGGCTCTGGAGATTTGCTAGGAACGATGCAATCGGGCCATAAAATATTTAAGGTGTCTGAAGTAACGGAAGAACCAGAGCTATTCTTGGAGGCGTACAAACTAGCGCAAGATACTAAAACTGCAGTACCAAAACGATATTAATTTGACTGTGTAAACATTTTGTTCTTTACATGTTCTTATTATGTTCTATATTGACAGTATAGGAGACAGTAATGAAAAATAAGATACCATTTTTAATATTAGCAAAAAGTCTAGTAGTAGACATTGTTAATTTAATTATTATTGGAATTTCTCTTTTTCTATATGGACTAGTTACTTTTTGTTTTTAGGCTAGAAACTTTTTGCAACGCATCTATTGAAGCGTCAAGAATAAGAAGAACTGAGTCATGCCTGTATGGAACTTTTTGAGCAGGTTCGAAGTACTTGTATTTAGTAAACGGATCTTTTATTAAAAAGGTCCCTGTATCCAGGAATGTTTTTAGGTTTTTTCTTAGTTCCGTTATTATGCCAATATTCGCTCCGATGGCATGGGTTACAAAAACGCAAGCTGATGCCTGACCAAGTGCACATGCTTTTATGTCAAGACCAACCTGTGATATTGTTGACTCAGAAATGTTTAAGTCCAAAGTAATGCTAGAACCACATATTGCAGTTCTCTTTGTAATAGTAACGTCTGGGTTCATTAACCTAGTTGTGATGGGAATAGTGGAGGCAAGTTCTAAAATATTATTTGTGTATAGATCCATGTGTGTTAAAGATTCCCTTATTACCGACAAAAGGACTATAGAGTGAATGAAATAAAATTTAAACAAAAAATAGATGCTTTAAAGTTTAATGATAATGGGTTGATTCCCTGTGTAGCACAAGACCATGAAAGTAAGCAGGTTCTTATGCTTGCATGGGGATCCAAAGATACATTATTTCAGAGTGTTTCAAGTGGGCTCGCAACCTATTGGTCTAGGTCAAGAGGTGAGGTTTGGGTGAAGGGAAAAACATCTGGTAACATTCAAGAAATAAAAAAAATACACATTGATTGTGATGGAGATACAGTTCTATTTGAAGTCAAGCAAACTGGTGCAGCCTGTCATACGGGGTCTAAATCATGTTTCTTTAAAGAACTTCTTTAGAGACTCCTTTGGGACTCTAACCAATTGTGAAAACTTGATTTTGCAATTGACGTATAAGCTACATATCTTTCTCGCCTGTTTTTCTTTCCTTTAAAATCTTTCACAGTAGATTTGAAAAGGCCAAAGTTTACATTCATTGGTTGAAAGTCATTATTATGTGTAATAAGATGATTAGCAAGGGCTCCCAAAGCAGTATCGGCAGACGGTAATTTTACCTCTCTACCAAGAATTTTTGCTCCAACTATTCGTCCCACCAGCAAGCCAATAGCAGCGCTCTCGACATACCCTTCGACTCCAGTAATTTGTCCTGCAAGACTAATGTTAGGGTATGATTTTAATTGGAAGTATTTATCTAAAATATCTGGTGAATTCAAAAAAGTATTTTTATGTATTCCACCCAACCTCGCGAAACTAGCTTCCTGCAAACCATTAATTGACCGCAAAATTTCTGCTTGCCTAGAATGCTTGATTTTTGTTTGGAATCCTACAATGTTGAATAAAGTGCCTTCCTTATTTTCCTTTCTCAGCTGAACCACAGCATATGGTTTCACGTCACTGTATGGATTTGTAAGTCCTACTGGTTTCATCGGTCCAAATCTAAGCGTGTCCTTTCCTCTTGATGCCATTACCTCGATTGGTAAACATCCAGAGAAAAATGGTATATCTGCTTCCCAATCATTAAAGTCGGCTTTTTCACTTTCAGAGATTTTAGAAACAAATTCATAATATTCATCCTTTGTCATTGGACAGTTAAGGTAAGCTTCCCTCTCTTCAATGCTATCTCCTTTATCATACCTAGATTGAAACCATGTACTCTCATAATCAATAGAGTCCGCGTAGACGGTAGGTGCTATAGCATCATAAAAGTATAAATTTTTTGATCCAGTTATTTGTATAAGAGATTGTGCTAGCTTATTTGACGTAAGGGGACCAGAAGCTATTATTACGTGGTCTTCTGCTAATTGTTTTAAGTCTGTTATCTCTTTTTGTATTATGTTTATAAAAGAATTATTTTTTATTAACTCAGTTATTTCTGACGAAAATTTCATTCGATCAACTGCCATTGCACTTCCTGCTGGTATGCGTGCCTTGTCACCAGTTGCGATAATAAGCCCATCTGCAGCTCTCATCTCCCAATGTAATTGTCCTACAGCATTATTTGTGTGGTCATCTGATCTAAACGAGTTTGAGCAAACTAGCTCTGCTAACAAAGAAGTCTTGTGGGCGGGAGTTTTTTTATTGGGCCTCATTTCGTATAAATTTGATGATATACCCATTCTACCTAGCTGCCACGCGGCTTCACTTCCAGCCAGTCCACCTCCAACTATAGCGACTTTTTTCTCTGACATTTAATCTGAGTCTTCGGTTGTATCCGCTATCCAAGCGACAGATACGACATTTTCATCTCCCTTGGTATCAAATACTTTTACACCAGACGCACTTCTCGACTGCCTTGATATTTCAGATACAGAGCAGCGTATGCTTTGGCCCGTAGATGTAACTAGCATTATTTGATCATCATCTTCCACAGTAAAAGAGGCTATAATGCTATCTTGTCTTCTTTCAAGATTAGCAGATGTGATGCCTTGACCGCCACGCCCCGACCTTCTATACTCGTGAGCTGAAGATCTTTTCCCAAAGCCTTGAGACGTAATTGTTAATATCCATTCTTCCAAGGCACCCAACTCAACATATCTCTTCTGACTTAAAACTAATGTGGAGTCTTCTCCATTTTCAATTCCGTTATCTTCACCCGTAATTGCTCTTCTCATCTTGAAATATGCTAATCGTTCCTCTGTACTGACCTCTACGTGTTTTAATACAGCCATTGATATGACTGTGTCATTTTTCTTTAAACTTATTCCTTTAACGCCAATGGAATCGCGACCCTTGAAAATTCTTACATCCTCAGTATTAAAACGAATGGCTTTTCCTTTTGCCGTAGTAAGCAGTACATCATTATCATTTTTGCATATCTGTGCACCAACAAGTGTTGTGTTTTCAGGTAACTTCATCGCAATTTTTCCATTTGCTTTTACATTTGTGAAGTCTGACAATGCATTTTTTCGCACGTTACCTGTGGAGGTTGCAAAAAATATTTGAAGTTCTTTCCAAGTTTCCTCCTCTGCTTCGACTGGTAATATAGTTGTAATTCTCGAAGACGAATTTATTGGTAGCAGGTTAACAATAGCTTTACCTTTCGAGCTTCTGCCACTTTGTGGTAGGCGCCAAGTCTTAAGCTTGTATACAAAACCATCTGATGAAAAAAATAATAAAGGTGTATGTGTATTCGTAACGAATAGATTAGTTACCACATCTGTTTCCTTCGTATTCATGCCTTGAGTACCCTTGCCACCACGTTTTTGCTCTCTGTACTCAGATAATGCTGTTCTTTTAATGTATCCTTCTCTAGTAACTGTTACGACCATCTCTTCTTTCTCGATAAGGTCTTCATCTTCAAAGTCTCCCTCAAATTCCTGAATTTCCGACCTTCTTGGAATAGCGTAGCTTTCTTTGACTTCATTAAGTTCTTCAGAAATTATTTTTCTTATTTTTTCTCTTGATTTTAAAATATCGAGGCAAATTCTTATCTTATCTGCTAAGTCTTCTAGCTCTCTGCCTATTTCAGTCGCTCCTAGTGCTGTCAACCTCTGAAGGCGTAACTCGAGTATTGCCTTTGCCTGTTGTTCAGACAACAAATAAGTTCCATCCTCGTTAATTGTATGAAGAGGGTCATCAATAAGTTCTAAATATTGACTTAACTCTTTTACTTTCCACTTAGTATTCATAAGGGTTTCTTTTGCTTTTGATGGATTTTCGGAATTTCTAATTATAGCAATAACTTCATCAGCATTCGAAACTGCAACGGCTAAGCCACAAAGAAGGTGGCTTCTTTCTCTTGCTTTCTCAAGTTCAAAAATGGTTCGTCTTGCAACTACTTCTTCTCGAAATTCAATGAACTTATTCAAAAAACTTTTTAAATTAAGGAGACTTGGTTTCCCTTTATCTAAGGCTAAAAGATTGAAACCAAAACTCGTTTGCATCTGCGAAAAGCGATATAATTGGTTTAAAACCACTTCCACGGTGGCATCCTTTTTTAAGTCAATAACAACCCTAATCCCAAGCCTATCGGACTCATCCTGAACATGTGATATTCCCTCGATCTTTTTTTCCCTTGCGAGCTCCGCTATTTTCTCGACTAGCGAGGACTTATTTACCTGATATGGAATTTCAGTTATCACTATTGATAGCCTATCTTTTTTTTGTTCCTCTAAGCAATGTTTTGCTCTGATAACTATTGAACCCTTACCAGATATATATGCTTGTCTAGAACCAGATTGACCTAAGATGATACCACCAGTAGGAAAGTCGGGGGCAGGCAACAATTTCATCAAATCCTCAATTTCAATTTGGGGTTCTTCTATCATAGCTAATGTAGCATCAATCACTTCTCCGATGTTGTGGGGAGGAATATTTGTTGCCATTCCCACTGCAATGCCTCCAGCACCATTTACTAATAAATTTGGAAATCTTGCCGGTAAAACCTTAGGCTCAATATCTTTTCCATCATAATTATCTTGGAAATCAACAGTACCTTTTTCAATATCGTCCAGTAAAGCTACTGTTGGGTTGGCCATGCGAACTTCGGTATACCTCATCGCAGCAGCGGAGTCTCCGTCAATTGACCCAAAGTTTCCTTGTCCATCAAGTAACACCAAAGACATTGAAAAATCTTGAGCCATTCTGACTAGTGCATCATAGATAGCCTGATCTCCATGAGGATGATATTTACCCATTACATCGCCTACAGGTCGAGCAGATTTTCTATACGGTCTGTCGAAGGTATTATTTGTCTCATGCATCGAGTATAGAATTCGTCTATGAACGGGTTTTAAGCCATCTCTGAGATCTGGGATAGCTCTGCTCACAATTACACTCATCGCGTAGTCTAGGTAAGCGGATTTCATCTCTGATTCTAGCGAAACTTGTGAAACGCTATTATCGATTAATGTTCTATCACCCTTTGAGTGCTCTTCGTTACTATCATTGTCTGTCAAAAGTAAGAATTCCTGAAAAAATAATAAAACTAAAAGGGGATCTCATCGTCTAAATCATCTGGACCTAGATTTTCCTGATTAGACCCACCTGATTCAATTGATCTATAGGGTTGTGTTTCATTTTGTTGATTCGACATATTAGGCACATCATCAGACCTTCCACCCAGCATTGTGAGCTCACCTCTAAAATTCTTAAGCACTACTTCTGTCGTATATCTATCATTACCAGCTTGATCCTGCCATTTTCTTGTTTCCAACTGCCCCTCAATATATACTTGCGAGCCTTTTCTCAGATATTGCTCCGCTATCTCGGCAAGGCGTTCGTTAAAAATCGCTATATTATGCCAGCTGGTCCGTTCCTGTCTCTCCCCAGTGCTTGAATCTTTCCACGTTTCGCTCGTAGCTAAGGAAAAATTACACACCTTTCCTCCAGATGGGAATTCTCTCAATTCCGGATCTTTTCCTAATCTTCCTATAAGAAGAACCTTATTTAAACTTCCAGCCATTATAAAAACCTCATCCATGTAACCTAACATCGAAGTATATAATTTTCAACAAAGTATCAATGTGAATATTAAAAAGTACTTTAAATATTTACCATTTGCTTTAATTGATGATGAGGAGGATTTTCTTTGGATTCTATCTCACATATAAAAGTTCGTTCTGCTAAGGAACACAATTTGAAATCGATAGATGTTGATATCCCAAGAGATAAGCTGGTAGTGCTAACTGGTTTGTCGGGATCTGGAAAGTCATCGCTGGCATTTGATACAATATATGCTGAAGGCCAGCGTCGTTACGTGGAAAGCCTTTCGGCTTATGCACGACAGTTTTTAAACATGATGCAAAAACCAGATGTGGAAAGTATATCGGGGTTATCACCGGCCATTTCTATTGAGCAGAAAACTACAAGTAAGAATCCCCGCTCAACTGTTGGGACAGTTACTGAAATTTATGATTATCTGAGATTACTTTTTGCCAGAGTTGGTGTGCCCTACAGTCCAGCTACAGGAAAACCCATAAAAGCCCAACAAATTTCCGATATGGTAGACGCAATGTTGAAACTTAAATCGGGACTAAAATTATATATTTTTGCTCCGTTAGTGAAAGATCGAAAAGGAGAGTTTAAAAAAGAAATTAATGAAATAATTAAAAAAGGTTTTCAGAGGCTTAGGATCAATGGAGATCTTTATGACATTGATGAGATACCAGCATTAGACAAAAAATATCGATATAACATTGATGTGCTTGTCGATCGTTTGATTGCAACTTCTGATGATAGGATCGGTGAGAGGCTTGCCGACAGTTTAAGAACTGCTTTAGATATATCTGAGGGTATAGTTGTTGTTGATGTTTTCGATGAAGATCTACAAGAGGACTCTCTTTTATTCTCTGAAAAATTTGCATGTCCTGTCTCTGGCTTTAGTTTAGGCGAGATAGAACCTAGACTATTCTCTTTTAATGCGCCTACTGGCGCGTGTGAAGCGTGCGACGGTCTTGGTCGCGAAGACCAGTTTGATGAAAGCTTAATAGTCATTGATGGTAAACTATCCGTATATGATGGAGCCATTATCCCTTGGGCAAGGAGTTCCAATCCATACTATAGACAGACGATTGAGGCTTTATCGAAACATTATAATTTTAATCCTAACGCTCCTTGGAAGGACCTTGATGCAAAAATTAAAAAGATTCTGCTATACGGTAATGAAGGAGAGAAAATCAATTTTAGATTTGATGACGGCGGGCGAGTTTATAATACTAAGAGATCATTTGAAGGAGTAATTTCTAACTTAAAGCGTAGATTTGATGAAACTGTTGAACCTTGGTTATTAGAAGAGTTTAAACGATACAGAAGTGATAAACCTTGCTCAAAATGTAACGGTTACAGGCTAAGACAAGAGGCTCTCTGCGTAAGGGTAGCTGAACAAAACATCGGAGAGTGTTGCGATAAGTCGATTAAGCAGTTGCTAGCATGGATAGAATCACTGAGAAAAACCCTTTCTAAGTCTCAATTACAAATTGGCGGCGCTATTATTAAGGAGATCTCAAGTAGGCTAACTTTTTTAGATAATGTTGGTTTAGAATATTTAACTTTAAGTCGATCCTCAGGCACATTGTCTGGGGGAGAAAGTCAGCGGATAAGACTGGCAAGTCAAATAGGTTCTGGCTTAACGGGTGTACTTTATGTTTTAGACGAGCCTTCGATTGGATTACATCAGAGAGATAACAGAAGGTTAATCAAAACGCTCAAAGATTTAAAAGCACAAGGTAATTCAGTTTTAGTGGTTGAACATGATGAAGAAGCAATAAGAGAGGCTGATCATGTGATTGATCTTGGTCCTGGTGCAGGAGTTGAGGGTGGACATATCATTGCGGAGGGTACGCCTCTAGATGTTATTAAAAGTGAGAAGTCGCTTACTGGTCTCTATCTTTCTGGAAAAAAAAGCATACCTGTGCCGGTAAAAAGAAGAATTAATTCTAAATTCGAGGTAAAAATAACAGGAGCAAATGGCAATAATCTCAAAAACGTAAATGTCTCTTTCCCAACAGAATTATTTATATGCGTAACGGGTGTATCAGGGGGAGGCAAGTCGACTTTAATAATAGAAACGCTCTTTAAAGCGGCAGCATCGAAACTTAACGGCTCTAAACAAACTCCCGCAAAGTTTGAAAAAATTGAAGGTTTAGAAAATTTTGAGAAGGTTATAGATATAGATCAATCTCCAATAGGAAGAACTCCAAGATCTAATCCTGCTACTTACACGGGTGCTTTTACGCACATAAGGGATTGGTTTACGGGCTTACCAGAGTCAAAAGCAAGAGGGTATATGCCTGGACGTTTTTCTTTTAATGTTAAAGGTGGGCGGTGTGAGGCTTGTCAAGGTGATGGACTAATCAAGATAGAGATGCATTTTCTTGCTGATGTTTATGTGGAATGCGACCAATGTCTTGGTAAGAGGTACAATAGAGAAACGCTTGAAATTAAATTCAAGGATAAAAATATTTCAGATGTTTTGGAAATGACAGTAAACGAAGCTGAAGATTTTTTCAAAGCAGTGCCTTCGATTAGAGAGAAAATGTCAACCCTTAAAAGAGTTGGCCTAGGGTATATTAAAGTCGGTCAACAGGCGACAACTCTGTCAGGAGGAGAGGCCCAGAGGGTAAAGCTTGCAAAAGAACTCGCTAGAAGAAGCTCAGGATCGACGTTGTATATTTTAGATGAGCCTACAACTGGATTACACTTTCATGATATTAAAAAACTACTTGAAATTCTGCATGAGCTTGTAGAGAAAGGTAACACAGTTATTGTTATTGAACACAATTTGGATGTAATCAAAACAGCTGACTTCGTAATTGATATTGGACCAGAAGGCGGAGATAAAGGTGGTGAAGTAGTTTGTCATGGTACACCTGAACATATAGCGACAGTGAAAGAAAGTTTTACAGGAGCATTTTTACGTCCTATTGTTTCAAAGTGATTTGATAAAGAGCTCTAAAAAGAAGGAAAACTTAAATGCGAGTAGGATTGTACCCAGGCACTTTTGACCCCTTAACACTTGGTCACATAGATATAATTACTAGGGCCTCAACCCTCGTTGACAAATTGGTAATAGGAGTGGCTATAAATAATGATAAGAGTCCTCTATTTTCTTTAGAAGAAAGAGTGCAACTGGTCGAAAAAGAGATAGCTAATTTAAAGCCATTGAGAGTGGATATTGTGGTACATCCTTTCAAAAATTTACTAATAGAGTGCGCAAAAGACGTGGGCGCTTCGATATTAATAAGGGGTTTAAGAGCGGTATCAGATTTTGAGTATGAGTTCCAGATGGTTGGAATGAATAGAGTTTTAGACAATAAAATAGAGACAGTTTTCTTGATGGCAGATGCAGGTTGTCAAGCCATTGCATCAAGATTGGTAAAAGAAATTGCTAAGCTAGGCGGTAACATAGACAAATTTGTAACTGAAGACATTGCCTTTGCGATTAATAGTAAATTTAAAAACTAAAAAAAGGATTAAAGATGGCATTAAAGAAAAAAAAGGTAACTAAAAAAAGTGCCAAAAAGAATATAGTTTTGGAAACGAATAAAGGGAATATTGTAATAGAATTGCTCAGTGATCTTGCTCCAAAGCATTGCGAAAGAATATTGGAGTTATCCAAAAAAAAATACTTTGATGAAGTTGTATTTCATAGAGTAATTGAGGGCTTTATGGCTCAAACAGGTGACGGTCAGTACGGTTCTTTGAAAAATGGCCTACAAAGTGATCGCGTTGGAATGGGGGGTTCGGACTTGCCTGATCTAGAAGCCGAATTCACTTCTGAGCCTTTTGTTAGGGGTATTGTGGGTATGGCTCGATCACAAAACCCAAATACTGCTAATAGCCAGTTTTTTATTATGCTTGAAGATAGTATGCATTTAAACAACCAATATACGGTCTGGGGAAAAGTTTTGAAAGGTATGGACGTAGTAGATAAAATAAAAAAAGGTGATCAATTGGATAATGGAAAGGTTGATGACCCAGATTTCATAAAGACAATTAAAAATGTTTAGATATATTTTTTCTAAAAAAGTTCTTATAAATATATTTTTTTGCATACTCATCTGTAGGTGCGCTTTTGCAGAAAATCTCGTGATTGAAGTAGGAGGTGAAGTTAGTGGAAAAATTGAAATAACACTGCTGCCGGATTTGGCTCCCTTGCATGTCGAAAGAATTAAAACTTTGGTTAATTTAGGCGCATACGATGGCGTAGTATTCCATAGAGTAATCGAAGGCTTTATGGCTCAAACGGGTGATGTGAAGTTTGGAAAAACGCAAGCATTTAATCCTGAGCTAGTTGGTAGAGGAGGCTCTTCATTGCCGGACTTACCATCTGAATTTTCTGATATGGCCTTTGTCGAAGGTATTGTTGGCATGGCACGATCACAAAGCCCAAATTCTGCTAATAGTCAATTTTTTATCATGTTTCAGCCTGCTCCTCATTTAAACAATAATTACACTGTCTTTGGTAGGGTTAGTTCTGGAATGGAGGTGTTATCAAAAATAAAGAGAGGTGATTTGAAAAGAAATGGTACTGTCGACAATCCCGACTTTATGAAAAAGGTTTACCTTGACAATTAAGATTAGAAAATGACGATGTTGAAATGTTTCTTTTTCCCTATTGAAAGTTTCTGAGGATCGGAAAAATTAATTATCTCAAACTTCTCGGTAATGTCTGTTACCACCCTTCCTTCTAGCTTCACTGCATTTTCGTTTACTAATCGCTTCGCTTCTTTCCCAGACTTCACCATTCCTGAAAGTGTCATTAGTTGAGTGATAGAGATACGTTCAGGACAATCTTTAGCATTGACCTCGATTGTAGGTAGTTTAGAGGACCCAATATTTTCACTAAATACCGCTTTTGATGTTTCAAATGCTTCATCGGCCTTTATTTTTCCATGGCATAGTGTCGTAACCTCGTTTGCCAAAACTATTTTTGCTTCATTTAGGCGATGACCCTTCCCAG
This sequence comes from uncultured Alphaproteobacteria bacterium, assembly GCA_902556405.1. Classification (GTDB taxonomy): domain Bacteria; phylum Pseudomonadota; class Alphaproteobacteria; order Rhodobacterales; family Rhodobacteraceae; genus CACIJG01. The sequence continues at coordinate 48,487 of CACDWF010000009.1, read as the reverse complement.
AAGTCAGCTGTTTGATTTTGTCAATCGAGAATTCAGTAAAAAGAAGAAGAAATTTTTCTATATCAGCATCATCACAATTCCGCCAAAATTGCCAAAACTCATAAGGTGAGAGATTTTCTTCGTTTAGCCAAACAGCGCCACTAGACGATTTTCCCATCTTTTGACCAGAAGAGTTTGTTAACAGTGGTGAAGTTAGGCCAAAAAGTTTATTGCCGTTCATACGCCTAGTTAACTCAATTCCGTTGACTATATTACCCCATTGATCAGATCCGCCCATCTGAAGAATGCATTGATAGTCTTGGTTCAGTTTGTAAAAGTCGTAGCCTTGTAATATCATGTAATTGAATTCTAGAAAGCTTAAAGGGTCATTTTTTTGTAGTCTGCTTTTAACTGAGTCAAAGCTAAGCATTCTATTTATTGAAAAATGCTTTCCAGTATCCCTGAGAAAATCCAAATAGTTAAGCTTACTCAGCCATTCATCATTATTCAGCATAAGTGCATGAGGAAAATTTGATGAAAATTTTATATATTTTGAAAATATTGATTTGAGGCTTAGTAGATTGGTATTAATTATTTTGTCATCTATCAATGGTCGCTCAGTTTTTCTAAACGAAGGGTCTCCTACTTTTGTAGTGCCGCCACCTAACAAAGTAATCACCCTGTGACCATCTTTTTGGAACCATCTTAGCATCATTATATTCATAAGATGGCCTACATGAAGGGAGCAAGCAGTAGCGTCGTACCCAATATAACAGGTTACTTTTGAAGAGCTCAATAAGTTATCGAGGCCCCTTAAATCAGTGCAGTCATTAATAAAGCCACGTGTTTTTAAATTATTCAGAATATTACTTTTTAACATCAACCCACAATAATTTATAAATCTGACCTAGTAGCAAGATACTCACTAACGGCCTTTGTCATTTCTTCTTCAAAATTGGTAAAAAAATGATCAGCGCCTTCAACCTCTTTGTGAGAAATTTTGATCCCTTTTTGAAGTTTTAGTCGATCTGATAAATTCTTTATATCAGATGGAGGTACGAGGCGATCTAAACTGCCATTTATAATCAGCCCTGAAGAAGGGCAGGGAGCTAAGAAGCTAAAGTCGTATGTATTGGCGGGAGGTGATACTGATATAAAACCACTTATTTCCGGTCTTCTCATCAATAGCTGCATACCTATCCAAGAACCAAAAGAAAAACCAACTACCCAGCAACCGCTTGAATTTGGTGAATTTGCTTGTAGAAAATCTAAAGCTGACGCTGCATCCGCCAATTCCCCTAACCCATCATCAAATTCTCCTTCGCTCTTGCCAACACCTCTAAAATTAAATCTTAAACACGAAAACCCAAGATTAAAAAAACAATAGTGAAGATTGTAAACAACTCGGTTATTCATAGTGCCACCAAACTTCGGATGCGGGTGTAATATTATAGCTACGGGAGCATCTTCATTTTTTTGAGGATGGAATCTACCTTCAAGCCTGCCGCTTGGACCTGATATGTTTACTTCGGGCATTGAAGATCCTATACTTATCAATATCATACAGTTACTAATTGCTTGACCTCTAAGTCAAGCTATTTTAAGTATAAATAGGATTTAAATTATATTTAAGGTATGAAACTTAGTACAAAAGGCAGATACGCTTTGATAGCAATGGCATATATTGCTAGAAAAGATTTCAGTTCAAAGGTATCAGTAGCTGAGATTTCTAACAAACTCGGCATATCTCAAACCTACCTAGAGCAACTTTTCATGAAATTACGTAAAGCCAATCTGGTAAGAGCTTCGAGAGGGGCGTCAGGTGGCTTTAGTCTTAATATACACCCAAAAAATATACGTATACATAACATAATGGAGGCCGTTGATGAGAATTTTGCTGCTGTTTCAAGCGAAAATCGATATGAAACAAATATTTCACCAAAACCCTTAGAGTTAGATTTAACTGAAAAATTCTGGGAGCAATTTTCGTCTCAAGTTCATTTGTTCCTTCACAATATTTCACTAGAAGATGTTGCTTCGGATTCCATGGAGCCATGTCAAGCAGTATCAAGTTTTGAAAAAGCTTAATGACGCTCTTACAAAATGGTCGACGTTATTTTGATTGGAATGCGAGCTCTTTATTGTGTGAAAATTCTCGCAAAAGCTTAATCGCAAATTTGGAGTTGATAGGTAATGCGAGCTCCGTCCATTCTGAAGGTAGGGAAGCAAAGAATATCATAGAGAGTTCAAGAGATGAGGTGAGGGATCTTCTGGATCTTAAAGAGGGTACAATAATTTTTACTTCTGGAGCATCAGAGGCTGCAGCCCTATTCTTGCATAATAAAAAAATATCATGTTCAGCTATTGAACACGATTGTGTTAAAATGTGGTGTGATGTTTCTATTCCGGTAATGGAAAATGGCCTTGTTTCATTAACAGAACAGGAAAACAATCAGGCATTACAAATTGCTAATTCTGAGACTGGTATATTACAAAAAGTACCAAAAGGCATAACATGTACTGATGCAGTACAGGCTGTTGGCAAAATCGATTGTAATTTTAATGAAATGCGACCACAGGCACTATTCTTAGCCTCTCATAAGGTTTGTGGGCCAAAGGGAGTTGGTATACTTTTTGTAGAGGATGAGAATTTAATTGAGCCTACCGTTTTAGGTGGAAACCAAGAGTTTGGATTAAGAGCAGGGACCGAAAATTTTGCTCTTATTGCAGCATTTTCTGAAGCGTTGGCTTATTCCTTTAATTTAGTTAAGAATGGTGTATGGCAAGAAATTGAAGTATTAAGAAATATGTTGGAAAATGAAGTAAGAGAAATATCAAAAAGTAGTATAATCGTTGGTGAGAAAGAGAAGAGACTACCCAATACGTCTTGCATTATTACTCCTGGTTGGAAAGGGGAGAGTCAAGTGATTGCATTAGATCTTGAAGGGTTTAGTGTTTCTTCAGGAACGGCATGTTCGTCTGGGAAATTGAGTGAAGTAAGTTTATTAAGGGAAATGGGATATAGGGAAGATTTAGCAAGCTGTTCATTAAGGGTATCCTTGGGACCTAACACAAAAAAAAGTGATATTGAAGCCTTTATTTTCTCATGGAAACAATTATATTCAAGGCATCAATTGACACGGAAAATAGAATTATGACAGACAATTATGAAATTAGAGAAGCTATTGATAAAGAAACGATTTCTGCCGTCAAATCCGTAGGAGAAACATATAAATACGGATTTTCCACAGATATTGAGACTGAGTATGCTCCGCTGGGTCTAAATGAAGACATCGTTAGGCTCATATCAAAAAAAAACAATGAACCTAAGTGGATGCTTGATTGGCGACTTAAGGCTTACAATAGATGGAAGAAGCTTAAACAGCCCGATTGGGCACTATTAAAAATTCCTGAAATCAATTTTCAAAACCAGTATTATTATGCACGACCTGCGAACATGAAGGAGAAGCCAAAGAGTTTGGAAGAAGTAGATCCTAAACTTCTAGAAACGTACTCTAAGCTAGGAATTCCGTTAACTGAGCAGAAGAAACTCGCTGGAGTAATCGAAGAAAATGCTGAGTCTGGGTCAACAGACCGTAAGGTTGCCGTTGATGCGGTTTTTGATAGTGTATCGGTTGGAACAACCTTTAAAGAAGAGTTAAAATCTGCTGGGGTTATATTTTGTTCAATATCGGAAGCCATAAAGGAATATCCTGACTTAGTTAAGAAATACCTAGGATCTGTTGTACCAATATCAGATAACTTTTTTGCTTGCCTCAATGCTGCTGTTTTTTCTGATGGATCATTTGTGTACATTCCTAAAGGAGTAAGATGTCCTATGGAGTTGTCGACCTACTTTAGAATAAACGCTGAAAACACTGGACAATTTGAAAGAACATTGATTATAGCAGACGATAACTCCTACGTAAGTTATTTGGAAGGGTGTACTGCGCCACAAAGGGATGAGAGCCAGTTGCATGCTGCCGTTGTAGAGCTAGTGATCCTTGACGAAGCGGAAATTAAATATTCTACAGTACAAAATTGGTTTCCAGGCGATGAGAACGGAGTTGGAGGTATCTATAATTTCGTTACTAAACGAGCAGATTGTCGAGGAACAAAATCTAAAGTCATGTGGACACAGGTTGAGACCGGTTCTGCTATAACCTGGAAGTATCCATCATGCGTCTTAAAAGGGGATAATTCGTCTGGAGAATTCTATTCAATAGCTATTACAAATAATATGCAACAAGCCGATACAGGTACTAAGATGATACATCTTGGTAAAAACACAAATAGCAGAATTGTCTCCAAGGGAATTAGTGCTGGAAAAGCTCAAAATACCTACAGAGGTTTAGTGCAAATTGGAGGTAGATCAAAAAATTCCAGAAACTTTACCCAATGTGACAGTCTACTTATTGGTAACAAGTGTGGTGCACATACCGTGCCCTACATTGAGGTAAATAATAGTAGTGCAAGAGCGGAGCATGAGGCTACCACATCAAGGGTAGATGAAGATCAACTCTTTTATTGTATGCAAAGGGGTATCGGAGAAGAAGATGCCATAGCCTTAATCGTTAATGGATTTTGTAAGGAGGTACTACAATCGCTTCCTATGGAGTTTGCAATGGAGGCACAAAAATTGGTAGCAATTTCTTTGGAAGGCTCTGTTGGTTAACATGCTAAAAATTGATAATCTAAAAGTTTCTTTGGAGGAGGAAGAAAAACAAATAATAAAGGGTTTATCTCTTTCTATTAATCCTGGTGAGTTTCACGCCATAATGGGGCCAAATGGGTCTGGAAAATCTACACTTTCTAGTGTTCTTGCCGGGAAAGATGGATACACGGTTGATAGTGGTAGTGTTACCTTTGAAGGAAGAAACTTATTAGAAGCTGAAGTAGAGGAAAGAGCGGCACTCGGGATTTTTATGGCATTTCAATATCCGATTGAGATACCTGGAGTTGGTAATATGAACTTTCTGAGAACCGCTTTAAACTCGCAACGAAAAACAAGAGGCCAAGAAGAGCTTAATGCCGCAGACTTTTTAAAGCTTGTACGTGCCATAGCAAAAGATTTAGAAATTAGTGACGAAATGATGAAGCGTCCAGTTAATGTAGGTGCATCGGGGGGAGAGAAAAAACGTAATGAAATACTGCAAATGTGTTTACTTGAACCTAAATTTGTAATCTTAGATGAAACAGATAGTGGTTTGGATGTTGATGCTATGAAATTAGTTTCGAAGGGAGTGAATAACTTTTCGTCATCTTCGCGTTCATTCCTAGTTATTACCCACTACCAACGACTTTTAAATTACATAGTTCCAGATTTTGTTCATATTTTGGTTGATGGGAGAATAGTAGATACTGGTGATAAAGATCTTGCTCTTCATGTTGAAGAAACAGGTTATAAAGACTTCTTGTAATTGGGTAAGGAAAAACATTGAGTCATGTAGATATAAGTGGTTGGTATAATTCTTTACAACAAGAATTTAGGAGTAATAGTTCAAAAATTGAGAAAATTAGCCGCAGATCGGAATATTGGAGAAAGAGTAACTTAGACATAGTATCTGATTTTGTTTACGATAGCTCTGATACAGATATTAACAAACAAAAAGGAACTTGTTTATATGAACCTGACTTGACTATTCATGGGGACAATCTGGAATTTATGAACAAGCAAAGCAATCAGATTTCAAGCATTATGGATGTGATTGCTGACGAACAATCTTTTGCCAAAAATTACTTTGGTAGGCTTGAAGAAAAATCTCAAAAACGTATTCCTCGCCCTTTAGCAAGAGATAATACTCTGGATCCTAAAGTTGGGTTTGCTCTCAGTTTTTCAGATTGTTTAAAAAACCCACTCGTAATCCATAATAAAACTAATACCTCCAATAGCAATTGTTTTCAAAGAAATCTAATTGTTATTAAAGAAAATGTTGAAGTTACCATAATAGAAACGGGAAACAATCTTTCTGTTTTTAATACAGTAACTGAAATTTATTTGGAGAAAAATGCTAAATTAAATTACTTAGATTTTACTGGAGAAAATAATATTTTTCCAAAAATCTGTCATAAGTTCTGTGATATGGCCGAGAATTCATCTTTCAATCATTTTGGGTTGAAGCTGAATACAAAGGCAACTAGAACAGAAATTGAGTTGCATTTAAATGGTAAAGGCATAAATACCTCAATTGCAAATGTAAGCTTACTAAATAAAAAAAATCATTTCAGCGACGAGAATGTATTAATAAACCATAACGGTTTTGAATGTAAAAGCAGGCAAGTTTTTAAGTCAGTGCTTGAAAACGACTGTACCTCAATAGTTCGAGGTAAAATCTACGTCGCACCTGAGGCTCAAAAGACCGATGGGTATCAATCAAGTAGATCTCTTTTGTTAAGCGAAAACTCTAAGTTTTTTTGCAAACCAGAACTAGAAATTTATGCTGATGACGTTATTTGCTCACATGGATCTACATCCAGCTCCCTTGACAGAGAAAGTTTGTTTTATCTGCTAAGTAGAGGTGTCCACAAAAGTAAAGCTAAGGAGATGTTGGTGATTGCCTTTATCTCAGAAGCATTAGAAGAGATCGAGAGTGAAGATATTAAAGCAGCGCTGAGTAACTATATTGAAAACTGGATCTCAAGCTTTTTCAATGAATAAGCTCACGAAAATCAATCGAAGTTTTTTTATTTCTATTTTCTTAGCTTTTAGTGACTTGGACGCCTCTATTACCGAACAAATTAGATTAAGAAAAAAAGAGAGTCAATTACTCCCGCTCATTTATTTTACTTGTTTTATCTTGCTATTATCACAACTGATACAGGTCACTAGTAAAGTTCAGGAGGCGCCTTATATGTCTGTTATAACGGCTGTAGTAGTTTCTTATCTTTTTTTTCTTCCTATATTTATGTATGTCTTTAGCTTCATTCTTCATTTAGCATTAAAAATTTTCGGAGCTGTGTCTTCGAGTTTTCAAACAAGATTAGCTCTGTTTTGGTCTCTGTCCTTATCGACTATAATAATTCTACTTGTTAGTATTATGAAAGTTTTCACTAGTGGCTCTATTGAGCTTGCTTTAGTTATTTTATCTGAATTATTTGTGGTATATATTTTCTCAAGAATACTGAGTTTTGCATCAAATTTTAAGAATAGAAACCGTTTCACTTTAATCATTACCAGTTTTTATATTATTCCTGTTACTCTTTTAAATTTTAGCTAAGGAAACTGAAAACTAATGAACTTTAAGCAGATACTATTTGTGAGCCTAAAAAAGCCAGCTAATCTTCCAGAAACATTGAGCCCATTAAAATTAAAATTAAACACTATTGTCGAAGGAGCTTTTTTTGTTGCAGCTACTACATCTTTGTTAAATTCTTCCTTAGACAAACTGATCTTTAGATCATCTGAGAATGCCTCAAAGTTACTTGAAAATAATTCTTTGTCCGTCATTTTCAATCCTTTAAGCATGTTCGCCTTTGAGCTAATTTTTATTATTTCAGTAATGGGGTCTATTCTATTTTTTAGTAACTTTTCTAAGCAAAAGGTGAGTGTAGAGGAATTAGGAAAAAATGTATTATGCTTATTTTTAGTAACCTTTGTTTTTAAATTTGCCCAGGTTTTGTCTTTAGTTTTTTCATTTGATTTATATTATATATTGAGGTTTTTTGAGTTGCTATGGTTTATTTGGGCATTGTCTTATGTAGTGTCGATACTATATAAATTTAAGAGCGTCCTATTAACCGCATTTTTGGGCGCTGTTACTGTTTCGTTAACTATGGGATCTTTATTCATGATTTTTGTATCAATTCTGCAATATTTTTTAATTGGAAATCAGTCTAATGTTTGAAGTATCCGAATTCAGGAAAGAATTCCCAATACTATCTAAAAAAGTCAATGGTAAGCCATTAGTTTATTTAGATAACGGTGCATCCTCACAAAAACCTATTTCAGTGATAGAAGCTGTCAAAAACTGTTATCAGAATGAGTATTCAAATGTTCATAGAGGGTTACATTTTTTGTCGAACCTAGCAACTGAGAACTTTGAGGCAGTAAGAGGAAAAGTTAAGGATTTCGTAGGGGCTGCTTACCAAGAAGAGATAGTATTTACATCTGGTTCTACCGAGGCATTGAATTTGATTTCATATGCTTGGGCTTATCAAAATCTTGGACCAGGTGACGAGATTATTCTCACTACATTAGAGCATCATGCTAACATAGTTCCCTGGCATTTTTTAAGAGCTCGAAAAGGTATAAAACTTATTTGGGTTGATCCAGACGAAAATGGTCAAATCTCAATTGATATGATCAACACAAAAATTTCGTCAAAAACAAAAATGGTATGCATAACCCATATGTCTAATGTCTTTGGTTCTATTATTGATGTTAAGAATTTATGCAAAGAGTTGCAGGAAAGGGGAATAGTGAGTGTAATAGACGGCTCCCAAGCTATTGTTCACTTAGAAGTCGATGTCGACGCCATCGGATGCGACTTTTACACATTTACAGGGCATAAAATTTTTGCGCCAACTGGTACGGGAGTTCTTTATGTAAATAAAAAAAGAATATCCGAAATGGTACCATTTTTAGGGGGAGGAGAGATGATAAGAAATGTCTCAAAGGACGATGTAACATATAATGAGGCTCCGTTTTTATTTGAGGCTGGTACACCAGGGATTGCAGAAATAATTGGTCTTGGTGCAGCTATAGACTTTATCCAGGATCTGGATAGAAAATCAGTTTTAGAGTATGAAAAGTCAATATCGGAATATACAAGAACTGAGTTAGAAAAGCTGGATTGGTTGGTTCGACATTGTTTTCATAAAGATAACCTTGCTATTTTTTCTTTCTCTATGCAAGGAAATGCGCATGCACATGATATAGCTACAATATTAGATACAAATGGTGTCGCAGTTCGGTCTGGTCATCATTGCGCACAACCTTTAATGAATTTCATTGGAGTACCTGCTACTTGTAGATCAAGCCTGGCTTTGTACAATACTGCGCAGGAAATCGATACACTTATTGACTCGTTAAAAAAATGTAAAAAACTATTCGGTTAAAGGAGGATTGATTATAATCTCCCCCTTCGATCCACCTAATATTACACCCCTAGTTCCAGATAAATATAAATACTTACCATTTTTCCAGAGATTTGTTTGATCATCATAATGTCGTGATATCATATGGCCGCTTTGTCCAGAAGAAAGAATGAACATGTTTTTATTTGGTGAAGAAAAATCGATTATCATTTTAAATGAACTAGACTTTGCTTCTCCGTTTATAGAGCGGTCAATTAACTTGGTTGAATTTAAAGTATGAGTATTTCCAGGTATCTCAGTCGATATTTCTAGTAAGAACTTTGGAATTAGAGTGCCGCCTACAGAGTAAGAAGGGTGCTTAATTCTTCTCTCGTTGCCCCATCTCCATTTGTCCACATCAGCTCCATAAGCGTCTTTTAATTTCCGAAGACTTTTTGTAAGTGATTTTTTAGACAATTCAGCACATGTTTCGATGTTATCAGAATGTTTTATATCACACCAGGTACCAGCGTTTTCGTAATTTCTAAGTACTTTTTCTAAAAAGAGTGGACTGATGGTGTTTAAAGAGAAAAAGTTAAAATTCAATTCATCTTCAAGAAGCATTTTTTTAAATGTTTCAACCCATGTTGCATAAATGAGTGGCTCAGGTGAGCCCGTCATCATATCACCATTCCAATTTGTTAGAAGCTCAAGGCTACGGGTCTTGATGTCATTGATGTCATCTGGATCATTATTGTCATACTGAAACCAAAGTTCTTTTCCCATAAGAGGTAATAAAGTACGAGCAGGTTCAGAAACAAAATCATTTTGCATTTCCTTAAAGCTTTCAGAACTATGAAACTCTCTATTATTAAGCATTTTAGTTGCTCTAAGAAGTCTTTGTTCATCTCCCCAGTTAAAACTTAAATGATTTTGTGAGCCTTCTTTTAAAAAGCTATTATTTGTGTTCAAAATTACGCCATTTTTATTAGAAAGAGTAATTAGCTTATCTTCTTCCTTCAATTCTGGTAGCCATTGATTTAAAAACTTCCAGCCAGGTGTAATTACCAGTCCGTTTGTTTCATTTCCCTGTGCCCTTTTAGGCGCATTCCCTAGAAAAACAGAATGTATTTCTGTTTCTTCAGCAATAACTAAAATTAAATTGAAGCTATTATTAAGCGGCATAGTAGCTTTAAATTCATCAAATTTTTTGGCAGACATTAACTTTATAAAAGTCTCGAGAGTCTTATCATTTTTGTTAAACCCTGACCAAGCTAGAGAAATACGAAAACCATTAGGAACTAAAGATTGCATTCCATATATTTGATGAGGAATTATTACGCGATTTTCAGTTCTCCTCACTGAGAAACTGACTGTAGAGCTATCTTTTACCTTTATTAATTTTTTTTGAATCGTAAATCGTTTGTACCCCAAAGGTGAAAGGTATTCTTCTTTATTTTCAGGGTTTATCTTTTCAAAATAAAGATCTTGATCGTCTATGAATGAAAAAGAGGCCCCCCATGCCAACCTATCGTTCTTTCCAGAAAAAATTATCGGTATGCCTGGGATTGTTGCTCCTACAACTGAACTTCCCGAGAGATCAAGATGGGCGAGCATCCATAATGATGGTGAAGATAAAGGCAGGAATAAATTTGCTAGTATTAGGGATTTCTTTGAAGCTGTTCTGCTACCATCTGCTGCAAATACGTTAGAATAAAATCCGGCGTTTTGGGGGGTAAAAAAATTGGATTGGGTAAAATGGTTTTGTTCTTTTTCTATGTTAAGCTTCCTTTCATTTATTTTTGATCTTACTTCACCAAGTTTTGAACGCAGAAGGGTTGAGTCACTTATCAAATGGTTCAATTTACTGTCAGCTGCACTGGAAAACAGTAAAGATGTATGCTCTATTTCTGTTAATATTTTATTAGAAGACATAAATTCAATTAATTTAAATATAGTCAAACAGTCTATAGGGCTCCATGGAGTTACCTCAGGAGAATGAAAAAAGAACTCTGGAGACCCACGCCCTAACCCCTTATTTTGGATTTCTTCCAGTCTAAAATTAACTCCCTTTGAATAGAATGATAAAATATTCTGTAAGTCTGTAGGTAAGTTCTGATATATCTGCTTTGCTAATATTTGTAGATCTACAGATTTCATAAATGAGTCGAGAAGTACTGTATCTTGACCTCCAATCTCAGATAAACGACCTTGGGATAAGCGTTTAAGATAAGTCATCTGCCAAAGTCGTTCTTGTGCATGCGCGTATCCCAACCCAAAAAATGTTTCTTGATCGTTGCTGCCTTTTATGTGTGGAACTGCATACGAGTCGCGTTTTATAAACACTTTTGATTTAATATCAGTAGAATACAAATTCTTATTATAGTTTGGTAAGGATTGGTAACTTAAATAAAAGAAAAATCCTGAGGTTATCAGAAAAATGAAGGTCAATGCCATGAATAGAAATGGCAAGGCTTTGAGGAGTATTTTCATTATATCAACTTTTTTAACAAGTAAGATTATATTATACTGACATTATTGTTCAATTATTTAGGATTAAGTTATGAAAAAAATAACCTTTATTGGATTAGGGGTAATGGGCTTCCCAATGGCAGGGCATCTTTCAAACCAGGGGTACAAAGTAACGGTTTATAATAGATCAGAAGAAAAATCAAAGTTGTGGATTAAAAAATATGCTGGAAATTATTCCACTTCTGTAAGTGAAGCTGTTGCAGATAGCGATATAGTCTTTAGTTGTGTTGGCAATGACTCGGATTTGAGAGATATAACTTTAGGGCATGATAAAGCTTTCTCAGGAATGAAAGCCGGTAGCGTGTTTGTTGATCATACTACAACATCATCTGACATCGCTATCGAGCTGTCGGAAGTCGCGAAAAAGTACAACATACATTTTTTAGACGCTCCTGTGTCAGGAGGAGAAGTTGGTGCTCTAAAGGGGGAATTGACGGTAATGATTGGTGGTGAAAATTTAATATTTGATAGAATAAATTCAATAATAAGAGCGTACGCGAAAAATATCACTTTAATTGGAGGACCAGGAAAAGGGCAATTAGCCAAGATGGTTAATCAAATCTGCATTGCAGGACTTATTCAAGCTCTTTCTGAGGCAATTTCTTTTTCCGAAAAGAGCGGGTTAGACACTAAGAAGGTATTGGGTGCAATTTCTCAAGGTGCAGCTGGGAGTTGGCAGCTCACTAACAGAGGAGAGACAATGGTCGATCGTAAATTTGATTTTGGTTTTGCTGTAAAACTAATGAGAAAAGACCTCGGAATATGCCTCGATCACGCTGGTAATAATGACATATCATTGCCTATAACTTCGATAGTAAATCAATTCTATTCTGAAGTTCAAAGAAATGGTGGCTCTAAATTTGATACTTCGAGTCTTTTGACAAGGTTTGATAGCTGAGTATCTTACCTAATCAATCTTGAAAACTTTGCTCCAACTAATGAGGTGCCTGCTAAGAGACCTCTTTGATCAAATACTATAGCATAGACAGGTTTAGAGATTGTTTTGGAGCTAACGCCTATTGAATAACCTTTGTTTCTGAATACCACCTCAGCATCAGCTCCCAGCTCCCAGCCATCTTTAACTCTGAACTTTTGTAAAGCTTCTTCTGTCATGAAAAAAATGATATTGGAATATTGTTTAGCTCCTATTTGCGGGCCGTATGAGGCAGAGGCCAATGAATAATAATCAACTGGTGCCTCATTTATTCGTAGAACTCCTTCACCATATGCACCACCAAGCACAAGCCCTGCTTTAGTAATTTTCGGTATAATAAGTGTTGCCGGGGCATTTTTGTATATGCTTATTGTGTCGGGATCAATTTCAAATAAATTTTGTAAAACAAACTCGGCATCTCTGTTGATAACGCTACCGCTGTTCTTTTGGTCTGTAGTCTGACATGATAATAGAAAAAAAGTGATAATCGACAAAAAAATATTGGTCCTTATTTTGTTTATTAGTATGTTTTTAATCATTTTATTATTTACTATTTTCATCTAAAATTTTTGCAGCTTCTGGTGCAAAATATGTCAAAATACCATCACAACCTGCTCTTTTAAAACAAGTAAGGCTTTCAATGATTGTCTTATCTTTTTCAAGCCAATTATTTTCAATTGCACCTCTCAACATTGAGTATTCTCCAGAAACCTGGTAAGCAAACGTTGGAAAGTTAAATTTTTGTTTTACCTCTGAAATGATGTCGAGATATGGCATCCCCGGTTTAACCATAACCATATCTGCTCCCTCTAATATATCCTCTCCAACTTCTCGCAACGACTCTTCCTTATTTGATGGGTCAATTTGATAAGTTTTTTTGTCACCCTTTAGCAACCCTTTTGCTCCAACTGCATCTCTAAATGGTCCGTAGAAAGCTGAGGCAAATTTTGCTGCATATGACATAATTAGCGTGTCGTTAAAACCTTTTTTTTCAAGCGCTAATCTTATAGCTTTTATCCTTCCGTCCATCATATCAGAAGGACCAAGTATATCTGCTCCTGCTTGAGCTTGTACCAATGCTTGTTTTTCTAGAGCGACTAAGGTTTCATCATTAATTATTTTTCCTTCAACAAGAAGCCCATCGTGGCCATCAGAATTATAAGGGTCAAGAGCTACATCTAGCATTATAATAAGCTCAGGGAAATTTTGTTTTAGTTGCCGTGTTGCAATATTTACTAAGTTTTCTGGATTCCAAGCTTCTTCACAACTAGAAGATTTTTTATCGGATGGCGTTAATGGAAACAGTGCTATAGTCAATATTCCACAACTAATTAATTTCTCAACATAGGTAATCAGAGTATCTATTGAATATCTGTATACTCCAGGCATCGAAGGAATTTTCTCAATGATATTTTCTCCTTCTCTCACAAATATGGGGCAAATCAGATCAGACTTACTTAGGCTTGTCTCTCTTATTAAGGCTCGAATATGACTATTCTGCCTTAATCTTCTTCCCCTTCTATTGGGAAAGCTACTTAATATCATAATTATCCTTGCCAATAAAAATTTTAAAAATAGTGTAGTTTTTATTCTTTTAATCAGCAATAACTTTATTAGAGAAATTGAATGAAAAATAAATTTATTGAAAATTACAGCAAGGAATTTCAAGCTTTCGCTCTGTCAAAGATATTTGAAGTTTCTGATAAATATACGCATATACACCTTCTTAGTCGTGAAGGAGAGTTGAAACAGTTTTCTGATAACCTTAAATTTTTTAATAATGAATTAGATGTAATAGTTTATCCGTCCTGGGACTGTTTTCCTTATAGCAATATTTCCCCTAGAAAAGAACTTGTATCTAAAAGGTATAGCGCTCTTAGGGCCTCAAGAAGGGAAAGTAAAAATCGTAAAATTATTTTAATGTCAATTGATAGCATCCTGCAGAAAATTGTTCCTGTTACAGAGAGTAGTGTAAAAAGCTTTTCTCTTGATATAAATCAAGAAGTCGATTTTTTGAGACTTATTGAATGGCTTGAAAAAATTGGTTATTCAAGGCAAGAGAACGTATATTCAGTGGGAGAATATGCTGTTAGGGGAGGTATACTTGATATATTTGTACCCGAAGTAAAATATCCCATCAGGCTAGATTTCTTTGGAACGAAGTTAGAAAAAATAAGAACTTTTGATCCATCGAGTCAGAGATCCAACGGATCGGTAAATAATGTAAAAATATTTCCAGTATCGGAGATAATATTGGATGAGCAATCGATTGATATATTTAGGCAAAATTATCGAAGATCTATAGGTACAATAAAAACGAATGATAGAGTTTATAATTCAATTTCAGACAAAGTATTGGTTGAAGGAATAGAGCATTGGCTACCTTTATTTAATCCAAAACTAGAACCAATATTTTCAGTTTTTAGCGGAGCCTCATTATCATATGATAACGATCTTCAACAAATGGTTGAGAATAAATGGGAGCAGATAGTTGAGAACAGAAATTTTGATCTGAAGGCTATTAGCAATAATGACAATAAACTCTCTGTATTGGAGCCTTCTTCCCATTACCTGTCTCCGTCGGCATTTAGAAAAGCTATTCGTTTTTATCATATTAATAAAATTGATCGTATTGTTTCAAATAAATTAAAAACAACATATTCTTCTACTAAAGATTTTGCAGTAGAACGAAATAAACAAGACATTTCTCTATTTAACGAGGTAGTAAAGTATTTAAAGGAGCGGGTGAAAAAACGTTCAATGGTTATATCAGGTCATTCTGAAGGATCAATAAAAAGACTTATCAGTGTATTAAAGGAGCATAATTTAAACATTGTGAGAAAAATAGATAACATTAATCAGATATATGACTCTCCTAGGCAAATTTACTATACAGTGTCTCAGTTAGACACAGGGTTTTCAACATCTCAGTTTGAAATTATAACCGAAAAAGCAGTTTTTGGAGGCAAATTAAGAAGTGGACGGGCTGCAAAGGTTCGCAAACTAACCTCTGTTTTTGAAGATTTACATTCACTGAGTATAAAAGATCTTGTTGTTCATATAGATTACGGGATTGGGATGTTTATGGGGCTTAAAAATTTTGAGATCAATGGGGTTAATAACGATTTCCTTGAAATTAATTATTCAGGTTCTGATAAAATATTTCTGCCTGTTGAAAATATAGAACTTATATCACAGTTGGGTCTTTCCGATGCAAAGTTAGATAAGCTAGGATCTGCAAATTGGCAGATGAGAAAGGCAACAGCAAAAAATAAAATTAAGTTAATCGCTGAAAAATTGATAAAGGTCGCCGCAGAAAGAAAACTTGTGAAAACAAAGAAGATTTCTTTACAAAAGGATCTTTTTCAAGAATTCTGTGATCGGTTTCCTTACGAAGAGACTCCTGATCAGTTGCAAGCAATAAGTGATGTAGTCAAAGACTTGTCTAATGGAAATCCCATGGACAGGTTGATTTGTGGTGATGTGGGCTTTGGGAAAACGGAGGTAGCAATAAGGGCTTCGTTTATAATGTTAACAGAGAATAAGCAAGTTGTGGTGGCGGCTCCCACTACGTTATTAGCGAAACAGCATGCCGAAATTTTTGAAAAGCGATTTGATGGTTACCCCATTAAAATAAAAATGCTCTCGCGATTAACCAAGGCAGTGGAAATAGATCAAATAGAAAAGGAGCTTTCTACTGGGGATATTGATATTTTGATTGGAACACACAGTGTTATCAATAAAAATATCAAGTTTAATGATCTCGGTTTGGTGATTATAGATGAAGAGCAAAGTTTCGGGGTTAATCAAAAAGAACAGCTAAAATCTCTATTCCCCAAAGTACATGTTTTAACTTTATCAGCCACTCCTATACCGAGAACTCTTCAAATGGCTTTTTCAGGAATAAGAGATCTGTCGTTAATTAATACTCCACCCAAAAACAGAATGCCTATTGAAACAAATGTTATCGATTTTGACCAGGGTACTATAAGATCCGCAATAATGCGCGAGATCAAGAGAGATGGGCAAGTATTTTTTGTTGTCCCGAGAATAAAAGATATACGTCCTATAGAAGAATTTCTTAACTACTTTGTGCCCGAAGCGCAGTATATGGTTGCTACTGGAAAAACCAGTAACACAGAGTTGGAAAAAACTATTTCAGCGTTTTACTATGGACAGTTTGATCTTCTTGTCTCAACAAATATTGTGGGAAGCGGCCTTGATATTCAAAGAGCAAACACAATTATAATATACAGGGCTGAGTTATTCGGTTTAAGTCAATTGTATCAGATAAGAGGAAGGGTCGGCCGTTCTAATAAAAGAGCCTTTGCCTATTTGGTTACAAAAGAAAAAGCATCCTTAACTGAAAATGCTAAAAAACGCTTGAATTTAATTAAAGAGTTAAATTCCTTAGTATCAGGCGTTACACTATCTTCTCAAGACTTGGAAATGAGAGGGTCAGGAAATATCTTAGGAGAGGAACAAACTGGTCAGGTGAATGAGATTGGAGTTTCATTATATCAAGAAATGTTACAAAAAACTATCAACTCTTTAAAGTTAAACAAGCATGACATTAATGGTTCCAATCTTGAAGAAAATTGGGCTCCTGTAATAAGAATTCCAGTAACAGCAAGAATTCCCGAGAACTATATAAAAGACTCAGGGTTAAGGTTAAGTTTTTACCGTAGGCTCTCAAATTTTGATGATCGAGTGCAATTGGAATCGCTGCTTGCAGAATTGATAGATCGATTTGGTAAATTGCCTAGTGATGTTATTAATTTAGCCAATATTCTTAAAATAAAGGAAAAGTGTAAATTGCTTGAAATTGAATTGCTAGAAGTTGGGGCAAAAGGTGTTACTATTAAATTCAGAGAAGGTAAAGTAGAAAATATTGCTGGATTATTGGCTTTTATAGAATCAGATAAAAACAACATAAAGCCGTCCAATGAAAAATTGTTTATAAAAACAAAAAAAGGTAATCTTTTAAATATATCTTATAACCTTTTGAAAAATATGGAGAAATTTATTAAAAAAAAGGCGCCTTAAAAAAAGACGCCAGTTATTGAGGCAGGTTTCATACAGGCAAGAAACCTATCGAGCAGTAACATGAGTTTACTTAAAAGAAAAATAAAATCCAACTTTTTTTTTATCTTTTCTCTGGCATCACCAGTCCAGCAGAAATAATGAGCTTTGCAGCGTCTTCAACTGACATATCGAGAATAATTATATCATTTTTAGGAACAAACAACATAAATCCAGACGTTGGATTTGGTGTGGTTGGCAAAAAAACCGTGACTAGAGATCCTAGATTAATTTTTTGCTTAATTTCGCCAAATGTTTCGGTTGATATAAAAGCTACTGCCCATACTCCTTTTCTAGGGTACTCTATGAGGCATGGTTGCTTAAAATTAGTACCGTCTGGCTTGAAAACAGCTTGGATAATTTGTTTAATTGAGTTGTAGATAGTGCTAATAACGGGTGTTCGTGACAGGATTTTCTCACTTAACGTAATCATCTGTCTTCCTAAAAAACCTGATGCTAAAGAGCCAATAAGAGTAGTTGCGATCAAGAACAAAAAAACACCAAGTCCTGGGATATATACTTCAAAAACGTCTAGAGGATTATACTTCGGAGGTATGATCGGAATTACCACTTTATCAATAAAGCTGATAACACTCCAAACCAAATAAACTGTCAGAACGATTGGTATTAAAACTACTAGTCCCGTAAGAAAATCTCGTCGTAATTTTTGAAAGAGTCTTCCCATTTCAACGCTCCATAAATTTTTTAAGCAATATTTAGGGCTTTAGCAACTTTAGCACCAAGTAAAGCATTATTTTTTACAAGTTCGATATTTGAAAGAAGTGTTTTCCCGTTAGTCTTCTTTACCAAATAGCTTAATAAACTTGGCGTAAGTTTTTTGCCGGTTATATTTGCCTTTTTTAATTCATTAATTCCATTCAATATTAACGGTTCTAAGTACAATTCGTCTAGAGAATACTTTTTTTGTATTGGGTTACAAAGCAAGAACCCTTTTGAGGAGTCTGTACTCGTTGCAATTGAAAAAATTTTTGCAATTGCCTCCGGGCTCTCTATTCGGAGAGTGGATTGCAAACCGGTGTCGCGGTACCAAAAAGCAGGTAAGTTTTTTTGTCGGTAAGAAAATAAAGGAATTGATAGTGTTTCTAGGAACTCGTAAGTTTTTGAGATGTCTAGGATAGTTTTTGGACCTGCACAAACTGTAATTATTTTAGAGTCTTTAATTGCCTGGAGGTCGGCAGATACATCCATACTTTCAGAAACGTCTCTATGAACTCCACCAATTCCGCCAGTTACGAATATGGGAATTGAAGCTAACTTACATATTCGTAATGAACCTGATACTGTGGTTCCACCAGGTTTCTTTGAAAATATGGTGCTATCAAGGTTACTACTTGAAACTTTTTCGACATTTCTCATCTTAGCAAACGCGTCTAACACTTCAGGGTCTAGACCAATCTGAATTTTACCATCTAGCACCGCTAAAGTAGCCGGTTGAGCTCCCTCATCTTTTATTAATTTTTCAATCTCTTTAACCATTTCGAATGATTGGGGGTATGGCATTCCATGCGATACTATAGAACTTTCTAAAGCTACCAATGGAATTTTGTTATCAATTGCTTCTAAAACTTCTCTTGAGCATTTAATTATATGTTTATTCTTATTTACAAATCTTTTGATCATTAGCTTTTAAGTGTATGTGTGTTTTCTTATTTGCAATATTCAAGCTCTTCTTGAGGCTAGCAGCAGGGTTTAATTCTTTGTAGGAGAGAAAGTAGGCAAAAAACGTATCACCTGCCCCCAATCTTGATGTATTGCTTTTTATTATTTTTGGCCGTACTCCTGCTTCTTCTTCATTTGAAACACCGTACGCAATGTTTGGACCATCAGTTACAATCGTTAAACATTTTTTAGTTTTTATTTTTTCAAAAATAGCTTTTGACGCTTCCTCCGAATTTTTCAAGTTTTTAGAATGGATCAAGATGTTGGCCTCCTCAAGATTGATTATAAGATTAAAGCCCTTAAAAAATAATATATTATTTTTAAACTCACTTAGCTTTGAGTAATTTGCGGGTATAAAATATTTAGTGAATATATCATTACATGCCTGCTTTTTTACTAAGCCCAAAAACTCTCTAGAGCAATTACCATCAAAAATAAAAATTGCATCATTATCACTCTTTTTGTGCTCTCTACATATGTCAGACAACTTATCTTCTATTTCATTTTGGTGCGTTAAGAAAGTATTTGAGGAATTGATAGATCCAAATATTTCTCCAGTTTTTGTTTCTATAGACAAATACTGGTCATTTCGATTGCCATTAATTATTAAATATTTTGTATTAATATTGTTTTGTTTAAGAGCCTTTAATATTATATCAGTTCTTTCATTTTCACCTATTGCTGATACTAAATTTAACTCATAACTTTTTTCATTTAAGATTTTTGAGAGGCCTAGAGCAACGTTGAAAGCGACACCTCCAGGCCGCTCAATTATAGAACCAGTGCTATCTTTCCCTGTGCTCATTTCCTCAAAAGGCTTCCCTATGACATCCCACATAATACATCCGAATATGTAAATTCTTTTTTTAAATTCCACCATCTCGTCATTTTAGAAAATATACATTTAAAATAAATAAATAAATTCTTGAAATTAGTTTTATCATGCCTTAAAAGCTAACAAAATCGCAAACGCATGAATAAGTTTCGGTCCAAAATTGGAGTGTGCGTTAAGGCTAAACCGAAAAGGAAAATATAATGAATTTACCAAGCTACAACATAAGGCAGCTTTTAGAAGCTGGGGTACATTTTGGGCACCAAACTCATAGGTGGAACCCATTAATGGATGAGTATATATATGGTTCTAGAAATGGAATTCATATCTTAGACCTTACTCAAACGCTGACCATGTTAGATACCGCTTTGAGTGAAATACACAAGTTGGTTGCCAGGGGCGGAAGTGTTTTATTTGTTGGAACAAAGCGACAAGCTCAACAATCGATAGCTGAAGCTGCATCAAAGTGCGCTCAGTATTACATTAACTATAGATGGCTCGGGGGTACATTAACAAATTGGAATACCGTATCTAACTCTATTTTAAGGCTAAAGGATCTTGAGGCTTTTGACGAGAGCCAGCGTGCTCTATTTACAAAAAAGGAGAGGCTTAATATAGAAAAAGAACATCAAAAGTTGAACCTGTCGCTTGGCGGTATAAAGGATATGAAAAACATACCAGATATGCTTTTCGTTATAGATACAAATAAAGAATCGATAGCAATAAAAGAAGCAAAAAAAATTGGCATACCGGTCGTAGCTATATTAGACTCTAACTCGTCTACTGATGGAGTTGATTTTCCTATTCCAGGTAATGATGATGCTTCAAGAGCAATATCTTTGTACTGCGATTTAGTAAGCAAAACAATTTTAGATGGAATGGAGTCGCAACTAGGATCTGCTGGTATAGATTTAGGTGAAGCCGAAATGCCTTCCCCTGACAAATTGCCCGATGAAAATGGCTTTGAGAAAGAAGTTGGCAACGACACCGACGCCAAAGATAAAGAAGATAAAGATGATCTTTACCAAAATTCTAGCGACACCAAACAAGACGATAATTTTGATGTGGGCATTGAAAAAAATAAAGGTGAGAGTGATTTAGCTGAGGACAAAGATATGGTCAAAAAAGCGAATGTTTCGACGAAGAAACCGTAAGGAAAATAAAAAATAAATGGTAGCAATAACTGAGGGAGAATAAATTGATATCAGCTTTATTAGTAAAAGAACTAAGGGAAAAGTCTGGAGCGGGTATGATGGATGCGAAAAAAGCTCTCCTCGAAACAGACGGTGATTTAGAAGCTGCGCAGGATTGGCTCAGAACAAAGGGGCTACTTAAGGCAGAAAAGAAGGCTTCTCGTGTAGCTGCAGAAGGTTTAGTTGGGGTAAAAGTGCATAATGGCGAAGGTATGATCATTGAACTGAATTCGGAAACGGACTTTGTTGCTACAAATAAGGAATTTATTAAACTAGTAGACTTAATTTTAGATAAAGGGTTCGGAGTAACGGATAAAGATGAACTTTTGAATAAAGACGTTTTTGGAAAAAGTTTTCAAGAAGTTATAAATAATAAAATAGCTACAATTGGCGAAAATATCAGTTTAAGACGAATAAAGAGTATCAAAGGTCCCAATATCTATGCCTACGTTCACAATTCGGTTTCAAAAGATTGTGGGAAAATAGGTGTATTAGTTTCTTTAGAAGGAAATAATGATGAGGACTTTGGAAAAAAGCTAGCGATGCATATTGCTGCGACAGCACCACTAGCGATGTCAGAGAAAGACCTTGATAAGGTTGTAGTTGATAGGGAGAAGAAGATTATTACAGAGCAACTTGTTTCAGAGGGGAAGCCTGCCGATATTGCAGAAAAGATTCTTTCAGGAAAGCTAAAAAAATTCTTCGAAGAAAACACTTTGCTAAACCAAAAATTTGTAATGGATCCTGATGTTTCAATTAAAAAGCTTTTAGAAAATAATAACCAAACATTAATAAATTTTGTAAGATTTAAGGTTGGAGAGGGTATTGATAAGAAAGAGAGTGACTTTGCCGCTGAAGTTAAAGATATAGTTAGTTAGGCTAAGTGAATTTGACAAAAAAAAGTCCATATAAGCGAATATTACTTAAAATATCTGGTGAAGCTCTAATGGGAGAGCTTAGAGTTGGACTTCACCCACCAACAGTTAATAAAATAGCTTCTCAAATTAAAAAAGTTCATGAAAAGGGCATTGAGGTTTGCTTAGTCATAGGGGGAGGAAATATTTTTCGTGGACTACAAGGCAGTGCACAGGGTATGGAAAGAACGACAGCAGACTATATGGGAATGTTGGCTACTGTGATGAATTCACTTGCTTTGCAATCTGAGCTAGAAAAGTTAAATGTTCATACAAGGGTCATCTCAGCTATACCTATGGACCAGATTTGTGAGCCGTATATTAGAAGACGGGCAGTAAGGCATTTGGAAAAAAATAGGGTCTGCATATTTGCTGCTGGCACAGGAAACCCGTATTTTACAACTGATACAGCAGCGACTTTAAGGGCAATAGAAATGAAATGCCAAGCTATATTTAAAGCAACAAAAGTAGATGGTATTTATGATGAAGACCCAATTTTAAACCCCGAAGCAAAGTATCTTAGTGAAATAACTTACGATACGGCATTGCATGAGAATTTTAAAGTAATGGATGCAAGTGCTATTGCTTTAGCCAGAGACAATAGTATTCCTATTGTTGTTTTTTCTTTATTTGAAACCGACGACTTTTTGAGTATTGTTGATGGTAGAGGAAAGTTTTCATTGGTAAGTTAACTTAATGAATCAATTTGATGTAAACATTAGTGATATCGAGAAGAGAATGTCTGGAGCTCTCGCTTCTTTGAAAAATGATTTTTTGTCTCTGCGAACTGGAAGAGCATCTTCCTCTATGCTTGACCCAGTTGTAGTAGAAGTCTATGGGTCAAAGCTTCCATTAAATCAATGTGCTACTATAACTGTTCCTGAATCAAGAGTATTGTCTGTTAATGTTTGGGATGTAAATAATGTAAATATGGTAGAAAAGGCACTTATTAATTCTGGTCTGGGGCTAACACCTCAAACCGAGGGAAACTTTATCAGATTAGTAATCCCTGAATTAAATGAAGAAAGAAGGAAGGACCTGGCTAAACTTGCAGCGACTTATGCCGAAAATGCAAAAATAGCTATTAGAAATGTCAGAAAAGATGGAATGGATAAAATTAAAAAACTTCGTAGCGAAGGGATGTCTGAGGATGAAGCGCAGCTTTGGAGTGATGAAATTCAAGATATGACGGATAAAATGATCCTTTCTGTTGAGAGCTTACAAAAAGAAAAACAAACAGAGATTGTAACGTTTTGAACCATAAGTTCACAATTTTATGCAGTAACAGTGTGGTTTGTGTTTGAAGATCTAAAATTACGATCTTTATCAGCTTTGATATTGTTGTCGGTACTATTTTTGTTAGCGTTTATTGCTCCATTCTTAATCACTCCCTCTTTATACGTTTTAAATATTTTGTTTTTGAGAGAGCTATTTAAACTTTTTAGTTTCAAAAAAGAAAGACTCTTTTTTAACTATTTTTTAATTACTCTTTGTGTTTTTCCTCTTTATTTCGCACAAATCAATTTATCTATTACATTAGTTTTAAACCTTTGTTTGTTTTTTTTCTTTTTATATTTTTCCAAATCAAAAGGGCTAAGTCTTTTCATTATATATGTGAATTTGTCAATATCCTTTTTACTAAGTTTAATTGTATCACCGACAGAAATTGGTGGTATAAGTTTTTTTGTTATTTTGGTTCTAGCAGTCGCGTTTGCTGATATAGGAGGCTATTTTGGAGGTCGTATAATTGGAGGGCCAAAAGTTTTAGAAAAAATTAGCCCTAGTAAAACTTGGGCCGGAATATTTGTTGGCTGGATGATGGTAATTACTTTTTATTATACGCTTGATTCATATAACTTATTTGGATCAGATTTCTTTGTTTTTGTTTTTCTTGGCATTGCAATTTCATCACAAGTGGGTGATTTTATAGAGAGTTACATTAAACGAAATCTAGGTGTGAAGGATACTGGCAAAATAATACCAGGACATGGTGGATTGCTAGATAGATTTGATGGATTAATATTTACAAGTTTTTTTGTTAAAATTATTGATGTTTATCTGAAAATATGAGTAAAAGAAAAATTAATATATTTGGCACAACTGGGTCCATTGGTCAAAGTACTTTAAAGGTCTTACGACGAAGTAAAGTGTCTTACGAGTTTATTGCTTTCTCTGCAAATGATAATGTTGATCAACTGATAACTGATTGTCTGGAGTTTAAACCTCAATATGCAAATATTGGTAACGAAAAACATTATTCAAAACTAAAAAAAGCACTTTCAGATACAAATATTATTGTTAGCTTTGGAAAACATTCCCTTTTGGATCTAGCTAGCATAAATGTTGATTGGTCTATGTCAGCGATTATAGGATTTGCTGGAGTAGAGGTTTCTCTTCGATGCGCCGAACACTCAAACGTGTTAGCTCTGGCAAATAAAGAGACTCTTGTTTGTGCTGGAAATGTATTGCTGGCTCTTTGTACAATTAATAATACTAAGCTCATACCAGTTGACAGTGAACATAGTGCAATTTTCCAGTGTTTAGAAGGAGAACGTAGAAAAGATTTGAAAAGTATAACTCTCACAGCAAGCGGTGGCCCATTTAGAGATTGGAGTTTAAAAGAAATGCAGTCTGCAACACTTAAGCAAGCGTTAAGACACCCAAACTGGAGTATGGGAGCAAGAATAACTATCGACAGCGCTTCTATGTTTAATAAAGCACTAGAATTAATTGAAGCGATGCATTTATTTGGATTAAGTTTTTCTGAGGTAGAAGTAATAATTCATCCCCAGTCAATAATTCATTCAATGGTAAATTTTAAAGATGGAAGTACTTTGGCCCAAATGTCATTGCCTGATATGAAAGGTCCCATTGGATACGCTCTTAATTACCCAAAAAGATTATACCTTGGTTTAAAAAATATTGATTTTACAAAAATAAATGCGCTTGAATTTTATGAGCCTGATAAAAAGAAATTTCCTGCTTTAGATATTGTAGAGAAAGTTGGAAGAAATTTAGATTTAGGAGTTATATTTAATGCTGCAAAGGAAATTGCATTGGATAGATTTATTTCAGGAGAGATAGCTTTTTTAGACATGGCCAACTTAGTGGAAAAAACTATTGAAGAAAGTTCATTGATAAATAGAGTCGAAAAAGCTCCTCAAAATGTCTCAGATATCTTAGAGTTAGATGAACTTACGAGAGTATTTGCAAAAAAATTAAGTTTTTAGGAGTAAGACATTTTTATTTTTCAGATTTTATCAATATTATTTGCATTTGGCATCGTTATTTTTGTGCATGAGTTTGGGCATTTTTTAATTGCACGTATTAATAAAATTGGTGTTTCTGTTTTTAGTATTGGCTTTGGTCCAAGACTATTTTCTTTCAAAGATAAAAAGGGTACAGAATGGCAATTTGCTTTAATTCCCTTAGGAGGATTTGTAAAATTTTTTGGTGACGAAAATGCGGCATCAATTAAAATTCACGCTGTGGAAAAATCGGACAATGTGGGCTCTGCAAAATTTGATGAAGCTCCAGTGCTCAGCAGGTTTTTTACGGTGATAGCAGGGCCCTTAGCTAACTTTATCTTTTCAGTATTAATTTTTTCCTTGATCTTAATTATACAAGGGGTTTCGGTTAATGATCCGGTAATTGGAAAAATTAATAATTTTTATGAGGCTAATTATGACCTCAAAATAAATGACAAAATTCTTGAAGTTGAAGGAAAAAAAGTAAATTCATTCGAGGAAATTTTTTCTCATATAAATGAGACCAAAGCAGAGTCATCAAAATTCACTATAAAAAGAGGTAACTTGGTAAAAGAGATAGAGCTACCTTACCTAATGCAACCTATTGTTGAAGCGATAGAACCTCTTTCTGCTGCATCACTTGCTGGGTTACAAATAGGTGATGTTTTTTTAACAGTAGAAGAAAAAAAACTATTCAACTTCAATGATTTGAGAGAAAAAATATTGCAATCAGAAGGGAGAAAGTTAAAAATTACAATCTTTCGTGATGGACGAATTCTTCAAAAATTTATTATACCAGTTTTAAGTCCTGTAGAGGGCCAGAATGGGAACTATGAGTCAATTTACAGAATAGGTGTTGCTGGTGGACCAATATTCTATCCACCTAAAGAAACACCAAGCATTTGGAATGCGTTTATTTTCGGGACAGAAGCTACAGTGGGCGTTATCATAGCATCTTTTAAGGGTATAAAAGGTATAATTAGGGGTCAGGTTGATCCTAAACATCTTTCAGGACCGATTGGAATTGCCCATGCTGTTTCTGACTCGGTTAATTCAGGACTTTTAGCTTTGTTGTCTCTGGTAGCAATTATTTCGACCGGTATTGGATTTGTAAATTTATTACCCATACCTGTTTTAGACGGTGGTCATATACTTATGCTATCATATGAGTATATATCTCGAAGAAAACCAACAGAACAAGTTTTAAGATTTTCTATGATATTTGGTTTAGTTTTGTTAATATTTTTGCTAATGTTTACAACATTTAACGATATTTCAAGATTAGTATTATTTTTTAATTTTTAAGGAGATATGCGTGAAACAGGCTTTAATTCATTTAACTTTTTTTTCTCTTTGTTTCGCAATATGTCTTTCAAAGCCCTTGTATCCGCAGTTCAGATTTTCTCAGATTACAGTGCAAGGAAGTTCTAATACAGATGTTGAAACTATTAAATCTATATCTGGGTTGAAACGAAATATATCTCTATCATCAAATGACTTAAACTTAGCATTAAAAAACCTATATAACAGTAACCTATTTGAAAATGTTCAAGTTATTCCCAAAGGACAGACTATTTTAATTAAGGTAAAAGAGAATAAGAGAATCCGTCGGTTAGTATTTGAAGGAAATAAGAAAATAGAAGAAAAAGAATTACTCCCTTTAATTAAATCAAAGGAGAGACAACCTTTTAGCAGGGTGCAGGTAATTAAAGATAGTAGAATAATTTCTGATTTTTATCGATTTAAGTCGAGATATTCTGCGAGGGTAGAACCAAAAATAATTGAAAGAGATAAGGGATTTGTTGATTTAGTTTTTGAAATCGATGAAGGGAGTATTTTACAAATTTCTCAAATAAACTTTGCCGGCAATAAGGCTTTTACAGACAGACAACTCAGGGATGTTATCAGGTCTAAAACTGCTGGCCTATTCTCTTCTTTTTTTACGAGTGATAATTATTCTGAAGATAGTCAAAAAGCAGATAAATATCTTTTAGAAAAGTTTTACAGAGACCAAGGCTTTCCTGATGCAAAGGTTATAGCTTCACTTGGCGGACTTAAAAATAGTGGTATGTCCGCTTTTTTGACTTATTCCATTTATGAAGGACCCTCTTTTAAATTTGGTGATGTCTCTATTAAATCAATGGTCAAAGGTATCTCTTCATCGATTTATGAGAAGTCAGTTGTCGTTTCTAAAGGAGGTAATTTTAATTCATCAAAAATACAAGAGACTTTGGATAATATAAAGAAAGTGTCTGTTAGTAATGGGTATCCCTTTTTGATAGGAAAGGTAGATAAAGTCAGGAATTTCAAAGATAAAGAAATTAGCCTATTATTTAAGATCATAGAAGGCCCAAAGCTGTTTGTTGAGCAAATAGAAATTACTGGTAATACTCACACTCGGGATAATGTGATAAGGCGTGAATTTCGAGTTGAGGAAGGAGATGCGTTTGATCCTTCAATGCTTAAAAGATCTGAAGAAAAATTGCAATCTCTGGGTTACTTTGAGGAAGTAAAAGTTAATTTACGGCAAGGTTCAAGCCCTCAGAATGCAATTGTTGATATAGATGTTAAGGAAGCACCTACGGGAGCACTTTCGTTGGGTTTAGGATATTCTACTGATACAGATGTTTCCGCCCAATTTTCGTTTAGTGAATCGAATTTTAGGGGAGCTGGCCAAGGTTTGCGATTGAGTGTTTCTGGATCAAAAGATAGTTCCTCTGTTGGTCTAGGTTTTAAAGAACGAGGATTTCTTGGGAGAGACGTTTTGGTATCAATGGACATAGATTACACTAACTCCAAACCACGTTCTACCGGATATACAGCAGATATTTTTGCTATAAAACCTTCAATTGGGTTTAATATTTCTTTAGATACAAGAGTAAATTTTACTTATAAATACGAGAATTTAGATGTCACGGCAGTTGGAACTTCAGAGGTATTAAAGCAGGATCTTGGTAAATCTACAAGATCAATACTAGATTTGTCTTTAAGGCTTGATAAGAGAGATTCTATTATCAAACCCACCAAAGGCTATATGGTCAAATTTGGGTCCGAAATTGCTGGTTTAGGTGGAGACGAGCAATTTATAAAATCTATAGCAAGTGGAAAAATATACCGAGGCATATATGGAAACAATATAATATTTTCTACTGAATTAGAAGGCGGAACTCTTTCTATGGGAAATGGTTATTCGAAGGTTGTTGATAGGTTCCAGCTAGGTGGGAGGTCATTTCGTGGATTTAAATATAGTGGGATAGGGCCTAGAGAGTTATCTGGAGGTTCGTACACTATACCGCTAGGGGGTGAGAATTATGCGATAGCGAGATTTGCTGCTTCTTTTCCGCTAGGATTGCCGCGAGAGCTAGGTTTGTATGGTAGCTTATTCGCTGAGGCCGGTACTCTGTGGGGTTTGAAAACGGACCCAAGTGTAGCAGGGCTTTCAGATAGGGTTGCATTAACAGATAGAATTTTCAGAAGTTCTATAGGATTTGCAATGAATTGGGAGACTCCGATTGGACCTCTTCAGTTTAACTGGTCAAGACCACAAAAGTATTTAGAAGCGGATAGCCTTGAATATTTTAGTCTAAATTTAGCCACAAGATTTTGACTTTTTTTTATAAGAATATTACGGGGCTTACAGTATGCGTAGTTTTACTATCCCTTCTCCTTCATTCCCCTATTTTTTCTCAACAAAAAAATATCATAACCTCAGTTCTTGTTATTAATAGTATAAATGTTTTTGAGAAATCGAAGTTGGGAAACGATGTTTTAATTGCTTTCCAAGATGCTGCTATAGAATTAAAAAAAGAAGCTGATCTTAATGTTAAAAAATTTGAGGACGAGGAATTAGAATTAACAAAAAAAAGAGAAATTGTGACTAAAAAGATCTTCAATGACTTAGCAATTGACTTTGATAAAAGAGTGCAAAAAACAAGAAACCTTTACGATTTGAAAGATAATCAATTGAGAAGTAATCTAGAATCTTGGAAGAAAAAATTTATTGAGTTATCAGGTAGGGTTATTCAGCCAATAATGTTAAAATATGGAGCATTTATAGTCTTAGACTCCTCTCAAATTGATCTGTTTTTTGATAATAGAATAGATATAACTGAACAGGTGATATTTGAGCTAAATGATCTTTATAAAAATGATCCGAAATATTTAGAGTTTATAATAGGTAAATGATTGGGAGATTTTCATGAATACGGATACCTGTAATATCGACGAAATAAAAGGATTGATTCCCCACAGATACCCATTTTTACTTATAGATAAAGTCATAGATATAGTGAAAAACCAATCTGCTACTGGAATAAAGAATGTTACTGTAAATGAACCCTATTTCACCGGGCATTTCCCGTCTTCACCAGTGGTCCCTGGTGTTTTGCAAATAGAGTCTATGGCCCAAACAGCAGCAGTATTGGTGGCAAAAAGTCTAAATATTTCAGATACAACTGCATTAGTCCTACTAACGACAATCGATAAAGCAAAATTTAGAAAGCCAGTAGTTCCTGGGGATGTAATGTTACTATCTATATCTGTTCAAAAAATGAGAAATAAACTTTGGAAATTCAAGGGTGAAGTAATCGTTGACTCACAAAGGGTATCCGAATGCGAATTCTCTGCAATGATGGGAGTTTAATAATGATTTTCTTAGAAGACTATTTTCAAAGACCTTTAAACTTATACAAACTTTTTTTCTCAAAAAAAAAAATAAAGCTAGAGCCTGATGAATAAACTATCTCCAGCTATTCACCCAACTGCAATTATTGAAGATGGAGCAACAATTGGCAATTCCTGTAAAATTGGACCCTACTGTTGTGTTGGATCAGATGTTATATTAGATGATAGTGTGATTTTAGAAAGCCATATCGTAATATCTGGAAAAACATTTATTGGTAAGGGTACAAAAATTTGGCCTTTTGCTTCGGTTGGTAGTGATCCACAAGACTTAAAATACGCAGGTGAAAAAACTGCTCTTACAATTGGTCAACATAATTTAATTAGGGAATGTGTAAGTATTAGTGTCGGCACTGATGGTGGTGGAGGAAACACTAGTATTGGCAATAATTGTCTGTTTATGTTAGGAAGCCATGTTGGTCATGACTGTAAATTAGGTGATAATATAGTAATTGCAAATAATTCAGCAATAGCGGGTCACGTAACAATTGAAGACAATGTAAATATTGGCGGGTTGGTTGGAGTTCACCAGTTTTGTAGGATCGGGGAGGGTGCAATGATAGGAGCTCACGCTATGGTTTCAAAAGATGTAATTCCTTTTTCTTTGATTGTAGGTATGCGCCCAGTATTGTCAGGTGTTAACTTGGTCGGCTTAAAAAGAAGAGGATGTGAGAAGGAAACTATAAAAAAGCTTGTTGAATTATTTTCAAAAATTTTTGAAAGGCAAGGCAAAATGAGTTTTCAGGAACGATTAGAGGCAATTGATAAAGACAACATGTATGAAGATAATGAAGTTCAAAAAGTTTTAGAATTTATGAAGAAGGAAAGCGCAAGATCGTTTGTTGCTCCAAAAAGTTAACAATTTTATGACAAAAAAAAAAAGAATTGGACTTATTTTAGGAAGGGGCAATTTAGCTATTTATTGTATGGAGCGATTAGCTCATTTAGGCTACGAGATAACTGTAGCACGCCTCCCATGTAGCCAGGTAAAAATTATAAGTAATATAGACTTCATCGATATAAAATATGAAGAAATAAATAAAGCTTTTTCTTTTTTGAAAAGAAAAAAAATATTTGAAATACTGTTAATAGGGTATATGGATAGGCCACAGATAGACGCTTTGAAAGCTACGCCTGCTTCACAAAAGATCCTGATGAAAGTCTTGTCAACTCTAAACAAAGGTGATGGAACAATTTTTTCTGCTGTTAAGGAAATGCTTATTGAACAAAATTTTAAATTAGTAAAATGCCAAGATCTTTTGCCTGAACTAACAATGTCAACTGGAAGATATGGATCTCCTATTGTAGGAGAAAAAGTACTTCAAGAAATAGAAGCGGGGATAAAAATCTTTTTAAAGTATACAAAGCTCGATGTTGGTCAATCCTTAATCTTTCAAAATGGTCATTGTTTAGGTATGGAGACAATTACCGGAACCGACGAAATGATAAAGAATCTCATTCAATACAGAAAAAATGATACAGGGCCTTCAAAAATTTCTTCTGGGGGAATATTAATTAAAGGAACAAAACCAGAGCAAGCTTTAGATATCGACACTCCTGTTGTTGGACCTAATACAATCAAATTAGCAAAAAAAGCAAAATTGACTGGGTTGCTGATTGAAAGCAACAAGGTTATCCTTGAAAATAGAGACTTAATCATTGATATGCTCACGAGTTATAAAATGTTTCTTGTTGTTGCAAATTTTTTGAATAAAGATTTTTAATGTTAAAAATTTTTATAAGTGCAGGAGAACATTCTGGCGATTTACTTGGTGCACGCCTAATTCGCGCGTTAAAAGATGAGTTAGACACTCAAAACATTATAGACTTTCAAGGAGTTGGAGGACCTTTAATGGAGCGTGAAGGATTTAAAAGTTTATTTGATTTTTCTTTACTCTCAATAATGGGAATAAAGGATATTTTTATTAACTTCTTTCCCATTCTTAAAATATTGATACAAGCTCGTAACTATAATCTTGCGTGGAAACCTGATCTTGTAATTACTATTGACTCTCCAGAATTCAACTTGCGTCTAGCTACCATGATTAAAAAACGGTGGAAAAGTGTAAAAATTGTCCACTACGTTTTGCCGTCAGTTTGGGCATGGCGTCAAGGAAGAGTAAAAATTTTAAAAAAGAACTTTGATCACATTTTGTCTATACTTCCTTTTGAAAAAGATTTTTTGAAAAATTTTGATATAAAGTGCGATTTTGTTGGACACCCGATAGCTACGAATGTGTTGCCTAAAACAAGAGATGTTATTGCTTTTAAAAGAAATTTGAATATTAGGAACTCAACAAAAATAGTTGCATTATTGCCGGGATCAAGGATAGGTGAGTTACAACGAATGCTTCCAATCTTTTTAGAAACTGCTAGGTTATTATCTGATAAATTTTCTGATATAATTTTTATATGTCCAACTCCAAAAGTAGTTTCAAAGTATTTTGAGGAGTTTGTTTCAAAACAAGGTATTGAAATAAAGCACATTAGTGCAGAGTCAACTTCTAGTGAAGAGTTCGAGAAAAGTAAAAGATCTCTTTATGCATGCTCAGATCTAGCACTAGTAACCTCAGGAACTGTTGTTTTAGAGCTGGCAAAGGCAAACGTGCCCATGGTAGTGGGATATCGTACTGGGTTTTTAACTCAAATTATTTATAGACTTTTTATCAATATTTCTTCAGCGAATTTGATAAACTTGATTACAAAGAAAAATGACATCCCAGAGTTTCTTTTTTATAAATGCAATTATAAAAACTTGTATAGTGAAGCAGAAAAGATCCTCGTTAATAAGAAGCAAGCGGAATCCCAGCTAATTTCGTCTAAACAGGCGATAAGAGAACTTGGATATGGCACAAAAGATCCTTCTATAAGAGCCGCAAAGTCAATTAAGAATTACTTTAAATTACAATAGTAATTGTTCTATCTATCAGTAATTTTCTTATAGTCTCTATGTGTTGCACCGGTGAAAAGTTGTCTAGGACGCCCAATTTTAATATTTGGATCCGAGATCATTTCTTGCCATTGGGCAAGCCACCCTACGGTTCTAGCCAAAGCAAAAATTGGAGTGAACATTGAGGTTGGGAAATCCATAGCCTCTAAAATGATTCCAGAATAAAAATCAACATTTGGATATAATTTCTTCTCAATAAAATAATCATCTTCTAAAGCAATTTTCTCAAGTTCTTTTGCAACTTGCAGTGTTGGATTGTCCTTAATTCCCATCAAATCAAGTACTTCATCTGCACTCTGTTTCATTACTCTTGATCTTGGATCGAAGTTTTTATAGACCCTATGTCCAAACCCCATTAGCCGAAATGGGTCATTTTTATCTTTTGCCTTTAGAATATATTCGTGTATCCGGTTAGGCGTCCCAATTTCTTTTAACATATTCAGCGCAGCCTCATTGGCACCGCCGTGAGCAGGTCCCCATAGGCATGCAATACCTGCTGCTATGCAAGCGAATGGATTGGCTCCAGAAGAAGCTGCGAGCCTAACAGTAGAAGTAGAAGCATTTTGTTCATGATCGGCGTGAAGTATAAATATTCTATCCATCGCCTTACTTAATACTGGGTCACTTACGTAGTCCTCGGCTGGAACAGAGAAACACATCTGCAGAAAATTGGGAGCGTATTGGAGATTATTCTTGGGGTAGGCAAACGGTTGCCCAATAGAGTATTTATATGCCCACGCCACAATAGTGGGAAGTTTTGCTATCATTCTAATTGTAGCCACTTCTCTCTGCCAAGGATCGTTAATATCTGTGCTATCATGATAAAATGCTGACATAGCCGCCTGCACACCACAAACAATCGCCATAGGATGTGCATCTCTTCTAAAACCGCGAAAAAAATTTAACATTTGTTCATGCAACATGGTATGTCTTGTTACCCTGCTACAAAAGTCATCATATTGTAGCTGCGTTGGTAATTCGCCTCTCAGCAAGAGGTATGCAACTTCCAAAAAATTAGAGTGCTTAGCTAGCTCCTCAATGGGATATCCTCTGTAGAGTAATTCTCCCTTATCTCCATCTATAAAAGTAATGTTGCTGTCACATGATGCGGTCGATGTAAATCCAGGGTCGTATGTGAATAGACCTGTTTCTTTATATAAACTTCTTATATCTAAAACATCGGGCCCTAGTGTACCTTTGCTAACTGGTACCCTTATACTCTTTTCATCTATCTTAAGTTCTGCATATTTCGGTGATTTATCTAGCAAATTCTTCCAGCCCCGCGTTAAATATTTTTATTATAGATTATAATAAATAATAATCAATTTTTGATTCAATCAATATTTTGATTTAATCGATCGAGTGTGTTTTTTTTCCCTAATATTTCCATGATATGAACTATACTAGGAGATGAAGTAGAGCCAGTTAAGGCAATTCTAAGAGGCACTCCAATATCACGGAATTTCAAATTATTTTTTTGACAATAAGTGTTAATGAAATTGTTTAAATATTCGGAATTCCATATCAAACTAATAGGTTTAATGGCAGCTACAAATTCTGCCAGTATCTTTTTGGAGGAGTCATCTAATAACACCAAGACTTTTTTTACTCTCACATTTTCTTCCTCAAATAAAAATAAAGACGACTCAAATATTTCTTCAAGAGTAGCGCATCTCTCAACTACGAATGGTAAAAACAATCTTAATTTTTTTGAACAAGATTCTGATATATTGATATTTTTATAAATCTCCATATACCTCAAGAGAGATTCATGAATTTCATTTATCGGTTTTGCCATCAGATGCTTTTTGGAGATGTACAAAAGTTTTTTAATATCAAATTTAGAAGGGCTTTTGCCTATCCCCTCTAGTGTAAACCAAGAGATTGCTTGGTCTAAATTGAAATACTCTTCGTTTTTATAGCTCCAACCAAGTCTAGCAAGATAATTTAACATTGCATCCGGTAAAAAACCCTGATGCTTAAATTCTACCAAATTACTATTTCCATCTCTTTTTGATAATTTTTCGCCAGTCGTGTTGTGAATAAGAGGAATATGGGCGAATATTGGAGGCGTCCAATCCAAAGCTTGATATATAAGCAGCTGTTTGACGGTATTTGTCAGATGATCTTCTCCTCTAATCACATGACTGATCTTCATGTTATGGTCATCCACAACAACTGCCAGATTATATGTAGAGCTGCCATCGCTTCGCGCTATAATAAAATCTTCTATGTTATTCAAATCCCATGATAAATCACCTCGTATTTTATCTATGAAATTAATCTGAGAAGGATCATTAGGAACTTTGAACCTTACAACGTTTTGCATAGAGGGTTGATCCATAACAACACGATCTCTCCATGGTGATCTGAACACAGTTCCTCTTAGCTTGTCAGCTTTAAAAGTCGTCGCGGTTAAATCTTCTTTGTTGGAAAAGCATCTAAAGGCCAATCCTTTCTCTAACAAAAAATCAATTATCTGTTTATGTTCGTTTTGGTTTTGCTGTTGAAAAACGATTTCTTCGTCCCAAGGAATGTTTAACCACTTAATATCATTTATGATTTTTTCTGATAAAGAACTGTTAGATCTTTTTAGATCGGTATCTTCGATACGAAGAAGGAACTTACCCTTCATACTTTTTGCAAAAAGGTAGTTAAAAAGGGCTGTCCTGGCACCTCCAATATGTAACTCGCCTGTTGGAGAAGGAGCAAATCTTGTTCGTATTTCCATAAGGAGACTTATAGGCTATTAATATTGCCTAATCAAGCCAATCAAAATTCCCTGAATGCTAATTTGACCAGCTGAGTATATTCTGGTTTCGAATGACTCATTTGCAGCTTCTAAAGCTATTGTATCACCACGCTTTCTAAATCTTTTGAGTGTAGCTTCATTGTCATTTGTTAAGGCGACCGCGATATCTCCGTTATTTGCTGTGCTTTGCTTTTTGATAATCGCAAAATCTCCATCGTTTATACCGGCATTGATCATTGAATCTCCTTTGATTTCAAGAATAAAACTGTCTGAACCTTTTGTTAAAACTTTTGGCACAAAGAAAGAATTATTGCCTGACTCAATAGCCTCTATAGGCAGCCCAGCTGCAATCCGACCTACAACAGGCAGCTCAACAATATTTTTATCAATTATTCTAGGTTTATTGCTCGAGAGCTTTGACTTTATGCTAGGCATTCTTAAGACCTCAATCGCTCTTGCCTTAAAAGGTAATTTTCTAATAAATCCTCTATCCTCGAGAGCCGAAATCAGTCGATGAATTCCTGACTTTGATTTTAGCCCTACTTTGTTTTTCATTTCTTCAAAAGAGGGGGTGATACCGGACTGGGATATTTTTTCCTCTAGGAACAATAAAAGTTCGTGCTGTTTTTTTGTTAACATAATAACCTCTCGTATGTTCTATAAATGTTCTTTTCTTCTTTGTCAATTCAAAAATCAATAATCTCTACAATTTCACCCCTAGTTTTAGGTGATGAGCAAGCAGGGATAATTAAAAGACAATTTGATTTTATAAGTACAGAATGTAGTGAGCTGTCTTGTTGTGAAAATGGTTTGACATAGTGTCTAGTGCCTTCCTGAAATGTAAAAGCTCTCATGTAGTGTTCTCTCTTCGAATTTGAAAGTTTAATGTCTTCGGATAATATAGCGTGTCGGGTGGTTAGTTTTTCAAACCTTCCTCTCAGCATTTTTCTGATTAATGCAACAACAAACAACCTGCTACACACGAGACTTGATATTGGGTTGCCTGGTAAGCAAAAAATAATTTTTTTACCCAGTTTGCCTATGATTATTGGTTTTCCTGGTCTTATGGGAATCCCATCTACAAGTATTTTTATACCTAGCTTAATGTAATGCTTACGTATAAGATCATAGTTGCCCTTTGATACACCACCAAGAGTTATTATTATTTGTGATTGTTTCGTACTTTGGAGGGCACAAATTATATCGTCCAAGTTATCTCTGCATATGGGAGCAATCGTTACCTCTGCTCCTTCATTTTCTAACAAAGATTTGATGCCGTATGGGCTAGATGAATATACACTATTTTTTTTTGCCTTGCTTCCTAATGCTAAAATCTCATTCCCCGTTGGAATAATGCAAACCCTCGGTTTTTTTATAACAGAAACTTTTTCAAAATTAAGCGAAGCTAAAGCAGATATTAGCTTGTAATCAATTAATACGGGGTGAGAAATTGTTTTGCCTTTTTTAAAATCCAGACCTAATTTTCTTACGTATGGACTATTTTTATCATAGCCATTTACATGCATGAAATTCCCCTCTAACTGAGTATTTTCTTGAATTATAACAAAATCAGCATTTTTGGGCATTCTGGATCCGGTGTAAACTCTGACACACTCGTTAGGGTTAATAACAAAATCTGAATTAGCTCCAGCAGCTGTCTCACCCAAAATTTTAAACCTCACAATTTTTCCTAAAGATGACTTTTTAACTGCGAATCCATCCATGGAGGAAGTATCAAATTCAGGGATGTTTTTGTTTATCCTAAGTGGTTTTGAAAGCGTTCTGCCAAGCGCTTCCTCTAAATGAATATTTTCACTCGAGCATGAAATATTCTGTTTAAATATTTCCTTTAAAGCACTGTAAACATTCATATTTTTTTGTCATTAATTTTTGTGTAGTCACCAGTTTTGCCACCTTTTTTTTGTAATAAAAATAT
The DNA here is from genome assembly GCA_902556405.1 of uncultured Alphaproteobacteria bacterium. Taxonomy (GTDB): domain Bacteria; phylum Pseudomonadota; class Alphaproteobacteria; order Rhodobacterales; family Rhodobacteraceae; genus CACIJG01. Next base: position 10,760 of record CACDWF010000009.1, on the reverse strand, counting down.
TTCTTTTATGTAAACAGACTTATCTACTCCTTTGACCATATCATAAATTGTAAGAGCAGAAATTGTAACGGCAGTTAGTGCTTCCATCTCAACGCCAGTCTTTTCTTCAGATTGTACAATGCTTACTATCTGGAGTTCTTCTTCTAAAAATCGAAAATTAATTTCACTACTATCCAGAGAAATATTATGGCATAGAGGAATTAAATTTGACGTTTGTTTTGCTCCCATGATACCAGCGATCCTGGCAACATTAATAACATTTCCTTTCTTGAATTCATCATTTTTTATCATTTTTAGTATCTTCTTAGAAAGCCAAACCGTAGCTTGTGCTTTCGCATACCTAGATGATTTTTTCTTTTTTGAAATATCAACAACTCTTGCATTGCCTTTATTATCAAGATGACTAAATCCATTATTCATATTTAATCCACTAATGATTGTGTTGCTTTTTCTACATCATCCTGCTTCATCAAACTTTCTCCAACAAGAAATGATGACACCCCAAGTTTAGCTAGTCTTTCCAAATCACTCCTTTCTGATAAACCAGACTCAGATATTACAGTCTTATTCTTTGGTACTTTAGGTAATAGATTAACTGTAGTTTCGATATCAGTAACAAAGGTATTAAGATCTCTATTATTTATACCAATAATATTTGAAGAAAAATGCTTAGTTGCTTCAAGCTCTTCAAAAGAATGAACTTCTAAAATACACTCTAATCCAATATCTAAAGCCATTGATTCAATCATTTTATTCTCATCAACTGAGTTCATGCCAATTATAATAAGAATACAATCAGCTCCAAGAGTTTTTGTCTCGATTACCTGAAGAGGGTCGATCATGAACTCTTTACGTAGAACTGGTATAGATACAACCTCTTTAATTTTAGAAACGTATTCTTTACAACCTTGAAAATAGTTTTCATCTGTTAAAACAGAAAGGCACGATGCACCACCTTTTTCATAAGATATTGCTAGTTCCTGTGGATTAAAATCTTCCCTTATTATACCTTTTGATGGCGAGGCTTTTTTGATCTCAGTAATTATCGTATATTTATTATTGCCCGATTTCTTTAAAGCATCTTCAAATCGATGGTTATTTGGTGAAAACTTAAGAAAATTCTGTCTATCATGCTCTAGCTGATTTTTATTTAATTTTCGTACTTCCTTTATTTTTGTTAACTTTATTTTATTTAAAATGCTCATTTCAATGACGTTTTTGATCCTTTCAAATTTTTAATTAACTCTTTTGTTTTTCCAGAAAGTAAAGCGTCAGCAGCTATTCGAACTCCGTCCTGAAGGTTCTTTGCTTGTTCACTTATAGTTAGTGCTGCTGCGCTATTAAAAGCTACTGAATGAAAAAAACCACTCTTCTCTCCATTAACTAAATTCTCAATTTTTTGTGCATTAAATTTAGGAGAACCCCCCAAAATTTCTGAAAACTTGCATGGTTTTAGCCCAGCATCTTTAGGATTGAGTTTAAACTCGTTAATATTACCGTCATCGAGTTCAACCACATATGTTTCACCGGTAATAGATATTTCATCTGTTCCATCTGATCCATGAACGACCCAAGCCCTTTTAGTTTTTAAATTTCGTAAAACCTCTACCATCTTTATAGCTAATGATTTTTCATAAACACCAATAAGTTGATATTTAACAGAGGCTGGGTTGGTTAGTGGGCCAAGAATGTTAAAAACTGTTCTAAAACCAAGCTCTTGCCGAACTGGCATTACATTCTTCATCGCAGGATGATAAATAGGGGCTAACATAAAACAAAAGTTAAACTTCTCTAAAAAATTTTCTGCAACCTTTGGTTCCATTTTTGTATCTATCCCAAGGATCTCTAGAGTATCAGAAGCACCGGCTAGTGAAGAGATTTTTCTATTTCCATGTTTACAAACTTTCATACCAGTAGAAGCAACGGTAAGGGAACTTGCTGTCGAAATATTTAAAGTATTTTTTCCGTCCCCACCTGTTCCTACAATATCCACAGAATTCTCACAGTTTAAAACTTTTAGCGATTTTTTCCTCATAATAGAGGCAGCGGCCGTAAGCTCATCTATGCTTTCACCGCGTACCTTCAAAGAGGTAAGAAATGAAGATAGTTCGACATCCGAAAGCTTCCCATCCATTATAGCTTCGAAAACAATCTCGGCACCATTAAATGATATAGGCCCCTGTGTAGCTCTTGATAATAGGTCTTTTAGGTTTTCTTTCATCAATTCATACCAAAAAATTCAAAAAATTATTAAGAATTTGTTTTCCACAAGCTGTTTTAATTGATTCTGGATGAAACTGTAGGCCAAATATAGGTAATTCACGGTGCATAATCGCCATGATAGTCTTATCTCTGGACTTTGCAATCGCTTCAATTGAGTTTGGTAAGGTTATAGGATCTATACAAAGAGAGTGGTATCTTGTGGCTTCAAAAGGTGTTTGTAAGCCATTAAAAATCATATGCTCTTGAGAATGATGTATTTCATCTACTTTCCCATGCATTATCTCAGAAGCATGGATAATTTTTGCGCCAAAAGCCGCGCCTATTGCTTGGTGACCCAGGCAAACACCTAGTAGTGGTATTTCTCTATAGCTTGCAACAGTTTTAACTAGGTCAACAGATATTCCAGCCTTTTCAGGACCACACGGCCCAGGTGAAATCACTATGCCTTTTGGTTTTAACTTAATAATACGATCGACAGTTATTTCATCATTTCTATAAACTTCAGCTGCACAACCTAATTCGCCAAAATAATGATACAAGTTATATGTAAAACTATCATAATTATCTAAAATCAATATCATTTTAATCTCCAAAAAAGTGTATTGAGTCTTTTGCTGCTTTTATCAAGGCTTTTGACTTGTTGACCGTTTCTTGAAATTCCGTTTCAGCATCGCTATCAAAAACAACACCACCTCCTGCCTGCAAATACAACCGCTGGTTTTTTAGTATGGCAGTCCTTATAGCTATGCAAAAATCCATTTGACCAGAAGCGCCAAAATAACCAACCCCCCCACCAAATATACTCCTTTTTTCATTCTCTAACTCGTCTATTATTTCCATTGCTCTGATTTTCGGAGCTCCAGAAACTGTTCCGGCTGGTAAACCTGATAAAAGGGCGCTTACATTATTAACATCTTTGGAGAGCTTACCATTTACGTTCGAAACAATATGCATTACGTGGCTATATCTTTCAATAACAAAACTTTCTGTTATTTTTACAGAGCCTATTTTCGAGACCCTACCTATGTCGTTTCTTCCAAGATCAAGAAGCATCAGGTGTTCTGCAAGCTCTTTTTTGTCATTTAAAAGCTCGTTTTCTAATAATTTATCTTCTTTTTCGTTAAGGCCTCTAGGTCTTGTTCCAGCTATCGGTCTAATTGTAACCTCATCATCATTCTCTACTTTTACAAGAATTTCTGGACTAGACCCTATGATACTAAAATCACTAAAATCAAAATAAAACATATAGGGAGATGGATTTGTTCTTCTTAAAGACCTATATAAAGAAAATCCTGGTAGTAAGTATTTCATTTTCCATCTTTGACTGGGTACTACTTGAAATATATCTCCGCTTTTTATATATTTCTTTGCTCTATTAACTATATTTAAATAAGCTTTTTTTGTGAAATTAGATACCGGTTTCCCAATATAAGAGTCAGGTACTCTTTTCGCGGTTGCTTTTTTTCTGGGTTGGGCAACTTGTGACACTGTTTTCTCAATCATTTTTACAGAATAATCATAGGTATTTTTTAAAGACTGCTTATCGTTCGCCCAGGCTGGTGACGCAACTATTAATTCATTTTTTATTGAATCCAATACGATTAAAATCGTTGGTCTAATTAATCTTATATCTGGCACTCCAAGCTCATCATTATTTATATTAGGTAAGTTTTCAATTAGCCTTATTACGTCGTAGCTAACATATCCAAATAAACCTGCTATCATGGGTGGAAGTCCTTCAGGAATGTCTATTTTGCAGCTATCTATAGCCTCTTTTAGCGCAGTCAAAGGCTTATTATTTAACACTCTAAACTCTATTTTACTTGATTTTTGTAAGTTCTCTGCAACTCTGCATTCGCCGCCTATACTTTCCCAAACCAGGTCTGGTTTCAAGCCTATAATAGAATATCGGGCTTTATTCTCTCCGCCTGTCACCGATTCAAGTAAAAAGCAATTATTTTTATCGCCGCAAATTTTCTCAAATATTGAAACAGGTGTTTCTTTATCAGCAATTATTTTCTTAAAAATTAGCTGATTATAGTTACCAATTTTTTTAAATTTTTGAAAACTGGGGAATATCTCATTAATCATTTCAGCCAGTTCTTCGCAGATTTGACAAGGTGCTTTCTATTAGATTCTCATTAACATTTATATCAGTATTCTGCCTAATGAAGTTTAAATAATTATTTATAAAGTTTTGCCTTAAGCTTCTTTTTAAAAACTCTTCTCGCTGCGACATAAGTGTTCTTTTTAATTCTTTGCCTATGTCGTTAGGGGTTATATTTTCTACAAAAACTAGAAAAAGCTTCAATTCATCAAAAAAGAATAAAAACTCTTTTTTCTTAAGAGAAAATATTCGTCCCATTATTTCTGGAGTTAGCTGTGCATCGATATTAAACCTAAAGACTTTTTTATTCTTGATCTCAATTAATATTTCTTCTTTGCTATTCATTTCAAATATTTGGGTTAAGAAGTTTTCGTTTGTTAGATCCAAATTTTGATCAAAGTAAGATTTTGCAGCAATAAATGTATTTTCTTTACGTAAAATTTCTTCAATATCTTTTGATGCTTCCTGTAAACTCAAATTTCGTTCTTTTTTCTCGTCTTCGACTTTCATAGCTAGCAAAGAATTATCGGCTAATAATATAAATTCTGTAATTTGATCATTTGCGTTCTTAAATAACTTTTCCACATTTGGATCATTTTGAAATCTGTCTGGCAATTTATTATTTTCAATTTCCAATGACTCTATTGAAATTGAAAATTTTGACTCCAAATCTTCTAATGTTTGTCCAGCAGCAACTTCATTATTGAGATCTTCTAGAATTGTAAACACTTCGTTTTTAGCTTTTTCAGATGCAAGAAGTTTTCTAATATCACTTTTAGCACTAAGCAAGCTTGTCTCATTTTCTACAACAATTTCTCTTATTCTATAAAGCGCTAAACCCAAATCAGTTTTATAAGGGCCATAAATTCCTATCTTTTCCTTATTAAATAGTTCTATAAGGTTTTCATTATCTTTTGAGTCGGCTTTCTCAACAAAACCTAGACTTATATCATCTGTTTCAAGACCTCTGGAAGTAATCTCTGCGTCAAATAGTTCTGAGTTTGATTTGATTTCTTGAATGCGTTGTTTGCTTTCACTACTTTTATCAGAAAAAGACAACATATCAATAAGCCGCTTTTCTTCATTTTGAAAACTGCTAATGTTTTCATTATAGTAGTCTTCAATCAATTTATTTTCGATTTTTTGTTGTTTAATCAGATTTTCGAAATCGACATAACCAATTTTGATGATCTTTTTATTAGGAGATTTAAATTGGTCTCTTCTTTCATCAAAATATTTTGAAATGTCGCTACTAGACGGTATCTTGGATAACGACCTAAAATTTTTAGCATTTAGTTCTATAAACAATAAATTCCTGCTTTGGAAATAGTGTGCTAAAGATTTCTCAAGAATTGTAATGTCAATCTTTTTTGGTGCTTCAAAAACGTCAAGGATAAGCTCTCTGGCAAGATCATCTTTTAAATTATTTTCGAACTCTTTAACGTTCAATCCTGTTGCCACTACATAGCGCTTATATTTTTCAATATCAAACTCTCCACTAAGACCTTTAAAAGACTCAACTGTTTTTATGTATTCCGCGACACTTTTATCTTGTCTTGAAATCCCTTCACTTTTTATTAAGTTGTCAAAAATTTTCTTTGCAATTAAATCGTTCAAAGCTTTGTTTATTAATCCATAAGTTTTCGCTTCCTCAACAGTTAGAGTTACATTATTTTCCTGAGAGAATTTAAGTATCTCATTTTCTACGCTTCTTAAAAATTCATCGACAGATATTTTTTCTTTGCCTACTGTTGCAATATCTCTGCCCGTAGATCCTAAAATCACATCCTGAATCCCAAATCCTGCAAGGCTTATTATTACAATCAAAACCATTACCCATGCAAAGAATTTACTTATACTTCCTTTAAGTCTTGCCACATTTACACCAATAAAACATTATGTGTACATACTAAAATTCTTTAGCCTCTTGAACAGATCAATAATTTCTTCATTTGTAGAATTTGCAAACGCAATTCTAATTGAGCGTCTCTCTTTTTTAAAGAGGTTTTTTGACTTTGGAAAAAACATATCTCCTGGAATAGTAAGTATGTTTTGATCAGCAAGAAGTTTTTTTGCCATTGAAATAGAGTCCAAGTTAGATTTATAACCTAGATACGCAAAATAACCACCTATACCGAGAAGTGACCAATTTGGATTCTTGATTAGCTCTTTTACAAAAATGTTTTTGAGCTTATTGATCTTTAACCTCTCTTTTGCCATAAATTCCCGCAGGTTTAGTAACCCAAAATATGCTGCCTTTTGAGCTAATCTATTCGGACAGATGGTAGTGGTGTCAAGAAATTTCGCAACTTGATCTAAGAATGTTTTAGAAGCAACCATGAGACCTACGCGGTGTCCTGTCAATCTATATACTTTTGAAAAAGAATAAAGTTGAATTAGGTGATCGCTCCACTTACCTTTGTATAGAACGTTGCTTTGTTTATTACCAAAGTTCATATAAGTTTCGTCGATTACCAATTTAATATTATTATCTTTTGCAAAATTGCTAAACTTTTTGATTAATTTTGAGGGATATTCAACGCCCGTCGGATTGTTAGGAGTTACCATAACAATCGCTTTTGTTTTTTTGTCTAGAAGTTTCTCAGCTACTTCAATATCTGGAAGCATGTTTAAATCGCAGGGTATGGGTTTTATATCAATTCCTTGAATTGTTAACCACATTTCATGATTAAAATACCAAGGAACGGGTACAAGTATTGAGTCACCTGCAGAAGCAATGGTAGATATTGCTGCACAAAAAGCTTGGTTGCAACCAGAGGTTATAGCTACGTTATTTATGCAAATTGAACAACCATACTCCTGTTCCCATAAATTAACAATTTCTTCTCTCAGGGGAATATCACCAAGAACATCTCCATATAAGTGATTTTCTGGTAAAAGAGCCTGTTCGGACAAAAATTTTAGCAAGTTGTCGGGAGGTGGAGATAAAGGAGCTGCTTGGCTCAAGTTTAAGAGTGGTTTTTGAGATTTTTGTTGTACCCTAGCCCACTCTCTAACCTCCATTACTGGTGGCTTTTGTGTTTCCAAAACAAACTTGTTGAATAGTTCATCCAAAGTAATAACTACGATATTAAAATGTTGTCCAAAGATTTAGCATTTTTTGATATAAAATTAAATCTATATTCAGGGTTTTTACCCATTAGATTGTCAACAAGCTCATTTGTTTCTTTAAGGATACTCAAATTCAAACTTATTTGCGTCAAGCGTCTCGTTTTAATATCCATGGTTGTCTCTTTGAGTTGTGAGGGGTTCATTTCTCCCAAGCCTTTAAATCTACTTATTTGTAATTTGCTCATTGATGTCCGGAGCTTTTCTAGAACCTTATCTTTTTCTTCTTCACTATTTGCATAAAATATTTCATTTTTGTTTGATATTTTGTAGAGAGGTGGTATGGCAACGAACAAGTGCCCCTCTTCTATTAGTTTTGGAAATTTGGTATGGAAAAAAGCGATGAGAAGAGAAGCAATATGGGCGCCGTCAACATCTGCATCTGTCATGATGATGACCTTCTCATATCGAAGATCGCTTGTATCATTTGGCGATCCCAATTTCATACCCAAAGCTTTGCAAAGGTCGTCAATCTCCTGGTTTTCATAGACTTTTTTATTGCTGGTGCCCACAACATTTAAAATTTTTCCTTTTAAAGGCAAAATTGCTTGGGTAGTTCTATTCCGTGCTTGTTTCGCACTTCCACCAGCACTATCTCCTTCAACTAAGAACAGTTCAGTGCCTTCCTTATCCGATATAGAGCAATCTGCCAGTTTGCCAGGAAGCATGAGCCTTTTTAATGGCGTTTTTCTAAGAGTTTCCTTTTTTTTCTTATTTTTTATTCTCTCTTCTGCCCTCATTCGAAGGTTTTCAATTAACAATAGTGTTCTTGCTTTATCGTTGGCCAACCAATTTTCGAACCTGTCCTTGATTATACTCTCAACCTTCTTTTGTACTTCCGAATTCGATAGCTTGTCTTTTGTTTGTCCAACAAATTGCGGTTGTTCGACAAAAACTGATATGGAGCTAGATAAGATATCTTGTACATCGTCTTTATTAATATCAGAGTATTTTTTATCACCGATTATTTCTAGATACGACTTAAATCCTTTAGCAATTGCATTAAGAAAACCACTCTGGTGTGTCCCTCCGTCACTTGTAGGAATTGTATTGCAAAATGATTTTATTATAGGGTTATAAGTATTAAAACAAGCACACCAATGGATAGAGCCTTTTTCTTTTGGATCAAATTTTTCTTTGAAACCGGCCTCTCCCTCAAAATAGTCGTTTGTAATATTGTATTCTAAATCAGTATTAGATTTCACAAGATCAACAAGGCCATTTTCGAAGTGAAACCTCTCCGCGGCTGGTATTTTATTTGAATGATTGCTTTCAAGATTTGGTGCCTTCCAGTCAATAGTTACCCCAGAAAATAGATATGCTTTAGATTTAGCTAATTCATATATTTTCTCAGCGCTAAAAAATTGGTTGCTACTAAATATTGTTCGGTCAGGAGAAAAAGTAATTTTTGTTCCAGAATTTACCTTCTTTTCTCCAATTTTTTTCAATTTATCTAGCGGGATGCCTTTAGAAAAACTTTGAGAATAACAAATTTTATTTCTTATCACCTCTACGGTTAACTTTTCTGAAAGAGCATTAACAACAGAAATACCTACGCCATGTAAACCACCTGAGGTTGCATAATTTTTGTCAGAAAATTTTCCCCCAGCATGTAAGGTGCAAAAAATAACCTCTAGAGCAGTTTTATCCGGAAACTTAGGATGGAAATCCGTTGGTATTCCCCTTCCATTATCAGATATGGAGATCTCATTTTCAGATGTAAATTCGATATCGATTTTTGTTGCAAAACCACCAACGGCTTCGTCCATAGAGTTATCTAATACTTCAGAGACGAGATGGTGAAGTCCTTTACTGTCGGTACCTCCGATATACATACCTGGGCGCTTCCTAACTGGCTCCAGCCCCTCTAAAACCTCTATCGCTGAAGCGTTATATGATTGCTTTATTTTTTTTATGATTAAATGCCCTTGAAGTGTTATTCCTAAAACGTTACATCAATCACTTCAATATTAACAGTAAAACGTTATTAGCCTTTTAAGGCGTAAGCGTTTTCTTACGCCTTATCAATAAAGTCTAAATGCCCTATAGGGAATAATATAGACCGTATTCTACTGGATGAGGAGTGTGCTCAACTGCATAAACTTCTTCCCACTTAAGGTCCATGTATCCCTCTAATTGATCAACGTTGAAGACGTCTCCTTGAAGTAGGAACTCATGATCGTTCTCTAGACTATTTAAAGCTTCTCTAAGACTTCCACAAACCGTAGGAATGGAAGCTAACTCGTCAGGTGGAAGGTCATATAAATCTTTGGTCGCAGCTTCTCCTGGATCAATTTTATTTTTTATTCCATCCAATCCAGCCATTAAAAGCGCAGCAAAAGAAAGATACGGGTTTGCAGTGGGATCTGGGAACCTAGCTTCTACTCTGGTAGCTTTAGACGACTCTACGTATGGGATTCTAATGCTCGCAGATCTATTTTTTGCTGAATAAGCAAGCAAAACAGGTGCTTCAAACCCTGGAATTAACCTTTTATATGAGTTTGTAGACGGGTTCGTGAACGCATTCAAAGCCTTCGCGTGCTTTAGTATTCCGCCGATGTAATATAATGCGTTTTTCGATAAGCCTGCATATTCTTTACCAGCGAATACTGGACTATTTCCGTCCCATATAGACATGTTTGTATGCATACCTGTTCCATTATCATTAGCTACGGGTTTCGGCATAAAGGTTGCGGACTTGCCATAAGAGTGAGCCACATTTTGAATTACGTACTTATATTTTTGAAGATTGTCCCCTTGAGTTTTCAGAGAATCGAAAACAAGTCCCAGTTCATGCTGGCATGAAGCAACTTCGTGGTGATGTTTATCAACTTTCATTCCCATTCTTTTCATTGTTGACAACATTTCTGACCTAATATCTTGTCCGGCATCCGTTGGATTTACAGGGAAGTAGCCGCCTTTAACTCCAGGTCTATGCCCCATATTGCCCATTTCATAACTTGTATCCGTGTTCCATGAAGCATCCACTGCGTCTACCTCAAAGCCTACTTTGTTCATTGAGTTTGAAAATTTTACATCATCAAAAAGGAAGAATTCGGCTTCTGGTCCAAAAAAAGCTTTAGTTCCAATTTTAGTTTTCTTGAGATATTCTTCTGCTTTAACAGCCGTACTTCTAGGGTCTCTACCGTACAACTTTCCTGATTCTGGTTCAACGACGTTACAGTGCAAGCAATATGTTTTTTCCGAATAAAATGGATCAAGATAACCTGAGTCAACATCCGGCATTAATTTCATATCGGACTCATTTATTGACTTCCATCCAGCAATGGAGGACCCGTCG
>CACDWF010000008.1 GCA_902556405.1 uncultured Alphaproteobacteria bacterium | reverse complement strand
CAAAGGTTTTGGAGGAAAAGGTTTCCGTAAATAAAAATAGTCCTATTTAGACAATTTTTAGATTTATATAGGAAAAAAAGCATTAGCGTTATTTAATTTAAACTTTGAAATGGTATTTCTTCCATTAGCGGATTTCAAGAAGGTAACAATTTTTTCAACTGCACTAGATTTAATGTTTTTACATTTCTCGGGGTTTACAGTTGTTATAGCGTAAGTATTTAAATCTTCATTATCATACCCAACTATTTCGGAGCCCCCTTTGTTTTTAAAGGAATACCAAGTTGCTGTGTCAGTTATAGTAAATGCTTCAAGTTCATTTGCAATCATCAGAGTAGCACCTTGCCCAGAGCCGGTTTCCAGATACCAAGTTTTCGGAAACTCCTCAGGCACAAGAGCTAGCTGTTTCCAAAGAGATAACTCCTTCATATGAGTCCCAGAATTATCGCCACGAGAAATGAATTTCTCTTTCCTATCATAAATTATTTTCATTATGTCTCTTATTTCAAGGCTTGCAAAATTTTTATTCATTTTAGATTTTCTAGGCCCAACAATTACCCAGTTATTATACATAAACTCGAACCTTTCTAATCCATAACCGGTTTTTAAAAACTCAAGTTCTGCGTTTCTCGCATGCGTTATAAGAACGTCTCCATCACAATTTTTCATATTTTTAATTGCTTGTCCTGTACCAACAGCGACAACTCTAATTTCAACACCCGTATAGTGTTTTAAGATGGGAGCAATGTAACCATAAAATCCAGAATTTTTTAATGAAGTAGACGATTGAATAATAATATTATCCGCCAAAACATTATAGCTTGATAAAGCTACAAAAACTGAGAGCAAAAGTATGCGTGAGAGGATATTTTTCAATTTATTTTTCCCGATATGTATTTTCTTGCTTCTCTGGTTTTTGGATTTTCAAAGAAATTTTCAGCTGAAGAATGTTCAATTACTCTACCAGTGTGAATGAAAACGATTTCGTCTGCTAATCTCCGAGCTTGATTTATATCATGCGTAACAAAGAATATTTTCCGCGATGATCTTACTTTTTGAATAAGATATTTTTCAATTAACGTAGTTGAGTTTGGCTCAATATTGGCGGTTGGTTCATCTAATAATAAAATTTCAGGATTGGTTATTATTGCCCGCGCGAGACATAATCTCTGTTTCTCACCAGCTGACAGAGTTATTGCGTTCTGATGCTCTTTTTTATCTAATCCCATCAAACTAAGTAATTCTTTTGCGAGGGTACTTTTTTCAGATGTTATTTTTTCCAAAACAAATAACATGTTTTTTAGAACTGTTCTCCGCAGTATAACTGGCTCCTGAGATACGAAAGCGCATGTTTTAACTGACAGACTCCCACCCTGGAAATTTATGGATCCACTACAGGGAGTCAAAAGTCCTGTTAATAGCTTTAAAAAAATTGTTTTACCCGCTCCATTAGCTCCGAGAAAAACTGTTATCCCATCTCCATTTAAAGAAAGATTGGTATTGTGTAAAAGGGTCTTTCCTTCAATATCAAAAGAAAGGTCATTTATTCTTATTTGGGTATCTTCGGAGGCCATCAAATAGTGCTCCCAGAAGTTTTGAGATATTTTCCTCGCAAAAACAAAATGAAACCATTGAGTACTATTGCGGTGGTTAACAAAATAATTCCTAAGCCCAAAGCCAAATCAAGATTGCCCTTTGAGGTTTCTAGTGCAATAGCGGTGGTCATGACCCGAGTAACATGATCTATGTTTCCTCCTACAATTATAATTGCGCCAACCTCAGAAATAGAGCGGCCAATACCAGCAAGTACCACAGTTGTAAGTTCAAACCTGCTATCAACAATATAAGCTATCACTGATTTTAATTTTGCTATCCTGTATGAACGGAAAAACTCATGATAACGGGTATGTAGGCTTTCAATTATTTGAAACGTTAGACAACACACTATGGGTAAAATAAGGATTACCTGAGCAATTATCATTACCGTTGGTGAGTAGAGAAGCCCCATCCATCCTAACGACCCTGAACGAGAAAATAGTAAATATACAAATAAGCCAACAACTACTGGAGGTAAGCCCATCATTCCAAAAAGGACGGAAACAACAGTATTCCGGAATTTAAAATGTGTACTTGCTAAAAATGCTCCAAGAGGTATTCCAAGTATGCTTGAAATCAGTACGGCATAAAATGTTATCCTGAACGATAGAAGTATAATCTCCAGTAATTCAGAGTCTAAAAATAAAATTAAACCGAGAGAACTAACGAACGCTTCTGATATATCATTCACGTTTTATAGCGATATGTATTTTTGTAGGTGGAAGTCTTCATCTCCAAATTCATGATCAATTAAGACCAATCTCTTTGCGTAATGACCAAGATCATATTCCCAAGTCATTCCCATTCCACCATGCAGTTGAATACTTTCCTCTGCTACCAAAGTTCCTATTTTTCCAATTGAAAATTTCGCTGCAGAAATTGTTTTTTCTCTTTCTGTTTCGTCGCCAAAATAAATTGTAGCATTAATAACCGAAGAACGAGCCTGCTCTATTTCAATTAATAACTGTGCCATTCTATGTTGAATAGCTTGGAACTTACCGATAGGCACGCCAAATTGCTTTCTAGTTTTTAGATATTCAAGAGTTAATTCCTTTATTCTTTCCATAATACCGAGGGCCTCGGAACAAATTGCAAGAATACCAGTATCGATCGCATGGGAGACTATTGAATAGCTCATTCCAAGTTCACCAACGAGTTCTTCTGAAGAAATACTTGCATTTGTAAAAGTCAAATCAGACACTCGGCCCCCATCTATAGTAGCGAAGCTATCAATTTTTATACCTTCTCGATCAGTTGGAATACAAGCAATGGAAATACCTTCTTCGCTAGAAGCATCTCCGGTATTTCTACATGTTACCAAAAAGTGTGTTGCCTCAGATGCATGCTTTATCATTCGCTTAGTGCCTGAAATCTTATAACTTCCATCAGCTTCTACAGATAGTTTCGTTTCCACAAAACTTTTCGAGTACTCCGTATCTGTCTCGCTGTGGGCTAAGATAGGTAAACACTCGTTTTCAAGAATCTTTTTAACAAGCGATTTTTGAGCATCATTACCTCTTGATAATACTTTGGCAGCAAGTATCCCGACCTCTAGAAAAGGCTCTACGACGAGGCCTCTTCCTAAAGCTTCAAAAACGGTTGAAATATCTAGTGCTGTACCGCCAAACCCGTCTAATTCTGGGTCTATAAGCGATTCGAGAATCCCCAGGTCTCTCATGGCTTCCCAAGCTTTTTTTGAATATCCAAGATCAGAATGTGCTGCGATATTACGATCCGAAAGACTATATTCATTTTCAAAATATTTTTTAAGAGTATCGAATAGAATTTGCCTCTCAGGACTCGGTTTGAAATCCATTAGTTTCTCTTTCCTATAAATTGAGCATTAGTTTTGAAATTATATTTTTTTGGATTTCGTTTGACCCTGCATATATTGATTTCTTTCGATGATTAAAATATTTTCCTGATGCGTATGCAGCAGCCTTAGGAAAAACCTCTGCTCCGTTGTAACCAGTAGAAAGTGCATCTGGTTCATTAACAAAAGCTCGTTTCCCAAGTGATTTTCGCGTCAGGTTATCTATATCTTGCTCTATCTCGGAACCTAAAATTTTTATTATGGAGCTCTCTGCCCCAGGTGCCTCACCATTTTCTACAGAAGCCAGTGTCCTTAAATTTGTTATTTCTAGATTTTGCAGATCAATTTCTATCTGTGCTAATCTGGATGCGAACATTGGGTCGTTAGACAATGGTTGCTCATTCTTTTTTGCATCATCTGCCAACTTCTTAAGCTTTTGGATTTTTCGTTTTGACACTGCAACATTTGCGTTGCCAGTCCTTTCATGCGTCAGTAAATATTTTGCATAGGTCCACCCTTTATTTTCTTCCCCTACAAGGTTTTTCACAGGAACTTTTACGTCAGAAAAAAATATTTCGTTAACCTCATGACTACCATCTAATGTAATAATAGGTCGCACTTCGATTCCGGGAGAGTTCATGTCAATCAGAATAAATGATATTCCCTCCTGTGGCTTTCCCTCGTTTGAGGTTCTAACTAAGCAAAAGATCATGTTGGCGTGTTGTGCAAATGTAGTCCAAGTTTTTTGACCATTTACGATGTAATAGTCACCATCTCTCACAGCACTTGTCTTTAAAGATGCTAAGTCTGAACCAGATCCAGGCTCAGAATACCCTTGGCACCACCAGTCCTCACCGGTGAGCATTCTAGGCAGCCAATAATCTCTTTGTTTTTGCGAGCCAAATTTCATTAAAACTGGTGCGAGCATGCCAACTCCAAATGGTACAATTCGAGGTGCTCCTGCAGAACCACACTCTTCTTCAAAAATGAATTTTTCAACAACATCCCATTCTTGTCCACCATACTGTTTTGGCCATGTGCCTGCTAGCCAACCTTTCTCATTTAGCTTTTGATGCCATCTTTCGGAGTCTTCTTTAGTGATAGGTATACCATTTTTAACCTTTTCAACTACTTGGGGTTCTAAGTTGTCGTTCAAAAAACTACGTACTTCAATTTGAAAATTTTCTTGTTCTTTAGTAAAATTTAAGTCCATTTTTTTCTCCAATTAATTCAAGCTGTTAAAATCCTTACCTTCTTCTACAAGCTTTACAATTAGTTCTGCTGGCTTCCAAAAGTAAGGGTCTTCTCTTTCAAGTTCTTTTAAATCATTAAGTATATTTTCAATGCCATATACATCTGCGTACCTCATTGGTCCGCCCATATGTCTTGGGAACCCATAACCGAATAGTTTTGTTACATCTATGTCGGATGGTCTCAAGGCCATCTTCTCTTCTAAAACCTTGGCACTTTCATTAACCATGGCTGCAAAGTAGCGTCTTCTTATTTCATCCGAGGATAGGCTCTTAGCTTCTATGCCCTTAACATTTCTTTCTTCTTGGATAATCGACAGAACTTCAGGGTCTTCTTCTCCTCTTCGTGCCCCAGGAGTGTATTTATAATAACCGCGCCCAGTTTTTTGCCCAAACCAACCCTTTTCACAAATGCGGTCGGCAATAGAAACATATCGTTCCTCATTCGATCTATAGGCAGCTTTTCGTTTTCGATCAGCCCATCCTATGTCTCCACCTGCCAGGTCAAACATTTGAAATGGTCCCATAGGATAGCCAAACTCTACTATCGCTTTATCTATATCATATGGTGAGGTACCATCTTCCATCATGTAGTTTGCTGCCTTGGCGTAATTTTCGAGCACACGGTTCCCTATAAACCCATCACAATTCCCTGCCCGGACTGGCACCTTCTTAAGAATTTTTGCTAGTTGAAAACCTGTAGCCACCACATCATCTTTCACATTAGTTGGAACAACTATCTCTAACAGACGCATAATGTTTGCTGGAGAAAAGAAATGAAGACCAATCACATCACCAACTCTATCTGTTGCCGAAGCAATTTTGTCGATATCTAGATACGAGGTATTTGATGCCAACACGGCTCCTTCTTTTGCAATATCATTAAGTTGTGAAAAGACACCTTTCTTAACATCAAGTTCTTCAAATACAGCTTCAATTATCATGTCCTTATCCGAGAGGTCTTTAAGATGGGTTGATGTGGAGTAGTTAGATAAAATCTGATCTGCTTTCTCTTGGGACAATCTCCCTTTCTCTACGTCACGCCTATAGACTTTTTTTACATTCTCAATGCCTCGCTCAAGACTCTCTTGATCTCTTTCTACCATAGTAACAGGTAGACCTGAGTTTAGTGCAGCGATCGTGATACCTGATCCCATAGTACCCCCACCAATGACACCTAGTTTCGATATAGGTCGGGGTTTCGCACCTCGTTCTAACTCAGGAATTTTGTTGCTCTTTCTTTCAGCAAAAAAGGCGTGGATAAGGCTTTTACTCTGGTCGCTATCCATTAACTCCTGAAAGGTCTTTTGCTCGAACTTCATACCATCTGCATAATCGAGCAATACTGCTTGCTCTACGCAGTCAATAATTTTCTGTGGAGCATTTAGGTGGGGACTATTTTTTTTCCACTTTGCCCTTTCTTGTGCAATTACTTTTAAGTTCTCGGAATTGTTCTCAACTCTTTCTTCACTTTTACTCACCCTATTTAAAGGGGTAGCACTTTCAATGACTTTTTTTGCGAAAGCAATAGCACCGCTCTTGAGGTCATCAACAATTTCGTCAATTGCACCTATTGCTAGTGCTTTTTCCGCTTTAACAGGTTTCCCTGTTGTCATTATATCTATTGCACTTTTTACTCCTACTAACCTAGGCGTTCTTTGCGTTCCAGCCGATCCTGGTAGCAGGCCTAAATGTACTTCTGGAAGTCCAACTGAAGCATCTTTAGTTGCTATTCTAAAGTGTGTTGATAAAGCTATCTCAAAAGCACCGCCCAGAGCGAACCCATGTATTGCAGCAATTACGGGTTTCTCGCTTTGTTCAATTAAATCGCAAACATCAGGTAAATGAGGCTCTACGGCAGGTAGATGAAATTCTGAAATATCAGCACCTGCTGAAAATACATTACCATCACCGTGGATGACAATCGCCTTTATCATATTATCACTTAATGCCTCTTCAACACCTTTCCTTAAACCAGCTCTTACACCTTGGCTTAAAGCGTTCATAGGGGCATTAGAGAGAGCTATGAAAGCTATTTCATTTTCTTTTGATAAATGCGCTGTTTTTGTCATTATTATCCCCCTAAAGATATTATACACATATAGAATAGTGTTGAAAAATAAGAAATCTAGTGAAATGATACATCTGGTAAGCTTCTAGTCAAGAGATTGGAAGAATTATTAAAGTCAAATAGGGAGAGTATTATGAGAGCGGTAATTTGTTCTAAGTTTGGGTCGCCAGAAGATTTGGAAGTTAAAGAAGTTGAGGAACCAGTTACCGGCGCCAATCAGGTGAAGCTTAAAGTAGAGGCGTGCGGCGTAAATTTTCCTGATACTCTAATTATAAACAATAAATACCAATTTAAACCGGACCTCCCTTTCTCCCCAGGTGGCGAGGTCGCCGGTATTGTTGAGGAAGTGGGAGAAGGGGTAAAAAATTTTGCAGTTGGTGACAAAGTGATGACGACTACTATACACGGGGGCTTTGCAGAAAAACTTGTTGTGGGTACTGAGATGTTAATGAAAAGGCCAGAAAAAATGAGCGGCGTTGTTGCCTCTGGCATTCAGATTACCTATGGTACTTCGATGCATGCGCTAAAACAAAGAGCGTCATTACAGAAGGGCGAAACTCTTTTGGTGCTCGGAGCAGCTGGAGGAGTGGGCATCTCTGCAGTAGAGATAGGTAAAGCAATGGGCGCTACTGTAATAGGGGCTGCAAGTACAGATGAAAAGCTAGAAGTAGTGAAGAAGGCTGGAGCGGATCATCTAATTAATTATGGAAAAGATGATCTGAGAGAACGACTCAAAGAAATAACTGGCCAAAAGGAGTCATATGATGTTTTGTATGATCCGGTTGGAGCTGATCTATTCGAACCAGCACTGAGGTCTATTAGGTGGAATGGTCGTGCTTTGGTCATTGGTTTTGCTGGTGGAGACGATAAGATACCTAGGGTTCCTATGAATTTGCCTTTACTTAAAGGTTGTGCAATCGTAGGGGTTTTCTGGGGATCTTTTAGAGTAAGAGAGTCAAAAGAGGAGCTTGCTAACTTTCAGCAACTATTTGAGTGGTTTAATAAAGGTGATATTGATCCTTTAGTTTCAGACGTATATCCATTAGAAGAAGCAGCAGTTGCTCTTAGAAAACTTATGAACCGGCAAGCAGTGGGAAAAATCGTTTTAACCACTGAGTAGTTTTAACAAACTAATTGAACTTTTAGTAACCCATTTGCCGCACAGCTAAATCTCTCATGATTTCCTCGGAACCACCTCCGATAGCCATGACCTTCACCTCGCGATAAATCCTTTCTACTGGATTTCCTCTGAGATATCCAGCTCCACCCATTATTTGCATTGCCTCACTTGAGCAATACTCAAGCTCTTTAGTAGCAAAAAACTTTGCCTTTGAGATTTCTGCAACTGGAACTTCTCCATTATTCATATTCCAGCAAATATTATTCACTAACGCTTCAAGAGCATCAATTTTTGAGGACATGTTTGCTAGCTTATGACGAATAACTTGATGCTGAATAAGAGGTTTTCCAAAAGTCTCTCTAGTCTTTGCCCATTCTATGCTTTCCTCAAGGCAGACCTTCATCATCCCTAAAGAGCTAGCACACATGCACATTCTCTCTATATTGAAATTCTCCATTATTTGTATGAAGCCTTTGTCCTCTTCCCCCATCATATTCTCTGCAGGTACTCTGACATTATCAAAGTACAAGGTTGCCTGATCAGAGCACCACCAACCCATTTTTTTATCAAGTGGTACCCGTGAAAAGCCATCGCTGTCGGCCTCCACGAAAAAAAGAGAAATCCCTTTCAATCCCGATCCACCAGTTCTAGCTCCAACAACAAAATAGTCAGATGTCATTGCTCCTGTAATAAAAGTCTTGCTACCATTAATAACAAAATGGTTCCCATCTCTTTTTGCTGACGTTTTCATATTTGCTACATCTGAGCCCCCACCTGGCTCTGTGATTCCCAAGCTTGAGCCTTTTTTCCCAGTGACTATATCTTTAAGAACTCTATCTTTTATTTCCGATGAACACAGTCTTTGTATCGGCTCAAGTGAAATCATTCGCCCACCCATGGCTGCGCCAACTCCTCCAGCTCCGCATTTCGCAAATTCTTCGTTATATATTGCTCTTAGGAAATTATCGTCTTCTCCTAATCCACCATACTTTTCATCAATTCCAAAACCCCAGACACCTAGCGCTCCAGCTTTCTGATGAAGATCCCAAGGTATCTTTCCTTCTTCATCCCAATCGTTGACATAGGGTTTGATTTCTTTATCAACAAACGCTTTTAGCTGAGCTCTGAATTCTTCTCTCTCTGGTGTATCAAATGGGTTCTTCATAAATTTTCCTAATCTGTTATCAAAATTCAAAAAAAGGACTTTTATTAGTATCACATATTTATGTAGACTTAAAAAGACACAAATTAGGTTTCGAACGTTGAAAAAAGATTTATTGAAAATTGGGGGTGCATCCGGTTATTGGGGAGATGCTTCACAAGCTACCGAGCAGCTCCTTAGATATGATGATCTTGATTTCATTGTATATGATTATTTAGCCGAAATTACTATGGCTATTATGGCGCGGGTAAAGGCAAAAGACCCTAATTCAGGATATGCTACTGATTTTATTTCAGAGGCTATGGTTCCAAATTTAAAAAAGATATCCGAAACCAACACGAAGATAATTTCAAACGCTGGAGGGGTGAATCCATCGTCTTGTGCTATCATTCTAAGGGAGAAAATTGAGGAGCAGGGATTATCTCTTAAAGTAGCAGTAATCGAAGGGGATAATCTACTTCCAGGAATAGATAACATAAAAAGCTTGAACCCAACCGAAATGTTCTCAGGCAATGTATTCCCAGAAAAGGAAAAAATTGGTAGCATAAACGCATATTTTGGAGCTCAGCCTATTGTAAGAGCATTAGAAAAAGGTGCTGACATAGTGATAACCGGAAGGTGTGTGGATAGTGCAGTGACGTTAGCTGCATGTATGTATAATTTTGGTTGGGGCGCGGAAGATTTTGATCTTTTATCTTCGGGGAGTCTTATTGGGCATCTTCTTGAGTGTGGAACTCAAATTACGGGAGGCAATTTCACTGATTGGAAATCTATTAAAGGATCTTTTGATCAGATCGGTTATCCAATAGCAGAGATAGAAAAAGATGGAAAAGCTGTTATCACAAAAGCAAAAGATACTGGTGGAATTGTAAGCTTTGGCACTGTCGCTGAGCAGATGTTGTATGAAATAGGGGACCCGAAAAATTATCTGCTCCCAGACGTTAACTGTGATTTTTCACATGTTGAAATTACTGAAATAGAAAAGGATCGTGTTCTTGTAAGTGGAGCAAAGGGAAGACCACCTAGTGAAAATTACAAGGTTTGCCTTACTTATGAGGCAGGATTTCGAGGAGGGCACCTATTTGGTTTCTATGGATCAGACGCTACAGATAAGGCTAATGCTTTTGCAAAGGCAGCACTATCAAGATCGAGAAACTCCTTGCAGAGAAAAAAATTAGAGCCATTTATTGAAGAAAGCGTTGAGATAATCGGGGCAGGCAGTCAATTTGGACTACGAAGGAATTCACAGAATTCTAGTGAGGTGTTTGCAAAAATTGCTGTTAAACACGAAAATCCAAAAGGAGTTGGAGTTTTTTTAAAAGACGCTACCGGTCTCGGTTTGTCATCACCTCCAGGCCTCAGTGGTTTCGCTGGAGCACGACCCAAACCATCACCGATCCTTTCATTATTTTCCTTTCTATACAAAAAAGAAAATGTTGGGTTTACCTTGCAATTTGATAATGCTCCTAGCGAGCCAATTGAAATTGCTCATGCGGTAAGCGTACCGTCTTCCTTTCCTAATATAAATGTATCTGAACCTAATATCTCTAATTTGTATAAAGGAGTTCAATTAATAGAAGTTTCTCTTGAAGAGATCGCTTGGGGTAGGTCTGGAGATAAGGGTAATAAGGCAAATATTGGTATTATAGCGAGACACCCAAATCTACTACCCTATATTTGGGATACTTTCTCTGAAGAAAAAATAGTAGAAATTTTTTCTCATTTTTTGGAAAATGATAATATTGATCGCCATTATCTTCCTGGAATTTCGGGAGTAAATTTTGTGCTTCATGATGTTCTAGGTGGTGGAGGTACTACCAGTTTAAGAAATGACCCTCAAGGAAAAGGGTATGCACAGGTTTTATTGTCTTGTAAAATTAAAGTTCCAAAAAATTTGTTAGTGTAAAGGTCGAAATAAATGGATTCAAACAAGAGGTCAAAAGAGTTTCATTGTGATTTAAAAGAAGCATTTTTCCCTGCGGTTAAGACTGAAGAGATATTGAACACTACAATAGGAGAAGAACTTAGAAAGGCCTCAATCGATTCTGGAAGTATGATGGCTTTGGTTCAAGTGCAAGATGATGGCTCTTTAGGAAGGTCATGGACATATGAGGAGCTCTACAAAGATTGTCTTGAGTTGGCGAAGCGAATGTCTTCACAGTACAAAAAAGGAACAAGAGTTGCAGTTTGGGCCCCTAATTACCCTGAATGGGTAATAATAGAGTTTGCAGCATCTATTGCTGGACTGGTCTTAGTAACAGTAAACCCGTCTTTTCAAGAAGATGAGTTGAAGTATGTTCTAGAAAAATCGCAGAGTGAGGCGTTGTATGTAGCAAAGAGCTTTCGCGGCAATCCAATGTGGCATATTGCAAAGAAAGTTACGGAAAAAATGCCGTCTGTAAAGCGGATTGTAGATATTCAAGATTGGGATGAGCTCTTTGGTTTAAATGACAGTGGCAGTGAGTCACTCATAAATTCTCTTCCGGAGGTATTTCCTAAAGACCCTGTTCAAATACAATTTACGTCTGGTACAACCGGATTCCCCAAGGGCGCAAAATTACATCATATGGGTCTATTCAATAATGCAAAAAGTTTTCAAACTAGAATGGGTTTGGAGAAGGGTGATCATTGGCTAAATTGCATGCCAATGTTCCACACATCTGGAGCAGGAATGGCTACTCTCGGTTGCTTAGCCATGAGAGCAACACATTTTATTATGGAAAGATTTGATGCCAAGAACTGGTGTGAAGTAGTTGAGAAGGAAAAAATCAATTTTCTAACCGCAGTTCCAACAATGTTTGTAGAAATATTAGAAGAGTGGAAAAAGGGTAATTATCAAGAATCTAAAATAAAGGGAATGACCTCCGGAGGTACGAGTGTTCCCCCTACACTCGTTAAAGAACTTCACCAAACATTTGGAGTGTGGCTTCAGATTGTTTATGGTCAGACTGAAAGTAGCCCTGTGATTACACTAGCTTGGGCGGACGATACTCTGGAAAACTTGACTAACTCATTAGGGCAACCTCTACCAAATTTGGATGTTTCGATACGTGACCCTCAGACAAATAAAGTGGTGGGTTTAAATGAAGTTGGTGAAATTTGTAACCGAGGTGATAACACTATGCTTGAATATCATCAGAATCCTGATGCAACATCTGAGACTATTGATGATGAGCAATGGCTGCACACCGGTGACTTAGGAACTATGGACGCAGAGGGCTATGTTCGTATTGCTGGTAGAGTTAAGGAAATGATCATAAGAGGTGGCGAGAACATTTATCCCAAAGAAATTGAGAATAGTTTGCTTGAACATGATGATATTTCTGAGGTGGCAATTGTGGGACTGCCCGATGAGAAGTTTGGGGAAATAGTTGGGTGTTTTTTAAAGTTTGAAAAAGGACAGAAGCTTACGTCGAGAGAACTGAAGTCTTTTATTAGAGAGAAAATATCACCACAAAAAACCCCGGCGATCTGGATTGAGATTGATGAATGGCCACTTACCGGATCTGGAAAAATTAAGAAATACGCTCTCCGTCAACAACTCTCGGACGGATTGTTAAATGTTTTGACTTAAATTTGAAGAAAATGAGTATATTAAAAAATCGACTAAAATAGGTGTTAAGTGTTCGTAAGTAAAATTGATATTTCCTCTCCTTCTTTTGAAACTAATACAAAAGAAAATACAGCTCTTTTGAACAAAATGAATTTACTTCTCGAAAGAGCAGCTCAAACCTCAGAAAAACGCAGAGATATATTTGAGAAAAGAAACCAATTATCTCCCAGAGAAAGATTAGGTGCGTTGTTAGATCCAGGTCTTCCGTTTTTAGAACTGTTTAATATGGCCGGGTATTGTGTAGATGATCCAGACCCGGAAACTAGTATTCCTGGCTCTAGTCTAATAGGAGGGATTGGATATGTTTCAGGAATCAAGTGTTTAATCTACATAGACGATAGTGGAATAAATGCTGGAGCAACTACTATCAAAACTATTGAAAAAGGGCTGTTACTTTTAGAAATGGCAAAGAAACATAAGTTGCCTCTTGTTCATTTGGTAGAAAGTGCGGGTGCAAATCTGATGCAATATAAAGTTGAATTATGGGCATTGGGTGGAGGAGCTTTTGCGGGTCTGGCGGAAATGAGTGCAATGGGTATCCCAATAATTACAGTGCTCCACGGCCTATCAACCGCGGGCGGTGCATACATGCCAGGTATGAGTGATTATGTGATCGGTGTAAAAGAAAATGGTATGGCGGCACTAGCAGGAGCTAACCTGTTGAGGGCTGCTACAGGGGAGGAGTCTTCTGATAAAGATCTTGGAGGAGCGGAAGTTCATTCAAAAATTACCGGATTAGTTGAGTACTTGGCAGAAGATGATAAGCACGCAATAGAAATTGCAAGAGACGTGGTCAAGTCATTGGGTTGGGACAGAGATTTTACTGGCGTAAGTTCAAGGAACTTTTTGCCCCCCAAGTATTCGTCAGACGAAATCATAGGCATAGTTCCTACTGATTATAGAAAGCCCTATGATGTAAGAGAGCTGGTATGTAGGGTCGTCGATAATTCTGATTTTATTGAGTTTAAACCAGATTACGGAGTTTCAACTGTATGTATTCAAGCAAATATTTTTGGAATACCGTGTGCACTAATAGGTAATAATGGTCCAATTGATCCAAACGGTGCAACAAAAGCTGCTCACTTTTTTCAATTATGCGATCAAGTAAACAGACCAATAATTTTTTTACATAATACCACAGGTTATATGGTTGGAACTCAATACGAGCACGCTGGTATGATCAAGCATGGTGCTAAAATGATTCAGGCCGTTATGAATGTTAATGTTCCCAAAATAGCACTTTATATCGGTGCTAGCTTTGGCGCTGGAAACTACGGCATGTGTGGATACTCATACAATCCAGACTTTCTCCTGACTTGGCCCAATGCGCAAACAGGCGTGATGGGAGGTCAGCAGGCCGCAAAAACAATGGAGCATGTGCTTAGAAATTCAGCGGCTCGGAAAGGCAAAGAAATTGATGAAGATAGTTTTAGTACTCAAATCAAAGGGATCCAAGAGCACTTTGACAGTCAGTCTGACGCCTTTATAACTTCAGGTAGGTTAATTGATCATGGAATGATTGATCCTAGAGATACGAGAAAAGTTTTAGGTTTCTGCCTAATAACTTGCCTAGAATCAAAAATAAGAAAATTAAGGCCGAATAATTTTGGAATAGCGAGGATGTAAAAGTGAAAACTCAGTATGAGACAATTCTGGTTAACAATCATGATAGGTGGGTACGTCTAATATTAAATCGACCAGATGTAAAAAATGCTTTATCGGAAAAAATGACTACTGAATTGTTATCTGTTCTTGAGAACATAAAGGAAGATAAAAATATTAGAGGAGTGAGTATTGAAGGTTCTGGTGACGCATTTTGTGCGGGAGCAGACCTTAAAGACTTTAGAAGAAATTTTGTTTTACAAACTCCTGACTTTGATCAAGTACGAACAATGAATTTAGAAGCAGGAAAGTTATTTAAGATACTATCACAGCTTCCCAAAATAGTCGTTGCTTTGGTACACGGACCAGCGTTTGCTGGAGGATTAGGAATGGTTGCTTGTGCAGACATTGTGGCCGTGACAAAAGAGGCGCGTTTTTCACTTTCAGAAACAGCAATTGGACTTACTCCTGCTCAAATCTCGCCGTTTTTGATAAAAAGGTTGGGGCTGAGGGTAGCTAGTAAGTTGATGTTAACTGGTATGGAGTTTAATGCAAGGGAGGCTGTAGAGTTCGGGCTTGCGGATAATTTAGTCGAAAATAAAGATGCACTAGAAGATTTTTTTATAAGTTTTGATAAAGCAACAAAAAAGTGTGCCCCAATGGCTACCGCTGCTACGAAAGAAATACTGAGCTATTCAAGAGACTCAAGCTTGGAGGAGCTGTCTGAATTTGCCTCTGGTAAGTTCGCAGAGTGTATGCTGGGTGAAGAAGCAAAGGAGGGATTGGCAGCTTTTGCAGAAAAGAGAAAACCCTATTGGTATGGAGCTTAGCTTTGAGTGAGTTGCGTTCATTAAGGAAACTACTTGTAGCTAATCGGGGTGAAATAGCTTTACGAGTAATGAAGACAGCAAAAAAAATGGGGCTTTTAACGGTTGCTGTCTATACTGATGCTGATGAGCAATCACCACACGTAAATTTTGCGGATCAAAGTGTTAACATTGGTAAAGGTCCAATAGCTGATTCTTATCTTTCAATAGAAAAAATCATGGAAGTAGCCTTGAGTACCGGATGTGATGCGGTACATCCTGGCTACGGATTCCTTTCCGAAAATAGCGATTTTGCAGAAGCGTGTGAAAAAGCAAAAGTTACTTTTGTAGGGCCTTCGTCAAAAGCTATAGAGGCTATGGGAAACAAAGCAAAAGCAAAAGCGATTATGAAAGAAGCTGGTGTTCCTTGTATCCCAGGAGCTGAGGTGGCAAATAAGAACGATAGGGAACTTCAATTAGCGGCCGAGAGTGTTGGATTTCCCTTAATGATCAAAGCTGCGGCGGGAGGGGGAGGAAGAGGAATGCGGCTCGTCAATAATATTTCAGATCTGCAGAAAAGCTGTGAAATTGCGAAAGCAGAAGCTTTAAGCGCTTTTGGGTCATCTGAGATAATATTGGAAAAATCTATAGTTGAACCCCGGCATATCGAAATACAAATTATGGCTGATAACTTCGGAAATATAATATCACTTGGTGAGAGAGATTGTTCACTGCAGAGACGACATCAGAAGATTATCGAGGAAAGCCCATCCCCTGTTGTTGATGCTCAGTTGAGGACAAAAATGGGAGAAGTTGCATGTCTTGCGGGAAAAGTGATTAACTATTCAGGAGCAGGAACAATAGAGTTTCTTCTAGATAAAGACAAAAATTTTTATTTTCTTGAAATGAATACGAGACTTCAAGTTGAGCATCCTGTAACTGAGATGGTAACTGGACTTGATCTAGTTGAGTTACAACTGAATATTGCTGATGATCAGGAGCTACCACTTTCTCAGGAACAAGTTCAGTTATGTGGACATTCTCTTGAAGTTAGGCTGTATGCCGAAGATCCTTGGAAAAACTTTTTACCAAGCACAGGAAAGATCGAGGTTTGGAGAAAACATAAATCACCTGACACTCGCTATGACGATGGAATTGTAGAAGGTCAGGTTATAAGCCCTTTTTATGATCCAATGTTAGCTAAAGTAATATCTAATGGAAAGAACAGAGAGCAAGCTATCGATACATTGAAGCAATCTTTGCAGAATACAGCTCTCTATGGAGTAAAAAACAATCGAGACTTTCTTATTGCTATTCTTTCGAGTGAAGCCTTCAGACATGAAGATGTTAATACTTCTTTTTTAGAGACCAATGATTTTAGTGCATCAGGTAATAAACATATGGAGTTCGATGAAGTAGCAGTTTTAGGTGCTCTCTTGATGACAAAGTACTCTAAAACACTTATCGATGAAGCCATTGGTTTTGAAGATGAGCTGTATGGTTGGTCTAATTCAAAGACAATATATTACCCTCTTTCCTTCAAAGCTAATGATAATATTTACTCAGTTTATATTGAGCTTAAAAAACCTAATTCAATTACAGTTAATTTTGAAGGAGAAAAAATACAAATAGACCTAAACGGAGATCACATAGAATTGAATGATGAAAAAATAAAACTCGATTTTATTGAGTATAAGGAAAATAAATTATTCGCTAGCTACCAGGGAAAATCATTTAAAGCCGAAATTATAAAAGAAGATATAAAAATTGAGGATATAGATAAAGGTGGGAAAATAAGAGCTCCTATGCATGGCGTAATTCGTGAACTATTTGTGACCGTGGGAGAAAAGGTGAAAAAGAATCAGGTAATATTAATTTTAGAGGCAATGAAAATGCAGCATGAAATAACAGCATCTATAGATGGAGAAGTCTCGGATATTTATACTAACATAGGTAATCAGGTTTCCGTAGATGAGGATTTACTAAATATTAACAAGGAGGGTGAAAATGAATTCTAAATTGTGTGAGGAACTAGGTATAGAATTTCCACTATTTGCTTTTTCGCATTGCAGAGATGTAGTTGCTGCAGTTACGAAAGCTGGAGGTTTCGGGGTATTTGGGGCCACTAACCTTTCGGGACCCGAATTAGAGATTGAGTTAAATTGGATAGACTCCCAAGTTAACGGAATGCCTTATGGGGTTGATCTGATTGTTCCAAATAATTTTGTGGGAAAGGGCGAAAATCTATCCGATGAGGAAATGCTTGGAAAAGTTCCTCAGAGCCATAAGGATTTCGCGCATAACATACTTGAAAATAATGGCATTGACGTAGATCCAAATGAATTAGAAGAGGACCGAAAAAATCATTTACGATTTGGAAAAAACATGACTCCAGAGGGCGCTCATGAGTCATTAACAGTTGCCTTTAACCATCCAATTAAAATGATTGTAAATGCACTTGGCATGCCTCCAAAGCAAATGGTTGATATGGCAAAAGACGCAGGAGTTAAAGTTGGTGCGTTAGTTGGGGCAAAAAAACATGCAATTAACCAAATTAATGCGGGAGTAGATATTTTAATAGTAGCTGGTGGAGAAGCCGGAGGGCACTGTGGTGAAGTGTCATCAATGGTGCTCATTCCTGAAGTATATAATGCCATAAAAGATATAAAAGATGTCCCTATATTAGCAGCAGGAGGCATAGCTTCTGGAAGTCAGATGGCTGCCGCAATGGCTATGGGAGCATCAGGCGCATGGTGTGGCTCCGTTTGGCTCACAACAACGGAAGCCGAAACGAATCCAATTGTAAAAGAGAAAATGCTGAGTGCTTCTTCTACTGACACCGTAAGATCAAAAAGTAGAACTGGGAAGCACTCTAGACAATTAAGATCGCCCTGGACTGATGCATGGGAAAATAGTGACCAAGTTCAGCCTCTACCATCGCCAGTGCAACCTTTAGTAGCTGAGCCAGCATTACGAAAGCTTGATAAGCTTTCATTAGCTGGGAATAAGCAAGCTGCTGACCTTGCAACCTATTGGGTTGGCCAAGCAGTTGGTCTGATGAATGAAACGAAGTCTGCTGGGGAAGTAGTACAAGACTTTAAGACAGATTTTATCGAAGCTTATGAGAGACTAAATGGTGCGCTAGAGGAGGCATAAGGTGGAACAGGCAAAAGATTTTTTTGACGAGAGTAAAGACTTATATGAGTTACTGAATGCTGAGGGTGTGGCTTGTTTGTCGACTACGACATTGTTCAAAAACTGGACAATAGAAGATGTAATTGGACATTTATATTTATTCAATGTCGGCGCGGTGGAGACCCTTAAAGGGGGAGATCATTATGAAAACTTTTACAAACCAATTAATGATCAACTAATTAAAGGAAAATCACTTGTTCAGGCTCAAGTTCCATGGTTGGACGGAGTAACTGGTCAACGATTAATAGATGATTGGTGGAAAAGCGTTGAGGATGTTTTCGATGGCTACAGGGATGCTGATCCTAAAAAAAGGGTAAAGTGGGCCGGTCCTGAAATGAGCGCTCGGTCTAAGATAACGGCACGACATATGGAAACCTGGGCACATGGTCAGGAAGTCTTCGATGCGCTAGGTAAAGACAGAGAAGAAAAGGATAGAATAAAAAATATAGTGCATATGGGTGTTATTGCTTACGGATGGACTTTTGTTAATAGGAAATTAGCAATCCCTGAGCCAAAACCTTATCTGATTTTAAATGCACCATCTGGTGAAGTCTGGTATTGGAATGATAAAGAGAGTTCTTCAAAGATTGAAGGAACAGCAGTAGAATTTGCTCAAGTGGTGACTCAGGTACGAAATTTTGCTGATACAAAATTGTCTATAACTGGCGAGCCAGCAATTGAGTGGATGAAGTATGCTCAGTGTTTTGCTGGCCCTCCAGAGGACCCTCCAGCAAAAGGGACTAGATATAAAGTCGGTAATTAGAGCTATATCGTTATAACTGTTGAACCCGTTGTTTTTCGCGCTTCTAGTGAGTCGTGAGCTGAAGCAATATCGTTCAATGAGAAGGTTTGATCTATTTGTATTTTGACATCACCAGAAACTACTTTTCCGAAAAGAACCTTTGCCATCTCTTGGCAGCGGGTAAAGTCACCTATATGTGTAAAGAGACCAGTTCTAGTTATTTTGAGTGATTTTTTTGCTAAGATACCAATATCGATAGGATTAATATTTCCGGATGCATTTCCAAAGGAGATAAAAATTCCAAAGTCTTTTAAACAACTTAAAGAATCGTCGAAGGTCGTTTTACCAACAGAATCCATTACAACCGGAACGCCAATACCATTCGTTAGTTTCATGACTTCTTCGGAAAAGTTATTCGTAGAATAGTTTATAGTTTGAGATGCACCAAATTTTTTTGCCAACTTACACTTTTCATCAGAACCGGCAGTGCCTATCAATTCTAAACCTTCACTTCTAGCCCACTGACAGGCAATCAATCCGACACCGCCTGCAGCTGCATGGAACAAAATCTGGTCTCCACTTTTCAATTCTGTCGTATCGTGAAAAAGATATTTTACAGTCAACCCCTTTAGCATCATCGCTGCACCTTCCTCAAATGATATTTCATCAGGAAGCTTACAAACTTGTTTAGCGGGCATAACCCTGGCCTCACAATAGGCGCCTGGCGGTGTAGCAGCATATGCAACGCGATCGCCAGAAACTAAGTGAGTAACACCATCACCCACTGCTTCAACTACTCCCGAAGCCTCCATGCCGAGCACTGCAGGTAGTGCGACGGCATAATTATCTGAGATTCGCGTTCTGTGATACACATCAATAAAATTAAGGCCTATAGCCTTATGTTTAATAAGTATTTCATCGCTTCCTGGAGAGCCAACCTCTTGTGTAATTATCTTAAATTTCTCACTTCCACCATTTTCATCAATTATTGCTGCCTTTACATTTTGAGTTGACATTTGCATTATCTCCCATAGTAATCAAAATATGTTTTTATTATAAATGGAACCACTATTGTCCAGAGAGTCAATAAAAATTGCACCATCAATACTATCCGCAGATTTTGCAAATTTTGGCAAAGAAATTGAAGCTGTAGAAGAGCAGGGTTGCGATTGGATCCACATTGATGTTATGGATGGTCATTTTGTGCCGAACATAACTTTCGGACCTGAAACCTGCAAGGCAATTAGACCTTATATCAAAACGTTTATGGATGTCCATCTGATGATTTCACCTGTAGATCAATATCTTGAAGCTTTTGCTGAAGCGGGCGCGGATATGATAACAGTTCATTTCGAAGCAGGGCAACACATTCACAGGTCTCTGCAGGCAATAAATAGTCTTGGTGTAAAGGTGGGATTAGCCTTAAACCCAGGCACCTCTCACGAAGTGGCTGACCAGTTAGTAGAATTGGTAGACTTAATATGTGTGATGACGGTTAACCCGGGTTTTGGAGGCCAGAAGTTTATTTCGTCTCAACTAAGAAAGATTGAAAGATTAGCTAATCTAAAAAAGCATAAAGATTTTTTAATCGAGGTTGATGGAGGAATAACTGCCGATACTGCACCTAGTGTCGTTTCAGCAGGAGCGGATATTTTGGTAGCTGGATCGGCTGTTTTTTCAAATGGTAGTGTCAACAACCCAATTGTATATGGACAAAATATAAAGAGAATAAGGGAAGCTGCTGAAAGCGCCCTAAAAATAGAAGGATAAAAAAATGGCAGAAATTCCACCAGTTTGTGATTTTGGTTGGCGAGCAAAAGAGTTTAACTTACCATCTGTTGATGGAAAAAAATATACTCTAGAAGAAGTTAGCGGGATTAATGGTTTATTGATAATGTTTATATGTAATCATTGTCCTTATGTGCTGGCTATTTTGGATCGAATTGTTCGAGACGCCAGCGAGTTACAAAAGCTTGGGGTTGGTATAGCGGCCATTAGTTCAAATGATGTAATTAGTTACCCAGAGGATTCCTTCGATAACATGAAAAAGCTGGCCGCAAAGCATAATTTTACTTTTCCATATATGTATGATGAGACCCAAGAAGTGGCTAAGCTATACAATGCTGTATGTACTCCGGATTTTTTTGGATTTAACAAGGATCACAAACTACAGTACAGAGGAAGATTAGACGCATCTAGGAAAGAGGCCGGTCCTGTCGATTTAAAAAGAGATCTCTTCGAAGCGATGAAAGGCGTG
Source organism: uncultured Alphaproteobacteria bacterium (assembly GCA_902556405.1). GTDB lineage: Bacteria > Pseudomonadota > Alphaproteobacteria > Rhodobacterales > Rhodobacteraceae > CACIJG01. The sequence goes on along the minus strand of CACDWF010000008.1, from coordinate 77,221 downwards.
GCTCAAACTGGAGAGGGGCCAAGTGACCAAATCGCTTCAATGGGTTGTTCGATAAAGTGGAAAGTTAACTGATGCGATTAAATGCAGGCAGATATTACAAAAAACTATTGCATTTATTTAATCTTTATTGGATGTCCTGCGACGACTAAAGTTACGCTATTGGCAAAACGACCTATGTCTTGATTCAATTTTCCTGATACTTTTAAAAATTTCCTAGACATTTCGTTAGTTGGTAAAATGCCTAGGCTGGTTTCCTGTCCAACTATAACCAAGGTGGATCTACACTTTTTTAGATCATCTCTAATATCATCAATGCGGCGATCTCTAAACTGACTCAGTGTCAAAATGTTCGATACAGACATTGATATACAATCAATCAAAATTACGTCCTGCGGTTTCGAGCTTTTGAGTATATCTGCACTCAGGTCAGGAGAATCTATGGTTTCAAATTTTTGGTTTCTTCTCTTCTTATGTTCACTAATTTTCTCTTGCATTTCAGTGTCATATGCAAGGCCGGTAGCTATGTAATACAATTTACCATGGGTGTTTTTTTGGTGGCTTAGCGCTGATTGTTCTGCAAACCTAGATTTTCCGGAGTTGCTTCCCCCAAGTATCAGATATGTTTCAGACATAAATCTCAGTTCCTCACTAGTCGTTGTAGTTTATAGACATCTAAAATCCATCCTTTATCAGAACGCAACGTATTTCGTGTTTTAATAATTTCATTTCCAATTTTTGAAACCTCGCCTTTAATAAGAGTTTGTTCTTTCATTCCGAGATATGCAGCCCACCAGATATAGATATTATGGTCTTTTAAAAATGCGAATGAGCACTCTCCATCTAAAACAACGTAAATTGTTTCGGTTCCATCTGGCCATCCTCTTTCCTTAAGAAGCCTACCTGTAGTAATCAAGACCGGTTTCCCGATTTCGTTAAAGGAAATTCCAAATGCAGAAACAAGCAACTGTATTGAAGAGAGACCAGGAATCAATTTGATGGAGGTATGGTATAAAGCGTTTTTAACTCGCGAAGCAATTCTTTGGCTACTATCGTACAATGAAGGGTCTCCCCATATGGGAATTCCGACGTTTATGTTTCCTCTTGCAGTGCTGGAAGTATATTGATTAATCATGTCGACCCATGTTTTCGCGATATCATCATGCCAGTCTATAACTGAGTTGATATATTTTTTATTGGTTAATTGACGCTCCGGTATAATAAATTCCTTAAACTTCACACTATTAGTTTTTATGAAAGATTGACAAATCTTCTTTTTAAGGTCAGCAATTTCGGATTTTTCGTCTTTTTTCTTTCCGATTAGTATCAAATTACAACTCTTGATTGTCTCAGCTGCTTCTTCTGTTACATGCTTTGCATCTCCGAAACCTAGTCCTATTAGATATAAGTTAATACTCAAAGTAACGGTCCAAAAATTATAACTGCGGGATGATTGCTTTGAATATCCTTTAGGTAGATTAAAATCTCCTCTATCGTACCCTTTGTAATATTTTCCTCTTTTCTTGAGATGTCTTCCGCTATGAGGACTTTTGTTTTGATATCAAGACCATTTTCTAAAAGAATCTGAGCTAGATTAGGGAAAGTTTTTTTTCCCATGAAGATTACTGTTGTACAATTTGGATCAATTAAGGATGCAATATTTAAGTCATCCGGAAGTTCACCATTGAAATCATGTCCAGTTATAAACTGCACGCGTCTCGACATAACTCTTCGGGTTAACGGAATTTTTGCAGCCGCCGCCGCAGCCATCGCTGAAGATACTCCTGGGATTATTTCAAACTCTAACCCATTTTCATTTAATGCTGTAATTTCTTCCTCTAATCTTGAAAAAATACTACTATCACCCGACTTCAGCCGAACAATTTTTTTTCCTGTTCTACCATATTCTACAAGTAATCTAGATACTTGATTTTGCTTTGGTGATGCAAGCCCCGCTCTTTTCCCCACACTCAAAAGTGTGGCGCTTTTTTTTGCAAGATTTAGTATTTCGCCGGCGGATAAATCATCATAGAAAATAATATCCGCATCACTAATTCTTTTTACTGCTAGTACAGTAAGAAGGTCTGGATTGCCGGGACCAGAACTGACAAAGCTAATAGTCATTGTTCGCTCCCAATAAGATGAAAAAATGTTCCAGTAGCATTAGAGTTTTTGGAGCCTAACTGACCTAACTCATTTTGGTAAGCATCCTGTACAAAGACAATAGGTTCATCATTTATTTCGACAACTGTCGTATAGTGAAACTCATGTCCAAGAACAGTGGAACCCTTTTTGATTCCAAAAAAAGGCTCAATAGCCTTGGCTTTTCGATATCCTAGATTGAGCTTGCGTTTTTCAAAAGAAGTAACCAAATCAAACATACCAATCATGTCATATGCCTGACCACCTTTACCAATAATTTTTCTTCCCAAAACCATATAGCCACCACACTCTCCGTGCACTGGTCCTTTCTTACTAAAATCAATAAGTCCATTCTTAAAATTTTTGCATTCAGATAAGCGACCAAGGTAGAGTTCAGGGTATCCTCCTGGCAACCAGACCATGTCATCACTCTTTGAAGGGGGCTCATCGTTTAGCGGAGAGAAAAAGGAAATCTCAGCACCTTGCTTCTTCCATCCCTCTATCAAATGGGAATAAGTAAAGGTAAATGCATTATCTCTCGCAATAGCTATTCTCTGCGCGGGAGGAGTAATTTTTTGTAAAGTTGATATTGGAGGAGAGCTATTTCTTGCAGTACAAGCTATTGCTTCTAGGTCACAATTTTCTTCAATAAGTTTTCCAAGCTTAAAAATTAGTTGCTCCAAGTTAGATAAATCTTCTGCTTGGACCAGACCTAAGTGTCTTTCTGGGATAGTTAGTTCGTTAGATCTAGGGACAACCCCTAGAATTGGAACTTTTGTTTTTGAAACTTCACTGACTATTAAAGCTTCGTGCCTTTTGCTTGATATATTATTTAGAATTACTCCACCGATTGTTATGTCATGTCTAAATGAGTTGAAACCGGTTATCAAAGCAGCTACAGATTGAGCCTGCTTTGCGCAGTCGACTACTAAAATTACTGGCCAACTCGTTATGCTTGCTAGATCTGCGGTGGAACCATTTCCACCTGCACCCTTGCTTATTACTCCATCAAATAATCCCATTGACCCTTCAGCAATACAGATATCCGAAGGGCCTACCATGCCTATCATATTAAGGATATCGCTGGATGACATTGCCCATGTATCTAAGTTATATGAAGGACGATCTGCCGCAACACTTTGAAATTTTGGATCTATATAGTCAGGACCACTCTTGAAAGGTTGTACAGATCTTTTACGGGCAAAAGCGTTAATAAGACCTAGAGTTACGGTCGTTTTTCCGGCTCCGGACGCCGGTGCTGAAATAATTATACCTTGCCTATTTATGATTTCTTCCAGTGGCATCGATTTCTCTAAATCTCCTATCATAGGTTTCATCATACAATTTGCTTGCTGTAAAATTAGCGGCGTCTAAATGTGGACCAATAAGTATCAGAGCTGTTCTATCCATATATTCAGGTATGGCTTTTTCTATATTACTTAAATCTGAATGAATAATTTGTTCCTCTGGCCAAGATGCCTTCCACACAACTTTTACTGGGCAAGAACCGTTATAGAAAGGCTTCACTTTTTTGACCACTTTTGCAATATCATGAATTGATAGGTGTATCGCAAGAATAGCGCGACTTTTAGCAAAATTTTCTAAAGTTTCATTTTCAGGCATCTTTGATGCCCTACCTTCGGTTCTAGTGAGAACTATAGATTGGGCTATTTGGGGCTTGGTTAGTTCCTGTTTTAAACTTGAAGCTGCAGCTGAAAAAGAGGTTACTCCTGGCGTCATGCTAAAAGGGATTTCTAATTTTATTAATTCACGTATTTGTTCATTAACTGCCGACCATATAGATAGATCACCAGAGTGAAGCCGAGCAATTTCATGACCCTCATTATGAAATTTTTCTATTTTTTTGATAATTTGAGAAAGTGATAGGGGTGCTGTATTTATTTTTTTTGTTGAAGGGCCGCAATGGGATAATATTTCTTGTGGAATGATCGATCCCGCAAAAAAACAGATAGAGCATTTTTCCAAAAGTTTTTTTCCTTTAATCGTTATGAGTTCGGGATCACCAGGACCTGCACCTATGAAGTGTACCGTCAATTTAATCTCCATCCATTTCTGCGATTGCGATGGTAGCAAGCCTATCAGAAGAGATTTTCCTCTCACAAATAATTTTGGATGCGGTACCTCCTGCAGCAAGTGCTGTAGCTTCACAAAAACTGCCAACATTTTTAAACTTCATACTCAAACGGGAAACAGTAGGTGTGATAATATTGTAAATAGCGTCTTCCTCAATCTGGATCAATTTTAAGTTGTTTGTACTGACAAATTTTAAAAAGACTGCATTCATTGCTTTTTCCTTTGAGGTAGCAACTGTAAAAACACTATACCTTTTAATATAACTTTCAAATAACTCGTTAAATGAAGTAATAGTAACTGTAGATTTAAAGCCAATTCCTGCAATCATGTTTTAAAGCTCCATTGGATTATATTATATTGAGCTGACCAAATTGTTTTTCCCCCAATAGGCTTTGGCTTGGATATATTAATCTTTTTCAAATTACCGCCAAACTGCTTGTATTTTTTTAACAAAAGAGCCTGGGACTCAAGAGTGACAGCATTTATTACAAGTCGACTATTTTTACCAAGGACTTTAATCACTTGGTAAATTAAATCTGAAGTTACTCCCCCACCTATAAAAACAGCGTTTGGCGTTGGTAAATCTTTGGCTATCGTTTCAATATTACCATGTTTTACAGTTAATCTTTCTTGTAAGCCAAATTTTTTTCTATTAGCTTTGATTAAAAAAATACGATCTCTTCTTCGTTCAATGGCAAAGGCTACGTTTTTAGGATGCCCCAAGCACCATTCAATTGAGATTGAGCCAGAACCAGCTCCTATATCCCATAACACTTCATTTCCAAAAGATTTCAATTCCGAGAGAGTCAGAGCTCTTATATCTTTTTTAGTTATATTCCCATCAGTTTTGAAAGCATCATCATCCTGCCCTTGAAAATAACTGATGTCTGATGGAGGATTTATATATCTTATGCCCACTGCTAGTGGTTTTAAAGATTTGGATTCTTGTTTAAAAGCAGATAATTTTGAGTCTGTAAGTTTTACTACTTTTTCCTCTGGACAGCCAAGTCTCGACAACATAAAACTTTCTTTAACATTAACATTATGTTTCCTTAATACAGAAAGGATCTGCTCTATTTGCCTAAATTCTCTGAGGAGAATTATTGCTTTCCCAGCTTCCGACAGTTTTGCAGGAAGGGTTTCTACTGGTTTTGCATGGAAGGCTAAGCAGTCAACAGCGTTTATAGGCCAGCCTATTTTATTGGCAGCTAGAGAAAAAGTAGATGGCACAGGGTAAGAGCGCCATTCATTTTTCTTTAAGTTTTTAGTAAGGAGAGGTCCTACACCAAACCAAAAAGGATCTCCAGAAGCCAGTACCACAGCCAGTTTATATTTATTACTGAATACTTCATCAATGCTAAATGGTGTAGGCCATGGTTTACCTTTTGATTTAACCTCTGCAAGAGCCAATTGGCGAGCACTACCAAAAACGACGCTCGCCCTGTTCAATAAATCAGTGCTTGATTTATCAAGGCCATTTAGTCCATTCTCACCTATACCAATAATATGAAGCCAGGTTTTAGTCATGACAAAAATTCTTATAATAGGAGGCACTGCTGAGGCAAAAAATCTGCATTTTAGACTTCAAGAAAAGAAACTTTTTACAATACTTTCTTATGCAGGTCTTACTGAAAGCATTGATAAAGAGGTAAAAAATATTCGGGTCGGTGGCTTCGGTGGAGCGATGGGAATGTCTGCGTTTGTTAAAGATGAAGGTATAACCCATATCCTTGATGCCTCTCATCCTTTTTCTAAAAATATTACAGTAAACTCTCTTCTCGCCGCGCAAGTCACAAAAATTGAATATTTGTGTTTTGAACGTCCAAAGTGGCAGAGACAAAATGGCGACAAATGGAAGCTGGTGAGTGATATGAATAAAGCTATAAAGCTTATCGACCAAACTGACAGGGTTTTTGTAACAGTCGGTAGTAAAGAAATACGTTTTCTGAATAGGAAGCCCAAACCATTTTATCTGATCAGAATGATTAATGAACCAGAAAACAAGATGCTTCTCGATAGCTTTAAGCTTATTTTTGATCAAGGCCCATTTACTTTCGAGCAAGAGCTGAATATTATGAAAGAGTTTTCTATAAATAAACTTATAACAAAGAATTCTGGCTCCAATGCAGTAGTTGAGAAAATACATGCAGCTAGGGAACTTGGCATTGAAGTCATAATGATTGAAAGACCTACGTTGCCGAAAAGAAAGCTCTTTACTGATGAAAATCAAGTAGTTCAATTTTTTTCTATCCCTGAATAACGTGGCGTATATATATAACCTGTATTTCTAATCTTTTTAGTGCTGGATGACCCAATTATTACTAGGGTCTTCATTGATACAGAAGAAGCATCAGCTTCTGACAAAGTAGTCTCAAAAATATCCTCAGAGTCAGTAGAAACTGAATTTGCATAAATAACAATCCGGTCACTTTTACAGTTTTTTCTTAAAACATCATAAATTTCTGAAAGCTGATTTTTACGAGATTTCGATCTTGGGTTGTAAAACGCTATTACAAAATCGGCCTTTGCGGCTGCTATAACTCTGGATTTCAAAATATTCCAAGATTTAAGATTATCAGACAAATTAATAACGCAAAAATCATGTCCTATAGGAGCGCCTAGTCTGGCGGATGCTGCTAAGAGAGCAGTAATCCCGGGCAGGACCACAATTGGTAAGTCATCTCTAGAAATATTTTTCTTATCTACAATTTCAAATATTGCTGAGGCCATCGCAAAAACTCCAGGATCTCCCGAAGAAACAACAACTACCTTTTTCCCTTGCAAAGCAAGATTAATAGAAAGTTCAGCTCTATCAATTTCCTCCCTATTATCGCTTGGGTGAAACGACTTGCCGCTAGCGTCCTTCACTCGGTCAATGTACTTAGAGTAACCCACAATATCTGTTGAATCTTTTAATGCATCAGTCACTGCAGGTGTTACAAGTTCTGGTGCTCCCGGTCCCAAACCTACTATGGTTAAGCTTCCCTTCATTCGTAGTGGTCCTCTGAAATTAGAATTATCGAGAAATATGGTGCTTCACTTTTAGTATATTCCCTTAGAGGAAAAATTTTTTGTTCAGGCATAGTTGCTTTTTCAATTACTAATGCTTTATCGAGCTGATCCGTTTCTTCTAGGACAGATTTTACTTTTTCTAATTGGGTACCCACTTTCATGATTACAACATTTTTGGAACTCTCAAGATGGCCCTTTAATTCTTCGCGACTTTGTATGCCCATTAGGATAGTTAGGGGTTGATCTCCCATTGCTATTGGTAACTTAGAATTATTCCAAGCACCTGACATAGCAGTTATTCCAGGCACGAATTCTATATTCACATCTTTTTTCAAAAGTCTAAATAGATGAACAAATGATCCATAAAAAAGAGGATCACCCTCTGATATTACCACCACATTATCTTTCAATAAGAGTTTCTTTAGTTTATTGGCACAGTCTTCATAAAATCGATTAATTGAATGCTTATATTTATCAGATCGAAAATCGAGTTCGTTAGTTACAGGGTATTCCATAGCGTATTCAAAGGGCGCACTATTGGAAATTAATGTATCTATAATCGCTCTCGCTCTGCCCAACGTATTTTTTTTTCTAAAATATGCTATTTGTCTTGCATCTGATATTATCCTAGATGCCTTAACTGTCAGTAACTCAGGATCACCTGGCCCAACCCCGACGCAATATATATTATACATATTTACTCTTTCTCCTGTGCCAAGGCGTTAACAGCAGCTACTGCTACAGCACTTCCCCCCAATCGGCCTTTAACAACTAGACTGTTTAGCGTTTTTACTTCGATTAATGCTTGTTTAGACTCAGCTGCTCCAACAAACCCGACAGGGCAACCAATTATGCCTGCAGGTTTCAAGTTGTTTCTCTTACCAAGAAATTCTAACAAATAAAATAATGCAGTGGGAGCGTTACCAAAAACAATTAGAGAATCTTGTATGTAGTCTTCCCATAGATGAATCGCTGCAGCCGTTCTGGTATTCGATATTCGTTTTGCAATGTCTGGTACAGACTTTTCATTCAAAGTACAGATGATTTCATTGTCCGCTGGTAGTCTCGTTTTTGTTATTCCCTCACTTACCATCCTCGTATCGCAAATAATTCGAGCTCCTCTCTCCAAAGCATCTCTTACTTTGCTAACAAAATTTGGTGTAAATTGAATATATTTTTCCAGCCCAATAAAACCAAGGGCATGTATCATCCTCACAGCAATTTTCTCTTCAAGGTTTGAAAAAGAAGAGAGGTCTGCTTCATTTCGAATAATAGAAAAAGATTGCTCATAAATTTTGTCGGGGTTTCTTTCATATTCAAATGTCATTTATTCAATTCCATAGAAATTTTTGACGCTAAATGCTGAAATTTATCATCTTTTACGCTTACAGACTTTTCCCCTGCTGAACTGTTAATAAGTATCGATGTCTGTTTTGAAAGACCACAATTTTTTAAACAACCACTTATGTGAATCTTCGCTTTATTTTTTCTATTTTTAAATCTTTCTTCAAGAAACGTAGTTACCACTTTTGCCACCTGACTGGTTTCCAAAATGCCTTGACTACAATAGGGTTTACCAGAGCAATAGCTTACGCTCAGATCATGTCCTGTATTTTTTGAGAGAAAACTTAAAGGTGGTTTTGTTTTGGCTGAATAAATAAAAAAAGATTTCCATGGGGTCACTGCTACTCCTTTAACATGCAAGGCTAATTCCCTTAGTTGATAACTTGAAAATTTTCCTCCAGGTACCGTAATCATATATCCTCCAAAACAGGGACCAAGTCTGGGAGAAAAAGTTTGTTTTCTTGGTTCAATGTCTGGAAAATAAATATGGTCTATCTCTCCAATTGAATTTATTAAATCTCTGCTTTTCAGTTGGTTCGAGACAGCCATTACATTACTTAAAATCATTTCTATTTTTTCAATTAATGTTTCTGGTTCTACAGCTATACCGCGATCTAAACCGTCAATTCTTAAAATTAGAATTTTTTCTTTGTTTGTCTCTATCCTGAGGTCTGCATTAGTTTCTTGCAGGCTGGCCACTTGTCCTAAGTCAACAGCAATACCGAATTTCTTATGGAGTTTGGGGATTTTGTTAAGATTATCTTCTAAAATACTTGCTATCTTTTGTGTTAGTTTTTTAGTTTTCGTAGAAAAAGGACTATAAATGATATTTGAAATATTCTCCTTTTTTTCAGCAGCATTAATAATCCCGGCCTGATTGAGGAAACTCGATAGCTGTTCAAGATTTTTTTTTTGAAGACCTCTTACTGTGATGTTAGCTCGCGATGTCAATTCAATAAAGTTACTTCCAAAACTAGAAATTGCATCAGCAAGAATAAAAAGTTGTTTAGATGAGAGATATCCGTATTTTGGCCTGAAACGGATTAAGTAACCATCGTTAGATTTAATTGGTGAGTCAATAGTTGGGCATATTCCTAAGACCCTAGCCATTATCAACCAGTCTTTCCTCATATCGAATAGAGTTATGGAAACTTTTCCATAGGCCTAAGTTTCTAAGTTCACTAAAAGTATTTTCTAAACCTTTAAGAGCATCTATATTTTCCTCTGCCATAAAGTCAGCAACTTTTGTATTGGCTAAAGTTGAGTTATATACCAATTCTATTAAGTGATTAGGTAAATATACTCCAGATTTGCCAAAATTAGACAAATTGAACACTAATTCTGTTATTTCAGCCGCACCTCTGTAACCATGCTGCAACATTCCGGAAACCCACTTGTCATCAGAAAGCTTTCCCCTGATAATTCTTGCTAATTCTTGATTTGTTGTACGAACTTTTGGGATTCCATCGGATGAAATATCTAAATGGTATAGTTTAGGATTGGTTTTCTGCATACTGGCAACAGCTGCGTTAAAACCCCCTATGTGATCAGCATAATCCTTTGCTGACAACAAATCACTTTCACATAAATCATGAGAGTGAATTAGTGCTTCAGTATCGGCTAACCTTTTCTTAAGACTTTCTGTATTATGGTTAAATTTTCCATTCTTTTGATAAGCCCAATCCGAGCTTTTAATCCATGCCTCGCCGATCTTAGCCGTGTGATTGACTAGGGTTCCTTCAATTTTTTCTTTGATATTTACCCCAAAAGATCCAGGTTTAGGCGCAAAAATTCTATCACCCACATTTTTATAAGGGTTATCTTTCAATGTCTCATCTCTTTCATGAAGTTTATCGATTGCATCAAAAAACAATCTATTAAGCTCTGGAAAGATATCTCTGAACAAACCTGACTGTCTGATAGTAATGTCAATTCTCGGGCGACCTAGCTCTGCTAGTGATAGAATGCTAAAGCCAAGGACCCGAGCATTATTTTTGTCCCAAATTGGTGTAAGGCCAGCAAAAGCAAGTGCCATTGAGTACTCTTGTCCTCCCGTTCGCATGGATGCTGATCCCCAAAGATCAATGGTTAAATTTTTTGGATAATCTCCATTATCTTGCAAATATTGTCTTACAAATTCATCGGCCATTGCCTGACCATTTTGGAAAGCTATTTTTGTGGGTATCGATCTAGGGTCTACAGCATATATATTCCTGCCTGTAGGTTTGATATCAGTACGGTTCCTATATGGTGATCCCGATGGTCCACTGTTAATTCTTTTTCCCTCCAGGCATCGGAGTAAGCCATTCAGTTCGGATGCCCCACAATCTCCTTTGCCAAATATATGAAGACCACTTGAAAATTGGGATTCCTTTAAATCACAAACAAAAGAGTCTATTCTTGTTAACCATTCACCATCTGATGTTATGGGGTGAACTGATAGCTCTTTATCTAATTTTATTTTCTTGGCCTCATGAATTATTTTCTTTTCAATATGCTCTTTCCTAACTTGATCGAGATCTCCGCTCGTAGAATATTCATCTAATAGAAATTCAAGATCTCTCAATTCATTTGGAAGATCCATAGTATGAATTTTTGGAGGCATGTGCCCCACAGTAAGAGCCCCCAACCTTCTTTTTGCCTGCGATGCTTCTCCCGGATCATTAACAATAAACGGATAAATAAAAGGTATGTCGTTTACTAGTAACTCGGGCCAGCACTGATTGGAGAGACCTACTGTTTTCCCTGGTAGCCATTCGAGACTTCCATGCGTCCCCATATGAAGAAATGCGTCAATATTTTGCATCTGCAACCAGAGATACATTGCCACATAGCTGTGACAAGGTATTTTTTCAAGATCGTGATAATCGGCTTTTTTATCCTCTATTAAACCTCTTGAGGGTTGCACCAGCACAAAAAAATTATTGTTTTTATAACCCTGAAGAACAAGCTTGTCTTCTTCAAAAAAAGCATCTTCTTCGAAACCACCCCATGTATTAAATAATTTAGTTCTAGCTTTTAGTGGAATAAGATTTAGCAGTCTTTCGTATAAATTGATGGGAATCTCTATCCTAGAGCTTTTTAACTTTTCAAAAAACTTATCAGGGTCAGAGAATTTAAATCCATTGTCCCCCAGAAAACCTAAAATATGCTTTGTTGATTTAATTGTGTCTAGGCCAAGCGCATGAGCTAATTGAAAGTCACGACCTGGGTATGAAGATAATACGATAGCTATTCTTTTCTCTTCATTTTTTTTATCCTTGAGAGCATGCCACTTTTGAACTTTATTTACTATCTTTTTAGAAAAAGTTTTCTCTACTTTATGCTTCGAGATTGGAAACTGTAATGCTGGGTCTATAGTTTGTTCAGATTTAAAACTTATAATCCCTCCATTTATGCGCCCATCAACCTCTGGTATAGCAACGTGCATAGCCAAGTCAGAGGAATTTAAGCCAATTGGATTCCGTCTCCAAGATTCTTTCTTAGAGGTAGATAAAATTATTTGAAAAACAGGCACACCCACATGATCTAATGGAGATTTGCCAGTTTCGCGACTTTTTGCTGAAAAGGCTGTAGCATTAAGTATCGCGATAGGCGCTATTTTCGATAACATCGACTCTATCCACTTAGCGGTCGATTTGATTTTAAGTGAATTTACAAAAATACTTATGCATTTTATGTCTCTCTTTTTAAAATCTCTAAATAATTGGTCTATGGGTTCGAGGTCAGCAGCCATCAGGTATGATCTATAAAATATAATACAGACAGTAGGTTTTGCGTCGGTGCTAACGGTAAAATTTTCTAGAATACCTTTTTTATAGCAATAAAAACCGTGAGATTTTACTTTGCTGAATTCCGTAACGGCTGGGAAGTGAAGTGATGCAGCAAGTGCCATTTGAGCTAGTACCGCTTGGGCAGATAGTTCGCCGCCGTCATCACAGAGATTTTTTAAGTTTTCTAATGTTGACTTTGGTAAATTTGAATACGAGTCTAAAACCTTATCTTCTCTTCCATCGGCTGGTAATACAGCCATGGGTATCTTTTTCTCAATTGATACGCTCTTTAAATAATTTAATCCGTATGGCCAATATTGCTCACCTCCAATTAGTCTTACAAGAATACCTTTAGATTTGGAGACTGTTTTTTCAATGTAGGTATCAATAGATAAATTATGAGTTAGTTGTTTTATATTTGCTAGTCTTAATGTTGGAACGGACTCTCTACCAAAGTCCACTAAAGTTTTTTTCCATGCATTCGCGAACGCATTTAAATCACTATCTGAAAAAGACAAAATAACCAGATCAGCAGGTTCCTGGTTTAAGTCGATCGGAACACTGGTATTGTCTAAATAGTGATCTTCATTAAAAATGATATGCATATTAATTCAGACTTGAGTGGAGATAGGCTGAGATCACGTCTTGATCGATCCTCCCTTTTTCACCTATAAAAACTAAGTTCCCAGTATTTTCTACGGGAATTTTAGTGTCTGTAAAATTTACTGATAATCTTTTACCAACACCTTGAACAAGTAAATTTAATGGTTTGCTTTCAACTCGCAAAAAACCTTTAATTCTCAATATGTCATTTTCCCGTATGAGTGTTTCTAAAACTAATTTAAAGCTCTCTACATCTAGGATTTTTGGCACAGTGATGCTAAATGTGTCAAAATCATCATGCTCATGATCATCAAAGCCATCATGATGAGATCGTCTATTATCTAAATCAGTCTCTGCTGCTGCATTTACGCCTAAAATCACATCAGCCCCAATGTCACCATTTTGAACTTCTAAAATTGGAACATTTCGTTCCATTTCCTTAATTATGATATTTCTAGCGTCTGAAATGTTTTTCACAAGGTCTGGCTTTGTTAGTAGCACAACATCTGAGCAGTTTATTTGGTCCTCAAATACTTCGGAGAGAGGTGTTTCATGTTCAACGTAAGTTTGATTTTGTTTTTCTTCAAGTTCAGTAGACATTTGAGGAGCAAATATACCATTAACAACCGCTTCTGCATCTACAACGGCTAAAACGCTGTCAACCGTTAAGCGGCTTCGAATTTCCGGCCACTCAAAAGCTTTCAATAAAGGTTTGGGAAGGGCGAGACCTGACGTTTCAATCAATATATGTTCTGGAAGATATTGGCCCTCCAAAAGGGATTTCATAGTGGGAATAAAGTCGTCAGCCACTGTACAACATATACATCCGTTTGCTAATTCGAGAATATTTTCTTCTGGGCAGGTTTCATCTGAACATTGTTTTACTATTTCTCCATCAACACCTAAATCACCGAACTCATTTACTATAACGGCCAGTTTTTTTGATTTGTTCTTAAGAATTAAATTTCGAATTAATGTAGTTTTTCCAGCTCCCAAAAAACCGGTTAAAATTGTGACAGGAATTTTTTCTAAACTACTCATCTTCAAACACCATGTAGTTTTCTGGTGGAACCCTAGCTAGCGATTGTTTTTTAAATGCTGCAGGGCGTTCTGAGAACCGGATTTTACCATCTCTTGTTTTTTTATATAATGAAAATCCAGATAAAATATCAGCTTCGTCTTGATCAGGGGTCAAGTTGCCAATTACATAAGTCCATTTACTTTTGTTTGTTAGACTCAGAGTGCAACCATTAGAGCATCCTGCTAAACATTTAACCGGTTTTATGTTCATCTTGCTGTTCAACCGTTTTAGGTTGTCATAGAGTATCTTTCCAGGACGTGGTTCAACAGCTTCACCATTCTTTTTGCATGTAATGCAAACATATAATATGTCATCGGATTCCAATTATTCCTCCTTATTGGAAAACGGGATCAAAAAAACAATATCTAACTGTTTTCAGACACGAATATCCCGTTCGCTCTTCTTTTTTTTACTGGCAGGTCTCCCGGCTATTAAAAGTAAAGCAAAGCTTCATGAATACCAACTTCCCAAGCTTATCACTCAGTGTTAATATTCTCTTTTATTTACGGTCGCGGGTACGGCTACGATTTGCTTTTTAGTCTTTTTCGTATTCCCATTTAACCAAAAAAAAGGACCAGTTAATTACTAGTTGAGCAGTAAATATATGCACTTGTCAAGAGGATAAAAAAATGTCTGAAAACGAAAAACATAGTGAAAAAATGAAAAGGCTGAAGACGTCGAAACAAAAAATTTTCGCAAAAAAAACGGTAAAAAAAGGCCTGATAATTGTTCATACTGGAACGGGTAAGGGAAAGAGTACGGCCGCCTTTGGCATGGTTTTTAGAGGTATAGCACATGGTATGCCATGTGCAGTTGTTCAGTTTATTAAGGGCGCTATGGCAACAGGTGAGCGTGACCTGATCCAAAAGTACTTTCATGAACTTTGTGAATTCCATACTCTTGGAGATGGATTTACTTGGGATACCCAAGATAAAGAAAAAGATATTGCATCTGCAAAAAAGGCATGGGGTAAAGCCAAGGAACTTATTCTGGATAAGAAAAAAAAGATAATTCTGCTTGATGAAATCAATATAGCGCTGAGGTATGGTTACATCGAAATCGATGATGTAGTCACTTTTTTACTTGAAAAAAAACCTGATATGGCTCACGTAATACTCACGGGACGAAATGCTAATGAGAAATTAATCAATATTGCAGACCTGGTGACAGATATGAACTTGGTTAAGCACCACTTTCGAAATGGCGTAATGAGCCAAGCAGGTATAGAATTTTAACTATGGGAAAAGCGCTGATGATTCAGGGGTGTGGTTCCAATGTTGGTAAATCACTTTTAGTTGCCGGGCTGATCAGAGCGGCTAAGAAACGAGGCCTGCGTGTTGCTCCATTTAAACCTCAAAATATGTCAAACAATGCCGCTATAACGGTCGACGGGGGAGAAGCTGGCAGAGCACAATCATTCCAAGCTTATGCAGCGGGTATTGATTTTCATTCCGACATGAATCCAGTTCTATTAAAACCAGAAAGCATGATCGGTTCTCAAGTTATTTTGAATGGGAAAAAATATAAATCACTAAAAGCACGAGAGTATTATTCTCATAAAGATAAATTTATAGGGATAGCGATAAAGAGTTTTATGAATTTGATTAATGACTATGATCTGGTCATTGCGGAAGGCGCAGGTAGTTTAGCAGAAGTTAATCTCAGAAAGGCTGATATCGCAAATATGGGATTTGCTTCAGTTTTGAATGTCCCAGTAATAGTAGCAGCAGATATTGAAAGAGGTGGGGTAATTGCTCAGCTTGTAGGTACAAAAGAAGTCCTTGACCAAAACGACATAAACTTAATTGAAGGGTTCATTATAAATAAGTTTCGTGGAGACAAAAGTTTGTTTGATGATGGGGTTGCCTTCATTGAAAAGAAAACAGATTGGAGGAGTTTTGGGGTTATGCCCTTCTTTGACAAAGCAAAATTATTTCCAGCAGAGGATAGTCAAGATCTCAAGAATAGTTTCGGCACCGGTAAGTGTGTAATTTCGGTCTTAAAGCTATCTCGTATTGCAAACTTTGATGATTTTGATCCTCTCAAAATCGATAATCGATTAAAATTACAATTTGTCGAACCTGGCAATCCTATACCAGTAGATACGAACTTGATTATAATACCAGGAACAAAGTCAACAATAGCAGACCTAAAATTTCTTAAATACCAAGGCTGGGATATCGATATTAAGGCACATTACAGAAGAGGAGGTTTTATATTGGGAATTTGTGGGGGTTACCAAATTTTAGGTGACGAAATTATAGATGATCAAGGATACGACGGTACACCATCGAAAGTAAAAGGCCTTGGCCTCTTAAACGTTAAAACAAAAATGGGGAAAGAAAAGAATCTTGGAAAAAAAGAATTTATCAGCACTATAAATGGGAAAAAAATTTCTGGTTATGAAATACATTTGGGTATTACTTCCGGAAGTGATTGTAATAATCCCTTCGCCATCTTAAGCAACAAAAAAGATGGTGCGATATCGTGCAATGGGCTAGTTATGGGTACCTATCTTCATGGCTTATTTTTTTCTGACGAATTTAGAAATAAATTGGTAGCTAAATTAAGTTTAGTAGAGAAAAAAGAAGACGTCTCTTTCCATGACACTATTGATTTTATTTTAGAGGAATTTGTAAAGGTAATAGAGGATAATCTTGATGTTGATTCAATATTATCTGTCGCCAGACATGTCTAATTATTGATCGAGCGCACGTCTAACTCTTGTCCATTCATACTTTGAAGTTGGAACACCCAGTCTTATCCAGGTTTCAGAATAATCAAAAGTTCTAATCCATATATAATGAGCTGCAAATTGCTTTTCAGCTTCAAGACTACTAGAAGTGGCGTACGTATGAAATAAATTAGTTTTTCCAATTAATTTCCAATTTTTTGTTTTACAAGCTCTGTGCAAAACATTACTCCCTTCAAGCAATATCTTTTCCATTTGAGATATCCAAGTTTTGTCATTGAGAGCAATTTTGCCGATTTCAGCCGCTATGCTAGAAACCGGCCAAGGGCCTAGCATTCCTCTTACTGATTTAATAAAATCAGAGGGGCCTGATACAAATCCAAGTCTTACCCCTGCTAAGCCGAAGAATTTTCCCAGTGAGTTAATTTGTATTACATTATCGAACTTTTGAATTCTTCTAGAAGAGAACATTTTAAAGCTTTCGTCAATGATCAAAATTCTTACTTTTTTTGACAAATCGTCAAGTATCTCTTCGGCAACCACTTTACCTGTAGGATTATTAGGATTAACTACAATAGCAATATCACTAGAAGATAGTTTTGAAACCTCAGCCACTGTCTCGGCTTTAATTCCCGAACTTTTGAAAGCTTTTTCATACTCATTATATGTTGGCCCAAGTATAGCTACTGAATTATAATTTTTTAAGCATATAGGTAAGAGGCTAATAATTTGTTGAGCCCCCTGAACAGCTGCGGTATCTTTGCCTTCTGCAACCTTATATGCTCTCGATGCAGCTTTCTCTAAACCCATCAAAAGTTTATTACTTGGTAAGTCTCTTAATTCGACCTTTACGTTTTCCTGCCATGGATAGGAAGTTCTATTTATACCAGTAGAGAGGTCTATCCAATCTGCTCTCTGCCCTCCATACTTTTTCATAGCCAGGTCAATATCACCTCCGTGTTGTATATTTAGATCCTTATTACGCATTCATGAACCAAAAATTGAGAGCAAAAAGTATTACGTATATTTCAATAATAATATAAATATAATATTTAAGAGCTGTTGAGAGGGTTTCTTTGTTAGGTAAAGGGTGCTCAACGTTGATAGTAGGCTGATCGATAAGTATGCCTTTCGATCGCTTAGGCCCAAGAAGAGATATCCCAAGAATGTACGCGAACGTTGCTTGTGGCCATCCAGCATTTGGAGAAGTGCTTGCTTTTGCATTCTTTAAAGAAAATAAAAATGTATTAATTGGTTTAAGAGTAAGAACACAAAAAAGAATAGAAGACAATCTCGCTGGCACCCAATTTACAAAGTCATCCGCGATAGCGCTAAACCAGCCAAAGTTTAAGAACTTATCGTTCTTATACCCTACCATACTGTCCAACGTATTTATCGCTTTGTAAAAAACTATTCCAGGAAGTCCAAGAAGAAATGCCCAAAATAAAGGAGCGATTACTCCATCAGACGTATTCTCAGATAAGCTTTCGATGGCGCCACCACATATAGTATGCTCATCGGAATTTGTTAAGTCTCTACCGACTATCTTTGAGAGCGCTGCCCTTGAAGCAATTAAGTCTTTTTTGTCAAGCGCATCAGCGACATCTTTAACATGTGTGTAGAGAGATTTAGTTGCTAAAAATGGCCAAATTAATAATGCTTGGATAACAAAACCATAATTAAAATTTAGAAGTAAGTGCTCTATCAAAAAAGCTATCGCTGTTATTGGGAACACGGTTAGAAAAAAAGTTAAAGTCCCAAGGAGTTTAAGTGATTTTCTCGAGTATTCTCTCTTATTTAGTAAGTGTTCAAAATACGATATTACTTTGCCAATCCAAGTAACCGGGTGCCCAATATTCTCGTAAACTTTTTCTGGCCACCCTATTACAATATCAAGGGTTAGGGCAATTAAGAGTATTAAGGGGACCATAAAATAAATTTCAGAGTACATGGTAATAATCAGTTGTCTTTGCCTTTAAATTTTTATATCCAAACTACAGTCGTTTTAACATATCCATATTGAGTTTTTATGAAAAAATTAGAATTAGTCCACACTATAGATGATATTTTTAATTTAGTGGATAGTGCACCAACATGGTCCAAAGAATTCAAAGAAAAAGCTGTTGAAAGACAAAAGAATTTGTTGAAACCAGCAAATTCCCTAGGTCAGCTTGAAGACATAGCAGTTTTTTTGTCATCTTGGGGCAAAAAGACTATGAAAGACATGGAGAAAATATCCACTGTTGTATTTGCAGGTAATCATGGTGTGTGTAGACAATCAATAAACCCATTTCCCCAAGAAGTTACTTTTCAGATGGTAGAGACGTTTAAATTGGGAAAAGCAGCAATAAATAAGATATGTGAGTCAAATGAAATCAATCTAGAGGTTATCCCGATCGATCTAGAAAAACCAACGGCTGATATATCCATTGGACGTGCCATGGATGAAACGGAGTTTATTAAGTCCTTTAACATAGGGTTGCGTGCAGTTTCAGAGAATATGGATTTAATTACATTGGGAGAAATGGGAATTGGTAATACAACAATTGCATCAGCATTATGTTATTATTTTTTTAATAACGATATAAGTTCATGGGTAGGACCAGGAACTGGCTCTAACCAAAATCAGGTGATACATAAGGGCAAAATAATTGAAAGAGCAGTAAAGACAAATCGGCCTGGTATTGTAAGACCTCTCGATGCAGGAGTATCCCTAGGCGGTAGAGAACAAGCAGCGATTTGTGGAGCTGTAGTAGCTGCGAAGCATTATTCGGTGCCAGTAATTTTAGATGGTTTTATTTGTACTGCAGCAGTATTACCCATTTTCTTCGAAAGGAAGGATATCCTTGATCATTGTTTATTTGGGCACTGCTCAAAGGAACCAGGGCATCAGTTGCTACTAAAGATGTTAAACAAAAAGCCTATTTTGCGTCTAGATATGGCCTTAGGGGAAGGGTCCGGTGCTGCCTTAGCTACTTCCATAGTCAAAGCGGCTTTCAAGTGTCATGTAGAAATGGCCACGTTTGAAGAAGCAGGAATTTCTGGAAAACAATAAGCTATGATTTCCAGCTGGTTATCCTTTGCATAATATTATCCCCAAGAAAAATTTGATGAAAAGCAACGCCAATGAGATGGGTTATTATAAAAAGGTATAATATATTAACTAGAATTTTGTGAGCTATACCCAGATCGATATTGACAGTTGAAAAGGCTAATAGACCGGTAATAGGAATAGCAAAAAGAATGAAGTAAATCCCCAAATGCACAAAAGTTGATAAAAATTTCAATAGAGCATTTGTTTTTTTTGTGGGAATAGGGACTCCAAATTTTATTCTTAGAAAAATTCTAATAGCCATAAGTAAAAATATAAATACGCCTCCTAAAATATGAAATTGACTATTGCTTGTATTTCCATTGTTGGTGATGGTCTCATTACGAAGCGCTAAAAATTCTAAGGCAATTTTATCACCAGTGATCATTTGTAACAGTATGAAAAAGACGATTATCCAATGTATAAGGATGTGAAATTTATTGTAATGGGTTGGAACAATTACACTTTTACTTGCAAACATCATGTCCCACAGAAAGTTTGATGTACAACTTGGCTAGCTGTTGGTGGTTTATAGAACTCTTCATGATTTTCCTTAATTTCGAAAGGCATAGTTAATAAATCACGTAGAATATCAAAATCAGAAAAATCACCCTTTGTAGCTTTCCGAATAGCGTTCTCAACAAGATGGTTTCTCATGATAAACGTAGGGTTACTTGAACTTAGAAATTCAATTGCCTCGGTTTTACTCTCGCTATTTTCCTGTAATAATTTTCTCCAGGCACCTAACCATTGACTGATAGCGTGCTGGTTCTCCTCATCTAAATTTCTGAAATTGTTTAAGAAGATAGTGTTGTCTTCTTTAATTAGGGTTTCTTTGAGTGACTTAAAAGTCCTAGTAAAATCTGCTTTGCCAACCTCCATTAAATTGAGTAATTCGGAATAAAGCGAGCTTGTTTTTTTTGAGTAATTTTTAAACCCCAATTTGCGAGATGATAAAATATCTAGAGAAGCATTGAAATTTTTATCAAAATCAAAAAGAATTTTTTCAACTACTTTTATCGCGTCGGACGTATTCTTTGAAATTAAAAATAAAATGGTTTCTGCCAACCTGCTTAGATTCCATGGAGCTACGCGTGATTGGTTAGAGAAAGCGTATCTTCCATACTGGTCTATTGAGCTAAAAACTTTATTTGCTTCATAAGAATCCATAAACGCACATGGCCCATAATCGATTGTCTCGCAAGATATGGAGGTATTATCTGTATTCATTACGCCGTGAATAAAACCAACTGAGTTCCATTGAGCAACTAAGCTAGCTTGACCTTTAACTATTCTCTCAAAAAATAATTCATATTTTTCCTTTTTGTCAGAGAGGTCTGTATGGCTTCTTTCAATCATAAAATCGGCCAACTTTCTTATATGGTCCTTCTGATTTCTTATTGCAAAAAACTCAAATGTACCAACTCTAACATGGCTTGTTGCAACCCTTGCAAGCATCGCTCCAGGAGAAACCTCTGCTCTAACAACCTTTTCCCCGGTTAATAATACAGCTAAAGACCTAGTGGTAGGAACTCCCAAATGATGCATGCTCTCTGAAATTAGGTACTCTCTAATTACAGGTCCTATTCCCGCTCTACCATCTCCTCCTCGAGAGAAGTATGTTTTTCCACTTCCTTTTAGTTGTATGTCTCGCCTCACACCATCTTGACATATTTTGTCTCCCAGTAGAACTGCGCGGCCATCCCCTAATTGTGGCACCAAATGCCCGAATTGATGCCCTGCGTATGCTAGAGAAATAGAATTAGGAAGCGTTTTGGAATTTTTTCCACTTAGAAATTTAAGGCCAGATTGACTTTTTAAAAAACCAATATCGATGTTGAGCAAGTCTGCTAATTGTTCATTTATCGTGATCACAGTGACATCAGGCATAGTCTCGGCCTCTGTATACCTGAAAAACTCTGGAGGCAGAGATGTGTATGTATTCTCCAAATTAATGGAATTCATCATTAAATCTTTGTTCGGTTAATTCCCGTGTTTGTTTAGGGTACTCCTAAACTTTTCAATGATCTCATCAATATGTTTATGCTCAGAAATGAACATTGGAGCTACAATTCCTGAGTCGCCAGTAAATTTGACGTGTAGACCCTCCCAGAATAACTCTTTTTGGAATTTTGTTCCTCTTTTTCCCGGGTGCCTGTCGGCATGAAGCTCTACTCCGCCCATCATCCCAATTCCTCTCACATCTTTTACTAGTGGATGATCGCATAGTGAAAAAAGCGAATTAAGAAAATAACCAGACATTTCATTAGCTCTGTTGAATAAATCTTCTTCCTCATATATTTCAAGTGATGCCAAACCGGCTGCACATGAACCTGGGTGACCTGAATATGTATATCCATGAAAAAATTCAATAGTATCTGGGTTAGAGTTATCTGTAACAGTTTCATAAATATGGTCTTTGACACATACTGCCCCCATTGGCATCGAACCATTTGTAATTGCTTTTGCCATTGTCATAATATCTGGCGTTACATCAAATTTTTGTGAAGCAAAAGGAGTTCCCATCCGACCAAAACCAGTTATTACTTCGTCAAAAACAAGTAAAATTCCATGTTCGTCACATATTTCTCTTAGTCTTTCAAGGTAGCCTTCGGGAGGTACTAAAGTTCCTGTCGACCCTGCAACTGGCTCAACAAAACAAGCGGCGATGGTATTGCCCCCGTAAGCCTGTGCAAACCTTTCTAGGTCATTAGCTAGTTCAACACCATTTTTAGGTTGCCCTTTAACTTTAAGCTCTTCTCCGGTCCATGTATGTCGCATTAACACAACGTTCGGCATAACTACGGGAAAGGTTCTTCGATTATTAACCATTCCAGATAAAGATACTCCGCCAATATTGACCCCATGATAAGCTCTTTCTCTACTTACAAAACGATGCCTATTTTGACCGGTAGCAGAATTATAGGACATTATTATTTTTAGAGCTGTATCTATAGCTTCGGAACCTGAATTTACAAAAAATACATGGTTCATTTCTTCTGGAGTAAGTTCCGAGACTTTATCTGCTAATTCGAAACTGGCTGGATGGCCCATGCCAAAAGGAGATGTGTAGGTGTTCTTCTTCAGCTGATTGTGAACTGCTTCAATAATTTTTGGATGACAGTGTCCAGCAGGAGAACAAAATAAGCCAGAAGACCCATCAATGATTTTTGTATTCTTATGGCTAGTCATATATACACCTGAGGCTTCTGTTATAAGCCTTGGGTCTATCTTAAAGCCTCTGTTATCGGTAAACGGCATCCAATGATTTTCTAATGAATTCTTAATAATATTATTGGCCATCTGTCTAAATCCTATTTTTTGACGTTAAAAATGGTGGCAATGAAAAAACTTCCCCCAAAACACTGTATTTTTTCAAACACAATACTATAATTAAAGTATCAAAATCCTTAAAAGTCAAAAGGGAATCTCTATGAAAGACACTATCGAAGTAAAAGAAAAAAAAGTCAGGGACGCTTTTTTTAACTGGGCCGACCCATTTCTGATAACGGATCAACTTTCAGAAGAGGAAAGAATGATTAGCGAAACAGCTGCTTCTTTTGCTTATAAGGAGCTGAGCGTGCGAGTCGAAAAGGCTTACAACGAAGAAATTATAGACGAGGGCATTTTCAAACTCATGGGCGAAACCGGATTGCTAGGGAGTACAATACCGGAGGAATTTGGGGGGTTAGGAGCTAATTACGTTTCATATGGGTTAATAACAAGAGAAATAGAGAAAGTGGACTCAGGCTACAGGTCTATGATGTCAGTTCAATCATCACTTGTAATGTATCCAATATCTAAATTTGGATCCCTATCACAAAAAGAAAAATACTTACCAAAATTGGCATCTGGTGAAAGTGTTGGCTGCTTTGGGCTCACAGAAGCAAACTCTGGTTCTGACCCAGCTTCTATGACAACAAAAGCAAAAAAAGTAGCCGGTGGATTTGAGCTGAGTGGTTCAAAAATGTGGATTTCGAATGCTCCTATAGCAGATGTTTTCGTTATTTGGGCAAAGTCAGAATTTCATGAAAATAAAATTAAAGGCTTCATATTAGAAAGGAGTTTCGATGGACTAGAGACGAAGAAAATACCTGGAAAATTGAGTTTACGTGCTTCTGTTACTGGTGAAATAAGTTTTAATAATGTCTTTGTTCCTGAAGAAAATATTTTAGAGGATGTTGAAGGTTTGAAAGGACCCTTCAGTTGTTTAAACATGGCGAGATATGGCATAGCCTGGGGAGCGATGGGCGCTGCTGAATTTTGCTGGCATGCAGCTAGAGATTACGGTCTGTCGAGAAAGCAATTTAATAAGCCCTTGGCCGGGACTCAATTATTTCAGAAAAAATTGGCTGATATGCAAACCGAGATTACGTTAGGTCTACAAGGAGCGCTCAGGCTAGGTAGAATGATAGATGAGGATCGCGGTGCACCAGAAGCAATAAGCCTGATGAAAAGAAACAATTGTGGTAAAGCACTGGACATCGCTCGTCAAGCAAGAGATATGCATGGAGGGAACGGTATATCCTCTGAGTACGGTGTAATGCGTCACGCCCAAAATTTAGAGACGGTTAACACTTACGAGGGTACACACGATATACATGCACTTATTTTGGGTAGAGCTCAAACAGGTATTCAAGCGTTTTTCTGATTAGGTCCGCAGCCTATAGCCAGTTTTGAAAATTATGGCAATAATTAATAAACAGATCGCCATAAATGACAATATAGCTACTATGGAAAGTGCTATTGGTATTTCAGATGTACCAAAGAAACTCCATCTAAAACCGCTTATAAGATAAAAAACGGGGTTAAGTAGTGATACTTTTTGCCAAAACTCAGGCAACATATCAATAGAGTAAAAGCTTCCTCCGAGAAATACTAGTGGGGTTACAAGTAGAGTGGGAATAATACTCAACTTCTCCCAGTTTTGTGCCCAGATACCAATTATGAATCCGAAAAGAGAGAAGGTGATTGCTGTCAAAATTATAAAAACAGCCATTACTAAAGGATATTTTATATCATGGGTAACAAATAGATTAGATGTAAGAAAGATCATCAAGCCAATTATCGTCGATTTTGAAGCCGCGGCACCTACATAACCAACAGTGGCTTCCAAAGAAGAAACAGGTGCTGATAGGACTTCGAAAATTGAACCAACAAATTTTGGAAAATAAATTCCGAAGGCGGCGTTGTTGATACTTTCAGTCATCAGATAAAGCATTATTAATCCTGGTACTATGAATGAGCCATATGAGACGCCATTAATCGATTCAATCTTTGACCCAATAGCTGCACCAAAGACAACAAAATAGAGGGAAGTCGTGATTATAGGAGCTACTAAGCTCTGAAAGATAGTCCGCCTAAAGCGAGCCATCTCAAATTTGTAAATTGTTATTGCAGCTTGAATGTTCATTGCGTTTCAACCAAATCCAAAAATATATCTTCTAATGAATTGTCCACTGTGTTGATTTCAGTAAAAGCGATACCATTCTGCGAAAGCAAATTCACGATAGATTGTAATTCATTAGACGTATTGTTGATACCAACGAGCTTAAGCGTCATACCATTCTCTGTAAGTGAAATCTTTTTGTTTTTTTTCATAAAAGAAGGGTCTTTAAGTTTTTTAGTCAATCTTATAAAAGTTGTTTTTTTACTAAATTCACTCATAAGAGTAGTTTTTTCTTTAACGAGAATAATCTCGCCTGAATTAATTATTCCAACTCTGTCGGCCAATTGTTCTGCTTCCTCGATATAATGTGTTGTAAGAATGATAGTAACGCCCATTTTTTTTTGATCTTCTATGAGCCTCCAGATGTCTCTTCTTAATGAAACATCAACACCTGCAGTGGGTTCATCCAGAAATAGGATTTTGGGTTCATGTGCCAAAGCTTTAGCTATAAGGAGACGTCTTTTCATTCCTCCCGACAGACCAAAAATCTGTTCATCTCGTTTGTCAAAGAGTGACAAGGTTTTTAAAATTTTTTCAACATGATCTCGGCTGTCTTTTAATCCAAAGAGCCCTCTCGAAAATTGACATGAGTTATAAACACTTTCAAACCCATCCAAAGGCAACTCTTGAGGAACTAACCCAATTTGATTTCTGGTTTCTTTGTATTGAGATAAAGTATCGAAATCATTAACTTTGATAGTCCCACTTGATTGCCTACATAATCCACATATAGCTGATATTAATGTTGTCTTTCCAGCGCCATTTGGCCCTAATAAAGCGAAGATTTCACCTTTTTTGATTTCAAGGGAAACATTATCTAAAGCTTTATGTCTTCCAAATACTTTTGAGACGTTCTCAATTGAAATTTGACTTTTCATAACTTACATAGGCATTGGAATTTTTTTATAAAGCTTGTTAACTTCTGATAATAAATCGTCTTTGAGGTATATGTCTTTACCTTTTAAAATCAACTTTAGTTGATCTACGTTTGATGCACCAAAAATTACAGATCCCATAAATGGTCTCGATCTACAAAAGCTTAGAGCTAAATGAACGGGATCTAATTCAAAACTCTTAGATAATTCGATATATTCTTCTATTGCTTTAGTAGAATTTGGCGTGACCCTTCCGAACATATCGGGGATCCTAGATAGCCTTGAGTTTTTGGGTACTTGACTATTGAGATACTTTCCTGTGATCATTCCTCCAACTAAGGGCGAATAGGCTAGCAACTTAACATTTTCGTGAAAACATGTTTCAGCCAAGTCCGTATCAAATATTCTACAAAGTAAGCTATATTCATTCTGTATGGATGCAATTGAGAAGTCATTATATTTTTTTGCTTCGTTGGCGAATTGTACTGTTCCCCAGGCTGTCTCGTTAGATAATCCAATATATCTAATTTTTCCCTCTTTTTTGAGATCATATAGTTCCTTAACGACTAACTCAATATTTTCTCGCTCTACACTACTTTCTTGGCTGGTAGGGTCGTAGTTCCAATATTGTCTAAAATGATAACTGCCTCTGTTTGGCCAATGTAATTGATAAAGGTCGATATAGTCTGTTTGTAAATTTTTTAGACTACCTTCTATCGCTAACCGGATTTCTTTTGGAAAAATTCCTTTACCATTCCTAACGTTTTTATAGCCTTTGCCACTGATTTTTGTAGCAATTACTAATTCTTTTCTTTTCTGCGAATTTTTACCAAGCCAGTTGCCCAGGATTCTTTCAGTATCACCCGTGGTTTCTGCTCTCAAAGGACAGACAGGATACATTTCGGCAGTATCTATAAAGTTAATTCCTGCATCTAAACTCATTTCTATTTGCTTATGCGCATCCACTTCATCAGTCTGCTCGCCCCAAGTCATCGTTCCTAAGCAAAAGTCTGTTACTGTTAATTCTGTATTTCCCAAATTTACAAGTTTCAATTTTAGATTCCTTCACAATATATATTTGCGTGTTAGCATTTTTAGGATTTAAGAAATGGCCTATAAGCTTTGACTATTAGTGCATAAACAATTATTTGTAAAATGTTAACAATAAATTTCTTAATGGGGTGAGCGATGGGTATGATTAGCAGTATGAGGAAATTTTTTCGAAAAAAGCCATTGGTTGTTGTTATACGGCTAGATGGGGTCATAGGTGCAGTTAGTAGATTTGGGTCAGGAGGTCTAGACGATTCAAATACTCAAAAGTTATTAGAAAAAGCCTTTGAGTTCGAAAAGGCCAAAGCTATCGCAATAAAAATAAATTCTCCTGGCGGATCGCCTACACAATCATCTCTCATAGCATCGAGAATTTTAAAATTATCTGAGGAAAAGAAAATACCTGTTTTATGCTTCTGTGAAGATGTTGCTGCATCTGGAGGCTATTGGTTAGCTTGTGCTGGTAAAGAAATCTACGCGGATATAAATTCAATCATAGGGTCCATAGGTGTTATCTCTGCAAGTTTCGGATTTTCAGAGCTTTTATCCAGATATGGTATCGAGAGGAGAGTATACACTGCTGGAGAAGAAAAGAGTATGCTAGATCCTTTCCAACCTGAAAAAGCTGGTGACGTAAAACGTCTAAAAGCTATCCAAAAAGCCATTTTTGACAACTTTAAATCTTTTGTGAGTGAACGCAGAGGTGAAAAGATAAAAGGAAAAAAAATATTTAACGGCGAAGTATGGGATGCACCAAGAGCAAAAGATCTTGGTCTCATCGATGGCATAGGAATGATGGAAGATATTTTGGAGGCAAAGTTCGGAACAGATATAAAATTCAAATATATAAATAAAAAGAAATCATTTTTGTCTCGTTTTAGTAGTTCATTTATAAACGATATAAACTCGAAGATAGTCGAAAAATACTACTTTTCGAAATTTGGACTTTAAGCTGTCTATTGGAGGCTAATTGAAAGAAGAAAAAACAGCACTAATCACAGGGGGCGCCAAACGACTAGGGCGGTCTATCTCAAAGGAGCTGGCAAATGCTGGCTATAATGTAATTATACATTATAACAGCTCTGAGAATGATGCGCTTAGCCTTAAAGAGGAACTACTAGAATTAGGTGTCGATGTTTTTCTTCTTCAGGCTGACCTATTAAATGACAACGAGACACTTTTGTTATTTGATAAGTGTAAAGAGCTGATAAAAAGACCTGTGAGTTTACTTATAAATAATGCATCGATCTTCGAATATGACAATATAAAAACTGCAACTTTAGAAAGCTGGAACCGTCATCAAAAGTCAAATCTGCAGGTACCATTTTTTTTAACTCAAAAATTTGCTGAGCAAGCACCGGAGCCTGAGAAGCTAGAAACCGGTGAGTTAGAAAGTAAGTCGTGTATCGTAAATATAATTGATCAAAGAGTTCAGAATCTAACAACCGATTTTACAACCTATACACTAGCAAAATCCGCTTTGTGGACATTGACACGAATTTCAGCTAAGGCGCTGGCTCCAAAAATAAGGGTGAATGCTGTAGGGCCAGGTCCAACTTTGAAAGCAGAGTTTCAAAGTATATCGAATTATAAAAAACAAAGGCTCTCTACACCGCTACAAAGAGGCTCAAGTACATCTGAAATATGCGAAACTATAAAATACTTTGTTAACACTCCAAGTGTTAGTGGACAATTGGTATGTGTTGATGGTGGACAGAATTTACAAGCAATAAAAAAAGCTGAGGAAATTGATCAATAGATTAGGTAATTTTTGCAAATGACACAAAGTGACTCTAACAAATTCTCCCAGGGAGAAAAGGTAGTTTCCTCTATAGTTAAAACATTGCCGAATAAACCAGGTGTATATCGGATGCTTGATGACACAGGTAGCGTTTTATACGTAGGAAAAGCAAAAAATCTAAAGAATAGAGTCTCAAGTTATTCGAGAGTGACTGGACACTCGCTAAGAATAGGCAGAATGATTTCTGCAACCAGAGATATGAATTTTTTTATAACAGAAACTGAGCTGGAAGCGCTCCTGTTAGAACAAAATCTGATAAAGAAGTATAATCCCAGATACAACGTGCTTTTAAAGGATGATAAGAGTTTTCCTCAGATTGCAATTACAAGACACAAACAGTTCCCTCAAGTAACGAAATACCGTGGGAAAAAGGTAGATGGCGTAAAATATTTTGGTCCCTATGCTTCTGCCACTGCAGTTAATAACGCTGTTAATTATATCCAGAAAATCTTTCAATTGAGAAATTGCCGAGATAGTAATTTTTATGGACGAAGTCGAGCATGCCTTTTGCATTATATAAATAAATGCTCGGCTCCTTGTGTCGGAAAAATTTCTGAGGAAGAATATTCAAAAACAGTAGATGAAGCAGAAAATTTTTTATTAGGTAAACATACTGAGATCAAAGATAACTTACAAAGCAATATGCTACAGGCAAGCAAAAACTTAGATTTTGAAAGAGCGGCTTTCTACCGTGATCGAATTGAATTAATAGCAAAGATTCAATCGAGTCAAAATATCAATAATTTGAATATTAAGGATGCTGATATTATAGGTCTATTTAAATTGGGGAATGAAGTCTGTATTCAGGTATTTTTTGTCCGATCATATGAAAATAGAGGAAATCATGCTTTTTTTCCAAAGACTGGTGGTGGAGCAGACGATATAGAAATTTTAGAAAATTTCATCGCCCAGTTTTATTCCACAAAAATTCCTGCGAGAGAAATACTCATATCGTCCTCTTTGAGAAATAACGAAGTATTAGTAAGGTTTCTCACTGAAAGAAGGAAACAAAAAGTTGTAGTTAGATCACCCGCTAGAGGAAGAGCAAAAGATCTCATAAATACTGCTGAAAAAAATGCTAAAGAAGCATTAGAACGAAAGATAGCGATGAAGGCTTCTCAGAAATCGCTTTTTGAAGAAGTTGAAACTTGGCTAAAATTAGAAGAGAAAATAAAAAAAATCGAGGTTTACGATAACTCCCACATACAAGGGAGTTTCCCTATCGGTTGTCTTGTGGCTATAAATTTAGAGGGCTATTCTAAGTCAGATTATAGAAAATATAATATCAAGGATAGTTCTATAAATCCCAAAGATGATTTGGCAATTATGGGTCATGTCTTTGAGCGAAGATTTGGAAAGATAAAAAGCGAAAATTTAGAAGATTTTAAGAAAAACCTCCCCGATCTAATCGTTATTGATGGTGGCCGCAATCAAATGAATGTTGCCTCAGCTGTCCTCAAGAAATACAAACTGGAAATTCCGATATTAGCTATTGCTAAAGGAGAGAAAAGGAATGAAGGAAGAGAAGACTTCTATTTTAGAGATAGAATTTTTAGTTTTCCTACAAGTAGTAGTGTCCTTTTCTTTTTTCAAAGAATTCGTGACGAAGTACACCGTTTTGCTATTGGTGCTCATAGGCAGAAAAGATCTTCTGGTATTAATAAAAGTGAACTTGATGAAGTTTATGGGATAGGACCCAAGAAAAAAAAGGAATTATTGCAGCATTTTGGGTCAGCAAAGGAGGTCGGGAAGGCAAGTTTAAAGGATCTTTTGGGTGTAAAAGGAATATCGAAAAATTCAGCAGAAATTATTTTCAATCATTTTAATTCATGATATTACCGGTGGTTATGTATAGCTATATACCAAATTTTCTCACTTTTCTAAGGCTTTTTGCTGCCCCCGTATTAATATTATACTTAATCATAGACCAATCTTTTTCCGGTAAGTACTTTGGTCTAATAATCTTTTTCTTTATTATTCTGACCGATTTTTTTGATGGCTATTTGGCCAGAAAGTTTAATACAGAGAGTAATATTGGAAAAGTCTTTGACCCAATAGCTGATAAGATCATGGTTATTTTACTTTTCGCTTTCTTCCTTGGCATTAACTTAGATAATCCAGAAAAATTGTTTATGTCGCTAATGCTTATACTATTAATTACCAGGGAGATTATGATCTCAGGATTACGAGAATTTGTGAGCGCAAAAAAAGCAGATCTAAGCGTTACTCAACTTGCTAGATGGAAAACGTTTTTTCAGACCGTACTACTAATCTTCTTATTTTTTGATTACATATATCTTTTCCAAAGCACTGTAATCAGTTGGTCGATAGACTTATTTTGCTTGGTTACATGTCTTCTAACATGGTATACTGGTATGCAGTACATTTTTAAAGCTTTTGACACTGCAAACAATGGGTAAGGTTAAGCTAAAATATTTTTCAAGAATTCGGGAGACAATCGGTAAGACGTCAGAGCTTGTTGAAATAAAATCAACGAATATCCAAGATTTAATTGAAGAGCTACAGGCAATGGGTGAACAATACTCAGTTCTTAAAGGAAGAGACTTTGCCGTTTATTCAGCGGTAGACCAAAATATAGTTACAGACGTTAAAACATCTATCGAAGGTGCCACAGAGATTGCTTTTTTCCCTCCTATGACTGGAGGGTAAATATATGCTTCATAGGATAATCGTAGCAGTTCAAAAAAATGATTTCGATCTAAATTCAGAAATGGAAACTCTGAAGTTGAAGACTGAAAAAGCAGGAGCTGTTGTGATCTTTATTGGGAAGGTTAGAGACCTTGAAGACGATAATTTGAAATATCTAGAAATAGAATCATTTGAGGAGCTTGCGAAAAGTCAAATAAAAGAAATTTGTGATGACGCAGCAAATAAATGGGATTTAGAATACATTCTTGTAAAACATCGATTTGGAAGATTAAAAATAAACGATAATATCGTCCTCGTTATTACATCTTCCAAGCATCGAAAGAAAGCATATGAAGCCTCTCAGTTTATAATGGAATATCTTAAAAGCAACGTACCATTTTGGAAAAAAGAAGTAGCAGACAAAACGCAAAAGTGGGTAGAGAATTCTTAGATTTTTGATTAGCTAAAAAACTTAATCAAAGTAGCTAACATCATAAAGACTGTAAGTATAAGCCCAGCTGTTCTATTTGACTTGAAAGTTTCAAGACAACCTTCACGGTTTCTTATGTCCAATTTTAATAGTTGAAACGTTAAATGGAGAGAGAAGAAAAAAATACCCGACGTGAGAATAAAAATTTGAATTAGATCGCCATTGGATAAAAAATAAAAAACAGGTCCGGTTGTCACAATTATAAAAGCAATGAACATTGACAGGTATTGCTTTGGATTGGCTTCAAATAAAATACCAGTAGATCTTATGCCCACTTCTTTATCATCATCTAGATCCTGAAATGAGTAAATTGTGTCATAAAATATTGTCCATGCTATTGCAGAGATATATAAGCCAACACAGAAGTAATCTAACGTTCCACTATTTGCAGCGTAAGCCAGCAATATACCCCAGTTAAATGAAAGGCCTAAGAAAAACTGTGGCCAGTATGTAAACCTTTTCGCGAAAGGATATATAACAACAGTTATAAGAGATAGAAATCCTAAAATTATTGCTAAACGATTAAAAGTTACCAATATCCCCAATGCTAAGCTACATTGAAGTATCAGCCATAAAAATGCCTGAGACTTCGAAACGTGCCCAGCAGGAATGGGTCTGTTCATTGTCCGTAATACTTTTGCATCGAGCTTCGCATCCGTTATATCGTTCCAGGTACATCCTGCACCACGCATCAGAAGACCACCTATATAACAAGCAATTAATATATATAAGGAGTTGCCATTTAATAGATTTGGGTCAACATTAGTTGATAAAAAAACTCCCCACCAGCAAGGAATTATTAGCAACCAAGATCCTATTGGCCTATCCAACCGGCTTAACTTAAAATAAGGACGAAGACCCCTAGGAATATATAAATCTACCCAATTGTTTGATTGCGCATCTAATAGTCTATCATTAAAAAATTTATGCATTTAAGATCATTCATGATAATTAAGTTTCATGAACAAGAATATTAGCATAAGGCTTTTCTGTGAAGTCACTTTAACGGTTGGCGACAAGATTAATCTAGAGCCAGAACAATCTCATTACCTGAAGAACGTTATGCGTTGTAAGATTAATGAAAAAATTCTTGTTTTTGACAATTGTACTGGCGAATACACAGCAGAGATTATGCATGTTCACAAACGTTCAATTGATATTGAAGTTTTGGAAAAAACTAAGTCTAGATATGTACCCGGAGACGTTTGGCTAATATTTTGTCCACTAAAAAAAACAAGAACAGACTTCTTGATAGAAAAAAGCACCGAAATAGGTTTGAGAAAATTTTTGCCAACATTTAGTAATAATACACAAACAAAAATAGTATCACTCAATCGTTCTAGAAGAAATATTGTTGAGGCAGTAGAACAGTGCGGAGGAACTTTTATCCCAGAAATATTACCGATAAGTTCTTTAGCTGATGTGATCGAAGAACTGCCCGAAGAAAGAATATTAATATTTTGTGATGAATCATTGGAAAGTAGAAATATTAGTGAGTGTCTATTGTTAGAAAGGCCTGCTAAGGTTGCGATATTAGTCGGGCCTGAGGGAGGATTTAGCGATAGTGAAAGAAAGTTATTAATAGCAAAAAAAAATGTACTTCCAGTATCTTTAGGTAATAGAATACTAAGAGCAGAAACGGCGGCAGTTGTAGCATTAACAATGTGGCATAGTATGGTTGGAGACTGGCTCAAAAAAGAGGATCATCGAAATCATGAAAGCTGAGGAAGGCATAGACGCAGTGGACCGAGAACAGCTACGAATTTATTTCGAGCAAGGATGTAAACCAAGTTCGGATTGGGGAATAGGATCAGAGTATGAAAACTTTATATTGGACACAGATTTAAAGAGACCTGTCGGATATGAAGGTCCTAAGTCTATTTCAAAAGTTTTTGATTTGTTGATCAAAAAATTCGGCTGGTCACCAGTATTTGAGAAATCAACAATTGTTGGTCTCGAGAAGGAAAAAGCAAATATAAGTTTGGAGCCAGGGGGACAGTTTGAGCTATCAGGTGCAGTAAAAAAAACCATTCACGAAGTTGACCAGGAAATGAAATCTTTTATGCAAAATATGAAAGTTGTCTGTGAAGAATTAGGCTTGAGATTATTTTCAATTGGTGCTGCCCCCAATTGGGAAAGGGATGAGATGCCCATAATGCCAAAAAACAGATACAAAAAAATAATGATGCCTTACATGAAAACAGTTGGAACACAAGGTTTAGATATGATGTTGAGAACTTGTACCATACAAGTAAATCTTGATTACTCTTCGGAAGCGGATATGGCAAAAAAGCTTAGAGTCGCTGCATGCATACAACCCCTCGCAACGGCGTTATTTGCGTCTTCCCCCATGTTTGAAGGTAAAAATACCGGTTATCAGAGCTGGAGAGCACAGATATGGAAGAATACAGATAGTGATAGAACAGGCATTCCAAAATTTATTTTTGACGATGACCTGAGTTTTGAAAGTTGGATTGAATATGCTTTGGACGTACCCATGTATTTCATAAAGAGAGATGGCGATTATGTAAATCTGTCTGGGGAGTCTTTTAGAATGTTCATGGAAGGTCAGTTGAAATCCTTACCAAATCATAGAGCTACCTATTCTGATTGGATTGATCATCTGACGACAATTTTCACAGAAGTTCGCTTAAAAAATTTCATTGAAATGAGAGGTGCGGATGGGGGCCCAAGCCAAAATGTAACGGCATTAGCCGCTATGTGGGTCGGGCTATTATATGATAGCGACTCACTGGGCAATATTTTTGATTTAGTTAAAGCTCTTGATTGGCAGTCAGTCAATGAGTTAAGCATTGATGTTTGTAAATATGGTATGAACGCGAGAATCAATGATAAGACTTTATGGGAATTTGGTGAAGAAGTTCTTAATATAGCACAAAGTGGATTACAAAATCGAGGTTTAGCTTACGGTATTAAAGATGAAAGTTTATTTTTAATGCCATTGTTAGAACGAGTGGCTAAAAAACAATCTCTTTCAAGTCAATTAGCAAATAAATTTGACACCAAATGGAAAAACAATTTTTCTACATTTTATGATGATTTTAATTTTCATCACGGCCTTCGAAACTAAGTTCCTCTTTCTTTAAAAGACGTTTAATATTTTCCGAGTGCTTGAATAAAATAAATATACTTAAAAGAAGTGCTGATAATTTTACTGGTATATCATCACAAAATAATAGTAGAAAAAAATTTGATAAAACTATAGCGCTTATTCCAGCAACTGAAGACTTTCTTGTTAAATAAAATACAGTAAGCCATGTCAATAAAGACAAGCCACCAACGACAGAGCTGTAAGATAATAGTGCTCCTAAAAAAGTTGCCACCCCTTTTCCACCTTTAAAAAGTAGATAAATAGGAAAAATATGTCCAAATACCACTGACAGTATAGATAGGTAAATAAGATCTGCAGCGATGTATGATGCAATTAAAACCGCAATGAACCCTTTAAACATATCAAAGAAAAGCGTAAAAGCTGCTGCTTTTTTATTTCCACTCCGGAGAATGTTAGTAGCTCCGATATTTTTTGATCCAAATGTTCGAGGATCTTGAATTTTAAAAAAAAACTTGCCAACCAAACCAAATGGTATGGACCCTATAAGATAGGCTACAAAAATAATAACAAAAAGGGACATCACTTAATCATACTTCAAACGAATTATTTTTAAAAATAATTTCGCCTTCAACCATTGTTAATAAGTTTTCACCTTGTAAATTAAAACCATCAAAAGGAGTATTTTGTGATCTTGACTGAAACTGAAACCGATCGATTTTCACGGGTTTATCTGGGTCAAAAATTATAATGTCAGCTGCCTGACCTTCGTCCAGGCAACCCAAATTCTTTTTAATAATATTTGCTGGGTTTAGAGCTAACAATCGAAAAAGCTTATTAAGGCTCACAATCTTATTGTGATATAGCGAAAGAGATGCAGGCAATATTGTTTCAAGACCTACAGCTCCCGGTGCCGCCTCTTCAAAAGGGAGCCTTTTGCTCTCTTCATCCTGAGGAGTATGCATGGAGCAAATATTATCAATTAGCCCTGCTCTTATTGCTTCCGTTAACGCCTCTCTGTCAGCGTTACTTCTTAACGGTGGTTTTAATTTAAAAAACGTTCTATAGTTTCCTATATCAAGTTCATTGAATAACAAATGATGAATAGAAGTTCCGGCCGTTATATGGTTGTTGGTTGCTTTTAAGTCTCTTAGTACATCTAAACCGATTTTTGTTGTAACTTGGTCTGCGTGATAACGGATATTTAAATCACTGATCAGTGCAGTATCGCGTTCTATTCCAATCTTTTCTGCGAAATCAGGGCTAGATGAAAGTCCTTTAATTGACGCAAAAACTCCGTTCGTAGCCGAGGTATTTTTTGTTAAAAAATAATCTTGAGGATGTCCTATGATCAGAGTATCGAAATCAGAGGCATATTTCAAAATTTGGTGAAAAATTTTTGTGTTGGGGATCGAGTTAAAGCCATCAGTAAATGCAACAGCACCGCCATCATGAAGGAATCCAATTTCCGTCATCTTTTTCCCGTTATTTTTTTTTGTTAAAGATGCAGTTGGAAATATTCTAACCTTGCTCGCTTCTTTACCTCTATTTTTAAAAAACTCCAGAAGTTCTGGATTATCTATTGAAGGCTTGGTATCTGGACGGGTTACTAAACTAGTGACACCTCCTGCAGCAGCAGCACTGCTAGCAGATCTGAAGCTTTCCTTATGTTTCTCTCCAGGCTCGCATATCTTAACCCCAATATCTATGATCCCGGGTGCTAAACACATTCCTTTGCAATCAATTACCTTTCCTTTAATTCCGCCATCTTTCTTGTCTATTAATCCACCATTTATTGTTAAAGTCCCCATTGTCTCTGTTTCTACTTTAGGATCAATTAATCTGGCATTAATAAATGTAATTTTTTTTTCCATATTAATTTTTCCTATCCACTAGTAAGTGAAGGACGGCCATTCTCAAGGCAACACCAATTTCTACTTGTTCTTGAATAACGCTTCTATTTAGATCGTCAGCAATAATTCCGTCGATTTCAACACCTCTGTTCATGGGACCCGGATGCATAACTATTGCATCACTTTTTGCCAGCAAAAGTTTCTGATTATCAAGACCAAAGCGATTGAAATACTCGCGTCTTGATGGAATAAAACCGCCCTTCATTCGTTCTTTTTGTAATCTAAGCATCATTATAACATCAGCATTCCTGACACCATCTTCCATGCGATTATATATTTCTAGACCCATATCCTTAAATGAGTTAGGTAATAGGTTGCTAGGTCCGATAAGTCGCACTTGGTTATTAAATTTACATAATAGGGCTATATTTGATCGAGCTACACGGCTATGGCTTATATCTCCGCAAATAGCAATTATTAAGCCTTCTTTTTTTTTCTTTCGGTACTTTATTGTCAAAAAATCTAGCAATGCTTGTGTTGGGTGCTCGTGACTGCCATCTCCAGCATTAAGAACAGAGCAATTTACTTTTTCTGACAAGAGATTCACAGCACCTGAAGAAGAATGTCTTACGACCAGCAAATTGGGTCTCATTGCATTCAAAGTTAAAGCAGTATCAATGAGAGTTTCTCCTTTTTGTATAGAACTAGTTGCAATTCTTATGTCTTGAACTATGCCACCCAACTTTTTTCCAGCTAATTCAAAGCTCGCTAGCGTTCTGGTTGAGTTTTCAAAAAAAACATTAATTTGAGTAAAAGCTTGTAGGTGGTGTTTTTGCTTAACTTTATTCTTATTTTTCTGAAGGTAATATTCAGCAAGAGAAAATATCTCTTCTATGTCATTTCTGCTTAGATCATCTATTTGAATTATATGCTTTGCTTGCAAAAATCTTTCCACTTAACAATAAAATGATTAGATATAGGTTTAAGTACCAGATAAAATTAGGAAAACAATAATAAATTTTTATAGCTAAATGAGAAATGATTTTGAACAGCTTGTATGGTTATACTCAATGGGCGTCGAGCAGGTCGGAGTTCGGCAGCCAACGAATTATTCCAAGGTTAAGATCGTAAAAAAAATCGACGAGGAGGATCAAGATATTTCCGCATTAAAAATGACCGAAGAAATCAGAGGAACTGAAAGTGAAAAATTAAAATACGATGTTTTTCAAAAAGAAATCAAAGAAATTAACAATATCAGAGCTTTAGATAAATACTGGCGGAACACCTTAGCAAATAAGTTTAACATCAAGAAATTTTGGGGGCTCAACGAACTACTTGAGTCAACAAAAATGAATATCCTGATTATTCATGGACCACCTACTAGAAGTGATTTTGCTCTGCGTTCCTTTCTGGATGGCAAAAAAAGACATTTAATCAATAATATTATATTTAGTATTCTATTTGGCGAGCGCGAAAAAGAAGTGGAATATGTTTTTGCTCCGATATTACCAATTCCTTTAAACAATGTGTCTGATTTTACGAATCTTCAATCTTTTCATATACTGTTCTTGGTCAATTTAATTCGGTTAGTAAAACCTTCTCTAGTTCTTTTAGTAGGAGATAAGGCGACCTCTATCATAACTTCTAAACTGCAAGAAGATAGCCAGGAAATTGTGAAAGAAAATCATTATTTTTCAATTCCTGAACTCGAATATATGATGAGTGTCCCAGAGGTAAAAAAAACTGTTTGGGAAAGATGGAAACAAAAAAGAAGGACTATTAAAAATGACCTCTTCCTATGATACATCTCGAGAATTTAGATCCATAAATATAGCTATACTCACAGTTTCAGATACTAGAACGAGCACAACAGATAAATCTGGCGCATTTTTATCCACTGCAGTAGTAGATGCTGGTCATAATGTGATTTATAAGCGTATCGTTAAAGATGAAATCATTGACATAAAAAATGTTTTAGAGTCTTGGAGTATGAGTTCTGATATTGATGTGATTATAAGCACGGGTGGAACAGGGCTGACAAAAAGAGATGTGTCTGTAGAGGCTCACTCTCAAGTATATGAAAAAGAGATAACAGCGTTTTCATCTATGTTTGCAGCTATCTCGATGGCAAAAATTGGGACATCAGCACTACAAAGCCGAGCATGTGCTGGAGTGAGAAATGGAACGTATTTATTCGCTTTACCAGGATCGCCGTCAGCGTGTCGAGATGCTTGGGAAAATTTGCTTAAACCACAATTTGATTATAGACATTTGCCTTGTAACTTTGTAGAGATAATGCCTCGACTCATGAGCGAAAAATAAGAACTTTTAGGAACTTACTGGGATAGCGAAAAATATGAAATTTTATAGAAGAGCATCAATATTTTTCGTCCTGTTTGGACTCATTCTTATTTTTCTAGGATATACAGTAACCTCTTTTACGTCTTCTTTTTATGAGAAAAATAGAAGTTACTCAGGGAAGAGAAAGAGTGCCGAGAGGGAGTATACAGTTTTCACAGACCAAATAAAGAAAACCGAGGAAACTCCAGTGATTTATTCCTATGGAGAGGTGAAGAGCTGGAGAACATTAGAGATAAGGACACCTGTTGTTGGGAAAATATCCGAGGTAGCTGAAATTTTTAGAGATGGGTCTCCAGTAGCAAAGGGTGACTTTTTGTTTTCAATTGATGACAGAGAATATCAGGATAACCTCAATATAGCCGAGACAGATTTACGTGATGCTGAAAGTGATTTAGTGAATGCAAAAACACTTTTTAAGCTTTCTCAAATGGATCTTCAAGCAGCTCAAAAAGAGAAAGCGATCCGATTGTCTTCATTTGAAAGGCAGAAGAAACTTAAAGAAAATGGGGTAATATCGGAAACGATTTTTGAACAAGCGTCTCTAGCTCTTACAAATGCAGACCGTGCGCTGATCACTAAAGAGAATTTGTTAGTTCAAGCAGAAAACAAGATTTTCAAAGCTCAGGTTCTTGTCGAAAGAAGAAAAGTAGCATATGGCTTAGCAAAAAGACAATTAGCTGACACAAAATTTTTCGCTCCATTTTCAGGGATACTAGATGAAGTGAATGCTGTGAGTGGACGTTTAATATCACTTAATGACCGGCTGGGTACGATACTTGACCCAGGCGCACTAGAGGTTTTATTCTCATTATCTGACAATCAATATTCTAGAATATTAGATGGAGAGGGCAACTTCTTAAAACTTAATGTGGAGTTTTCTGCAGTCGGGCTAGAAAAGAAGAATGGATATTCTGGAGTTATAGAAAGGGTTGGAGGTCGCGTTAGTAGTGGTAATACAGGAAGGCAGGTTTTTGCGAGCATTTCTGTCGAAGATACGTTGTTTTTCAAGCCCGGTGATTTTCTAAATGTTAAGATATTTGAACCAAAGTTAAAAGGCGTAGCAAAGCTTCCACTTTCTGCTTTAGGGTCTAATAATACTATATTACTAGTAAATGATGACCTGCGACTTGAAAAGATAAAACTAGATGTTCTGAGATTTCAAGAAAATCATGTATTGGCAACTAATCTTCCATTTGAGAGAAACTTTGTTACTAAATGGTCCCCGCAATTAGATACAGGTATAAAAGTAAAAGTAATAAATAAGTCCAAGGGTAATAAGGGTATAGAGCCTGCTAATAGTGAAAGTATAAAGTTATCCAAGGAAGAAAGAGATATGCTTATAAGCGCAGTGGAAAATAATAAATGGATTCCAAAAGACGTTAAAAAGAGAATAGTAAAACAACTAAGCCAAGAACTTGTTCCTAAAAAAGTCGTCGATAGGCTTAGAAAGCGAATGGGTGGTTGAGAATTGGACACAAAAAGCAAACCTACGCTATTCGGATCTTTTTTTGGTTACTTCATAGCACATAGCACGATAGCCAATCTTGTTCTCGTTTTAATTCTTGTCTTAGGTCTTTTCTCAATAAATAAACTGAGGTCACAATTCTTTCCTGATGTGATTATCGAAACTATTTATGTTAGTGTTAATTGGCCGGGAGCTGGAGCAGAAGATTTGGACTCTGGTGTTGTTGGTTTCCTCGAACCGAGCTTATTAGAGTTGGAGGGCGTTGAGAAGATTGTATCACGCTCCTATGAAGGTGTATCAAGAATTAAGATAGATTTTATCTCAAATTGGAATATGGAAAAAGCTTTAGATGATGTAAAGATTGCCGTAGAGGAGACACAAAATTTACCTGACGAAATAGATGATATTGACATCAAAAGAAGAGTATGGAGAGATCGAGTAACTAATGTTGTCTTCTCGGGTCCATTTAGTGTTCAACAATTAGAAAAATTCTCAGACGAGTTCTTACAAATTTTATATTCTGAAGGAATAAGCAAAACTTCTTCTCAAGGAGGAATGAACCCAATAGTTAGAATAGTTGTATCGGAAGGTAGTCTTATCAAAAACAACTTAACGCTTCGTCAATTATCTAATGCTATTAGCACGGGGGCTTCAAGCAGGCCAGCAGGAGAAACTAGTGATGGGTTGTCAAGATTAAAGGCTGGTGCACAAAAAACACAACAAATAGACATATCAGGGATAACTGTAAAAACGCTACGAACAGGAGAAAACATTGAACTGGGAGACATAGGCTCAATAAGTATGGACAGATCGCCAGCCGTTGAATTTTTTAAAGGTGAAAACCCTGCCATTATTACAAGAATAGATAGAGGGTCAGAGGGTGATGCAATTGAAATTCAAGAAAAAGTTGAAGCCATAATTGAAGAGTTTCAATTAAATACCCCAGATACTCTCTCCATAGAATTGTCAGGAACACGTACGGAGGCAATCAAAAACAGATTGAATATTTTAATTTCCAACGGAATAGTTGGATTAATCCTAGTCTTGTTTTTTCTGTTTCTGTTTCTAAATGCAGAAACAGCCTTTTGGGTTGCAGTTGGAATCCCTGTCGCTTTATTTGCTTCGTTTGGTTTTATGTACCTTTTGGGAATTTCTATTAATATGATTTCACTTTTTGCTTTAATAATATGTTTGGGAATTGTGGTTGATGATGCGATTGTAGTGGCAGAACATGCCGATTACAGGGCATCAATATTGAAGGAGGATCCGTATAATGCTGCTAAAAATGCAGCAACTTTTATGGGCCTACCAGTATTCACAGCTACGATAACAACTGTGCTAGCTTTTAGTGGATTAGTACTCATCGGTGGCAGGTTTGGTTCATTAATTGCTGATATCCCATATACAGTAATATTGGTATTGATTGCATCTCTCTTAGAGTGCTTTCTCATTCTTCCAAATCATATGTTTCATAGTCTGAAAAATAGTACCAAGCGCGTTAAATGGTATAATGCGCCTAGCAAAAAATTTAATGAAAAATTTGAAATTTTTAAAAATAAGCATTTTAGAAAATTTATTCAACTCAATTTACAGTATCGATATCTGAGTCTGTTGTTTATGCTATCTCTTTTATTTTGCTCGGTTAGTTTATTAGCCTCCGGTGACGTCAAATGGAGGTTTTGGAATCCACCAGAGATTGGGCGCTTAACGGCAAATATTGCGATGGTTCCAGGAGCAACAAGAAACGATACGCTAATGATGCTCAGAGAACTAGAAAGAGCAAATAAAAAAGTAGCCGAAGGTTTTCAGAAAGAAAATGGTAAAAATCCTATTACTTTTCGAATAATGCAAGTTGGTGGGAATGAACGTCTAATAGCCGGCACTGAAAATAGAGATAAAGATTTGCTTGGTTCCTTCACCGTCGAGTTAATAGATGCCGACGCAAGACCCTATTCATCTTTTACATATCTCGCAGCTCTACAGGATGAAGTAAATAAGAGTCCACTCCTTGAAACTATGAGTTTTAGGAGATGGGGTTCTGGCCCAGGCTCAGACGGTATCTCCATAAATTTAACTGGATCAGATCCAAAAAACTTGAAAGCCGCAGCAGAACAATTGAAAGCATCATTATTACCCTATCAAGGGGTATCTGCTTTAGAGGATAATCAAGGGTATGATAAGACAGAGTATATTTTGACACTTACTGATCATGGGAAAAAACTCGGTTTTACTATAGATGGTATAGGCAGGCAATTATCAGACAGATTAAACGGAATTGAGTCTTTAACGTTTTTAAGAGGAAATAAAACAGGGAAAATTGTTCTTGAACTAGATAAAGAAGACTCCAAGGGTGACTTTATACATAACGCAAAAGTTAGAAGTAACAGTGGTAATTACGGAAGCCTTTCCGATATTGTAACACTAGAGGCTCAATATGGATTTTCATCTGTGACCAGAGAAGATGGGCAAAAACTTATTACGGTCACAGGACAACTCTCGGAAGAAGATGCAGAGCAAGCAGAGTTGGTTA
Organism: uncultured Alphaproteobacteria bacterium; assembly: GCA_902556405.1. Lineage (GTDB taxonomy): Bacteria > Pseudomonadota > Alphaproteobacteria > Rhodobacterales > Rhodobacteraceae > CACIJG01. Next base: position 33,799 of record CACDWF010000008.1, on the reverse strand, counting down.
AAGATAAGATAGCAAACGAAATTTTGCCTGCGATAGAAGAAAACTTTGGTGTGATTAGTAACCTTACCGGTTTAGCAGAACAGGAACGCAGGTTTTTAGGAGAGGCGCTTATTGCCTTCCTCTTATGCGTTTTAGGCATTTATTTAACATTAGCGTGGGTGTTTGCAAGTTGGTCCAGACCAATGGTTATAATGTTGATAATCCCTTTTGGATTAATAGGAGCTCTCTGGGGTCACTATGTTTACGGTATAGCTTTATCAATGTTTAGCATTATAGGGCTTATTGGAATGACAGGAATTATTATCAACGACTCAATTGTGTTGATTTCTACTTTTAATGAATACAGGAAAAAAATGGATAATCTAGGAGCAATTACGAAAGCTACTTGCGATAGATTAAGACCCATACTTTTGACAACGCTAACAACGGTTTTTGGATTGGCACCTTTACTTTTCGAACAATCGAGAGATGCTCAGTTTTTAAAGCCAACCGTAATTACTTTAGTTTTTGGGTTAGGTTTTGGGATGTTAATTTTGCTGATAATAGTACCAGTATTTATTACAGTACAGCATGATTTATATAAGCACTACAAGTCCTTCTCTAGATTTGTTTTTTCTTGGAGACTTAATAGGAAGAATGGGTGGAAAAACTTAATTTATTTTCTAATCTTTCTTTTGGGAGTCTTGTCTTTTATTATTGCGCAAGTACTATTTTCTTTCGAATATTTCTTTATCTTTTTCACTGTTTTTGTATGCATCGGGTTATTTTATATTTGGTTCGCGTTTATGAAGCGAATACAAGATAGAATTTTTTTGTTTAGAAAGCCAACATTATAAAAAAGATCAAGAAGGACAGCCAATTGTTCTTTTGGCTACCTTCCCATCTAAATATAAAAGAGAAATTTTATCTATATTTATATCATTTCTTGAAGTATCTTCTAATTTAAGTGATGCCTCTACTATGCCAATTTTTGGATAAAATGACTGTGTTTCTACGATCCATGAGCTTCCTTCATAATCTACTAATACGTTACTTACTAATTCATTATTTCTCATTAAATGATTTTCAAAGGTGATTTGGTATTCCTTATTCGTCTCTTTCCTTATTATACATTTATTAGAACTTCCAAAATTTGTTGTCATCGTAATTCTGTTTTTTGATTTCATAAGCTTATCTAGAACCAAATAATTAAGATCACCTTCATCACTTATTTCTAGGGTTTTATTCTGAACAATACAGACGCTCTTGCAAATGCCAAAAGAGATGTTCAAATGTAAATATATCTTTTTTCGTTTATCTAATTTCTTTAATTCTATTGGTAGTAAAAGGGCATCATCGTATCCAAGATACGTAAAATTTTTGGGTCCTAATGTTTTTGGATATGGCCAAGAAATAGAAAATGATTCTATATTTTCTTCGGTTAATACCCTTATTTTAGGTGTGAACCCATTCGGCCCTGGAAACTTCCAATATGTACTCCAACCCTCAGGGAACGTGATGCTTATAGCACCCCTGGTTGAGCCATCTCTAGATAAATTATAATACTCTACATTCGCCTGAGAAAAACTTGGTTTTAGTAAGACCAAGTTGACAAAAAGAACAGTAAAAATAAAGATCATCCTTAGCAAAATTTTTTCCTCTGATTTGTAACTTTATTAAGTTTATGCATATTTTATTTTTCAATCTATAATCAAGAATGATTAATGAAAACTATAAAGGAAAATTGTTGATTTCGTCTCCAGAAATTGCGGACGGCATTTTTGATAAAAGCATAATCTTGATTTGTGAACATGATGCAAATGGTACCATTGGCTTTGTTGTAAATAAGCCCGTTTTAAATGTTAACCTGGGAACGATATGGGCTAATTTAGGTTATGATGAAAAACATATAAAACTAGCTAATGAAGATGTGTGCATTGGAGGGCCCCTAGCACCAAACGCAATGTTTGTTGTTCACTCCCCTGATTACTTCATAGATCAAAAAACTATTAAAGTTGGTAAAGAGATATCTGTTACAGGCACTAAGGAAATCACTGATGATATCCAGCAAGGGAAAGGACCCAGTAAATCGCTTTTTTTACTAGGCTATTCTGGTTGGGCGCCAGGGCAATTGGAAGATGAAATTGTGAGGGATAGTTGGCTTTTATCAGAGAAATTTGAAAATCTGATTTTCAGCGTCGATTACAAATCAAAGTGGACAGATGCTTTACTGCTTATAGGAATTGATCCTTCCAAATTGACTTCCTACGCGGGATCTTCCTGATTTACACTATCTCTCTGCAGCTCGAATCAACCTATCGTTTATTGCAGCTCCCACACCATTTGTTGGTATAGGCGCTACTTTTATTGGAATCCCACCCTTAGCTTTACTCAAACGATCTAATTTATGAAGAAAAGTAAAAAGGTTTTTTGCAGCCTCTACTAAGTTCTTCGACTCAGTCAGTGTCAAGCCATCAATTTCCTTTGGATGGGGCCCAAAACTTAGAAATATATCGCCTTGTCTAGGTCTATTTGCATTTAAAATCAGATCAGCTTCTGGAGAATAGTGCTTTAATAATTGCCCTGGACTTTTTATCTGCTTCTCTGTTTTTATGCTTGGGGCTATTGAATAATCTAAGCAACTATTTATTTCTTCGCTCGTTATATTTCCAAGTCTAAGGATGGATGGCCTTTCTAAGGAACAGTCGATTACTGTGCTTTCAAGCCCTAGTTCCGCATCCCCTCCATCTAGAATAGCATCGATACTATTTTTTAATTTGGCAAATACATCTCGAGGACTTGTGCAGGTAAGCTTTCCAGATTTATTCGCTGAAGGGGCAGCTATAGGTTTATCCAACTCTGTTATCAACTTGCGAGCAATAATGTTGCTAGGACACCTTAGAGCTATGGTTTCTAACTTTGCAGTAGCCGATACTACGACATCCGATTCTCTCTTTTTTACTATTATGGTCAAGGGACCAGGCCAATACTTTTGTGCGAGTATATTGGCTGATTTATTGAAAACCCCGTATTGCCTAGCCATTTCGTAGCTATCGACATGAATAATTAGGGGGTTAAAACTAGGTCGTCCTTTTATTTTGTATATTTTAGTAACAGCTTCTTTTGAGAAAGCATTTGCACCTAGCCCATAAACAGTTTCTGTGGGAAACGCAACAACACCATCACCAGCTAAAATTTCAGCTGCTTCCTTAATGCCTTCAACGCTATTTGTAATTATCTTCATTTGGACAATATGACATGTTGATTTGTAGAATTTTAAATACTAGAGTTCACTTATTAAATCAATTCATTAAAGAGTAAGAAAGAATGAGCTATACCGCCCCCGTAGATGAAACAAAGTTTTGGCTCTATGAGATATTAGAAGCAAAACGACTCTTCTCTATTTCAAATTTTGATGGTTTAAAGAAAGAGGATTTAAACCTAATTCTCAGCGAAGCTGCCAAAATCACATCAGAAAGTATTTATCCTCTCAATCAGAAGTCTGATCAAATTCCTGCAGAGCTAGAAAACGGAATATGTCGAACCACCCCAGGCTTTTCTAATGCCTATGACCTGTTGGTTCAAGGTGGTTGGACGAGTATTTCTGGTAATCAGAAATATGGAGGGATGGGGTTGCCATCCACAGTCACCAGTTGCTTCAATGAATATTTTGGTAGTGCATGTCTTTCATTTTCCTTGCTGTTTTTAATGAATCAAGGCCAGATCGATGCTCTTGAAAATCATGCTAATGAGCAAATAAAAAATATCTTTTTACCTAAATTGAATTCCGGAGAGTGGACCGGTACTATGAATTTGACGGAGCCACAGGCAGGTTCAGATGTTGGTGCTCTAATAACAAAAGCAGAGAAAAATAATGATGGATCTTATGCAATTACTGGCCAAAAGATATACATTAGTTGGGGTGAACATGATTTATCAACTAATATATGTCACTTAGTCCTAGCAAGATTACCAAGTTCACCAAAGGGATCAAAAGGCGTCTCGCTTTTTATTGTGCCAAAATACATTCAAAATGAGAAGGATGAGTGGCTCTTAGAAAATAACGTTAAGGCGATTTCGCTTGAAAAGAAAATGGGTATGCACGGATCTCCGACAGCTGTTATTGAATATAATCGTTCAAAAGGTTGGTTGGTTGGGGAAGAAAATGCTGGGCTATATGCAATGTTTACAATGATGAATAATGCAAGACTGGGAGTTGGCATTGAAGGATTGTCACAGTGTGAATTAGCCACACAAAAGGCCATGGAATTTGCGAAAACACGAAAACAGGGTTACGCAAAAATTGATAATGGGAAGGGTGTTATTTTGGATCATCCAGACGTGAGAAGAATGCTAATAACGATGAAATCATTAACATCTGCAGTTAGGGCTTTATGTCTAGACGCCGCGCTTTCTTTAGATCTTTCTAAGTCAAGTGACAAACAAGTAGCGGAGAAAGAAGATGCAAGGGCCTCTTTTTTAATACCAATAGCTAAAGCATTTTCAACAGATATTGGATGTAGAGTGGCTGATCTTGGTATTCAAGTACATGGAGGTATGGGTTACGTTGAGGAGACAGGGGCAGCACAGGTTTTACGTGATGTTAGAGTTACTGCGATTTATGAGGGTACCAACGGCATTCAGGCTATCGACTTAATTGGGAGGAAATTATCTGATAGTGGAAAAGCTGCCAATGGTCTAATAGATGAAATAAAAATAACAATTAGAAATTGTTGTGATCACGAAGATTTGCAAATAAAAGAGATGGGTAATCGATTGTCTAAATCTTTGGTATGCATGGAGAGCAGTTTAAACTGGATGCTAAAACGGGAAGACTTTAATGATAGACTTGCTGGTGCAACTCCATTTTTGAAGGCTTTTGGGCTTCTTTTAGGTGCAAATTATTTAGTAAAGGCAGCCCTCAACACCGGAGCATTAGATAGAAAGTCTCTCGCTCAATTTTACTGTTTAAATATCCTACCAGAGATGGAAGCATATGGATTTATGAGCCAAAGTGGGCAGCATTCGCTTTATAGTTTTAGCGACAATTTTTTTGGATTTTCTCAGTAATGAAAAAGATAGAGTTCTTTTTCCAAGAAAGTCCCGAAGCCGGCAAAATATATGAAATCACCGAAGGCGTATTCTGGTTTCCAATGCCTCTGCCTATGATGGGACCGGAATATGTTAACTGCTACATCTTAGATGATGGGCAAGAAATAGCTTTGGTAGATACAGGTGCTAACATTGGTGGCTGTAAAAATATATGGGAAAATATTCTTCATAAAAACTTTCCTGAGAAAAAGATAAGTAAAGTGTATGTGACGCACCATCACCCAGACCATATTGGTCTGGCAGGATGGCTGTGTGAGAAGTACAATACTGAAATTGTTTGCTCTCGCACAACCTTTTTAATGGCTAGAATGCTTTCCCTAGATTTACATGAGAAGGTGAGTGCAAGCACAGAGCTTTTTTGGAGGCAGGCTGGTATGTCTCAAGAAATGCTTGGAGAAAAGCTCAGAGCTAGACCTTTTAATTTTGGTGATGGCGTTTCACCATTAAATAAAGGCTTTGTAAGAATAATTGAAAATGAAATTATTAACATAAATGGAGTACATTGGACCGTAACTATGGGAAATGGGCACGCTCCTGAGCATGCTACTTTTTGGTCAAAAGAGTTAAATTTGGTTCTCGCTGGCGATCAGGTCTTACCTGGAATTTCATCAAATTTGGGTGTTTATCCTTTAGAACCAAATGCAGATACAGTTGGTGATTGGATGAATAGCTGCGAGAAACTACTTAAGCTTTCTAGTGATGAGCAACTGGTTTTACCTGGCCATGGCCGACCATTTTCTGGACTACCTCGAAGACTGGTGCAGCTAATTGAAAACCATAAAGCTGCCCTCAAAAGGATGGAGGAGGCCTTAAAAGTCGGGCCAAAAACTGCTGTTGAGTTATTCAAGACTATATTTAAAAGGGATATCAATAAAAGAGAATATATGCTAGCATTGCATGAGGCAGTGGGGCACGTTAATCATCTCTACAAAGCTGGATTAGTTAATAGAGATGTTAGACCAGACGGCGCTTTTATTTTTAAACTAAAAAAATAACAAAGGACACTACAGATGAATTACAAAAAAGGTGAAATGGATATAGAAGAGCAAAAGAAAATCTACGCTGGATTTATTAAATTTTTATTCGCTATCGTGGTCTTTTCAACATTTTCTTTGATTTTTTTGGCTATGTTTAACTCATAGAGACCATCGATCTACAAAAGACCTTCTCTAATCATTTTTTTCCTTGCTAGTTTTCTAGCTCGTCGAATAGCCTCAGCCTTTTCTCTAGCTTTTTTTACAGAGGGCTTTTCAAAATGCTGCTTGAGTTTCATTTCCCTAAAAACTCCCTCTCTTTGTAACTTTTTTTTAAGAGCTCTCAAAGCTTGCTCTATATTATTATCTCTAACGTTTACTTGCACGTACAAATCCTTATACAGTTATGAGGAAAGTGTTTATCAAGACACACCATGCTTGTCTACAAAATAATAATAAAATAGGGAAAAACTACCGATGAAAGCAGTAATTATTAATAAGTTTGGAGATTTAGAAGGCTCAATTGTAAAAACAGACTTGGATGTTCCAAGGCCCCTAGAAAAAGAAGTCTTAATTAAAGTTAAGGCTGCCGGGGTAAATCGCCCTGACATTCTACAAAGACAAGGATTATATAAAGTACCAAATGACGCTAGCCCAATAATGGGGTTAGAGGTCTCTGGAGAGATAATAGAAACTGGGACGGCTGTAACTAAAAAAAAGATAGGAGACCGTGTATGTGCATTGGTACCTGGAGGCGGCTATGCGGAATATGTTGTTACAAACGAAGCACACTGTCTTCCTATTCCCAAGGGTTTATCAATGGAGGCAGCCGCAGGCTTGTGTGAGTGTCTTTTTACAGTTTGGATCAATATGGTAAAGTTAGGTCAATTAAAAGAAAATGACATATTTCTTGTGCATGGTGGTTCTAGTGGTATTGGTATGTTTGCAATCCAATTAGCTAAGCAACTAGGCGCAACGGTTCTCGCGACAGTGAAAAACAAAAAAAAATCAGATTTTTGTTACTCATTAGGAGCTGATCAAGTTATCCAATATTCCGTAGAAAACTTTCATGATATACTTAAAGGTAAAAATAAAACACAAGGTGTAGATCTCATTTTAGATATGATTGGAGGTGACTATTTTGAAAAAAATGTTGATTTATTACGTGATGAGGGAAGGCTTGTAAATATTGCGTTTCTCAAAGGTAATTCTGTAAAACTAGACTTGAGTCAGTTAATGATGAAAAGAATAAATTTAACAGGATCAACGCTTAGACCTAGAACAGTTGAATTTAAAAGCAAAGTTGCTAGTGAATTACGCGAAACTGTTTGGCCCTTGTTGGATAGACAAAAAATTGGTGTTTACATAGACTCCATATTTCCATTAGAAAAATTCAAGGATGCGCATATGCGGATGGAAAGTGGAAATCATTTAGGTAAGATTATTTTAAGTCTTGATTAATAGAACTTTTTTTTTGTATAAATCATGGTGAGATCAAGGTTAAATACCAATTTAATTGTTAGCGAGGACTAGATGGAATACCCACTAATGAGGAAAGCTACAGCAGTTTGGCTTTTAGATAATACAACCCTTACTTTTAGGCAAATAGCGAGTTTTTGCGGGCTTCATGAGTTAGAGGTTAGCGGTATTGCAGATGGAGAGGTAGCTAGTGGAATACGTGGAATTGACCCAATTATTAATAGTCAACTGACGGCAGAGGAGATAAAGAGGTGTGAAGCCGATGAAAAATTGGACTTACAGCTTTTCAAGAATCCGGCTGCGGTGGGCGAGAAAAAGTCCAGGGGCCCCAAATACACTCCTCTTTCCAAAAGACAAGATAAACCAGCAGCTATTGCTTGGCTAGTTAAGTTTCATCCAGAGATCACTGATGGGCAAATCTCTAAATTAATTGGTACTACAAAAAACACAATTAAGGCTATAAGAGAGAGGACTCACTGGAATATAAATAATCTTTCACCAACTGATCCAGTGATATTAGGGCTATGCAAGCAAATTGAGCTACAGAAAATATTAGATAAGATTCCCAGAGAAAAGTCTGAGGAGCAAAAAATAAATATGAGTTCCGATACAGAAATTAATGTTGTGGAACCTTCAAAATCGTTGTTTAGGGATAACCTCGATATGTGACGCTTAAAGTAGATAAGGTATATATTTTAGTAGGCTGCCTTCTCTAGTTTATTCAAAATAGATCGACCTCCATCGATTGTTATTACCTGTCCAGTGAGGAAACTAGAGCTCTCGGATGACAAAAATAGAGCAAGATCTGCTACCTCTTCTGGATCAGCAATGTACCCTAAAGGAGTTGCATCAATTATTGAGTCTTGTAGCTCAGGGTTGCTGTGTAGGTTTAAGCGTAAGCTTGAACTCATAATACTACCAAGAGATATAGCGTTGACTCTTATTCCGTCTTTGGCAAGAGAAACCGCAAGTGATCTTGTCATTTGGTTCAGAGCTGCACAACTAACAGAGTATGGCATCATTTCGGGAATTGTTTGATTAGCCGCTATTGACGTCAAGTTTATTATCGAACCTACAATTTCGCTATTTTTTCTGTTTTTAGTTTGCTTGATTACTGATTTTGCAAAAAGTTGACTTATATTCAAGGTTGCAATCAGATTTTGTGAAAGAGATTTCTCAAGAGCTCCACCCTTCTCATCTAACGGGTTTGATGGGATGATTGCTCTATTGGCATTGACCAATATATCTACACGCCCAAATTTATTTAATGTAGTTGCAATTAGATTATTGACAGCTAGTTGATCCTGCATGTTTCCATAAAAGGAGTAGGCTTGCCCATTCTCAGAGGAAATTCCAGAGATCAAGTTTTCGAGATCAAATTTTGTATAATCTGAAAATACCACATTTGCTCCTGCCAAAAGAAACTTTCTTCCGATTTCCAGTCCTACACCATGTGATGCCCCAGTTATAAGCGCAGTTTTATTTAGTAGTTGTTTAATCATACTCATACCTCTTTGATTTTTGGTTTTAGTAACTGACAAACAAAATAGTGCTTATCTTTGTACAAAAGCTTAATGTTATCGAAGTACTTCTTAAGCTCGTTCTCAAAATACACTCCTGAAACAAAAACCATCCAAACACTACCTCGAGGATTTATAAGCCTAGAGCTATAAAAAATGAAGGATTTTAGAAGCTCTATATCTGTTTGACGACCAGAGTGAAAAGGAGGATTGCAAATTACATGATTGAAACGTAGTCTCAAGTTTCTGATATTTTCAATACTAGCCCATCTAAATGTTGCTCTCTCATCGTCTATATTTTTTTTTGATGCAAGGTATGCAGAATAATTATTTTCAAATAATGTAATCCTAGTGATTTTGTTATTTAATCTAAGCGCCTCCTTACTCAAATATCCCCATCCAGCCCCAAGGTCCGCAACCTCTCCAAATAGCTTGGTACTAAATGCAGAGACGAGTTTTTGAGAGCCTTCATCAATCTCTTTTGGAGAAAACATATCACATCGAGTATAATAGCCATCATTGTTCTTATCAAAACCTTGATATTTTTTCCATCGGCCAAACAATTGTTTTTTTTTTTGGTAGAGAGCTATCCTTCCTTTTTTTTTAATCATTGTAATCTCTGGAGGCCATTGGTAAGAGATATTTTGGAGAAAGCTTTTGATACCTATTTTATTATCACCATTTATAATCATCTTTCCTCCATCCTTTAAAGACTCTTCAGCTAGCGCTATGAGGCCCAAATTGGTTTCCCTGCTTTTTGTCAATTCGAGAATAATAATATCGTAATAACGATTTAAAATAGTTGAAATTACGAAACCTAAATTTTTTGCCTCTTTTAACGTATCTTTTGCGTTTGAAATGAAGTGGCATAGATGTTTATTTTTTATGCAACAAAAATTGAATGGTTTTTCAGAGCCTATAATAGCTAATTTTTGATCAGCATATGATTGTGCTACTTGGTTCCAAAATGTTTCAAATCTCTGGGATGCCAGGCTCTGCAACCTATTCCTTCTCCATGGTGCACTGTAATGGGTGTTGATTTTTTCTAGAATAGTCCATGACCTGAGTAACTTTTGTTTCAGCTATATCATGGGAATACACGCCAACAACGGCGATGCCCTTTTTATGAACTGTGAGCATTATCTGTACAGCTCTTTCATGTCCAATAGAAAAGAATTTTTCTAATACATGTACAACAAACTCCATTGGAGTGAAATCATCGTTTAAGAGCAGAACTTTATACAACGGTGGCTTTTTTAACTTACTGCGCTTTTTTACAAGTACTGACGTATCCGATAAGTCGTTATTTATATCGTCATCTTTGTTAGGCATTTCTCTTTTCCGCTCTTAATTTCACTTTTTTTCTTTTACTAGTCTAAGTATATTAAAAATTAAATAAAAGTAATAACTAACATTTTCTTGAAAAATAAATAAATGAAAACAAACAAATTGGGTATTCACTTTCTATTAGTAAATTCTGTTATATTTATAATTTTTACAATATCAATTTACACGTCAGAGCTATCAGCTAAAACCTTTGCGTACGTTGTCGCTGACGCTAGGGACGGTAAAGTTTTAAATAGCCACAAATCAGGGCAAATAATCCATCCAGCCTCTCTAACAAAAATGATGACCCTATATCTGGCTTTCGATTCTATACGTAATGGTCGGCTAAAGTTGGATCAAAAAGTTATTATAAGTAAAAATGCAGCATCAGAGCCACCCTCAAAATTTTGGTATAAACCAGGCCAGAGAGTCTCAGTTAGGTTTTTAATTAGAGCTTCTGCTGTAAGGTCTGCAAATGATGCTGCTACCGCTTTGGGAGAGGCTATTTCAGGATCTGAAAAAAAATTCATTAATTATATGAATGTAGCAGCAAAAAAGATGGGCATGAATTCCACAAGATTTAAAAACGCTCATGGTCTGACTCAGATAGGGCACTATTCGACAGCTAATGACATGCTATTATTAGCTCGTCGGCTAATGTTGGATTATCCCGAATATTTTAATATTTTTGGCAGATTGGAAACTTATGCTTCAGGAAAAACAATAAGGAATACAAACTATAAGTTTCTGAAGCAATATAGGGGTGCTTCAGGCATAAAAACAGGATACACAAACGCTGCAGGACATAATTTGGCAGCCTCAGCTAAACGAGGAGATAAACAGCTAATAGGCATCCTAATTGGCACCAGCTCTTCTGCAGAAAGGGCAAAAAAAATTATAGGACTGTTTGATGATGCTTTTAAAGTCATACCGGAAAGAAAAAAGCTAAGTAAGCTGCCACCATTGAAACCAGGAAAAAATATTTCAAGTCCAAAAATAGTTTCAGTCACTAAACCACTCTCAAAACCAAAATCACTTGAAGTCATGATAAAAGCAAAGAGAAAAGATGAATTTAACAATTTATTCAGAACGCAAAATCAAAATCCAATTGAAAGGGTTATAAGTAACGATGTTGATGTACAGATTGGAATGTACAATACTATCCTTTCGGCAGAGAGAGAGATGCCAAATATTCTCTTATTAAATATTGATTTACTAGCTAATGTTGACAATGAGTCGATAAACATAAGAAGAAATAAAGAGAAAAAATACTCTATTTTTGTGAATAAAATTACAAATGCACTAGCTGAAAATTTATGTATTAGAACTAGATCTCAAGAAACAGCTTGTAGCATTCTCCAAAATTAGTCACTAGTTAAATTTAAGCTTCCTAGTAGCATCCTCATTTCCTGTCGCGCAGATATATGGCTCAGGGTAGGTTGCCAGTCCTCCATTTTTTCAAGATCTAGCAAAGTCAATCCAGATAAAAATAATTCTTTAAATATAACTCGCTCTGAAAATCCTGTACTTAATCGAAATCCAATTCTTTTTGAAAGGTTTTTGAGAGAGTTGCTAATCTGATATTTATTTCTACTAAATACATGTGATATTCTGTTTCTCAGTATCACCCAATCGATTGGCGGATGTTTCGCAGATGCTCGTATTTGTCTGCAATCCCAAACCATTTCCGAATAAATAGAAGGCCCAATAACTTTTCCTGTAGAGGCTTCGATCTTTGCTAAAAGATCAAAGTCAATCAAACTATCATTCATTGGTGTTACTAAAGTGTCAGCTACCGTATGAGCCATCTTCACATAATTCGATATGCCCCCTGGACAGTCGATTACTAGAAAATCACATGTTTCTTCTAAAGTCGTTAAGGCGTCAGCGAATCTTTTTTCTTCCTCCGAATTGGACTCTGCCTTACTGTCTTTATTAGATTGATAAATTTTATAATAAGTAGGACGTGGTAAATCAGTTTTTTTTTTCTCACAAAAGTCGGTGCGGTTTTCTAAGAATCTCGACATACTTTTCTGTCTGACATCCAAATCTATTACGCCTACGTTTTTATCTTTGTAACAAAGAGCTATGGCCACATGTATTGCAGTCGTAGATTTCCCGGAACCACCTTTTTCATTACCAAAAACGATAATTTTTGCCATTTTCTTTTCAGGAGTTATAGATTTTTTGTTTAAAAAATATTAGGTAATAAAATTAAAGTTTAAAACCTTCATACTTTTTCTTAAACTTTGAAACTCTTCCTCCGGTATCAAGTAGTTTTTGTGATCCTCCCGTCCATGCTGGGTGGGTCAACGGATCTATCTCGAGGTTCAGATTTTCGTTTGTTTTACCGTATGTAGACCTAGTCTTATAGACTGTGCCGTCAGTCATCTTTACGTTTATAAAATGGTAATCAGGGTGTATATCTTTCTTCATCTTTCTAGTCCCTTGGTTTAGAAGAATTGTTAGTTTCATTCTTATAATTAGTCTTCTCAGCTATTCTAGCAGACTTACCTCTTAGTGCTCTCAAATAATACAGTTTAGACCTTCTAACTCTTCCTCTTCTTACTACAGTAATGGAATCAATGTTTGTTGAATAGAGTGGAAAAACTCGTTCAACTCCCTCCCCAAATGATATTTTTCTAACTGTGAATGATGCGGCTAGTGTAGATCCACCTTTTCTGGCAATAACCACCCCTTCATAGTTTTGTATTCTGGTTCTTTCACCTTCGGTTATTTTGTAGCCAACCTTTATTGTGTCGCCAGAGGCAAAATCAGGTATAGTTTTGCCAATTTTCTTTATCTGTTCGCTCTCAATTTTCTCTATGATGTGCATTATTAGACCATTAAAATTTGTATGACTGTTTATCTTTTAATCAAATTTTTTTTTTTTTCAACGTATTTAATGAATAAATCGGGCCTATTCTTTTTGGTGATTTTTTCCGACGTCTTATTTTTCCATTCTAATATTTTCTGGTGATCACCAGAGCGAAGTATTTCAGGTACCTTAATCCCTTTCCAATTTATCGGTTTAGTGAATTGTGGAGCTTCAAGCAAACCATTAGTGAAACTTTCCGTTAAAATAGAATCAGAGTTTCCCAAAGTGCCTGGAAGCAATCTCACTACTGTATCTAATAAAACCATAGCACCCAGTTCGCCTCCACTTAAAATAAAATCGCCTATAGATATTTCTTTCATTTGATGTTTCTCTACAACTCTTTGGTCGATGCCCTCAAACCTACCACAAACAATTATTATTTCATTATATTGAAGCATGTTCTTTGCAATACTTTGACTAAGAGGAGTACCCCTTGGGCTCATGCAGACTATAATTTTACTCTTATCGCTGTTGGAACTGTTTGCTTGTAACAAGGCTTGATCTAGAACATCTGGCCTCAAAATCATGCCAGGTCCACCCGAAATCGGTTTATCGTCCACTTGTTTGTGTTTACCGTTTCCATAGTCTCTCAAATTTATTATATCCAAAGACCAAATCTTTTTTTCTAATGCTCTGCCCGTTACTGAAGCTGATAACGGTCCTGGGAAAACTTCTGGATAAAGAGTTATAACTTTAGCGCTTAGTTGAGTTTCATTCATATTCTTACTAGTAGACTTGAGTTTAGCTAAGTAAGCCTTTTATAGGAGTCAAAATAATTGTTCTATTAGCTAAGTCTATTTCACTTACATTATCTTTATCAAAAGGGATGTATCTTGTAGCATCACTATCGTCAAGTGAAACCTCCAAGACCTCGCCACTACCAAAATTAAAAACATTGTGCACGAAACCTTTTTGAGGACCTCCATCAATTTTTACCTGTAGTCCTTTAAGGTCTTCATAATAGAATTCATTAGTCATAAGAGAAGGAAGGTATTTTTTTTCTAGGAAAATAAGCTGACCTTTGAGTTGATCCGCTTGTTCCTTTATTTTAACGTCAGCTACATCTGCTATCCAAGTTGAATTTTTCGTATTTTTTAAAAAATTAATTTTTCTCTTTATTAGAGAATCGCCTAACAGAAAAACCTTAACAGTCTTTAGAAGTTTCAAATCCTTCAAATAAACATCGATTTTTACCTGGCCGTTCAAACCATAGGAATTAAGTACTTTTCCAGCAGTAATCACGCTATCCAATTGCTTATTGCTCAGACTAAAATACCAAACTAATAATTCAACGATGTGTACTCAAAAAGAGAGTATGAAAAAAATCGGTTTTCAATTAACTGCATTCTAATAATACTTTGCGTGGCCTCTTTATTGCTTTGATTCTTCAGCTTTTGGATCCTCGGGGGTAGGTTTTTCAGCTTTTGGATCCTCGGGAGTAGGTTCTTCAGCTTTTGGTTCCTCGGGAGTAGGTTCTTCAGCTTTTGGTTCCTCTGCCTCCTTTTTAGGTTTTGCCTTAATAGGATTATTTCGTATTTTTTTTGGGAGTACTTCTAAATTCTCCAATAATCGACTAATCCTATCGGTAGTTTGTGCTCCCTTGGATAACCACACTTTTATTCTTTCCAAGTCCAATTTAACTCTATTACTATCGTCTTTATTTAGAAGAGGATTATAAGTGCCCAACTTTTCTATAAATCTCCCATCTCTAGGCATTCTACTGTCAGCAGCAACAACTCGGTAAAATGGTCGCTTTTTTGAACCAGCTCTTGCTAGCCTTATTTTAATACTCATAAATTACTCTCCTATTTCCTTCTTTATTTGCTCGTGTTTTTTCTTAGACTCTGTTGTTATCAGTTTCATAAGCTTTACTATAAACTCCCTATCAACATCAGTATCCTCGATAAGTTTTTCAAGTGCCTTCAATTGCATCTTTTCCCTATCTCTATCATACGTTTCTATATCGTGTTCAGCTTTTATTAATCCTATTCTTTTTGTAACCGAAAATCTTTCTATCAGAATATTTACCATTGTTGTGTCTAATCTATCGATAGTACTTCTCTCATTTTTTAACAATAAATCAACATTAATCTTGTTTTTTTTCATTTGATTATTTTTTGAAACCTAGTCCAGATAGGTTTGTTGGAAGTTTGGAACCAAGTTGCTTTTGTAGCATTTGCGCATCTGGCAAAGAAGGTGTTATCCCACCGTTCTTGCCTGACATTTGTTGCATAAAGCTTTTCAACATTCCTTTTCCACCCATTTTCCCCATTCTTTTCATCATATCTGACATCTGTCGATGCATCTTAATCAACTTATTCAATTCGGACACGTCTAATCCTGCGCCATGTGCTATTCTTTTTTTTCTACTTGCTTGAAGAAGATTTGGCGACAAGCGTTCTTTTCTAGTCATAGACTGAATAAGGGCAATCTGACGCTTTATAACGGAGTCATCAAGAGATTTATCGTCTAAATTTTTCGTTATCTTTCCCATGCCGGGCATCATTCCCATTAAGTTTTTTAGTCCACCCATTTTCTGCATTTGTTCTAGCTGGTTTCTCAAATCATTCATATTGAACAAACCTTTTTGGAATCGGCGCATCGATCGCTCTGCTTTTTCGGCTTCTAATGTTTCGGAGGCTTTTTCAACTAATGATACTATGTCACCCATTCCTAGAATTCTTCTTGCAATACGATCAGGATGAAATTCTTCTAACGCATCGACTTTTTCACCAGTACCTATAAATTTTATCGATTTTCCTATTGTTGAAACCATTGAGAGTGCTGCACCGCCTCTACCGTCGCCATCCATTCTAGTTAAGACAACTCCTGATATGTCTAATCGATCATTAAAAGCATTAGCTACATTGACAGCCTCCTGACCAGTCAATCCATCAGCTATTAAGAGAGTTTCATTAGGTTTACTTAAATCTTTAATATTTTCGATTTCAGTCATTAGCTCGTCGTCTATTTGCATTCTGCCCGCAGAATCAAGGATAATTACATCATAACCCCCCAAAGATGCTTGTTGCATCGCTCTAGACGTAATTTGTTCAGGTGACTGATCCTTCAAAATTGGCAGGGTATCTATTGAGTTACTTTTACCCAGTATCTCCAATTGCTCCATAGCTGCTGGACGTCTAGTATCTAAACTAGCCAATAAAACTTTCTTCTTTTCTTTGTTCTGTAACCTCAAAGCTAGTTTTGCAGAGGTTGTGGTTTTTCCTGAACCTTGTAACCCAACCATTAAAATTGTTGCGGGCGGATTATCTATTTTTAGAATATTTGATGTTTCGCTAGGACCCTTTAGTACTTTTAGTAACTCATCATGTACTATTTTAATTACTTGTTGGCCTGGGGTAACGGATTTAGTAACTGCTTGTCCACGTGCTTTTTCTCCAACCGATTTTATGAATCTTTTAGTTATCTCCAACGTAACATCGGCTTCCAACAAAGCTATCCTGACTTCACGCAAAGCGGTTAATATCTCATCCTCTCGTAGCACACCCTGCTTAGTTAGCTTTTCTAGCGCGTTGGAGAATCCTTGCGATAAAGTTTCAAACATTAATTCCTACTTATTGGTTGACTAAGTAATTAACAGTAATTAGCGTTCCGATACAATAGAATAAATGTTAATAAAAGAAAACCTTTGTTTGCTAGCAAAATGTAATTGGCCGGCTTGGCCTTAAAAGGACTAATATGACTAAAACCGTTTTAGCATTCTATAAGTTTTTGCCTTTACAGAACCCCCAGGTAGAAAAGGAAAGACTTGTATGCTTCCTTGAAGAGAACTTAGTAGTCGGGACAATAATACTAAGTAATGAGGGTATTAATGGAATGTGTTCTTTAGACCAAGATAAGACAGAAAAGGTAAAGAGCTTTCTCCAACAAAACTTTACATTAACAGGGTCTGAGTTTAAAGAAAATCGTGTGAGATCCAATGTTTTCAAGAAATTGAGCATTAAAGTAAAAAAGGAAATTGTAACGTTGGGACTTCCTGAAATTGACCCTACGGCGATTGTGGGAACCTACATCGAACCAGAAGAGTGGGACACTTTCATTTCTGAAAAAGAAGTCATCACTATCGACACTAGAAATGAATTTGAGGTCAATTTAGGTACATTTGAGGGAAGTGTAAATCCTAATACAGAAAGTTTTCATGAGTTTTCAAGATGGTGGAAAGATAAAAGTAAAACATTCAAAAATAAAAAAATAGCAATGTTTTGTACTGGTGGGATAAGGTGTGAAAAGGCAACTAGTTTTCTTAAAGCTGAAGGAGTAGAGGAAGTTTATCATTTAAGGGGCGGTATATTGAATTATTTGGACAAAGTTGGAAAGTTATCGACATCAAAATGGAAAGGTGATTGCTTCGTTTTCGACCAAAGAGTGACTGTTAATACCAATCTTGAACCAGGTGAATATGAGTTATGTCACGCATGCAGAAGTCCTTTGAGATTAATTGATAAGGACCATAAGCATTATGAGAAAGGGATTTCTTGCCATAAGTGTTTTGGTACTAAAACAACAAAAAAGATTTTTTCTCTGAGAGAACGAAAAAAGCAAATTGGGCTACTAAAAGATAGAAGAAGTAAAAATGAATGATGAGCAATCCCTTCTAAGTATTTATAATAAGATGATCTCAAGCGATAAAATTGAGAAAAATAAATCGCAAGAAAAACTTGTATCTGATCTTGAAGCATTAAAAAAGGAATTGGAGAACAGTGTAGATCTAAAACAGACAACAACTAGGAAAATGTTCTCAAAGTTTTTTTCGACTAAGTCTACTAAGGAAAAAACGGGTGTGTATATTTATGGCGGTGTTGGCATAGGAAAATCAATGCTGATGGATCTTTTTTTCAAGCAATTGGACATAATGGGAAAGAAGAGAATACATTTTCATGAATTTATGAGGCGACTGCATCAACTCATAAAAACTGCTAGAGAAAATAATATAAGAGATCCGATAAAATCGGTAGCTTCAGAGTACATAAAAGACATTCAAGTACTTTGTTTAGATGAAATGCAGATAACTGATGTAGCAGATGCAATGATAGTAGGAAGGGTTTTTGAGGAATTCCTAAGAAAGAAGTTGATAATTATAACAACATCAAATAGACATCCTAATGACCTTTATAAAGATGGGCTAAATAGAAAGTTATTTTTGCCCTTCATTGACATCATAGTATCGAGCTTGAATGTAGTAAAATTGTCAGCGGATGTTGACTATAGAAAGATAAAAATTGCGGGAAAGAGGAAATATTTTCTAAGCACTTCAATTCAAGAAACAAGCCAATTCAATCACCTTATATCCCAATTTAATCTTTATCGAGGCGCAGGGATAACGATACAAATGAACAGCCGTGAATTCAGAATAGAAAGGTTCGAGAGTGGTGCGGGATTATTGACATTCAACGAAGTTTGTTCGATTCCTCTGAGCGCCATAGATTATTTAGAACTGGTAAGCCATCTCAGATTATTGTTTTTGGATGAAATTCCAGACTTGTCGAATGGTGGAGATGATAGTGCAAAAAGATTTATTAATCTGATCGACAGCGTTTATGACAAAGAAGTAGAAATTCTTTGTAGAGCTGACGTGCCTCCGGAGAAATTATATACTGTTGGAAAAAATAGTTTTGAATTTCAGAGGACTGTTTCTCGACTTTTTGAAATGCAATCTAACGATTGGCCCAAAAGAGAAAAAACTTGTTAAAGTGAAAAGGTGATCGATCCATTATATGGAGTTGTTGATACTAACTTTACCCTAACTTCATCTCCAGTAAATAGCCCCTTATCTCTAGTTTTACTTTTTTCGAAGTTAAATGAAGATCTTGTTTTTCTTCTCTCGAAAACTAAATCTTTTTTTAATAACACACCTTCAATTGGGAATTTTTTCAGTCTAATAAAAATACAGAATCTGGAAGCACCTGAAACCACACCATCGAAGTAATCATCAACGTGGTTAGACATGAATAGGGCTGAATAGCGATCTAGACTCTCTCGCTCGGCTCCAACCGATTTTTTTTCAGATTCGTTAATGATTTGGCAAATTGCCCTATGGTCCTTCATAGAATCTAAATCATCCATTTTCCATTTTAGAGCAAAAGCCAATGAGCGGTGTACGGTAAGATCTGCATATCTTCTTATTGGAGATGTAAAATGGCAATATAACGGCAGGTTAAGTCCAAAATGGCCAGCATCTATTTCAGAGTATTTTGCTTTTGGTAATATCCTCAATACAGCGTCGCTTAATAACTTTTTTTTCTCGGGATATTTGCATTGTTTTAGTAACTCATTGAATGAATTCGAAGTTACTTGTTTTTCTCTTATAGTTGTTAAATCATTCAAACTCATAAAAATGTTTAAGTCTTTTAAAGCATGTTTGTCAGGCTTTTCATGGTATCGAGAAATATATTTTGTGATGGATTGACTAAGGGTTTGTGACACGCAGAGGTTTGCAAGTATCATCATCATTTCAATAAGTTCGTTACTTTTTAGACTCGCTTTTTCAAAAATGTTTGTGGGGTAACCCTCAGAAGAAATTGAAATCTTTTTCTCAGCCAACTTTAAATTTAAGCGATTTTTTAAATGTGGCGATTCCTTTAGAATATTTAATGCTCTCTTATATCCACTGTATTTTTTTTTTGTTGCGCAATCTGATAAATAGGCTTCAAAATTTTCATAAGAGTAATTTTTTTTTACAGAAATGATGCCTCTGATAAATTCATGCTTTATTTTGTAACCTTTATGATCTAGGTGCATTTTGACCACTACTGCTTTCTTTGGCGAGTTTTCCTTTAACGAACAAAGATTATTACTCAAATCTTCTGGGAGCATAGGAATAACTTTATCGGGAAAATATGTTGAGTTTCCTCTTTTCAAGGCCTCTATATCAATGATAGAGTTCGTTTCGACAAAGAATGACACATCTGCAATGCCAACATATAAAACTATGCCTCCTGGATTGTTCTTTGATTTATCTGCCTCTATACAAATAGCATCGTCTAAATCCTTCGCGTCATCTGGGTCTATAGTAATAAAGGGTTTGGATATTTGATGTTCATTTTTGGAAATTTTATAATTTTCAAATATTTTTTTTGCTTCATCAAGTATCTTTTTGGGGAAAAACTGTCTCAGGTTCCAACCGATCGCTGCTATTTTTGAAAAGCTACTTGGACAATTAATTGAGCCAAAAATATGAAAATCGTGTATTTTAAATTTCTTGGGATATTTCGAAGGTCTCCCTATCGCAAAATAGCCAAATTTTTGGTCTAAATTTTCTCCCATTTTTAGTGGAACTACACTAAGTGATTTATCCCCTTTATTGGAAAATAGAGCTAATTTTGCGCCGGCTTTACTATTGAAATACACAGCGAACATATAGTTCTTTGGATATTTTATTCTTTTTAAAATTGATACCTCATGACTTTGTTCTTTTGGGAACTTTACCGAAGCTACCACAAGGTCACCAATATTTAGGTTGTTTTTGCCAGATGCCCTACAAAACAAATCTAGTGGTGAACCATCTTTTGAACCACTAAGCGTTATTATTTCGTCATAGCTTATGCTTGTGATTGCAAGAATCTTTTTCGAGTTATGTTCTAAGGGCTTGCTAATTATTTTTTTCTTTTTTCATCTATCAAAGCAATACTCTCTTTGAGAGTAAGTATTTGAGCCGACTTTCCCTTGGGTAAAGACACATTGATTTTACTCCATTTTATGTAATCACCGTAGCGACCTGACATAATTTTTACTTCCTCGCCCTCTGGATGAGAACCTAACACTTTAAGTTCCTTGCCCGCTCTTCCACCCTTATTATTTTTCTTTTCTGCTGCTTCTACTAATAACTCAACAGCTCTGTTCATACCAATTGAAAAGATTTCTTCAAAATCCTTAATGTTTGCATAAGTTCGTCCGTGTTTTATATATGGACCGTAAGGGCCTATAGCAGCAATAACTTCAGACTGATCTTCAGGATGTGACCCTAAGTTTCTAGGTAGCGCCAATAATTGTCTTGCTCTCTCAATTGTAAGCTCTTCGATTGTGTAGTGCTTGGGAACTGCAGCTCTTTTCGGCTTTTCTGATCCATCAAAAGTGATCTCAAGATATGGTCCATAACGTCCATTTTTTAAAAATATATCGTTACCATTGCTATCTTGACCTAACGGTTCTTCTTGAGCTAATACCTCAGTTGAACTTTGACTCACGCTAGAATTTAAAGGTCTTGAATACTTGCATTCAGGATATGTTGAACACCCAATAAATGCACCAGTCTTGGACAACTTTATCCCTAGCTCACCATTCTTGCACGCGGAACAGGTTTTCTGTATTTTTCCAGTTCCATCATCGAACAAATAGTCAGCTAATTTTATGTTCAAGTTATCCAGAACCTCAGTAATACTAAAGCTCATCGCGTATTGCACAGATTGAGATAACTCCTCCCAGAAACCTTTGATTACATCTTTCCAATGCTTTTCACCGCTGGAAATATCGTCGAGGTTTTCTTCTAGCTTAGCTGTATAATTATACTCAATGTATTTATTAAAATATGCCTCGAGAAAAAAATTTAAAAGTCGACCAGTATCTTCAGGGACAAGCCTGTTTTTCTCTTTTTTTACATAATTTCTTTCTTGTATTTTCGATATGATAGATGCGTATGTGGAAGGCCTTCCTATACCTTCTTCTTCAAGACGCTTGATCAATGAAGCTTCATTAAATCTTGGCGGTGGCTCAGTGAAGTGTTGTTCTTTATTAATTTGTTCCAGTTTCATCTTAGATTTTTCCTTGATGTCTGGGATCCTTTTCTCATCATCCTCTTTCTTTATATCTCGAAATATTTTTAGATGCCCTTCGAATGTGACAACCTGTCCCGATAGCCTAAATTGAGCGCTATTGCAGAAGGAGGAAATTAAAACTGTGGTCTGCAACAACTCTGCTGCTCGGGCTTGAGAAGCCAACGCTCTTTTCCATATCAATGCGTATAAGTCCAATTCAGACTTATTTAAATTTTTTGCGTTTTCGGGCGTTTTAGAAAAATCCGTTGGTCTAATACACTCATGCGCTTCTTGCGCATTCTTTGCCTTGTTTTTAAACACTCGAGGTTTTTCAGGCAAATAAAGGTCGCCTAGAGACTTAGAAATTTGCTTTCTTGCGCTAGTTATACCCTCAGAAGCCATTTCAATTCCATCTGTACGCATATACGTGATCATGCCAGCCTCATAAAGCTTCTGAGCTGTTGACATAACGTCCCGAGGACTGAGTTTTAAATTTGTACTAGCGCTTTGTTGTAGTGTGGATGTGGTAAATGGAGAATAGGGATTTCGATTTCTTTTTTGACTCGTTACAGAGGTTACTTGATATTCTTTTTGCTCGAGCTCACTAGCGGTTAAGTTTGTTGTATCAGAGTCCTTGAACGAAAACTTCTCAACTTTTTGATCGTTTAACAAAGAGAGGTTGGCATGAATTACGTTATTATTTTCGTCTTTGAAATCAGCAGAGATAGTCCAATATTCTTCCGTTTTGAATTTTTCTATTTCAATTTCTCTGTCAACGACGAGTCTTAACGCAGGCGACTGAACCCGACCAGCTGATTTTGCAGCCCCTCTGAGCCTTTGCCAAAGTACTGGAGAAATATTAAAACCCATAAGATAATCCAATGAATTCCTCGCAAGATATGCCTCAACTAAATCTGTGTCTATTTCTCTGGGACTTTCAATAGCTGATAAAATGGCATTTTTTGTTATTGCATTGAATACAACTCTTTCTACAGCCATACCTGCTTTAAGTGCTTTCCTATTTTTCAATATCTCGAGAATATGCCATGAAATAGCTTCGCCTTCCCTGTCAGGGTCGGTTGCTAATATTAGTTTCGAACTAGACTTCAGTGCTTTGACAATTTCATCTATATGCTTTTTGCTCTTGGTATCGATCTCCCATTTTGGTTTGAAATCATTCTCAACATCGATGGAGCCATTCTTTTTGGGTAAATTCCTAACATGGCCATAGGAAGCGAGAACCTTGTATTGGGTTCCTAAATACTTGTTGATTGTTTTTGCTTTTGCGGGTGACTCTACAATTACGACATTCGTCATGAAAAATCCTAACATTTTTATTTTAAATCTTATCCAATATTGATCTTGTCAATCTTTTTTTTTAAAATCTCCTATTAAGCCTAAATTTGTTGCGACGATATAACCGAAAATAAAGTTTGAAATAAAGAACGAAAATTTTTAGCCTAGAAGATGTGTCTCGGTTGGTTTTGTAGTAGATTTTTACAAAATCTAAGCTATATATTACCAACAGTCGGATATTTGTAATTTGAAACTATGCTTTAGGGGGTCTTATGAGTAGTTTTTTACGGCATCTTTTAAATGTATTTATGGCACTAGCAGCCACAGTCTTTTTTACAGGGTCTACTTCTGCACTACTGGCTAACGACGGTTTAAACAAAAATTTGCCTGTTATAGGGAAACCAATTCCAAACGGAATAAATTTCCAGCCGCCAGTTACAGAACTAGCTAGAGACATACAGTGGTTAGACAATGTTCTCTTGGTCATTATTACGCTGATTTCAATTTTTGTAAGTGCGCTTCTTGTTTGGGTTTTTATCCGATACAATCGAAAGGCCAACCCAACACCATCTACTACTACCCACAATACTCCTATAGAAATATTGTGGACGATAATCCCAGTATTTATATTGATAGGCATCGGAATTATTTCGTTACCTATTCTGCTCAAACAGCTTAGAATTCCAGACAGTGATGTTGTAATTAAGGCAACTGGGGCTCAGTGGTATTGGTCTTACGATTACCCCCAGCACGATTTTTCATTCGACTCTGTGATGCTTGAGAAAGAGGAACTTGCCGATTTTGGGTATTCTCAAGATGAATATCTTTTGGCAACTGACAACCCAGTAGTTGTGCCCGTTAACAAAAACATAACAGTTCAAGTAACAGCGTCGGATGTTATTCACGCATGGAAAGTTATGTCGTTTGGTGTTCACCAAGATGGAGTTCCAGGACGTCTAGCTGAACTTTGGTTTAAGCCTGAAAAAGAAGGAGTATATTTTGGACAATGCTCCGAGTTATGCGGATTGAACCATTCCTACATGCCAATAGTGGTGAAGGTTGTCAGCGAGGAAGAATATAAGGCGTGGCTCAAGAGAGCTTCAGAGAAATTTGCTAGTAAAAGAGGTGATAGGAAAAAATCTATTGCTCTGGCAGAGAAAAATTAACTTCAAGAGTCGATTAGATAGGTTACTGAGTTGAGCACTTTAGAAAGCATAGACGCAAAGGGAACAGGGTCCTTTGAGGATCTTTACACGCTGTTAAAGCCAAGAGTAATGTGGCTTGCAGTATTTACAGCTGCGGTAGGCATGATTATAGCTCCTATGCAAAACACCTTTTTTATATCTCTTATTGTATTGCTTTGCATTTCTCTGGGTGCCGGTGCAGCTGGGGTGCTAAACATGTGGTGGGATAAAGAGCTTGACCATTTGATG
Organism: uncultured Alphaproteobacteria bacterium; assembly: GCA_902556405.1. Taxonomy (GTDB): domain Bacteria; phylum Pseudomonadota; class Alphaproteobacteria; order Rhodobacterales; family Rhodobacteraceae; genus CACIJG01. The sequence continues at coordinate 9,031 of CACDWF010000008.1, read as the reverse complement.
GAGCGAACAAATAGTCGGCCCCTTCCCAATAACAAAATAAGTTCCGATGATGCATTCGTCTTTGGTGTGAGTCTTTCAATATTTTCTGTCATGTTTTTGGGACTAGTGTCTAATTGGTTAGCTGCTTTTCTTTTAGCATTAACAATATTTTTCTATCTTGTTATCTATTCTATGTTTTTAAAAAAAGCTACGCCTCAAAACATTGTGATTGGTGGAGCTGCTGGGGCGATGCCCCCTTTGATAGGTTGGGTAGCGAGCACGGGAACAATCTCTAGTGAACCCCTTTTGTTGTTTTTGTTTATATTTCTTTGGACACCACCGCATTTTTGGTCACTGGCAATAATTACTAAAGATGACTATGCTAAAGCAAGTATTCCTATGTTCCCAGTTTTATATGGGGTAGAAAAGACTAGAAGGTCGATACTACAATATTCGCTTATTTTAATAATTTCCTCTCAAGTAATTTCTTTCTCAGAGATTGGAGGACCCATGTTTTTTTTGTTGAGTAATGTTTTAAACACAGCCTTGCTGGTTTCTGCTGTAAATCTTGTCAGATTTAACATAAACGAAGGATATGAGAGAGAAAGACGATTTTTTAAGTTCACAATCCTTTATCTATTTCTATACTTCGGCTTTTTAGTAATGAGTAAAGCTTTCGAAACTTTGGAGCATGGTATGTCGTTAGCTTGGCCAGTTCTATTCTAAAGGATTTGGTGTGAGAAGGGAGTTAAATAGGGACACAGGCAACACTAAAATAGGGATACTATTGTTCGTAGTTGTGGCGCTTATCTTCTCTATAACCATAGTTAAATTAAAGCAAGGTTCGTTAATGCAAGGTTATGACCACATCATTAGACAAAATATGTTAGAAAAAGATGATGAATAATTCTGTCAGACCAAAACGAACACAATTTTACTTGATTGGACTAGTATGCATAATGCTTTCCGCCTCGTTCGCAGCGGTACCCTTTTATGATTGGTTTTGCAAGGTTACGGGCTATGGCGGCACACCTGAAACTTATTCTGATTCGTTCGATGGTCCTATATTAAATAAAACAATTAAAGTTCGATTTGATGCATCAAAGGCTAAAGATATGAGGTGGAACTTCACACCTATGCAAAATGAAGTAGAGATCAAAATTGGTGAAACAGCACTTGTTTTTTACGAAGCACACAACCCGACTAATGAAACAATCTCTGGTCAAGCTAGCTTCAACGTTTTTCCATTTTCAGCGGGCAACTATTTCAGTAAAATCGACTGCTTTTGTTTTGTCGAGCAAACTTTGAAGCCAGGAGAGCGAGTAAAGATGCCGGTAACATTCTACATTGACCCAGAAATTGATGAGAATGTTGAAACTAAGAACATAAAATCACTGACATTGTCATATACTTTTTATAAACTAGAGCAAGAGAGCAAATCATAAAATTTTAAGTGTAAGAGGAAAAAATGGCCCATGAAAAAAATCACGACTACCATATTCTAAATCCGAGTTTATGGCCGTTTTTAAGCGCCCTTGGGGCGTTCATACTTCTTTTCGGAAGTGTATTATTCATGCATGGGGGTAGTGTCTTAATCGCTGCGCTGGGTCTTCTAGTAGTTTTATACTGTATGTTTGCTTGGTGGTCAGATGTAGTTTTTGAAAGTAAAGATGGTGACCATACACCAGTTGTTCAGATAGGTTTGAGATATGGCGTGATAATGTTTATAACATCCGAGGTTATGTTCTTTCTTGCTTGGTTCTGGACTTTTTTTAAACATGCCCTTTACCCTATGGAGGCCGTTGGAGGCGTTTGGCCGCCGACTGGAATTGAGACCTTTGATCCTTGGCATCTTCCTTTGATAAACACATTAATTCTACTCTGTTCAGGTGCGGCAGCAACATGGGCGCACCACGCTATTGCGCATGAGAATGATAGAAAAGGTTTGGAAAATGGCTTGATTCTGGCAATTATGCTCGGCGCTCTCTTCACTGTATTTCAAATATATGAATATACGCATGCTTCTTTCTCCTTTTCAGGGAATATCTATGGGGCTAGTTTCTTCATGGCCACTGGCTTTCATGGTTTCCACGTTCTAATTGGAACTATTTTTCTGCTTGTTTGTTTGATAAGAGCAAGAAAGGGCCATTTCTCGCCTGAGAAGCATATTGGTTTTGAAGCTGCAGCATGGTATTGGCATTTCGTTGATGTTGTTTGGTTATTCCTATTTGCCGCAATTTACATTTGGGGCGCTTAAGCGATCTCAAAATTTGATTTCAAATGAATAGAAAGTGGCTTTTTGTTATTTTTGTAGCTGTACCTGGGCTACTGGTATTGTTGTCCTTGGGAGTTTGGCAAACGAAACGACTAGCTTGGAAGGAAGCCCTATTAGAAAATATTAGTTATAATTTGATTAGTGAGCCCGCAACATTACCAGCAGAGTTAAAAAAATCAGAACATAACTATAAAATGGTAGAGGTTGAAGGCTCATTAGAGCCAAGATCAATTTTTGTTCTCACCCCAGTGAAAGGATCTGGAGCAGGTTTTAGGGTTATTTACCCCTTTAAACTAAAAGATGGTAGTAAAATTCTAATAGATAGAGGAGTTATAAAGGAAAAAGATACGGACCGTTTAGAAACTGTCGGACAACAGAATTTGGTAAAAGGGTATCTATATTGGCCGAACGAGACAGATTATTTCACCCCGGATCCAAACCTTGAGCGTAATATATGGTTTTCTCGAGATCTAGAGAGAATGGCTAGCTTTCTTGAAACCCAACCAATATTGGTAGTTGCGACTGAAAATAGACTCGACCCTAGTTTAAAGATGCAAGATCCGACTAGAGAGATACCAAACAATCACCTTCAATACGCAATTACTTGGTTTATGATGTCTATTTTATGGTTTGGTATGAGTGCGTACTTCGTATATAAAATGATAAAAAAAATTGAAAATTGAATAATGCTATACGTTTCGACTAGGGGACTGGAGGATTCCAAAAACTTTAGTGAAGTCTTGCACTCGGGATTAGCTGAAGATGGAGGCCTATTTGTCCCAAAATTCATTCCAAGGTTAAATCAGGAAATTTTAAATCAATGGAGACATCTTAGTTATGAAAAGCTTGCTTTAGAAATAATATCATTATTTTCTGGCGATTGCTTTAGTAGGGCAGAGCTTTCTGACATTCTGAATGAGTCTTACGCGGGGTTTCATCATGAGCTAAAAAGTCCCTTGATTAAATTAGAAGACAATCATTATTTCCTCGAGTTATTTCATGGGCCTACATTAGCATTTAAAGATTTTGCTATGCAAGTAATAGCAGCAATGTTTGCTAAGACACTGCAAAAGAAAAATTTTAAGATTAATATTATAACTGCGACTTCCGGCGATACGGGATCAGCGGCTGTTGAAGCATTTAAGGGTATATCAAACATCAATTTATACGTCCTTTATCCCCACGAAAGAATTTCGCAAATACAAAGAAAGCAAATGACTACCTCAAATGCTAAAAACGTGAAAGTATTTGCTGTGCAAGGAACTTTCGATGATTGTCAATCAATAGTAAAGGAATTGTTTGCAGATAAAGCATTGGTCAGCGACGTTAATTTATCTGGTGTAAATTCAATTAATTGGGCTCGAATCCTAGTTCAAATTGTATATTATTTCTCTGCTTTTTATCAATTGAACGACCTTTTCGAAGGAAAGTTGAGCTTTAGTGTTCCCACCGGAAATTTTGGAGACGCTTATGCTGGGTTTATTGCAAAAAGAATGGGATTACCCATAAATAAGATTATCGTGGCAACAAATACAAATGATATCTTGGATCGAGTTTTTAAAACTGGTGTTTATAAAAGCGATATCGTGAGAAAAACCTTATCGCCTTCTATGGATATTCAAGTTGCTTCCAATTTTGAAAGACTATTATTTGATCTTTTGAATAATGATGCCAAAGTGGTTGGGAAGCTAATGAACGATCTATCTAAAAAAGGTCACTTTAATCTCGAAAAAAGTATATTAACGCTGATTTCAAAAGACTTTGATAGTGGTATGGTGACAGATAAAGACACGATGACAACAATAAATCACTTTTTTAATGAGAGGGATATAACTTTGTGTCCCCATAGTGCTATTGGAGTTCGAGTGGCAAAAGACTTCGTCGATACAGGAGAGACTGTTGTTTCACTTGGGACTGCACATCCAGCAAAATTTAAAGAGACTGTAGAGCAAGCATTAGACACAAGCATATCAATTCCTATGAAGCTCCAAAATATAATGGAAAAGCAAGAGAGTGTAAGAGTGATACCTCCAAGTAGTCAACAAGTGGCAGAAGAAATAAGAAAAAGCTATTTAAGAGAGAATTAAGCGTTAAGAAAGTTAGATTTTAGGAATGATTTTTGGTAATCCCCAAATTATATTGAAAACAACGAATCTAGAGTTAAGGGCGCCGCATTATAGCGATTTTGACCAGTGGCATAATGTAAGAAAGAATAGTAAAGCATTTTTAGAGCTATGGGAGCCGAAAAGAGGTAATGAATTTTTCAAGCGTAATGCTTTTAACAGTAGAGTTACTTGGGCAAAAAAAAGTTCTAAGGCAGGCCACGCGTACCAATTTTTTATTTTTGATAAATTCCAAACTCTACTAGGGTCAATAACTATTGAAAACATTAGGAAGGGGCCTTCTAATGCTGGTACCCTGGGTTATTGGCTAGGTAAGGAACATACAGGTAAGGGTTTTATGAGAGAAGCGGTTTTGACTATTATCGATTTTTCTTTTAATAGATTAAATCTTTCAAGATTGGAGGCAGCAACTCTGCCAGAAAATAGATCTTCTCGAGGGCTCTTGGAAAGAGTTGGTTTTAAATATGAAGGGGTGGGTCAAAGCTATTTGCAAATAAATGGTCGCTGGAGAAATCACGTTTTATATGGCTTGTTAAGAAATGATAGAAGAGGACGAGTGGAGGAGAGCTAAAATATTTAAGAAAGAAGAAGATTACTTTGAGTTTATAAGAAGTATTAGAAACACACTCTCAGATAGCATTGTTACTGATATTTCTTCCTCCCATCTGTCAGAGCCTCGTGGTTTGTATAAAAACCAATCTCTCTACGTAATTAAACCTAGATCCACCAAAGAGGTTTCTGAATGTTTAAAACTTGCTACCAAATATAAAATTGGAGTTGTGCCGTGGAGTGGTGGCACTGGACTGGTAGGGGGTCAAATAGCGCCAGATAAATATAATGTTACTTTATCTTTGGAAAGAATGAATAATATCAAAAATTTTTCTGAAGTTAATCAATCTGTAGAGGTTGAAGCTGGTGTAATTTTGGAGTCGATTCACGAGTATGTATCAAGAAGAAATTTTCTATATCCTTTATCAATGGCATCGAAGGGGACATGTTGTATAGGTGGAAATTTGGCGACAAATGCGGGAGGAATAGGAGTCTTACAATATGGAAATGCAAGAGACCTTTGCTTAGGGCTTGAGGTTGTGTTGGCTGATGGCTCTATTATAAATGATATAAAAACACTTAAAAAAGATAACACAGGATACGACTTAAAAAACCTGTTTATCGGGTCTGAAGGATCTTTAGGTATAATCACCAGAGCTGTTTTAAGGCTCTATCCTACTCCACAGAATAAAATTGTGGCATTTTTTGGAGTGCAAAACTTTAATGCAGCATTAAGAAGCTATTTAGAAATATCAAAAAGGTTTGGTCAATTTTTACAGGCGTTTGAGCTAATTAGTGATGTAGGGTTACGGTTTCTTGAAGAAACGAAAATGGTTAAATCAACTGTCCAAAAATGTGCATCAGAGTGGCACGTATTGATGGAATTAGGCTTTAATAATAGTTCAGTAGAGCAAGATGTATATGAAGCTTTGGATGAGTTTTGTAATAAAAATATTATTTCGCATGTTGTTCTTGGTGATACAGAGACCAAAGCAAGAAAGTTATGGAAAATGAGAGAAGACATACCTGAGGCGAATAGAAAAATCGGAGCAATTACTTCTCATGATCTTTCTCTACCCTTGGAAAATATGGAAAGCTTTATAAATAAAAGCCTTATTGAAATAAAAGAAATAAATAAATTTCTAAGAGTAAATTGCTTTGGGCACATGGGAGATGGGAATTTACACTTCAATGTATTTCCTCCTATAGGGGAAAAAAGTTCAAGCTATCTAACAATAAAATCCAAATTGACTAATATTATAAATAATAATTGCAAAAGTTTAGAAGGCTCATTTAGTGCAGAGCATGGAGTTGGTCGATTAAAGGTTAAAGACTTAAAACAGTATTGTGACCCTGGTAAATACAATGTAATGTGTCAGATTAAGAAAGCCATTGACCCTTTGGCTATTCTAAATCCTGGGGTAATTTTAAGGCAAGATACTCAAGATATATAAATTAAAGATTAATGAAAAGCAGTCATAATAATCTTAGATTATTACTAGAGGCCAAGAATGACCATATAGAGGTTGAAAGACTATTGGATCTAGTATTTACGCCTAGAAGAACACTTCTTAGCTCATATCAGTTGAGGAATTCAGCTAACAAAGTCGACAACCTTTCCTATGTGATAAAAGATAATTCGAAGAAAGTTGTTGGTTCAATAAGGTTTTGGAATATAAAGGTAGATAGCCATACTAGTAGAGGTCTACTTCTGGGTCCTCTTGCAGTCCATCCAATATACCAAAGCGAAGGTTTAGGTGAAAAATTAGTTTTAAACGGTATAGAAAAGGCCCATTCTGACAACTGGAATTGGATTGTCCTAGTTGGAGATTTAGGCTATTACTCAAAGTTTGGGTTCAGTAAAAATCCAACCCGTGGCATATCCATCGGCAATGGACTTGATAATTCAAGGCTATTGGGCCTAGATATAAACGATGGGTTTCTAGAAGCAGCTGTTGGTAGTTTGATTGAAGCTAGCTAGAACATTTAAAATACTAAACTAGAGATTTTGTAAACCAAAGGCATCATGAAGACTCCTGACAGCTAGCTCCAAATACTTTCTATCAATTAAAACCGAAAGCTTTATTTCTGAAGTTGAAATAACATTGATATTGATGTTTTCTTGCGATAATGTTTCAAACATTTTCTGGGCAACGCCTGCATGTGTTTTCATTCCTATTCCAATAATAGAAACCTTAGCTAGATTCTTGTTTTCGATAAGGCGTTCATAGGAGATTATATTGTTTTCCTTTGCTTTCGATATAGCTTTTTTTGCCATATCTAACTCATCTACAGGACAAGAAAAAGTAATATTCGTTAATCCTGTTTCGGTATTACTCTGAACAATCATGTCAATATTCACACCAGAGCTTGCTAACGGTCCAAAAATCTTAGCTGCTATACCAGGTTTGTCTTCAATGTTTGTTAAAGTTAATTGGGACTCATTTTTTTGAAAAGCTATTCCCGATACGACATTTTTCTCCATAATTTCCTCTTCATCACAGACAAGTGTTCCTTCTTCTTTTGAAAAGCTGTTAAGCACTCTTATAGGTACTCTGTGGCGCATTGCAAGTTCAACTGCTCGTGTTTGAAGTACATTGGCTCCAAGTGAAGCCATTTCTAACATTTCTTCAAATGAAATCTTCTTTAGTTTCGACGCATTTCTTTTGATTCTTGGATCTGTAGTGAAAATACCTGAAACGTCTGTGTATATATCACATCTTTCCGCATTTATAGCCGCGGCAATTGCCACAGCTGATGTATCAGAGCCACCCCGCCCTAATGTTGTTATTCTTCCTGCTTGTTCTATCCCCTGAAACCCGGAAACCACTGCAACTTTTAACCCTTCCCTAAAGCTATTAATAAGTTGGTTCGTCTCGATTTCCTCTATTTTTGCATTTGAATGAAAGCTGTCAGTTTTAACTGGAAGCTGCCACCCACGCCAGCTTCTGGAAGAGATCGCAATGCTATTTAAGGCAATAGCCAAAAGAGATGAGGATACATCTTCACCAGTAGATATTAAGGAGTCGTATTCAGGATCTACCAAGCTTTCGACTCCGACCTGCTTTGCTAAATCAATTAGTTTATTAGTCTCTTTGGACATTGCAGATACTACAGCAACTACATTCCATCCATCTTTTACTTCATCACAGATTATATCCCTTACAGCCCTTATTCTATCTATGTCCGCGACAGAAGTTCCTCCAAATTTCATGGTTAAGATTTTCATTGTATATTTTAATTCACTTTATCATCATTCCATGGCAACGGAATAAAAGGGATGCCCTCCTCTGCTAGATCTTTAGCTTCATCCAAAGATGCTTTTCCGATTATTGGCTTTTCTTCTTTCTCTCCGTAATGCATGGCTCTAGCCTCAGTGGAGAAATTTTCTCCAACATCTGTTGCTGTTGTTTTTATTTTGTGCTTTAGATCTCTAATCTCTTTTTCAATATCGCTTTGTGCTGAAATCAATGTCTTTTGCTTTTCATCACTACCAGGATTTATACTTGGTATCATTAAAGACTTCTCAACTTCCTTTGAAGAGCAAATGGCGCATTCAATATGCCCATTTTTTTTTAATTGTTCAAAAGAATCAGAATCTGAAAACCAACTATCAAACTGGTGGCCTTTATTGCATTGAAGAGTATATCTGATCATGTATATATCTACCTATTTATAAAATGTTTCCTTTGAAACGGTAAGATGCAAGTCATTAGCTATCTTTTCTGGCTCTCCTTTGGTTTATTGGTTGAAAAGCGATAGATATATGTGTTTTACAGTATGGCTTACCTGGTTCAGATTCATGTCCACAAAACCAAAAAGTTTCGGTTGCTGGATCTCCTATTGGCCACTTGCAAGTTCTTTCGGTTAACTCCATGAGTGAGATTTTTTTTGCTTTCATTTCGACTTTTAGAAGGTTTTTTAAAGTTTCTTCGCTTAAATCGGAGACAACCCTGAGGTTGCTATCACTAGAACGCGCCTCGTTTCCTATCGAGGTAGATTTTTTGTTGTCATCCGTTATTTCCGGGAAATCTCGTGGTTCCTTTAACTTCTGTGGTCGGCCTCTCTTTTTAACTTCTTTATCTATTTTTTTTGGTGGGCGCCC
>CACDWF010000007.1 GCA_902556405.1 uncultured Alphaproteobacteria bacterium | reverse complement strand
ATTTTGGGAAACCTGAAAATCACGCCTCCGATAGATGTTTTGCAGAGCTTGTTAGGTTTTATGAAATGCCAAAGGAACTTCCGATGGCGTTATTAGAGGGAATGCAATGGGACTCTGAAGGGAGAAAGTATAAATCTCTTTCAGAGTTACGTTCCTATTGTGCACGAGTTGCATCAACTGTCGGCGTAATGATGTGTGTCCTAATGCGGGTAAGAGATAAAGATATATTGGCACGAGCTTGTGATCTTGGAGTAGCTATGCAACTTACCAACATTGTTAGGGATATAGGCGAAGATGCAAGAAGTGACCGTATATACATTCCTACTGATTGGATGGAGGAAAAAAACTTAGACATTAAAGACTTTCTTACAAGCCCTAAGCCTTCCAAAGAGTTAGCTTCAATAGCAAAACGTTTATTACAAGAAGCAAGTCGATTGTACAAGCGTTCAGAATATGGCCTTTTTGGTCTGCCAACTTCTTGCCAGCCAGGAATATATGCAGCTCGCTACATTTATGAAGGTATCGGAGCACATATTGAATCAGTTCAATATGATAGTATCAACCAAAGAGCAATAACATCAAAATCTGAAAAGATAACCTTGCTTGCTTTTTCTTTTTTAAAAACCCTTAGTTCTAAAATTTTGCCAGTTTCAGCTATTGTTCATGCTCCTGCTTTAAGAGAAGTCAAATTTCTTGTAAATAGCGCACAGAAGAAAAATTATGGCAATGATATGATACTTTTTTCTGGCAAAAGACTGATGGATGTTTTAATGGAACTTGAGAAAAATGATAAGAAAAGCATCTATTTATCAACGTAAAGAATTTGGGTGATGACAGAGTCGATATTAATTTTTTTTGCTAGGTTTTTTGGCGTGTATCGCAGCCGGGTCTACCGGTTCTCTGTTCCCAACAGGAGACTGGTATAAATCCCTTAACAAACCTAGTTGGACACCTCCGGACTGGGTTTTCCCTGTTGCATGGTTATATTTATATATAGCCATGTCATATTCTTTAGTGAGAGTTTACGACGCTCCTGGCAATGACTTATTCTTGATTTTTTGGGCTCTTCAACTTGTATTCAATACTTTATGGACTCCTGTGTTCTTTGGGCTCAATAGGATAAAACTAGGTTTTATAATTCTACTATGCCTTTGGGTTTCGGTAGTTATCATGGTTGTCCTAGCTTTTTATATTGATTTAATAGCAGGTCTTCTACTTACTCCCTACGTAGTTTGGGGTTCCTATGCAGGGGCATTAAATTTTTCTATTATTCAATTAAATAAGGAGAGTTCCTAAAAAATTCGAGGTATCTTTGCGCATAGCAAAGGTTTAATCAATGGGTTTGTAAACCTTCTCATATCCAAAGTTTCATGAACTCCAGTAGTTTTTTCTCTGTCAATTTGGGTAACTAACTCACTTCTGGAATAAAATGGTGCATCCAGCAAGGCCTTGCTTTGATAGGGTGAAAATTCCCTATCCGATCTAGCAACTCGTTTAATGAGCCATTTTGTCTTTGATATAGGTTGAAGAGGAGGTGCCTCTACTTCTTCAACTGAGCCATTTTTATTAAAGCGCAGTGCTATGTTGGTACTGCTGCCATCAACTAAATCAGCGTCGTAAAATGTGAGGCATTTGTCCTTAAAAGGTAGACGACTCCAGGTCCAATAATTGAAATCTTGTTCTAGAGCTCTTGTTCCAAAATTTCCATCGAGGTATGCGTTTCCTTGCCAACTCCATCCTCTTTTATTTGTTTTAACCTCTATACGTGAGATGGGGGAGAACGGTCTCCATATGTGTGTTCCGTCAGGTTTCAACAATACTTCCAAATCATTTATACTTTCGGGTGTGACAGTAATGCAACCTTCAATTTTATCGAAATGGGGAATTGTTATTTCACTAAACTCTAGAACAAGCTTCTTGCCATCCCATTCTAATTTGCTAGGCCCTACCTTAAAAGAATTTTCAGAAATTTTAACGTGGCGTTCCCTGCGCTCAGTCATCGTCCAACGCCCCCCTTTCCCATATGTCACAATATTTATTGAACAAAAGTCATGAGGGTTTTTTCTACCCGACCAGCTATACCACGGAGAAAACACTGAGCCAATGAAGGCGATAACTGAAACTGCTTTTGTGCCATCATCGGAAAGACCGTCCATGTACCACCACCCGTAACCGTTGGGTGGGATATTTAGATCAAAGCAAGGTCCCTTTTTATCATTTCTGCCGCATGCTTCCCTGATAGAGCTGCCATTGGCAAACCCGGTCCTGGATGAGTTCCCCCTCCTGCCAGATAGAGGCCCCTTATTTTTGTTTTTGTGGAAGGTCTTTGGAAGGTTGAAAGTAGTCTCTCGGGGCTGAGCCCGTAGATTGATCCGTCCGCGCCCGGTGCTATTCTTTCGAAGGCTTTCGGAGTTATTAGATTGCTTGAATTCGGTATGTTCTTGAAGTATATCCCCATTTTGCTGAGTTTTTGAAATGTTCTTTCTTTGCATAAATCATACTCCTTGGATGCAGAAATTTTGTTTCGAGTGAGTGAGGGCGCATTGATGATTATCTCAAAGCGATTTTTTGAGCTACTTTTTAAGCCCTTTTCTTGCTTGCATATATATAAAGTGGGATCTTTAGCTATTTGTCCGTCTGATATGCTATCAAATTCATTCTTATAATCTTCATTAAAAAAAATGTTGTGGTGGGCTAGTTCCACCCCCTTGGTTTCAGAAGCAAATGACCAAACATAGGCAGATAAAGATCGTGGTTCAGTGGGCTGTTTTTTTCATTAAATTCTTTAAATCGCTACCCAAGTTACCTTCTCTAAAGTTTCGTGGATCTCCATTAAACAATACAGTTTTGGATTGGTACCTTTGTCCATCGTTTAGATCTACGCTACACACATTGTTATCTTTGGTATTAATTTTAGTAACAGACTTATTGAAAATGAACTCAACACCATTTTCTGTAGATATTTGCTTCAATTTATCCGCAAGAGTATGAAGACCTCCTCTTATGCGCCATACTCCCAGAAACTCAACATACCATATGAGCTGTAGCAGGGATGGAGAATTGAAAGGCGAACCCCCAACATATGTCGCATATCTTCCAAACAGTTGTCTGAGCTTAGGTTCGCTGAAATATCTCTCTCTTTCTCCAGTAGTCGGATGGGAAGCCCAAAATATTAATTAATCGAGGAATACTTTTTTAAAAAATCTTTTTTTTGTAAAAAAGCTCCCAGGGCAGCCATTTCTTAACAACGTGTTATTAAAAGCATAAAAAAGCGTCTCACAATCTCCGTGAAATTTGTCAAATTCAGCGGCTGAGTCTTTTCCAAATACTTTTTCTATTGAAAAAAGATTTTTTTCATGAGTTGAAAAAAGATCTAAACATTTTCCATCTGGCCAATAATGCCTGGCTAATATCTCTTCTTTATACAAATCCAATTCCCTAAAAATATTTAGATTTGCTTGAGTAAATATTTCCTGGAAAACGTCAATTAGTGTCAAAACAGTAGGCCCTGCATCAATGGGACCCTCTTGACTTGAAAAGGCTCTTAACTTTCCTCCAGGGTACTCGTTTCTTTCGATAACAGTAACTTTTAATCCCTGTTTGGAAAGCAACAGGGCAGAAACAAGCCCAGCAATTCCTGCGCCTACAATGATTATATGTTCGTTTTCTTTTAGCATAAAAGGTATTTTATTGACTTATTTTAAAAAATGTCCAAAATTATTTACATAAATTTCTTATGATGTCTAATTTTTACCACAGGAATAGATATGAAAGAAAAGTTAGAAGATGCACTGAAAAAGGCAATTAAGAAGGCGAGTAGATCGCCTGCTCCGCCAAAATTGGCTGCAGCGATGGATTATGCAATCTTTCCAGGTGGTGCTAGAGTACGGCCTCAGCTCTGCCTCGCTGTTTCCAATGCGTGTGGGTTAGATAATTTTGATCTCTCAATGGCTTCAGCGGTTTCAGTCGAGATGATGCATTGCGCCAGTTTAGTGCATGATGATTTGCCAGCATTTGATAATGCGGAAGTTAGGCGAGGTAAGCCTACTGTTCATAAGGCTTTTGATGAGCCTATAGCCGTTCTATGTGGAGATTCTTTGATTATCTTAGCAATTCAGGTGCTAACTGCTAAAGGTTTGAGTGCTCCCGAAAGGCTTGGTGAATTAATAAATGTTTTAACGACGTCAACGGGTATGCCCTATGGTATATGTTCAGGTCAAGGATGGGAAAGTGAAAAAACTATTGATCTTAGTGCATATCACAAACTTAAAACGGCCTCCTTATTCGTAGCGGCTACCAAAATGGGGGCAATTTCCGCAGGAGAGGATCCAGAGCCATGGGCAGAACTTGGGCAGAGAATAGGTGAGGCATTTCAGGTCGCTGATGATTTGAAGGACTTCTCTGACTCTCAAAAAAGTGGTAAATCGAATAACAGAGACAAGGAAAATGAGCGCCCGAACGCTGTTTTAAAGCTAGGAGAGCAAGGTGCGATTAAAAGGCTTCAAGACATTTTGGCAGGAGCTATAGCTTCTATTCCCTCATGCCCTGGTGAAGTTGAATTGATTAAAATCGTCAGAAGTCAGGCAGAACGTCTAACTCCAGTAAAGCCTCTTCAAAAGACTTTGTAAGTCACTTATATGATTAACAGGTGTTTAAGACTGTTCCGATCGGATGATTTTTAAAGAAAAAATTAATTCGCTTTATAAAAGCTATTACCGACTGAAGGTTAACGTCTTTTCATCAACAAAAGTGCATGAAGCTGTCGCTAAAGTTCCAATTCTTAGAGCTCTTATCAGTTATGAAGGCAATAAAATTCACGAGATTATGTCTGGCTTTGTCTATTCACAAATTCTTCACCTTTTGATCAATTTGGGTCTATTCCAGTTTCTAAAAAAAGAGGGGCGATCGCTGGACGAGATAAGCCAGTTTCTGGAGATTGCAAATGAAAGATCATTACTGTTATTGCGTGGTGGATGTTCATTAAACTTAATTTGCTATAAAAGAAATAAATATTGGTTAACTAGGGTAGGGGCTCAAATAGTTGGGGTCCCTGGGCTAATGGATATGATTCAGCATAACCAAATTTTATATCGAGATCTCATAGATCCAGTCAAGATATTGTACGGGGGGACCGAAACAGAGCTGAGTCAATTTTGGCCCTATGTTGGAAAAGAAGCGAAAAAAAAGAATATTTCCACTAAGGTATCTTCCGAATACAGTAAGCTCATGCAAACGTCCCAAAGGTTGGTTGCCGAACAAACTTTGCAGGCATATAGCCTTAAAGGTGTCAAAAGAATTGTAGACATTGGCGGTGGCACTGGCGCATTTTTATTAGCGGTAAAGAGCAAGTATCCTAGTATCGAAGCTACTGTTTTTGACTTGCCTAATGTAATAAATGTTGCAAAGAGCAATCATCAAAAAATTGATGGTATAGTTGGGCTCTTAAATTTTTGTCCAGGTGATTTTTTAAAAGATGATATTCCTTCGAATCAAGATGTTATTAGCTTAGTAAGGGTTTTGTATGATCATGAAGACAGCACTGTAGAGCTGTTGCTAGAACGAATCTACGAAGCTCTTCCGAAAGGTGGGTCTTTGTTAATAACAGAACCAATGTCTGGTGGAAGCAAAGCGATGCGTTCCAGTGATTGCTATTTTTCATTTTATACAATGGCAATGACAACAGGAAAAGTGCGCTCTTTTGAGGAGCATAAGGCGATTCTTCTTAGAACTGGCTTTTCAAATATTGTTAAGCATGCTGTCAGTGCACCATTTATTACCCAAGTTATGAGTGCAAAAAAGTAGATTTTTTTGCAAAAATGCCATATGTCAGAAATTTATTACAGTTTTTGTCTAAAATTATTGACATTTATTTTTGAGTTAGCTTTAATTATCGGATATTTACGTAAATAAAAGGGGAGCAGCTTTTTGATTGGTTTTGTAAGAAAGCTCGATAAAGAAATAGGTTTACTAGGGGGATCCAAAGGTTTCCACTTAGATTTTGTTTCGTTAATTCATGAAAATCACAATAATTGTCGTTATTTAATATGGAAACATTAGCAATAGTCATTGATAACCCGGGTGAATTGGACTTGCGTAAAGTTGCCCTGAGGGAACCAAATTCAGGCGAAGTTATAATTGAAACTCAGTTCTCTGGGGTTTCTACAGGTACTGAACGCTTGTTTTGGAATGGTGAGATGCCATTTTTTCCTGGAATGGGTTATCCTCTTGTTCCAGGTTACGAAACGGTTGGGGTGGTAGTCGACAACAGAGCATCCAGGAAACTTAAGGTTGGCGATCATGTATTTGTCCCAGGTGCAAATTGCTATAAAAACGAAAAGGGTCTTTTCGGTGCATCCTCTAGCCTTCTGATAGCGTCCGACGAAAAGCTGATAAAAATAGACCCTGATTTGAAAGCTAAAGGGACACTATTTGCACTGGCAGCAACTGCTAGGCACGCAATCGCAGGGCTTGGTAACAAACTGCCCACCCTTATTATTGGTCATGGTGTTTTAGGAAGGTTGCTAGCTCGATTAACAATAGCAGCTGGTGGTGAAGCCCCGATTGTATGGGAAAGTAATCCTCTCAGAGTGGGTACTGAAACAGATTACGACGTTGTCGATCCGGAAAATGATAATTCTTCCGATCACGAATCAATTTATGAGGCTAGTGGAGATATCAGCGTTTTGGATAAGATAATTCCAAAATTGAAAAAAAATGGCGAAATAGTTTTTGCTGGATTTTATTCATCTCCCATTTCCTTTTCCTTTCCACCTGCTTTTATAAAAGAGGCCAGGTTCAGGATTTCGGCCGAATTTAACACGGAAGATATAAATATTACACGATCACTATTAGAAACCGGCGCTCTATCTTTAGAAGGTTTAATAACGCATGAGAAGAACGTAAATTTCTCAAAATCTGCTTACAAGCAATCCTTTGAAGATCCAGAATGCTTGAAAATGGTTATTGATTGGAGGGATGTAGCATGAGCTTAGATAATCCGACTACTGCTTTAGATAAGAAAGACTTAGAAAAACACCTCAAGGATCTTCGAGAAGAAGCAAATCAACCTATCGACGAAGTTCCAGTTGGTGAGCCAACAAAAAAAACCCAGATAATAGCGATCTACGGTAAAGGAGGCATCGGTAAAAGTTTCACTCTTGCAAATCTTAGTCATATGATGGCAGAGCAAGGAAAAAGAGTTCTACTGATAGGATGTGACCCAAAATCTGATACAACTTCTCTATTATTCGGAGGAAAGGCTTGCCCAACGATACTTGAAACATCGACTAATAAGAAACTTGCGGGCGAAGAAGTCACCATTGGAGATGTGTGTTTTAAAAGAAATGGTGTATTTGCT
The DNA here is from genome assembly GCA_902556405.1 of uncultured Alphaproteobacteria bacterium. Taxonomy (GTDB): domain Bacteria; phylum Pseudomonadota; class Alphaproteobacteria; order Rhodobacterales; family Rhodobacteraceae; genus CACIJG01. The sequence continues at coordinate 104,381 of CACDWF010000007.1, read as the reverse complement.
ATGGAGCTTGGCGGACCAGAAGTAGGACGAGGATGTGGAGGACGCGGCATAATCCATGGCTTTGAGCTACTGGAAAAGCTAGGGTTTCACGATTGGGATTTTGATTACGTGTTATTGGATTTTTTGGGTGATGTGGTTTGCGGCGGATTCGGATTGCCAATAGCGAGGGATATGGCTCAAAAGGTTATATTGGTCGCCTCAAACGATCTTCAATCTCTATATGTAGCAAATAATGTTTGTTCAGCGGTGGAGTATTTCAGAAAACTAGGTGGAAACGTTGGTGTGGCAGGCTTAGTAATTAACAAAGACGATGGGTCGGGTGAAGCGGCAGCTTTTGCTGAGACAGTAAAAATACCTATTCTTGCAAGTATACCTCAAGATGATGATCTGAGAAAGAAGTCCGCAAATTATCACATTGTTGGAACAAAAGCGTCGCAGTGGGGAGATCTGTTTGCTGAACTAGGAACCAATACAGCTGAGGCCCCACCACTTAGACCAAAGCCGCTTGACCAAGATGGTCTCCTTAATTTATTCGCGGCCAGCGAGACAGGAGCTGATTTTGTACTGCAGCCGGCGACCGATGCTGACATGAGAGGCAAATTTGCAAAACCCAAAGAGTCGTTAGAAGTCGTATATGACGAAGTGTAAAGAGAAAATTTAAGAAGTATGAGTACAAACAGAGAAATAAAATATGATGCAGCAGACAACGTTAAGTTGAATGATGAGGTCAATGTTAATTTAGAAGACAAGCATCATTGCGGAACAGGATCTACATCTGACGGGCTTTGTGGGTCCTCATCACTAAAGGGAAGTGCGGAAAGAGGCGCCAACAAAGAGCTTATACAAAATATGCGAAAAGATTACCCCTTGGGTCCGCATGATAAGCCACAAAGCATGTGCCCTGCTTTTGGGTCTCTAAGAGTTGGTCTCAGAATGAAAAGAGTGGCAACTGTGCTATCCGGCTCTGCCTGCTGTGTCTATGGGTTAACTTTTGTCTCACATTTTTATGGAGCGCGAAGATCTGTCGGTTATGTGCCTTTTTCCTCTGAGACTCTGGTAACAGGAAAGTTATATGAAGATATTTTAGAGTCCGCACATGAAATGGCTGACCCTGATAGGTTTGATGCTGTTGTTTTCACAAATCTATGTGTTCCTAGCGCGTCTGGGGTTCCTTTGAGGCTTCTCCCAAAAGAAATTAACGGGGTTAGGATAATTGGTATTGACGTACCTGGTTTTGGAATTCCTACACACGCGGAGGCAAAAGACGTCTTGGCTGGTGCATTACTGAATTATGCGAAAAACGAAATTGAGTCTGGCCCAGTAGCTGCCCCAGCTTCAAAGAAATCAGATAGACCGACCGTAACATTGTTGGGAGAAATGTTTCCGGCAGATCCCATGAATGTTGGGGCAATTTTAGAGCCACTAGGGTTGGCCGCGGGACAGGTTATACCTTGCAGAGAGTGGCGTGAATTGTATGCAGCACTTGATTGTGGCGCTGTTGCTGCTATCCACCCCTTTTATACCGCTGCTGTAAGAGAGTTTGAAGAAGCTGGTAAGCCAATTATTGGATCGGCCCCAGTGGGTGTTGAAGGAACTAATTCTTGGATCGATAGTGTGGGCGATACTTTTAACATTGCGAAAAAGATAATCGGGGAAGCAAAAAAGAAGATTCTGCCGCAAATACAAAAATCTCTTGATGACAAAAAAATTAATAACAAAATTACGGTATCGGGCTATGAAGGCTCGGAACTTATTGTAGCAAGAACGCTCATAGAGGCAGGAGCTGAAGTCCCTTATGTGGGAACTGCCTGTCCCAAGACTAAATGGTCTACTGAAGACAAAGATTGGTTGGAGAGTAGAGGAGTTTTTGTAAAGTTTAGGGCGAGTTTGGAAGATGATATCTCAGCGGTTAAGAGCGTCAACCCTGATTTGGCTATTGGAACGACCCCGGTAGTGCAAAAAGCTAAGGAGTTAGGTATTCCTTCTCTTTATTACACAAATTTAATTTCAGCTCGGCCAATAATGGGTGTTGCTGGAGCGGGAAGCTTAGCCGAGGTAATATTGCAGGCCATAAGTAATGGTTCAAGAATGGAAAAAATGAAGAGTTTCTTCGAGGGTGTTGGGGAAGGTGATACCGCAGGAGTTTGGGAGGGTGAGCCAAACCTTAAACCACAGTTCCGAGCCCATCAAGCAAAGAAATTAGAGAAAAGAAAGATCGCCGCAAAGGCAGAGGAGATGATTTAGTGTTAATTCAGGATCACGACAGAGCGGGAGGATATTGGGGGTCAGTTTATGCTTTTTGTGGCGTAAAAGGCCTTCAAGTTGTTGTAGACGGTCCGGTGGGGTGTGAAAACCTACCTGTAACATCAGTGCTTCACTATACAGATGCTTTGCCTCCACATGAGTTACCTATTGTAGTCACTGGATTAGGCGAGGAGGAGTTAGGGAGAGAAGGAACAGAAGGAGCTATGAAGCGTGCCTGGGATACCTTAGATCCTGTATTGCCGGCTGTTGTCGTGACGGGATCAATTGCAGAAATGATCGGAGGAGGTGTAACACCTCAAGGCACGAATATTCAGAGGTTTCTACCAAGGACGATTGATGAGGACCAATGGCAGGCTGCAGATAGATCTATGACATGGCTTTTTACCAACTTTGGAATGACCAAAGGCAGAATGCCAAAAGAAGCAAAAAGAGAGGAAAATTCTAAACCCAGGGTAAATATTTTGGGCCCTATGTACGGGACTTTCAATATGCCTTCCGATTTAGCAGAAATTAGACGACTCATAGAAGGTATTGGTGCGGAAGTAAATATGGTCATGCCAATGGGTGCCCATATAGCAGAGATGTCGAAACTTGTGAATGCTGATGCAAATATTGTGATGTATAGAGAGTTCGGCAGAGGTTTAGCTGAGCTATTGGGTAAGCCATATTTGCAGGCCCCAATTGGTATTGATAGTACAACTAAATTCTTGAGGAAATTGGGAGAGATACTCAATATTGATGTTGAAGGCTTCATCGAAAAAGAGAAGCATTCAACCATAAAACCTGTATGGGATCTTTGGCGATCTGTGACGCAGGATTTTTTTGCAACGGCTAGTTTCGGAATTGTCGCTAATGAAACATACACAAGAGGTATAAGAAACTTCTTGGAGAATGAATTAGGTCTTCCCTGTAAATTTGCTGTTGCCCGCGTTGCTGGGAAGAAGACGGATAATGAAAAAATTAGAAGCCTTATAAAACAAACAAGGCCACTTGTTCTGATGGGATCCATAAATGAAAAAATGTATCTTGCGGAGGCAGGCCAAGGTTTTGGACCAAAAGCATCATTTATTCCCGCGAGTTTTCCAGGAGCAGCAATCAGACGTGCTGTCGGTACACCGATGATGGGGTATTCGGGATCAACTTATTTATTACAAGAAATTTGTAATGGATTATTTGATGCACTCTTTCACATATTGCCACTTGGATCTGATTTGGATAAAGCAGATGCCACATTAACTAAGTTGAGAAAAGAGCTGCCATGGGATCAGGAGGCTAAAGATATTCTGGAAAAAATTGTGGCCAAGCATTCACCATTGACCAGAATTTCTGCCACCAAAACACTTCGTGATCAAGCAGAAAAAATAGCATTACAAAATGGAGATAAGAAAGTCGCGAAAGAGATTATAAGTATGCTTAATCCAGAGGATGATGAAGTTAACAAAACTAATAAGGTTGCATAAGGAGGGACTATGATGAAAAGAACAAGAAAAAAACCAGTTTGGGAGTATCGAATTTATTTCTCGGTGATTTTTTTATTTTCATTACCGGGAGCACTGCTCACATGTATGAAAAGTCTTGTAAAAGGAAAAATTGAAAAAGATATGTTTAGTAAGGCATGGGCAAATGCCAAAACAATTACGCCCATGATTTTTTCATGAGGGTTTTAAAGAATTCTTACCGTCTTTTGGCGGAAGGATCGTTGCTCGCGCATAAGGTGCTTGCAGCGCAACAGTCACTTAATCCGGAGGATGTATAATGGCTGGAAATAATGACCTGTCTTTATCAGGTCTAACAGATGAACAGGCGCAAGAATTACATAGCGTATATATGAGTGGACTATGGACATTTACCATTATGTGCATATTGGCTCACATTGCGACATGGATCTGGCGTCCTTGGTTCTATTTCGGTTGAGGAGAGAGAAATGAGTCACTTTTATAAAATATGGCTGATATTTGATCCTAGACGAGTGTTTGTCGCACAGGGCGTCTTTCTCTTCTTGCTAGCAGCAATGATTCATTTAGTGTTGCTCAGCACCGATCACTTCAATTGGTTTGAGGCCGCAGCAAGAGCAGCTGGCTAAAAACCTACGAGTCGCTGTGGGCGAGAACCAGTCCCCCCTTAGGATCTCGCCCGTGGCATTCTGACTGACCGTTTGTCAGTCAGCAGAGTAATTTGAATGGAGGTCATAGGATGGCATTACTCAGTTTTGAAAAAAAGTATCGTGTTCCAGGCGGTACTCTTATAGGTCGGGACTTATTTGACTTTTGGGTCGGGCCGTTTTATGTCGGCTTCTTTGGAGTCTCGACAATTTTTTTTGCTGCCCTTGGTAGTATTATGATATTTTGGGGCGCTGCTCAACAGGGAGTCTGGAACCCCTGGTTAATAAGCATAGAGCCACCGCCTCTTGAATATGGGCTAAAAATGGCTCCTATGAATGATGGTGGTTTATGGCAAGTAATAACTTTGTGCGCCATTGGAGCATTCGGTAGTTGGATGTTAAGACAGGTAGAAATTACGAGAAAGTTAGGAATGGATTATCATATTCCATTTGCCTTTTCTTTTGCAATCTTTGCCTATGTCTCTTTGGTTGTTATCAGACCAGTATTAATGGGTGCATGGGCTCATGGATTTCCATATGGTATTTTTTCCCATTTGGACTGGGTGTCTTACACCGGGTATCAATATGGTAATTTCCATTATAATCCTATCCATATGCTTGCAATTGCGTGTTTCTTCACAACTACTATGTTGCTTGCATTACACGGTTCATTAATCTTGTCGGCTGCTAACCCTGAAAAAGGAGAAGATGCAAAAACACCCGACCATGAAGATACGTACTTCAGAGATTTCATAGGCTACTCTATTGGTACATTGGGTATTCATAGAATTGGGTTATTCGTTGCCCTTAGTGCCGGCTGGTGGTCAGGGATTTGTATTATAATCTCGGGGCCTTCCTGGTTAATGCCAGACGGCGAGAGCTGGATTGAATGGTGGGATTGGTGGCCAAATTTCTTCACATTTGCAAGTATAGGAGGATAGAATGGCAGAGTACCACAATATCTTAACACAGGTTCAGGTTCGTGGACCAGCTGAGATGGGTCTTGATGAAAGAGGAATAGTGGCAAAAGAGAGAGGTGTCGAGCCACGGTTCTCTTCAATACTGGGGTATATTGGAAATGCACAGCTGGGTCCAATTCATCTTGGCATGTTTGGAACAATAGCGTTATTCTTGGGAACAGCGTGGTTCTTTTTGACTGGAGTAGGCATGCTCCAATCGGTAGATTGGTCATGGCAAGCCTTATGGAGGGATTTATGGTGGATTTCTCTTGACCCTCCTGGTGAGGAATATGGCCTTGGTTTTCCTCCTATTTGGGAAGGCGGATTGTACTTAATTGCGAGTACCTGTCTGCTCATAGCAGTTTTAAGCTGGTGGATTAGATCATACCTACGAGCTAATGAATTGGGAATGGGAAAACATGTTTGTTGGGCTTTTGCTGCAGCAATATGGCTATTTCTCGTAATTGGTCTTTTTAGACCAGTGGCTATGGGTACATGGTCGGAAATGGTTCCTTATGGAATTTTTCCACATTTAGATTGGACGAATTATCTTTCTTTAAATCATGGCAATTTATTCTATAATCCCTTTCACGCGCTGAGTATTGTCTTTCTATATGGCTCTGCTCTACTTTTCGCAATGCATGGAGCAACGATATTAGCTACCTCTAGAATGGGAGGGGACAGGGAACTCGAACAAATCTATGATCGTGGCACCGCCTCTGAGCGTGCAGCTCTGTTCTGGAGATGGACCATGGGCTTTAATGCCTCTATGGAAGGAATTCATAGATGGGCTTGGTGGTTCGCAATTCTTTGTCCTATTACCGGTGGTATAGGCATATTACTAACTGGAACGGTTGTCGACGACTGGTTTAGTTGGGCAGTCCTTCATGGTTTTGCTGTCGAAGGTGGCTTGTATAACGGGCCAAGTTAGATTATTCTAAAATCACGTGGGGGAAATGTTTCCTCCACGTGAAAAATAACTTACACATCTCAGCTATGAAACCTACACTTCTTGAAAAAATAAATTACCCTGCTGATCTTCGGCATCTTTCGGATTTAGATCTCAAAAAACTTGCTATAGAGTTGCGTAATGAAACAATTAGAGCGGTTTCCGAGACAGGAGGGCATTTAGGATCAAGCCTAGGAGTTGTGGAGTTAACAGTTGCAATACATTCAGTGTTTAATACACCTCACGATAAGTTGATATGGGATGTTGGACATCAATGTTATCCACATAAAATAATTACTGGTCGCAGAGAAAAAATGAATTCTCTTAGACAAGAGGGAGGACTATCGGGTTTCACAAAGAGGAGTGAAAGTGATTATGATCCCTTCGGTGCAGCTCATTCATCTACTTCGATATCTGCAGGCTTAGGGTTTACGGTAGCTAGAGATATGGGAATGGCGACGGGAGATGCTGTTGCAGTCATTGGTGATGGATCCATAAGTGCTGGAATGGCTTACGAAGCACTGAATAATGCGGGTGCTGAAGGCAGAAGATTTTTTGTGATCTTGAATGACAATGAAATGTCTATTGCTCCACCAGTTGGCGCTATGTCGAAATATTTATCCAGCCTATATGCAAACCAACAATTTTATACCCTTAAGGAATTAGCGGAGAATTTTGCAAAGTCACTACCAGGGCCACTTAGAGAAGGGGCAAAACGTGCTAGAGGTTTGATAACAGGACTAGCTGGTGGAACGGGGAATACTTTTTTCGAAGACTTGGGTTTTTCATACGTTGGACCAATAGATGGACATGATTTAGACCAACTACTACCAGTTTTAAGAACAGTTAAAACAAGATCTGAGGGACCAGTTCTAATTCATTGTGTTACAAAAAAAGGAGCCGGGTATGCACCAGCAGAAACGTCTGCGGATAAATATCATGGTGTGTCGAAATTTGATGTTGCTTCGGGAAAGCAGCACAAAGGCAAATCAAACGCTCCATCATACACATCAATCTTTGGTCAAACACTTGTAAAAGAGGCAAAACTTGACGAAAAGATTGTTGCTGTTACGGCAGCAATGCCTTCAGGCACAGGATTAAATATTTTTCAGGATAGCTTTCCTGGTAGAACTTTTGATGTTGGAATCGCAGAACAACATGCTGTCACTTTCTGTGCTGGTATGGCAGCTGGAGGTTTGAAACCCTTCTGCGCAATATATTCAACTTTTCTTCAAAGAGGATATGATCAGATTGTTCATGATGTGGCTCTCCAAAAATTGCCGGTAAGATTTGCAATTGATAGAGCTGGGTTGGTTGGCGCTGACGGAGCTACGCATGCAGGCTCTTTTGACGTAGCTTACCTTTCTAATTTGCCAGGTTTTGTGGTAATGGCAGCATCCGACGAGTCAGAGCTAATGCATATGATCAGAACGTCAGTAGAGTATAATGAGGGCCCCATATCATTTAGGTATCCAAGAGGTGAGGGGATAGGTCTAGAACTTCCCGAAAGAGGTGAAGTTCTTGAGATTGGGAAAGGAAGAATTTGTAAAGAGGGCAATAGGGTTGCAATATTGAGTTTCGGAGCACATCTCAAAGAAGCACTAGACTCATCCGAGGAGTTGGAACAGTTAGGCATTTCAGTGACTGTTGCAGATGCTAGATTTGCTAAACCACTAGATGTAGATTTAATAAAAATGCTTTCAGAAAACCATGAGTTATTAATTACCCTAGAAGAGGGGTCCATTGGTGGGTTCGGATCTCATGTGGTCGACTGGCTACTCAAAAATAACATGATTAACAATAATCTAAAGGTAAGAAGTTTATTTTTGCCAGATAAATTTATAGATCAAGCTTCACCAAACGTAATGTATAAGGAAGCTGGGCTTGATGTTGCAGGAATTACAACAACAATTCTAAATGTTTTAGATGTAGCCGATATACGAAGCAACAAAATTAAGATTATAAAATAAGCAGGTTAGTTTATAATTTGATTAAAATGATCTTGGACGTATATCCTCAACCAAGGTGTAAACTTAGTAGGTGATAGTGATATTTCTTCTTTTAACCTGTCAAAACAAATCCACCTCACCTCTGCTACTTCCTCGTTATTAAGAAGTATTTTTAAATTATCTTTTTCTTTTATTGAACCAACAAAAACATCAACATTCTCATTTTCGACTAAGCCATTGCCAACATCGGCTTTATAGTCGATTTTGTTTTTATACACTAATTCTGGGACCTCGATTCCCAACTCTTCTTTTAGTCTTCTGTGAGCGCATTTTTGGGGATCTTCTGACCACAATGGGTGTGTGCAGCAGGTATTAGCCCACAAACCGGGCGTATGGTATTTCATTGATGCTCTTTTTTGAATAAGTACATTATTGCCGGAAATTAAGAATACCGAGACCGCTTTATGCCTTAGACCTCTTTTATGAACGTACAGCTTTTCCAATGGTTTAAGGACCCCTTGATCCCATGCAGGAATAAAATTAATATTCATGTGGCTTTAACCATACCGGTGAGGTGGGCAATATTTTTAAACATTATTTTAAGGTGTGCTATTGGCCTCGAACGAGATAGTTTTTTATGCATATAAGATTCAAAAGTTATTCTTTGAACGTCTATGTCTTTGCATAAAGTTACAAAGCGCTCTCTTCGGTCATCGGATCGATAATATGCGTTTTGCATAGCACCGAGAACTTGAAAAACCGCTTTATGCTCTTTCATAAAATTCTTTCTTGCTAAACTTAGATATTTCGAATGTCCATTAAGCAAGCATTTTTCAACCGCATCCGCTGCATACTTACCTCCAATCATTGCATAATATATGCCCTCTCCCGATGAGGGTGCTACTACTCCAGCAGCATCACCTGCAAGTACAACATTATCTCCATTATCCCATCTCTTCAAGGGCTTAAGCGGAATCGGAGCTCCTTCTTTTCTTATGGTTGAACATTTGTCTAGTCCTGCTTGAGTCCTGAGATCGCTGGTAGCTTTCTTCAGGTTAACGCTATTTATCCCTGTTCCCATTCCTACACTTGCCGATTTTCCATGAGGAAAAACCCATCCATAAAAATCAGGCGATATATCTCCATTATAAATAACATCACATCTATCTGGATTATATTCACAAGTTGCTTTCGGAGCCTCTATTATCTCATGATATGCTATAACATAGGGGATTTTATGAGCGTCCTTGATTGTATTTCTTGCAACATTGGATTTAGCACCATCTGCGCCTATTACATATCTTGTGAGGAAAGTGGAAATTTTTTTTGTTGAGTGATTATTAAAATCAACCTTAGTATATTGTGAATTTTTAGATAATTTTACAAATGTGCCGGTAAACCGTTTTGCCCCACATTTTGCTGCTCTTTCCCGAAGATATTCATCGAAGAATTCTCTATCTACCATTCCTACGTAACCATTTTCTATTGGAATGTCTACTTTCCTATTAGTTGGTGATATCATTCTTGCTGTCTTGATTTTTGCAACTAATTGAGACTGAGGTATTTCAAAGTCTTCAATTAATCTTGGCGGGATAGCACCTCCACAAGGCTTTATTCTTCCTGCTCTATCTATCAATGCGACTTTGAAACCTTTTTTCGCCAGTTGCTCTGCAGCTGTTGCGCCGGAGGGTCCTCCTCCTATAACTGTTATATCATAGATCATTTTAACTCACCGATTGTAGTATGGTTTGATTTTGATCGAGTTCATCCTTTTTAATAATTAATGAACCCAAAAATGCTGCAGCTATAAAAAAACTCGCAGCAGTTAGGAACACTATTCCATAGACACTTGGGACGGAATTCATCATAAGTCCAAGTATATCGACCAAGACCGTGCTAAAAAAAACAGCAATCATAGTTGCATAAGCTTGCGCTGCCCCCCATATCCCCATGCGAGTACCCGTGTTGTTATCACCCGAACCCCTACTTGCTAAATGCAGCATGGTTCCCAATATTCCCGCAGTGAACACACCATTAGATATTCCAAAGAGAAAAACAACTGAGTTTAATATAGCTGGATCTCTATATGTAAGTCCAAGAAGAGAAATTATAAATAGTGAAAATGCAGAAAAGAGGCATCCAGTGATCAGCCAAAATTTTTCTGATCCTAGGCGTTCATTTTTAACAATTGATAAAAAGGCAAACCCAATTCTAAACTTTGAAAGGCAAAGGATTATTAAAATAATTCCAATTAACGTCCCAATCTTGTGGAATCCATCAAGTTTTGTAGACTCTCCGACCGCAAAGCCAAAGACTTCTCCAGCGAAGGGTTCCAATATTGGATCTTGCATTGAAAAAGCGCCCATAGAGATAAAAATAAAAATTGTGAAAAGCCTTGCTTCTCTTTCCAGCCATACTTTTTTGATACCTTCGAGAAATGGTTGGTTGTAATTAATGGCATTCGGTGTCTGAGCATCCGCATTATTTCGCAGCGTTTTTTCTAAATTTTTCAAGCTAAGATAGGATAAAATGTTGGTAATTATAGCAAGAGAGGCGGTGATCTTTATGAGCTTTTGATGAGAGTAGGGGTCTAAGATTATGCCAGCCGTTATACCAGTTATTGCCAGTCCTAATATCATCATAAGAAAGGTGATAGAGGCGGCAAAGCCCTTCTGTGATTTAGAACTGTAAGAGGCAAGAAGAGCGAGAAGAGGGGTTCCTGCTGCACCAACCCCAAACCCAATTAGAGTATATGCAAATAAAGCGAGCATTATTCCATATGCGAAATTACTTCCAATTAGAGGTATAGATGCAGACGCTAGTACCCCACCTATCCCTAAAATTAGCATTCCAAATATTATCCACTGACTCCTGTTTTGAGTCTTATCAGATAAGTAACCCCAATTGACTCTGCTTAACTGGACTGCATAATGAAGCGCAATCAAAAAACCTGCAATCGTTGCCGGTAAAGCTAATTCTACCTTCATTAAACGATTGAGTGTAGATAATGGAATAACGACACTTGAACCAATGCAAAGTTGAACTAACCCTAACCTTAAAATCGAAAACCAATTCATTACTAACCCCTAATTTAATTCATTAAATACAATCCATTTGCAGATAACATCATCCCAGCAATATATAAAAGTACTCCCGTCATGTTAAAGAATGGTGTGTTTTTTTCTGGATCCCGAATGAGAAAAATCATTGATAAGCACTGCAGTAGAACGCAAACTGCCAGCGTTGTGGCTAGAACTAAAGATCCCCAAAAGTAAAACAGAGATATTACTATTATCTGTGGGAAAAGCATTATAAGGCAAGCTACTAAAGTAGCGGACTTTCTGCCTAAAATCACAGGTAAAGAATTGATGCCTAAAAGTTTATCTCCCTTGGTTGCTTTGAAGTCATTCATAGTCATTATCCCGTGGGCTCCCAAAGCATACAATGTTAGCACTATTAGAACCTCTTTGTTCGGCAATGAGATTGTGAAAATAGCGGCGCCAGTAAACCATGGAAGTCCTTCATAACAAATTGCCACGACGCCTGGCCCAAAAATTGCCGATCGTTTCAGTCTTATTGGTTCTAATGAATAAAGCCAAGCGGCTAGGACGCCGATAATTGTTGCAAAAAAAATAAGACTTCCGAGATAGTATGCAAAAAGGATGCTTGTGGCACTCATTGTAATGCCAGTAAAAAACCCCCATCCAGCACTCACTCTTCCAGACGGAATGGGCCTCTCTGGTTGATTTATTGCATCAACATGACGGTCACACCAATCGTTTACAGCCTGGCTCATTCCACATACCAATGGTCCGGCAAGTAGAAGACCGGATAATATGAGTATAGTATTATCGCTATTTAAGGCACCAACTGACACCACACCGCATAAAAAAGCCCACATAGGTGGAAACCAGGTAACAGGTTTGGTAAGTTCAAGCAGCGACATCAAGCTAGGCTTACTGTTAAAATGAGTTTGATAGCTTTTAATCAATGATTTTGGTCCTTGATATCCAAAAGATTATGTTTTCTGAGTTTCACATATAGGCTTTGACGAGACAGACTAAGTAGCTCTGCAGCTGCTACTTTATTGTTATTTGTTAAATTAAGTGCGGTTTCTAAGCATATTCTTTCCGCAATATCTCCGGTTTGGGCTACTAACTCTTTCAACGGAGCACTTCCTACCAATTTGGTGGTTGCTTCCCAGCTATGTTTCTCATTATCGTTTTGTTTCTCAAGCTCTACGTTTGATGAGTCTCTTAAAATGAAACCATAAAAATCGTCATCTTCATTTGATACCCAAGTCGATGAAATTGTGACAGGAATTTTTGATCCGAAAGTTGTAATAAAGTCAGTTGCATAATTTCTGATTTTTCCAAGTCTTTTTGAATTATCAGTTAGAATTTTTAAATCAGTAGTGGCATTTCTGAGAAAGTCAGAAAATGACTTGCCAACAACTTCATCAATATTTGGATTCTCTGTAAGTGTTAAAAAGCTCTCATTGGTATCAACTATTTTTCCTGCTTCATCAATAAAGACAAATGCATCTGAAGTTTTTTGATACAGATCAGATAGATAAATTTTTTCTTTGGAATGGCTTGTTCTCTGACTTGATGAACTGGATAACCTTATCAAAGAATGGACACCGTCATTTGAACGAAAAAACGTACCCTTTAATTGTACCTCTTTATTGGTTTCTTTAATGTTTAGATTTAATGCTGTTGAGGGCGTGTTTTTATTTAATGTCTCAAGCTCGCTTAGGATGTCTATGCTTATTCCTTGGTAAAATAAATCCTTTAACATCATTTGGTTTAAATCGGCTTTTTCTAAAATTGCTACAGCTTTTTGATTAAAATCAATAATCTGGCCTGCTTCATCAACAATAATGAAAGCGCTGCCACACTGTTCTAGTATTACTCGATATTTAGTGTCAAATGATCTATATCGGTCATATTCTCTCTCAAATTTTAATTGAGTTTTCATGAGTTCTTGTTGAGCCTGTGCTATCTGGGTCAGATCACGTCCAAAAAGTAGAATTTGGTTATTTACCCCAGTGGGATGGATAGAGTATTGAATTGGAAAGTCATCGCCACCATTTTTAATATGATTTAGCTGAATAATATCTTTCTCAATTTTCTCATTTTCGCTGGACGATAAATTTAGAATTTCTTCAAGTTTAATGCCACTTTCTTTGGTTATAAAATCTCGAATATTTCTTGTTCGCCAATGCTCTATGTCACCTAAGTTTTTATTTTCAGTATTGTAAATAACTTCTAAAATGAGACCGGCTGTATCAATTAAGAGTGATATATCTGATGCACGCAAAATTACATCACCGAAAATGTCGGGGTTTAGTCTGACTATCTGATCAGCAGCTCTTACTTTACTCTCTCTCTTGGTCAATGAAGGGATCTCTGACTTAGTATCAAATTTAAGTAAAAGTGTAATCTAAATTTGACACATTGTAAACAAATTTAGACATATTTATGTTAAAAAGTTATTTAATCGCTGGGCTTTAATTAACTCTCAGTAAATTCTTTATTTCTTTAGGGGTCGGTTGGAATAAATCGATATCAAGGCATGTCTTGGATAGCGTTTTGTGATGGGTTACAAAAGATCCTCCTGCCGCGATGGGTAATGCGAAATTCTTTCTAATTCGATCGGTAATTATGTTACTTTGATTGACCATGCTTTCACTGCCAATTGAGACACCAATTAGCTGAAAATTGCCAAATTCTAGAAGTTTAAATAGATCTGATTCGCTATATCCAATAGCTATTTGGGCATTAAAGTTTTCTTTCTTTAATTTTAATGCAGCTAAGTAAGCACCAAAGGTATGATTTTCGCCTTCCAGGGTAAAAAGTAAAATTCTTGGTGCTGATTTAAGGGTATTTTCAGTCTCAAGATATTGCGACTCCAGTTCCTGGCAAAGTAGTCTCAACTTGCTCACAGCTATAGTAACTTCGGAAAATGTCATTGTGTCTTGTTTCCATGAATCGCCCAATTTTTCTGCAATAATTGGCGCTATTCCTTCAAAGAAAAATTGTGTAGCCAATCCATTATCTAGCTGTTTTCTGATCAACTTAATTGTGTGTTCGGGCTCATCAGCCACAAGAGAGTTAAAAATTGATGAAGTGAGATCGGCATCATAAAATCTTTGGTCTATGTTTCCGTTTGCTATTTCGTTAAGAGCTATTTTTGCCAGACTCTCGGGGTGTATACCTAATCCCCCTTGCCCAGAATAACTTAATCTACTATTTATACCGTTATTCATAACATATAGTTTGAGGTCTTAAGAGATAATAGTCAAGATTTCTATGTAATTTATTATTTACACATACCTTGATTACCTAAATTTTTTATTTTGTGGGACGGTTAAAGCGCTTGTTTTTCCTCTAATGTAATCTTTTTTCAACAAATAAAAAGAATTATTTAAAATATGTAACTTTTTGTTGACACTTTGGATAGGTTCGCTACCATTTTTTAGTACATAAAGCTTTATTTCAGAGGTCTCGTAAGTATGCATAAACAATCGAGCCCACAGGTAGATGGGTGGAATCTTTACACTCCTTCTCAAAGAATCATTAGAGACAGGACGGTCTGGACAAAAGTTCAGGGAATATTGGCGCCGTTGCAATTTGTAGTGTGTATTATTTCGTTATTTTTGGTGGTGAGATATCTCTCAACCGGTGAAGGATATTACGCTGCTACGGTTTCAATAATTATAAAAAGTTTTCTCCTATTTTTAATTATGATCACGGGTGCAATTTGGGAAAAGGTAGTGTTTGGGCAATTTTTATTCGCGGAGGCATTCTTTTGGGAGGATGTTGTGAGCTTCTTCGTTATCTTCTTTCACGGTCTGTATCTTTACGTCTTATTAACCGGTGATTTCTTGCCTAAGACCCAAATGTCCCTAGCTCTATTTGCTTACTTTCTATACTTCATAAACGCATTTCAGTTCCTAAGGAAGCTAAGATTGGCAAGGCAGACCGATCAAAAAAATGCTCTACCAAAAAATGAGGTCAGTAAGTGAACGAGCACTCAAATATCGAAAAAATAGGAGGTTGTTCGGAGATACCTGTCCTCAAAGAGCGTGGTCAAAGAGAAGTTTTTTGTGGCCTGACGGGTATCATTTGGCTTCACAGAAAAATCCAAGATGCTTTTTTTCTAGTAGTAGGGTCACGGACCTGTGCTCACCTATTGCAATCAGCTGCAGGAGTGATGATTTTTGCTGAACCAAGGTTTGGAACAGCAATATTAGAGGAAAAAGACCTCGCGGGAATGGCTGATGCCCATGAAGAGTTAGACAGAGAAGTTGCAAATTTATTAAAGAGACGCCCCGATATAAAACAGCTTTTTCTGGTTGGCTCCTGTCCTTCAGAAGTAATTAAACTGGACTTGTCTAATGCTGCGGAAAGACTTTCAAAAATATATTTTCCAAAGGTCAAAGTGTTAAATTTTTCTGGTTCGGGGATAGAGACCACCTTTACTCAAGGCGAAGACGCCTGTCTTGCGTCATTAGTCCCAACACTAGAGGAAACAGATGAAGAAAATCTAATTTTAGTCGGCAGTCTGCCCGATATTGTGGAAGATCAATTAGTAGAGCTTATTAAAGAGTTAGGGATTAAAGAAATTACCGTGTTGCCTGGGCGAGACAGGGGAACAATGCCTTCGATTAGTAAAAAATCAAAATTTATCTTAGCGCAGCCCTTTCTTACAGATACAACCGAGGCTTTAGAAAAAAGAGGAGCCTCAAGGATAAATGCGCCATTTCCGTTTGGTGAGGAAGGAACAACTCTTTGGCTAAGATCAATAAAAGAAAGCTACGGTGTGAGTGATGATAAGTTTGAAATTGTAACTTCAGCCCCAAGAAAACGAGCCCAGATTGGGCTAGAAAAACTTAGAACGAGTTTGCAAGGTAAAACAATTTTTTTCTTCCCTGATAGTCAACTTGAAATCCCATTAGCTCGGTTTTTATCAAGAGAATGTGGAATGAAGTTAATTGAAGTCGGATCACCATATATCAACCGCTCAATAGTTGATAAGGATCTTGAACTAATAGAAAATATGCCCGTAATTTCTGAAGGACAGGATGTTGATCTTCAATTAGATCGATGTCGAGAAAGCAATCCCGATATCACTGTTTGTGGCTTAGGTTTGGCAAATCCCCTTGAAGCAGAAGGACTTACTACAAAGTGGGCGATTGAGTTGGTCTTTACCCCAATACATGGCTATGAGCAAGCACAGGATTTAGCAGAGTTGTTTGTAAGACCCTTAAAAAGAAAAGAGGCGCTTTTTATATGAAGCTGAGTATTTGGACATATGAAGGGCCACCCCATGTTGGAGCCATGAGAGTGGCTACAGCAATGGAAAAGCTTCATTTTGTTTTACACGCTCCACAGGGTGACACCTATGCAGACTTACTGTTTACAATGATTGAGAGGGGTAACAAAAGGCCGCCTGTCACCTACACTACTTTTCAAGCAAGAGATCTTGGAGCAGATACGGCTGATCTATTCAAGAAATCATGTGAAGAGGCGGTTGAAAGATTTAAGCCTGAGGCGTTATTGGTAGGCGCATCATGCACTGCTGAACTTATTCAGGATGATCCAGGTGGCCTAGCAGATGCCCTTAACTTAGAAATTCCAGTAATACCACTAGAACTTCCCTCATATCAAAGAAAAGAAAACTTTGGCACCGACGAGACATTTTACCAAATAGTGAAGGCACTTGCTTGTCCTCAGGAAATGACAGAAAAATTTAGTGTAAATATATTAGGTCCAACCGCTTTAGGTTTTAGGCATAGAGATGATGTAAGGGAATTAAAAACTATTTTGGATGACCTTAATATTGACTTAAATATTGTTGCTCCTCTTGGTGCGGCACCATCAAGTATAAAAATTTTAACAAAAGCGCATGCCAATATAATGCTTTATCCGGAAAGCAGTGAGTTAGCCTGTAGGTGGCTTAAAGAAAATTTTGGGATGCCTTACACTGAACATACACCCATTGGTATAAACTCGACCAAGGACTTTATCGAAGAATTAAACCAAATCAGGGGAGTAAGGGATAGCTTTTCTGACACCTCACGTCTGAATTTCGACTGGTGGTCAAAATCTGTAGACTCTAATTATTTTACCGGGAAGCGTGTTTTCATTTTTGGAGATGCAACTCATGTTGCTACTGCATCAAGAATTGCTAAGGAAGAGATGGCATTTTCGATAGTAGGTATCGGATGCTATAACAGAGAATATGCTAGAAAGATTAGAAGCCTAGCAAAAGATCTCTCTGTCGACGCTTTGATTAGTGACGATTATTTGGAGGTAGAGAAACGCATCGCTGATTTGCAGCCTGAGCTAATCTTAGGTTCTCAAATGGAGCGCCACATTGGTAAAAGATTGGGTATACCATGCGCGGTTATCTCTGCTCCCTTTCATGTACAAGATCATCCCGCACGCTTTTCTCCTCAAGTCGGATGGGAAGGTGCAAATGTTATTTTTGATACGTGGGTGCATCCACTCGTAATGGGGCTTGAAGAGCATTTGTTGGGAATGTTTAGAGAAGACTTCGAATTTAACGACACAGCTGGTCCAAGCCATCTATCTAATTCTAAGAGCAAATTGAATGAAGAAAAGGAAATAATAGCAGACAATGAAATTATCTGGGCTCCTGAAGCAACAAAAGAGCTGAAAAAAATTCCATTTTTCGTGAGAGGAAAAGCTAAACGAAACACAGAGAAATTTGCATTTGAGAATGGACACAGTGCAATCACAAAAGATTTACTATATGAGGCGAAGGCACATTATGCTCGATAGATCATGTAAAAGAGATCCGTATACACTAGTAATGCTAACCTTAGATGCGCATTCTATTGGTTCAGTAGAACGAATAAAGACCAGGTTTAGCAAAATTTATCCTGAGCTAGAGATAATTGTTCACGCAGCAGCATCCTGGGAGGAAGATCCGAGTAGTTTGCTTAAAACAAAGGAGGATCTTGCAAGGGCAAATATGGTTCTTATCACTTTAGTTTTTTTGGAGGATCATATTTCAGCAATCCTTCCAGATTTGAAAAAAGCCAGGGAAAAGTGTGATCTTATGCTTGGACTAGTCTCATCAAAAGAAATTGTGAACCTTACGAAAATGGGTGGCTTAGATATGTCCAAACCCTCCTCAGGAGTGCTAAAGTTTTTGAAAAAACTTAGAGGAGATAAAAATAAAGTTACTGGTGGAGAAAAGCAAATGGCTATTCTTCGCCAGATCCCAAAAGTCTTGAAATTTATACCTGGAAAAGCCCAGGATTTGAGAGCCTATTTCCTATCAATGCAATATTGGTTGGCAGGATCTGAAGAAAATATTGAGAGTCTTTTTTGCTATTTATTGTCGAAATATAGCTCGCTTCATAATAGTACAAAGATCGAGATTAAATCTCCTGTTGAATATCCTGAAACAGGCCTCTATCATCCCGATATACCGAAGAAAATTACTGAAAATATTTCAGAAATCCCTTTTGCAAAACACTCAATAGGTACTGTAGGTCTTCTGTTGATGAGATCCTATGTTCTCTCTGGAGACACAGCACATTATGATCAAGTTATAAGAAGTTTAGAAGCAAAGGGTTTAAAGGTTATTCCGGCGTTTGCCGCAGGTTTAGATGCTAGACCAGCAATAAATAAATATTTTGTGCAAAACGCCAAGGCATCAATCGACACATTTCTATCTTTGACAGGGTTTAGTTTGGTTGGTGGACCGGCATACAATAGTAGTAAAGCCGCGGAGGAAGCTTTAGCTGAGTTAGATGTTCCCTATATTGCAGCGCATGCCATAGAGTTCCAGAACCTTAATCAGTGGGACAAAAGTGATGGTGGACTCAATCCGATAGAGACAACTATTTTAGTATCTTTACCAGAGTTGGACGGAGCAACTAACCCAACAGTTTTTGGAGGAAGATTGGGTGAAGAAGGAGGCTGTAGTTGTTGCGTGCAATTAAGAACCGGTAACGAGAAAGCATTTGATATGGTTCCTTGTTATGAAAGGATAAAAAGCTTATCCGAGAAGACTCTCAGACTAGTTAAACTTAAGAGAAAAGAAAATTCGGAAAAGAAAGTAGGAATTATTTTATATGGATTCCCTCCAAATGCTGGTTCTATTGGAACTGCTGCTTACTTGAGCGTATTCGAGAGCTTGTACAATGTACTAAAGTCAATGAAAAACGAAGGTTACGAAATTGAACTCCCTAATTCTACCAACGATTTGAGAGAAGCCGTCTTGGATGGAAATTCAAGCAAGTACGGTCAAGAAGCAAATGTAATTAAGCGTATTAATGGTGCTGAAATAGTTGAAAATGAACCATATTTGAAGGAAATAGAGGAAGTATGGGGACCAGCTCCGGGAAAGATTCAATCTGATGGCACGGGTGTTTTTATTCTTGGGAAAAAGCTTGGGAATATAGTAGTGGGTATTCAGCCGACCTTTGGGTACGAAGGAGACCCAATGAGATTATTATTTGAAAAAGGCTTTGCTCCTACGCATGCTTTTTCTACGTTTTATAGATGGATGCGGAATGGTTTTAAAGTTGATGCGTTTTTGCATTTTGGGATGCATGGTGCTTTGGAATTTATGCCAGGAAAAAAAGTTGGGTCTAGCTCAAAGTGTTGGCCTGATCGATTAATAGGTGATATTCCTAATGTTTACCTATATGCTGCAAACAATCCTTCAGAGGCTTCACTAGCTAAGAGAAGAACTAATGCCGTTGTAATATCGCATCTTACACCACCTCTTGCAAAAGCAGGTCTCTATAAAGGTCTTGTTGAACTAAAAGAGAGTGTTGTTCAATATCGAGAACTGGCTGATGATGATGGTAATAAGAAAAAACTAGAAAATCTTATATTTGATCAGGCTAAACTCGTTAATTTCAAAGATTTTGATACCATTGAAAATTTATGGCTAAAAATATTAGAAAGCGAGGATGCCTTAATTCCCGATGGTTTACATATTGTGGGCCAAGAGTTAAGCGAAGAAAAGCTCAAAGAGTATGATGGATATTTAAGAGAAAGTCATAATTATCAAGAAGTGGGCAAGCTTTTAGAGAAGTTAAAAAAGCAAACAGAAGTCAAAGGGATTATGAATGCCTTGAATGGTCAATTTATCAGGCCGGTTCCGGGGGGTGATTTGATTAGGTCGCCAGATATTGTTCCAACTGGACGAAATATCCATGCCTTCGATCCATTCAGAATGCCCTCTCTTTTTGCCATGAAAGAGGGAGAGCAGCAAGCAGAACTTCTATTGTCGAAGCACGAAACCTATCCTAATTCTGTTGCAATGGTATTGTGGGGGTCAGATAACATAAAGTCCGACGGTCTATCTATAGCACAAGCAATGGCTCTGATGGGTGCTACGCCAAAGTTTGATGATTACGGTAGATTAAGTGGTGCTGAACTTATTCCTTTATCTGATCTTGGAAGACCTCGGATAGATGTTTTAATGACACTCTCTGGTATTTTTAGAGATCTATTGCCATTACAGGTTAGAATGCTTGCTAGTGCAGCTTATAAGGCTTCTCTTGTGGAAGAGCCCTTGGATATGAACTTTATTAGAGCGAACACTTTAAAACATCAAAAAGAGATGAATATTGATATTAAGTCGGCTGCGCTCAGAGTTTTTTCAAATGCGGAGGGTGCGTATGGCTCAAATGTGAGCCACCTCATCGATACCTCGTCTTGGGATAATGAAGAAGAATTGGCTGATACTTTTAACAACAGAAAAGGTTTTGCCTATGGATTGGATGGAAAATGCACAAAACAATCCGAATTACTCTCATCTGCACTGAAAAAAGTAGATTTTGCGTACCAAAACCTAGAGAGCGTTGAATTAGGTGTAACTACTATTGATCACTACTTTGATACACTTGGAGGGATAAGTAGAGCTGTAAAAAAAGCGAACGGGGGAGACGCAATTCCGGTTTATATAGGAGATCAAACAAGAGGTGATGCTGCAGTAAGGACATTATCTGAGCAAATTAATTTAGAAACTAGAACGAGGTCATTGAACCCAAAATGGTTTGAACCTCTCCTTCAACATGGTCATGAAGGTGTTAGACAAATTGAAGCTCAAATTACCAACACACTAGGTTGGTCTGCGACTACCGGTCAAGTTGACCCTGATCTTTATGATCAACTTTCAGAAACATTTGTTTTAGATGAAGAGATGAGAAGAAAGCTGTCGGAACTAAATCCTAAGGCCAGTCTTAGGGTAGCTAATAGACTGCTTGAAGCGCACGAACGAGAATATTGGCAGCCAGATCAAGATACTCTTGATGCATTAAGAAAAGGCGCTGATGAGTTAGAAGACAAAGTCGAAGGTGTAGGCCTTGCAGCAGAATAAAAAAGGGAGATTAATATGAGTCCACTAGACCAAAGAAAAGAAGTGCCTAATCTTAGAGAGGATGGGGAAGGGTCAGTTCAAGTGAAAATGGACCCAAATATGAAGATAGATGGTGCAAAAGTTTTTGCAGTCTACGGGAAGGGGGGCATCGGTAAGTCTACGACCTCATCGAATTTATCCGCTGCCTTTTCAAAGCTTGGGAAGAATGTTTTGCAAATTGGATGTGATCCGAAGCATGACAGCACTTTTACATTGACTGGCAGGTTGGTGCCCACTGTTATTGATATTCTCAAAGAAGTAGATTTCCATGCAGAAGAACTAAGGCCTGAAGACTTCGTATATGAGGGCTATAATGGAGTAAAATGCGTTGAAGCGGGTGGTCCTCCTGCAGGCACTGGCTGTGGAGGTTATGTTGTTGGACAAACTGTAAAATTACTTAAACAGAACCATATGCTCGATAATACTGATGTGGTGATTTTCGATGTTTTAGGTGATGTTGTATGCGGCGGGTTCGCAGCACCATTACAACACGCGGATCGCGCATTGATAGTGACAGCAAATGACTTTGACTCAATTTATGCGATGAACAGAATAATTGCCGCTGTGCACGCAAAATCAAAAAATTATAATGTAAGGCTGGCCGGTTGCGTAGCAAACAGATCAAAAGATACGGATGAGATAGATAAATATTGTAAAGAGGTGGGTTTTAATAGAGTTGCGCATTTACCAGATCTGGATGCTATAAGACGGTCGCGTCTTAAAAAGAAGACCTTATTTGAAATGGGTGATGATGAGGATATTTTAGCCGTACAAAAAGAATATATTAGACTAGCAGATCTTCTATGGAACGGAACTGAAGGTTTAGCCCCTTCAACAATGGAAGATAGGGATATTTTTGAACTTTTAGGATTTGATTAATGCAAAAAACTTATCTTGCTAAACGAGCAAGTCTAGAGAATTATTTTAATGAGGTATCAAGTGATGCTTGGGATAAGCTCACATCGAATGAGCCGGTTTCCTTTGTACGCCAATTAGTTAGAGAGGGGCGTCAAAAAATGCTTTTAGCAATTTTAGATAAACTTCCCCAGGATTTGAAAGGTACAAGAATATTGGATGCGGGATGTGGTACCGGGGTCCTCTCACGAATGCTAGATGAGAGAGGAGCGGAAGTTGTTGGCGTAGATATCTCAGACAAATTGGTCGATGTAGCTAAAAATAGAAGCAGGTCACACAGAAATATTGAGTATTTCTCTGGAGATATGAATGAACATAGCTTTGGTAACTTTGACTATATAATTGCGATGGATAGTTTGATTCACTATTACGCAGAAGATGTCATCTCGTCGCTTGTTGATTTTTCCAACAGAGCAAATAAATCAGTTCTTTTCACCGTTATACCAAGCACTTTTGCTCTAAGGACAAAACTGCGATTGGGTAAATATTTCCCAAAATCTGAAAGATCACCAGAGGTCGTTCCGATTGATTGGGGTAAGTTGCATCAAATGGAAGCTCATGGTGTCAAAGCGTCTCTTTCAAAAGTCAAAAGAATAAAAGGTTTTTTTTATGTATCGGAAGCATGGGAATTGGCAAACATATGATTATGTCAAAAAAAATGATTAAAGAACTAAGCAGTTCACTATTACCGTTTTCTGGTGCTGTTTCGAGCGAGCTACCAATGTCGAGTTTGCTGAGGCTTTCATTATTTCAAGTGTCTGTAGGAATAGCTACGGTGCTATTAGTTGGCACTCTTAATCGAGTTATGATTGTGGAGTTAGGAGTCGTGGCTTCATTAGTAGCAACCATGGTAGCTATTCCTATATTATTGGCTCCTTTGAGAGCTGTTTTGGGATTTAAATCTGACAATCATAAATCTCTTATTGGATGGAAGCGAATGCCTTATATTTGGTATGGAACAATGTGGCAGTTTGGAGGGCTGGCAGTAATGCCATTTTCAATAATTGTTCTTTCAGGTGATCAAACGGTAGGTCCATGGTGGGCTGGACATATTTTAGTTGCTTTTTCATTTTTAGCTACCGGTATGGGCGCACACCTGACCCAAACAGCAGGATTAGCTCTAGCTGCCGATAGAGCAACGGATCAAACACGGTCGCAGGTTGTAGCACTTCTTTATGTTATGTTCCTTTTGGGAATGGGTTTAGCAGCCGTAGCTTTTGGCGCCCTATTGCAAGATTTTACAAAATTTAAATTAATTCAAGTTGTTCAAGGAGCAGCTGTTGTGACCCTCCTACTCAATTTAATTGCAATTTGGAGACAAGAAAAACTTAGACCAGTAGAAAAGAAAAATATCTACAATACAGAGACTGCATTTATTCCCATCATGCGATTGTTCCTTAAATCCCAGGGAGGACGGAGTTTACTATTAGTAGTATTCTTCGGAACTTTGGGTCTCTCTATGCAAGATATCTTACTAGAACCATATGGTGGGGAAATATTGGGATTGAGTGTGGCAGCTACTACAAATCTTACCGCGATATGGGTCGTTGGAGCTCTTGTTGGGTTGCTCATAGCTTCGAGATCTTTAAAAAGAAAAAAAGGGGGGCCAGTTAAGTCAATAGTTTTTGCACTTTTTATAGCTATTGGTGGGCTCTGTTTCGTAATTATGTCTGATCCAATGAACTTTGCTTCACTTTATTTTTTTGGGTCATTTTTAATTGGTTTGGGTACGGGTTTATTTGCAGTGTCGACTTTGATCATTGCAATGACCATACCTATTTCACAGGGAGCGGGACGAGGTCTTGTTCTCGGTTCATGGGGGGCAGCTCAAGCAACGGCCGCTGGCTTGGGCATAGGTTTAGGTGGAATTTTAAATGACATTTCTAGGTCAATTGTTGGTTCGGAGGGCCTGAATTTAGTTGTGTCTTCTAACGCAGCATTTTCGTATTTAGTTGTGTATCATTTAGAAATCTTCCTTCTATTTTTAACATTAGCTTTTTTGGGGCCTCTTTCTCAGTATCTGTCTAGTCTAAAGCTTGATAGAAAAAAATTGGGAAAATTTGGTTTTTCAGAAATGCCAACTTAACCATGAAAATCAGGAGAATATCAAATGGAACCTTATAACGTAATATTTTTTGGGAATGTGGATTTGGCACAAATTTCCCTTTATGCATTTTGGTTATTTTTTGCAGGCTTAGTTATTTATCTGCAAAGAGAGAATATGAGAGAAGGATATCCCTTAGAGAATGAGGAGGGTGATCTTAGTGCTAATCAAGGACCCTATGGAGGTCCGTCAGAGACAAAGACATTTAAACTGCCGCACGGTAGGGGAAGCATTACCGTTCCAGAAAATGGCAAAGAAAAAAGAAAATTGTCTATTAAGAGGGAAAACATTGCAGGTGGAGCACCATTTTCGCCTACAGGAAATCCAATGACGGATGGCATAGGCGCCGCAGCATGGGCTGAGCGAAGAGATGTTCCTGAGCTGGATGGACATGGCAAGCCCAAAATAGTGCCCATGCGAACATTGAAAAAATACGAAGTATCAGCAGGAAAAGATCCACGCGGTATGAACGTTGTATCGGCTGACAAAAAAATTGTTGGAAAAATTTCAGATCTTTGGGTGGATGCACCAGAGCAGCTTGTTAGATATCTTGAAATAGAGTTGAAAGATAAAACTTCATGCTTATTACCCATGCCTCTGGCACTAATTCGGAGCGATGGTGTTCATGTAAATACTCTTTATGGGAAACATTTCCCAAAAGTGCCAAGAACAAAAGCTCAGACTAAAGTAACAATGTTAGAAGAGGATAAGATATCTGCTTATTATAGTGGTGGCCAACTCTATGCCTCTTATGACAGATTGGTATCTGCATTTTAGGGAGAAGTAATGGAATATAAAACAAAATTAGAAGCGCATAAAAACATTTTGGAAGCAATTCCTGAAGGGGAAAGTATTCTATGGAAAGGGAAACCCTCTTTTTGGGGGTTTTCTTGGTATTTTTTTGGATTAAAGCTCTTAGCTTTTTATTTGATAATACTCTCAGTCGTGTTCGCTGCGAGATTGACAGTTACTGATTTTTATACAGCTTTTGCAGTTGACTTCCTACCCTTTCTTTCAAGCGGTATTTTAGCTTCATGTATACTCATGGCTCTCGCTGGAATACAATCTCAAAGCTCTGTATATATCATCACCGAAAATAGAGTAATAATAAAGAGTGGTGCAGCCTTATCTTTTTTGATTTCTATTCCATTCAAAAAAATAAAGGCGGTAAATTTGCAGAAACGTAAAGGATCTCTAGGAACGATTTCCTTCGAATTAAGTTCCGGAAAAAGGGTTCCTTATATTTCATGTTGGCCAAGTATCCGGCCTTGGAAATTCAAAAACACTGAGCCTGCTTTTTCTTGTATAGAAGATGTAAACGAGGTTGCTACCATTTTAAGAAAGTCGGTAATGGCAGGGACTATAAATCTCCAGACGCCTACAAGCAATTCAGATTTTAAGTCTCAAATAGAGCAAGGAGTGTAGATGCGGGATACAACGAAGCATAGAAAGGATGATGTGGTGCCAAAAGGGTTTCTATATGCCATCTTTGTTATGGTTATGTTTTCCTTATTGGTTGTATTCTCAGTGTCTTTTATTCCAGGATATAAATTTGATGTGCCTGAGAAGATAGAAATTTTGGAGAAAGAAAATTTGGTATTGGCAAAGCTAACCGATGGGTCAGTGTCAATAGCAAATTTAAAAAATGAAGAACTACTAAATTCAAACGATGGTAAAAGTGGATTTTTATCGGTTATTATGACTGGATTAGAGTATAATAGAAAAAAGGTAGGGCTAGAATTATTAGATTCTTACCAGATCGAAATCAAAAGGTTTGCCTCTGGTAGAATATCTTTAGTGGATAGTAAAGCAAGTTGGAGTTTAAATGTAACGAGTTTTGGTAGTAAAAATAGTGAGCTATTTTTATCAATTTTTTAAAGGGGGAAAAAATGAGTTTTTTTAGAAAAAGAAGAGATCATGCGCCGTGTACAATCGAAGTATCTAATACCTTCGAGTCTTTACATGCACATGTAAGATTTAATAATGGAGCGATCGTGAATCCTGGCGATGAGGTTATCGTCCATGGTGATCCTGTAAAAGCACCCTATGGAGAAGTAATTTCGGAAACTAGGGAGGCAACAATTCTTAGAGCGACGCCATTAGAGAGACTTTGGACTAGGGTGTTTGGCAAATTAGAATTTATGGAAATCTGCGAGTTTTCGTTTTCAGAGGAGGTTTCTCTATGAGTACTATTATTGATGACAATACAACCGATATGGCTATGGAGGAAACACTTATTAGCCCAAGGTTTTATACAACAAACTATAAAGAACTGGATAAAGTCGATGTTTCATCAATTAGACATGAATGGGACCCTTTAATAAAGGAAATGCGCTCAGACCCAAACAAAAAACATTTTCAGAAAACTTCTGAGTGGGACGATTTTGATTTTGAGGATTTAGAGCCAGGATTAAGGAAAGAGTTTATTGACTTTTTGGTAAGCTCTCTTACGTCGGAGTTTTCCGGGTGTGTGCTTTATAAAGAGATGAAACGACAGGGAAATAACGCAGATATCTGTGAACTATTTGCCATGATGGCTAGAGATGAGGCTCGGCATGCTGGTTTCATTAATGATGCGT
This sequence comes from uncultured Alphaproteobacteria bacterium, assembly GCA_902556405.1. Taxonomy (GTDB): domain Bacteria; phylum Pseudomonadota; class Alphaproteobacteria; order Rhodobacterales; family Rhodobacteraceae; genus CACIJG01. Next base: position 77,144 of record CACDWF010000007.1, on the reverse strand, counting down.
TAAGAGAAGCAAATATTGCTGTTAACTTGGGCTTCTTAACAAGAAAGAAGAAATATACATACTTTGCTCCAAAGTTTATTTACTACGCTACTTATCTATCAGAAAAAATAGGCTATGCTAGATACATTACAATTTATCGCCATTTGGAAAAGAACCCTAGTTCTAGATTTCATCCAATATTTAAATGGTTTGAAAAATGGTGTAATGACGAATTTAGACATGGGGAAGCCTTTGCATTGCTGATGCGATCTGATCCGAAGCTAACATCAGGTTTAAATGTTTACTGGATAAAATTCTTTTTAGTTGCCGTTTATGCAACAATGTATGTAAGAGATCATGCTAGACCTGAGTTCCACAAAGCGTTGGGAGTAGACATTGATTGGTATGACGACCAGGTTTTAAGAATGACTACTGAAATTTCAAGACAAGTATTTCCCATTGAAATAGATCACGATAACCCTAAGTGGATGATTGGTTTAAAGAGGGTAAAAAAAGCTATGTTGGCCTATGGGAGAGCTAAACAGGCACAGGGTGTAAGCGGATTACTTAAAAGACCGATAGGAGCATTAAACTTGGGCATAGCATTTGTGAGATTATACGCTATTCCTGCAAAGAAAAATGCCGTTCCTGAAACTAGCAGACTACAGCCAAGTTATTGAAAGAAGAAAGAAGTTTATGAGCTCAATATTCAGTATATTTTTTGTTTTATTTTTATGGTGGTTTTTAACCGGCATAATTTTATATACAGCAAAGCGATTGGATTTAGGTGATAGCAAGACACGGTTCACAGTGGTTCTAGTTACTTTGCCCCTGTTTTTTTGCGCATGGTACTCTTATTGTAGTTGTTTGGGTGGTATGAGCTATGCAGAAATTTTCTGTTCTTTTTTGGCGAGCTTATTTATTTGGGGATGGGTTGAATTAACATTCTTAACAGGTGTTGTTGCAGGCATTCCTCTTTTAGAAAAGCAAGAAATAGATGGAGATACAGAACGTGAGCGTTTTATAAATGGGTTCCGGTCAATAGCACTGAATGAATGTTTTCTACTTTCCTGTTTATTTATTATGGCCGTTCTGTCAATTGGTGCAGAAAATAATTTTGGATTTACTACATTTTTAATCCTTTATGTGGCTAGAGTTTCGGCCAAGCTCAATCTTTTCTTTGGTGTGCCGTATATAAATTTACATTTTTTGACGGCTCCACTAAAGCATATCGCGACATTTTGTAGAGTTGCGCCTATCGGTTTTTTCTTTATCGCTTCTACTATTATGTTATGTCTTATGTTTCTATTTTTAGTGGGATTTACTTTTGCTGCTGAGCCCATGTCAGATATCCAGTTTGGATATTTGTTGTTGAGTACTCTGGCGGGATTAGCGGTACTTGAACATCTATTTATGGCCTTACCTGTTAAAGATGCCACGCTTTGGAATTGGATGCTACCAAACTTAAGAAAGTCATCAGACGTAATTACGCTTGCAGAAACAAAATCAAATTTTCCTAGGGAGAGTAAAAATGAACTACGATAAAATTTTTCAGGAAAGACTTGAAAAGTTAAAACAAGAAGGAAATTATCGGGTTTTCGCTGATCTTGAAAGATATAAAGGATCTTTTCCTCGAGCCAAAAATTATGTCGGAAAAAAGGAACGCGATGTCACAGTGTGGTGCTCAAATGACTATCTGGGAATGGGTCAGAATAAAGAGGTTATTGCAGCAATGAGTGAGGCGTTGGAAAAGTGTGGTGCTGGTGCTGGAGGAACTAGAAATATATCGGGGACAAATCATTATCATGTCTTGCTTGAACAGGAATTGGCAGACTTACATGGAAAAGACTCAGCTTTGCTTTTCACCTCCGGTTATGTCTCCAACTGGGCTTCGCTTTCAGTCTTAGGTGCAAATTTAGAAAATTGTGTAATTTTGTCTGATGAACTAAACCATGCATCAATGATAGAGGGAGTTCGGCATTCACGAGCCAAGAAAATTATTTGGAAGCATAATGATGTAAATGATCTAAGAAATCATCTCAGCAACCTTGACCCTAATATTCCAAAAATCATTGCTTTTGAGTCTGTGTATTCAATGGACGGGGATATAGCACCTATCTCTGATATATGCGATGTGGCCGATGAATTCGGAGCGCTAACTTATTTGGATGAGGTACACGCTGTAGGTCTTTATGGCAAGAGGGGAGGAGGCGTTTCTGAGAGGGATGGAGTTGCTGATCGAATCTCTATAATAGAAGGAACGCTAGGGAAAGCTTTTGGAGTTCTTGGTGGTTACATCAGTGGCTCAAAAGAGGTTTGTGATTTTGTAAGATCTTTCTCAAGCGGCTTTATTTTTACAACTGCACTACCTCCGGCAATTGCTGCCGGTGCTCTTGCCTCAATCAGACATTTAAAATCTTCTGAAATTGAGAGAGCAGATCAAAAACGAAAAGTAAAATATCTGAGAGAAAAGCTTGATCAGCATAATATACCTCACTTATCTAATCCAAGCCATATAGTGCCTGTTATGATCAAGGATCCCATTAAATGTAAAATGATAAGTGATATTTTAATGGAAAATTATGGAATTTATGTCCAACCGATAAACTACCCAACTGTTCCTAAAGGAACGGAAAGGTTAAGGATAACTCCATCTCCTGTTCACTCTTTTTCCAATATTGACTTTTTAGTTAATGCTATGAACGAGCTTTGGAGCCAGTGCGCACTTTCGCGTGTTGTAGCTTGATTGGGTTTCTGCTTTATTTAGAGTTCAGGATTACAGGTCTTTTTCAGAAGTAAGAAATGCTGTTTTAATATTTTTTCTATCTGCCTTTTCAAAATCAACGAGTGCCTTATCACTCTCTACTTCAGTTATAATTCCGTAGCCAAATTTTTCGTGGAATACGCGATCGCCAACGTTAAACGTTTTACTTACGTTTAATGCGCCATTGAAAAATGGAGAGGAATTATTAGCGATGTTGTTTTGAAGCCTGCTCCAGCCCGGTGATCTGTAGAATGACGATTCTTGCTCAAGAAAATTTGATTGGTTCATTGCATTGGAAGATTGGAACCCTGAAGGTGTCAAGTCTTCAACATAGTTATTGGGTAATTCTTTTATAAACCTACTTTCTAGATTGAAGTTGAAATCGCCAAATTTATATCTGCTCTCTGCAGAACTTATTGTACATAAAAGTTTTGCTCGGGTAATTCCTACATAAGCTAGCCTTCGTTCTTCTTCTAAACCGTTTTGACCATTATCATCCAAAGATTTTTTGTTAGGAAAAGTTTCTTCCTCCCAACCTGGAAGGTATATTTGTTTGAATTCAAGACCCTTAGAGGCATGTAAGGTCATTAAGGAGACTTTATCTGGATTTCTGTCAACTTGGTTTTCCATGACAAGTGAGACATGATCAAGAAACGCTTGAAGATCAGAAAAATCATTTAAGCTTGATACCAATTCTTTTAGATTCTCCAACCTACCTTCTGCCTCTGGTGTTTGTTCATTTTGAAGCATATCCGTATAACCAGATTCGTCCAGAACCTGCTCGGCGAGATCAATATGATTTTTCTTATCGGATGAACCCACATCACGCCATATATCTAACATATCAATAAAACGCCCAAGGTTCTCTTGTATCTTTTTACTTAGCAAGTCGGTCTTCACCACATGACGCACGGCATCTATCAACCTAAAATTATTTTCTCTCGCAATATTATGTAGTTGTTGTAGTGATTTCTCTCCTATGCCTCGTTTTGGTACATTAATTATTCTTTCTAACGCTAAGCTGTCTGCATCAGAATTTATTATCCGAAGATAAGCCACAGCATCCTTAATTTCTTGTCGATCAAAAAAACGCGTGCCACCTATTATAATATGTGGAATATCTCTTCTTAGAAGGAGATCCTCAAAATCTCTAAATTGCCATGTTGCTCTGAACAATATTGCAATATCAGAAAATTTTATTTTTTCCGACTTTATTTTATTATGAATATCATCACAAATCCAAGATACTTCATCCTTCCCATCAATATGTTTGATTATTTGAACTTTGTCTCCCACATTTGACTCAGTCCACAAGGTTTTGCCAAGTCTTCCCTGGTTGCTTTCTATTAGACCACTTGCTGCGCCTAAGATATTTGAAGTTGATCGGTAGTTTTGTTCCAATCGTATAACTGTGGCGCCAGGGAAGTCTTTTTCAAATTTCAGAATGTTTCCTATCTCCGCTCCTCTCCATCCATAAATGGACTGATCATCGTCACCTACACAACAAATGTTTTTGCTTCCTTGTGCTAGTAATCGTAGCAATAGGTATTGTGCCATGTTCGTGTCCTGATACTCATCAACGAGGATATACTTAAACAAGTTTTGATAATTGAACAGGAGAGAGGTATCTGTCTTCAATATTTCTATGACATGAAGAATCAAGTCACCAAAGTCAACAGCATTTAGCGTACTTAAGCGGGATTGATAAATTTCGTAGAGCTTTTTTGCTTTCCCATCAAATTGAAAGTCGTCTTCTGGAATGTTTTGATATGTTAAAGCCTTATTTTTCCATTGATCAATGATGTAAGCGAGCAATCGAGGGGGCCATTTTTTCTCATCAATTGATTCAAGCTTTATCACCTGCCTCAATAAACGAATTTGATCGTCTGTATTAATAATAGTGAAACTAGAATTTAAGTTTACTTTTTCAGCGTGTCTCCGAAGAATTTTAACGCATATTGAATGAAAAGTGCCAATCCACTTTAAGCCCTCAGAAATATGCCCAATATGTTCCTCTATTCGGAATTTCATCTCATTCGCTGCTTTGTTGGTGAACGTGACGGCTAGAATGTTATGTGATCTTACATTAAGACTTTTTATCAAATAGGCGACTCGTGCAGTCAAAGCCTTTGTTTTCCCAGTGCCTGCACCTGCCAAAACTAGAACTGGCCCATCGGTCTGTCGCACCGCCTTTTCTTGCTCACTATTGAGATCGCCCAAATATGAAATGTCGTTCATGCTATTTTAATTAACAACCTTAAATTACTTTATCAAATGAAAGTTTGATAATTTAGCTTCTTAAAAAATATACCAATTATTTTATTTGTTTTTCACAATTTTCCATGTATAAAAAATTTGGTGCGGGCGTAGCTCAGGGGTAGAGCGTTACCTTGCCAAGGTAAATGTCGTGAGTTCGAATCTCATCGCCCGCTCCAAAAGCATTATAGAGACAGCCTTGTTATTACATAGACTTGCTAGAAGCATAATGGCTTTTTGCATTTGACTTTCTTGTAGTTTTTTGTCTAAAACAACCTATCTGTGGAGAAGACTACGAAGAAAAAAAACAATAATAAAAAGAATCTCAAGAGAACATCATGATTATTGGAGCATTAAAAGAAAATAAGAAAGACGAGAATAGAGTAGCACTAACACCAGAAAGCGCTCAACTTTTGTCAAAGTTAGGTCATAAGTGTCTGATCGAAAAAGGTGCGGGTGCTAGTGCAGGCTTTGCTGATGCTGAATACAAAGCAGCTGGGGTAAAAGTTATGGCGTCTTCAAGCGATCTCATTAAAAACAGTGAAGCGCTTATAAAAGTTAATCAACCTACCACTGCTGAAATAAAGAAATTTAAAGCTGGACAGATTTTAATTACTTTCATATGGCCAGCTCAAAACCCTCAGCTTGTAAAAGACTTAAATAAGAAAAAGATAACCTCTCTTTCTATGGATATGATCCCAAGAATTAGTAGAGCTCAGAAGATGGATGCTCTTTCATCGATGGCAAATATTGCCGGCTACAGAGCTGTGATAGAGGCTGCAAATAATTTTGGTCGATTTTTTACTGGACAAATAACAGCTGCTGGCCGAGTTCCACCTGCTAAGGTCCTTGTAATAGGAGCAGGGGTTGCTGGTCTCGCTGCAATTGGCGCAGCCCAAGGCCTAGGTGCTGTAGTAAGAGCATTCGACGTGAGGCCTGAAGTCGCTGAACAAATTGAGTCTATGGGAGGCGAATTTTTATTTCTTGATTTTGATGAAAGTAGCTCAACCGATGGAGGTTACGCAGCACCTTCGAGTCCCGAATTTAGAAAAAAGCAATTGGAATGTTTCCGAGAGCAAGCTCCAGATATAGATATATTGATTACAACAGCGCTAATTCCAGGAAGAGGTGCACCAAAATTATGGCTGAAAGATATGGTTGCCAAGATGAAGCCAGGCTCAGTAATCGTTGACCTTGCGGCTGAAAAGGGTGGGAATTGTGATTTAACGAAGGCAGATAAAAAAGTCGTTACAAAAAATGGCGTTACGATTATAGGCTATACAGATTTCCCAAGTAGAATGGCAAAACAGTCATCATCTCTCTACGCCAATAATGTAAGACACCTTTTTGACGATCTAACACCTGAAAATAATGGAAAAGTCGATATAAATCTCGATGACGATATTATTAGGGGGTCGCTTGTAACTCATGGTGGAAAAGTGATGTTCCCGCCGCCAGCTCCAAAGGTTAAAGCGGTGCCAACAGCACAAAAGGCAAAAGGGGTTGAAAAAACACCCGAGCAATTGAAAATTGAAGAAGCTGCAGCTACTAGAAAGGCTGGTTCCTTTCAAGTAGGAATGTTAACCCTGGGAGGTTTGGTCATGGCTCTTTTAGGTCAATATGCTCCTCCAGCATTTATGCAACATTTCATAGTATTTGTTTTGTCTTGCTTCGTTGGCTTTCAGGTTATTTGGAATGTAAATCATGCATTGCACACACCATTAATGGCCGTGACCAATGCGATATCCGGAATTATTGTGGTGGGTGCACTTTTGCAGGTTGGGTCGCCTAATTTCGTGGTGGAAATACTTGCCAGTATTTCCGTTTTGATCGCAACAATAAACATCGTGGGAGGATTTCTTGTTACGAAAAGAATGCTCGCCATGTTTCAGAAAAGTTAAGAGGGTTTCTTATGCTAAGTACAGAGTTAGTAACAGCGGCGTATATCGGTTCAAGCGTATTATTTATCCTCTCTCTAGGTGGGCTGAGCAACCAAGAAAAAGCTAAAAGAGGTGTTTGGTTTGGTATTGTGGGTATGGCTATAGCCATTTTGGCAACTGTATTAGGCCCGGAAATGAGTGTGTCTAAGTATTTAATTCCGAGCCTTATTGTAGGTTCAATAATTGGATTGTTTGTTGCCCAAAGAGTTCAAATGACAGGGATGCCTGAATTGGTAGCAGCCCTACATTCTTTTGTCGGTTTAGCAGCAGTGTTTATTGGTTTGAATCAGGAAATCAACCCCGGCAAATTGTATTTTGGAGCCGATAAAGTGATCCACGATACAGAAGTATTTCTTGGTATTTTTATAGGTGCGATTACTTTCACAGGATCCGTAGTAGCGTATGGAAAGCTTGCTGGAAGTATAACTGGAAAAGCAGTTATTTTACCTGGTCGACATCTCCTAAATATATTAATGGTTGTTGTCTGTTTAGTACTTGGTTGGATGTACCTTAACGACACGGCCTTGGCTACATATCTCAATCAAACCGGAATATGGACGCTGGTGGCCATGACTATAATTGCTTTTGTTATCGGTGCGCATTTAGTTTTGGCTATTGGTGGTGCTGATATGCCTGTCGTCGTATCAATGCTAAATAGTTACTCAGGATGGGCGGCTGCAGCTACAGGTTTTATGTTAGGCAATGACCTGTTGATTGTTACAGGCGCGCTCGTCGGATCTTCGGGAGCCATCCTCTCGTACATTATGTGTAAAGCGATGAATAGAAACTTCGTATCTGTTATATTAGGGGGATGGGGAGGAAGTGGAGAACCATTAGCCGATATAGAGGGAGAGATGGTCGCAACTGACAATGACTCTGTTGCTAGTATGCTCGAAAACGCAAAAGAGATTATTATTGTCCCAGGGTACGGAATGGCTGTGGCTCAAGCTCAATCGTCTATTTCAGAGCTTACCAAGCGACTTCGAAATAAGGGTAAAAACGTCAGATTTGCTATTCATCCTGTGGCGGGTAGATTGCCTGGTCATATGAACGTATTATTGGCTGAAGCGAAAGTGCCATACGACATAGTTCTCGAAATGGATGAAATAAATCAAGACTTCTCAGAAACTGATGTAGTTATAGTTATTGGTTCCAATGATATTGTTAATCCTGCTGCTCAAGACGATCCGAATAGTCCTATTGCAGGGATGCCAGTGCTGGAGGTATGGAAATCTAAGGATGTCATAATCTCAAAACGAGGTAAGGGCACCGGTTATTCTGGAATCGAAAACCCTCTGTTTTACAAAGAAAATAGCAGAATGCTTTATGGAGACGCAAAAAAGTCGGTTGACGAGCTATTGACAAAAATTAGCTGAATTTTAAAAATCAGTTTTGGCTCCACCTTCTTTTTTTCTTCTTTGAACAAAATCGTATAATTCTGATGCTATTTTTGAATTAATGTTTGGGGGTTCAAACTCGTCTAGAATCTGCTTCCAAACGTTGTTTGCCCTTTTCTCCGAAGATATTTTCCCATCTGCTTCCCAAGCCTCATAGTTACGCCAGTCTGATAAGATGGGTGCATAAAAAGCATCCTTGTATCTTTCTTGGGTATGTACAGCGCCGAAAAAGTGCCCATTATGACCCACCTCTCTTATAGCTGAGAAAGCCAAACTTTCTTCATTAGCATTAGTGATTTCAGGATCAAGATATTTTTGCAGTTGCTGAATAATCTCGCAATCAATAATAAATTTCTCATAGCTAGCTATTAATCCACCTTCTAACCAACCTGCTCCGTGATAAACCATATTTATTCCTCCAGAAATGGCTGACCACAAACTGTTGGAGCTTTCCCACGTAGCCTGAGCGTCTGGAGCATTAGATGCACATGCATTCGACGCACGTATAGGGATTTTATAAAATCGAGCCATTTGACCCGTAATCTGTGTTGCTCTGATATACTCAGGTGTTCCAAAGGCAGGCGCTCCACTTTTCATGTCGACATTTGATGTAAAAGTCCCTAATACACAAGGACTTCCAGGGCTTATATATTGAAACAGTGCAATGGCAGATAATGCTTCAGCTAAAGCTTGTGCAACTGATCCAGTGATTGTAACAGGCGACATTGCACCAGCCAGTGTGAATGGGGTGACTACCACAGGCTGATTTTTTTTTGCAAATCGCATAGCACCGTCAAGCATTGGCCAATCATGCTTCAGCGGGGAAGTAGAGTTGATGTTTGTAAAAACTCTTGGTTTTGAAAAGAATTCCTTTTCATCTAAACCAGAGGCAATCTTTGCCATTTCTATCGCGTCTTCCACTCTTTCTGGACCCAGTGAATAAGCGTGAACTACTTTGTCGGTAAGGGTGAGTTGTTCAAATAAACAATGTAAGTGTCGAATTGAGGGATGAATATCTACTGGCTCTACTGGATATCCTCCTGAGAAATGAATGCAATTGAAAAATTGAGTTAATTTTGTTAAATCTTTAAAGCTATCAAAATCTCCAGGCCTCTTTCCTCTATCTAGATCCAACACGTTTGGTGGAGAAGAAACATTACCAAATACAATATGCCGATCTCCAATCTTAATTTTATTCTTGGGATTTCTTGGTGTGATGGAAAAATGTTGTGGAACTGTTTTCAACATGTCCATAACCCATCGGCGATCCATTTTCACCTTTGAGTCATCAAGTTCTACTTTACATCCTGCTTTTTGAAGAATCTTGCATGCTTCTGGATTTAGAAATAGGACGCCGATCTCCTCGAGAATCTTCATTGCCGTATTATGTATCGCAATCACTGCCTCTTCCTTGAGCGGCTCAACAAAATTATCAAAGTTATATGGTATCTGCCAATTCAGTTGCTTAAGCGAAAGCCTCGAGGCTCTAATTTCTTTGTTGGAAATACGTGAAGATTTTCTTCTCATTATAAATTCGCACCAAACATCTTGTAAATCATTATATGATATCTACTTGGCTGGAAAAGTTCTTTTTGAGCCACGCCTCTAATTCATCAATACTATCAATTACAAAGGGGGTATGGGCACTTAATTCTTTTTTATTTGCAGTTCCTGACAATACTCCAAGACACGGCATACTTATTCTATTCGCTGCGACTAAGTCATAAGTGCTATCACCAATCATCAGCACCTCTTGGGATAGTAAATTTGTTTTTCTTAAAAAAGCCTCCAATTGTCCGGGTTCCGGTTTAGAACCATATCCACTGTCATAGCCGATTATCATATCGAAATATTGAGTTAAATTATGCTGTTCAAGATGTTTTATAGCATTGTTTTCACTGTCATTTGTAACTAGACCGAATGTAATTGTCTCTAAGTTAGTAAACAATGTTTGTAGATTAGTTAATGGTACTTGTTTAGCATCACCAGAACCCTCAAATAGACCTTCATGAATCTTCTTTTTCATTACTTGCGGGAACTTTTGGAAAATTGCATCTACAACCTCATCCACGGAGCCATGCACAAAAATACTTTCCCTCATGAATTTATCAGAAGCTAAGTCAAAGTTTATTGCTTTAGCCAATTTCAGTTTGTCTAGATTATGTTGATTACTAAACTTCGTAACAAAGGCTTTAGCCCACTCCGACCATGATCGTTGGATGTCAAATAAAGTGCCATCTTTATCGAAGATAATCCCTTTAATTTTCATTCGGCATCTTTTAAACGGCCTATTAACTGGGAAACTAAATCTTCCCATGAGGTAGGCTCTATAGATGCTCCAACAGCTTTAGGCATATAAGGCTTAACTAAGTCACAAACCGAAAAATGAACACATACTGTTTGCTGATTGTCATTATATACGCTTTCTACTTGATAGGGATTATCATCAATAAAAAAGGACTGCGCCTTATGGTTTTTGAGGATTTCCTTCACAGCCAGCCCCTTCATCCCTTCATTACTAATTAATGGATAATCCATATCTAGATCTTTGAGGTTTGCCACTCTATCATTATGAACGGAATAAGGGACATTACTCAAAATTATAATTTGAGCATATTCTTGGAGTTTCTTAAGTGCTTGTGGTGCACCTTTTGCGGCCGGTTGAATTTTCGTTTCCTCATTTATGAATCCCCATACCAGATCTTTTACTGTATCTGGAGTGGCTACCTCATCCGTCTTTGCTTTTTTAATTGCGTTATCTAATCGATAGCCAGTCAGGTGTAAGCGGTGGCCATGTTTTTTAAGATATTTCGCGAAAGGCTCAGCAAAGTGAACAAGTACTTCATCAGCATCGAAAATCATTACTGGAACATTAGGATCAAGTTTTATATCTGAGATTTGTTTTTGAGTATTTGGTGTCATTATTTTAAATAAGTTCAAAATTTATTCTTTTTTGTAGGCTAGATAAAGAAAAATGCAATACAATAATTAAGTTAAATATTTGTGAAAGATTTTGAAAAATGAATGACAACGATGAAGTACCAATTCGAGATGCGGCAACTGTTATCCTACTCAGGCAAAAAAAAAATAGTACATATGTTCTTATGGGACAAAGAGGGAATAAGGCAGTTTTTATGCCAAGTAAATATGTATTCCCTGGAGGGGCAGTCGATGAAGACGATGCTAATGTCAAATTATTTAAAAGTATTAATAAAAAAGGTATTGATTTACTTCATCAATACTCTGAAAAGAAAATTGCTAAAGAACTGAGTGTAGCCGCAATAAGAGAGTTGTGGGAAGAAGCTGGTTTACGTCTATGTGCGAAGGTTGAAAACGTTCTAACCGTGAGTCCTGGTTGGGAAGATTTTTGTAATGGTTGTTATTTGCCTGATGCCAGCAATCTGGAATATGTGTTTAGAGCTATAACCCCGCCAGGAAGACCAAGGAGATTTGATGCACGTTTTTTCATCTGTAGGGCCGAGAATGTTCATGGAAACCTAGATGATTTTTCTTCCGCATCAACCGAATTAAGTCATTTACACTGGATTGATATTAATGAAGTCAAGAGCCTTAACTTACCTTTTATAACTGAGGTTGTCCTTAATGAAGTCAAAGAGATCATTAAAGATGGCCCAAACAAAAAAGGAGTCCCTTTTTTTAAGCATGGTGCTTCTTCAGATTTTATTTTTATAAGTTAAAAATGTTTATTGACTAATTTTATTAGTTTTAATATTTAACTATCAAACAAGGAAATAAAATATGGCGAAACCTTCTACAATAAAAATCAGACTAAATTCTTCTGCAGATACAGGGCATTTTTATGTCACAAAGAAAAATTCACGCACTATGACGGATAAAATGGTAGTCAAAAAATATGATCCAGTAGCAAGAAAGCACGTAGAATACAAAGAAGGTAAAATTAAGTAAGGCAGCAACTTTCCTGAAAAAGCTGCTACCTAAATAATTAGTCTCTGTTTCCCATAAATTGGAGAAGGAACATAAACATATTTAAGAAATTGAGATATAAGGACAAAGCTCCCATTATACCCATCTTTTCCGCATATTCTTCACCGTATGATGACCTATACTGTAGGTAAGTGTTTTTAATATTCTGAGTATCGTATGCGGTTAATCCTGCGAATATCAAAACTCCTATCGCTGAAATTGCCAAATGCATGACTGGGCTTTGAAAAAACCAATTTGCGATGGACGCTACGATTATGCCGATCAGACCAATAAATAAAAAATTTCCTAATCCGGATAAATCTTTTTTGGTGGTATATCCATATAAGCTAAGTGCGCCAAAAGCGACTGCAGTAGTAAAAAATGTTTGCGCGATTGATATTGCAGTATATGCCAAGAAAATATACGATATTGATAGTCCAATTAACGCGGCAAATAACCAGAAAACTAATTGCGCTGTCTGAGTTCGCATAGAGTGAATCTTTGCACTAAATACAAATACTACGCCAAGTGGCGCTAGCATTACTACCCACTGTAGCCATGTTCCAAATATAGCCATAACTAATGTTGGTGTTGTGCCAACTGCGTAAGCTACGGCCCCTGTTATCAACATCGCTAGTGCCATGAGACCATACACTTTGTTCATGTGTGCTCTAAGACCTATGTCTATGGCCTGAGAAGAATCTACATATGATTTTGCAGTTTGATATTCTGCCATTTTTACTGACCCCTAATTGATTATTGTGTTAAAATTTACCTTACTATCGGACATGTAAGCTATTTTTTCAAGTATTCAATGAATTTTTGTTAAAAAAAAATCAAATAAAATGTTAGAAAATATAAATTAAAAATCCGATTTAAGCACCACGGAGTTAAAAATCTTTACTGAGCAAGAGAAACAGAGCCTTTGTGAGAACGCGATAGATATAGTCTATGAGGCTGGAAAAATAACAAATAACTATTTTAAAAAAAATTTGATTATTGAGAATAAATCCAAAATTTCTTTCAACCCCGTGACAATTGCAGATAAGTCAGCAGAAAAAAAAATAAGGAAAATGATTGAAAAACTTTATCCAAATGACTCAATAGTAGGGGAAGAGTACGGAAAGAAAAGTGGTTCAACTGACTTCACGTGGATCATAGACCCTATTGATGGAACAAAAGCCTTCATTTCAGGCATTCCAACATGGGGGGTTCTTTTATCTCTGGTTCGAAACACTAAACCAATAATGGGCGTTATTTATCAGCCATTTACCGGCGAACTTTTTTGGGGGGGCTTTGGAAAAGCTTTCAAGAAAATCAACCTTAAAAGCAATAATCCAAAGTCTATTAGTGTCAGAAAATGTGAAAATTTAGCCAATGCAGTCGTTGCGACGTCATCTCCTACAATATCAAGCCAAACATTTCAAACGGGTTTAAATGAAATCATGAGGCTTTCAAAATTAGATAGGTACGGATTAGATTGTTATGCATACGCCATGTTAGCTGAAGGATACATTGACGCTGTAATTGAATTTGGTCTTCAAGAGTATGATATTAGGGCACCGGAGGCTATTATCTTATCTTCCGGTGGTATCATAAGTAATCTTGACGGTTCATATCCATTGACTGGGGGAGATGTTATTGCCTCCGGTGATCCGCTAGTTCATAAGCAAATTATCAGTATTTTTAGTGAGCATAGTAGATAATTACGATTTAAGAAATGTGTCCATCAAGGATAGAGCTTCTCGTCTAATTTTTTCTTTTTCAATTAAGATTTCATGTTGAGCCTCTTTGATTGTAACTACATCAATGAATTCAAACCTCTCAATTGCTTTCGTGACTGCTTTGTTATCAGTTATCTGTTCCAGCTCAGCAAGCAATACCAATATTTTTCTATTTGGTATCTCAGTCAGGCTCAGTGCGTCAATTTCCTTCAATATTTCAATAAAATAACCAAGGGTTGGTGTGCCACTATGCAAATTTTTGTTTTCTCTTAATATTGTCTGCAGGCGTTTAAATTGTTTACCATCGGATGTAAGAGTGTTTTTTTTAAATTCTACTGTCAGAGAATATGGCATATATTTTTCTGGGTTTTGCTCGGTAACCATTATTAATCCCAAAAATCGCAGTGCTTTTTCGGTTTTTATAACAAATCTTTGAATTGGTCTTGGAACATGAGGGAAACGACCCCAGAGTGGAGATAAGAAAATGTATTTTTCAAAACATAATGGCTCTGATATCAGTCTTCTCAACCCTATAAGACAACCCAAGGAATGAGCAACTAGGTACCATGGATTGGTTAAACTTTTTTCCTTCGCTAAACTAATAATATTATCTAGGTCCAATTGATATTCCCCAGCACTAGAAATGTGTTGGATTTTGGGCCTGTTAGGAAAGGGTCGTTCAGAAAGTCCCCAACCTCTCCAATCAAGTGTTATGACGTTGAAGCCTGTTTTAATAAAAAACTCAAATGTGTCTGAATACTTTTCTATGAACTCACGATGACCATTTAGAAAAAAAACTGTTCCATACACTTTCTTTTTTTGGGTTGTCCAAATTGCCGTCCGTATTTTTCTTCCATCTTTAGATTTTTTGAATACGGTTTGCCCATTCTCAAGCATATATTTGCTGAGATTTGTCTCCATTAATTTTCTAGGCTAGTATGTTACTCAATTCCATAGCAGCACTCATTGAGCCTTCTACCTTTAATGATCCTGTCATGTAGGCCTCTGTCGCATTCATATCGCCGTCAAGAATTTTTGTGAAGACTTCAAGAGAAGCAACTAATGTACAATCAGTTTCTTCATCGGATACTCTTACCCCCTCACCATCTACAACTATGGAGCCCTCAGCTTCAATTTTAAACTTAACACTTGAATCAAAAGCTGCTCCTGCCATTTTATCGCTTATCGCTTCAACAGCCTTTTCTAGAATTTCACTCATAATATTCTTTCTATTTAAAAATTTCAGTTTTTTGCTTACAGGTTTTATAAAATATACTGCTATTGAAAAAGTGTTCCAAACTATACTTGAAAACCTATAGTCACTAAATTATAAAATATTTTCAAATGAATTTCAAACCTGGCAATAAGAGTTCCTCGATATGTAGAGCGGTTTTAGGTCCTACAAACACCGGCAAAACGTATTATGCCTTGGAAAGGATGATTTCCTACAAAAGTGGAGTGATAGGCGTTCCCCTGAGGCTACTTGCTAGAGAAATATACGATCGACTTGTCTCATTAAAGGGGGTGGAAAACGTTGTACTTAATACCGGCGAAGAAAAAATACGAGGAAAACATGCGCGATATTGGGTCTGTACGACTGAGGCCATGCCAGTTGGTATGTCATTTGAGTTTTTAGCAGTTGATGAAATTCAATTGTGTGCAGATGAAGAGAGAGGACATATATTTACCGACAAGTTATTATATTCACGTGGACAATTTGAGACACTATTTTTGGGGTCAAACATAATAAAGGATTTAATAAAAATTATAATCCCCGATGTTGAAATAGTTAACAGAGACAGACTTTCACGGTTGAGTTATTCTGGAAAGAAGAACATATCTAAATTGAGTCCCCGGTCAGCAGTAGTAGATTTCTCAGTTGATAGAGTTTATGAGATGGCCGAGCATTTAAGAACATCTAAGGGTGGGGCGGCAGTTGTGTTGGGAGCACTTTCTCCAAAAACGAGAAATGCGCAGGTTGAACTGTACCAAAATGGGGATGTTGATCATATAGTCGCAACTGATGCAATAGGTATGGGACTTAACTTACCAATAAATAACGTTTATTTTGCTGCGATGCAAAAATTTGATGGACGTCGTCTAAGACCCTTGAATACTTTAGAAATTGCACAGATTGCTGGTCGCGCGGGACGTTACACAACAGATGGGTTCTTTGGTGAAACTGGAAGCATAAAGCAAATGGGGGAAATGCTGATTAACGATATTGAGAATAATATCTTTCCGATGCTCAGAAAAATAAAATGGCGTAATACTGAACTGAACTTTAATAACATTGGGGTGCTTATAAAGTCACTAGATCTGATGGCAAGTCAAGAGTATTTAGAGCGTTCTCAAGATGGATCTGATATCAGTATTTTGAAATTTATCAAGTTAAATAATTCTGAGCTTTTAAAAGAAATGAAACGAGACGAAGTTGAGCTTTTATGGAAGGCATGCCAAATACCAGATTTTAGGAAGATTTCCAATCAGGATCATGCAGGTCTAATTTTGAAAATTTTTGATTTTGTAAGAAGTCAAGGATTTATTCCCTCTGATTGGCTTAAAATGGAGATTGATCGGCTAGATAGTATTGAAGGTGATATAGATATTTTGTCTAAAAGGTTAGCCTTCATAAGAACTTGGTCATTTGTCGCTAACATTAACAAATGGTTAATAGATAGTGCATATTTTATAGATATAACCAGGAGTATCGAGGATAGGCTGTCAGATGCCTTGCATAAGAAACTAACACAACGATTTGTTGACCTCAGGAGGTCAGTCTTGATAAAAAAGGGAATGTCAGAAAATTTTGATAAAAAAGATTTTGAATTACGCGAGGATAGCTGCTTCTATATTAAAGGGCATCTATTTGGAAAGATGGAGGGGTTTGTTTTCAATCTCTCTGGAGGAGGATCTGTATTAGAGAATAAGAAGTTAATGCAGGTCGCGAGACCCTTTTTGCATCAACATCTTGTAGATTTAGTGAATCGTTTTTACGAAGCGCCTCAGAGTGAAATTGCCCTAACTATAGATGGACAAGTGCTGTGGCATGGCAGTAAGGTTGGGGAACTAGAAAAGGGTCAAAAAATATTGACCCCAAAAGTAAAGTTAACCAAGTCAGATGAGCTTAATAAAGGTAACTTAGAAAAAATTCAAAGAAAGCTCGATATTTTTATTGCAAATAAAATTGAAACCCTCATGCCCAATCTTCAAAGTCTTGCAAATAGTAATGAGTTCAGTGGCGCAGCTGCGGGGTTTGCCCATATTTTTGTAAATAATTTGGGCGTAGTTATAAAGTCGCAGGTTATAGACCAATTCAAAAGTATCGATAATGAGTCTAAAGTTAACCTCAGAAACTTAGGTATAAAATTTGGCTATAAAACAATTTATGATGCAACGCTTCTCAAACCAGAAGCATCGAAGCTAAGAATCGCTTTGTTTAATGCTTTTTATGTTACGCTTGAGAGTAAAACATTTCAGCCCCCGCCAGGCCTTGTCACAGTTGAATTCGACAAAAATATCTCTAAAAAGCAATATTTAGTTGCAGGCTTTTTTGTGGCTGGAAATAGAGCTGTACGAATAGATATGCTTGAAAGACTCTATTTCTTAATCAAAGAGTGTACCAAGGATGAATGGATAGTAGTTCAACCGGCTATGTTGTCGATTACTGGATTAGGTGTGGAAAACTTTGCGGAGCTTATAAAGAATCTTAGCTATGAAATAAAATATGAGAAAGTTGAAAAAGGTGATGAAGTAATTACTCTTGAGAAAGACAGTGATTACTACAGGGTAATGTTCAAAAAACAATTGTTGAACAAAAAAGCAAAACAAATTGAAATTTCTGATGCAATAAAAAAGAAGAGGCACCAATACAAAAAGAAAAAACAAAATAATAGAATTGCAAAAAATGACTCCCCCTTTTCTTCGCTACGAGTTCTTCTCAAAAATTGACTGTTTTTGAAAAACCAAAACTATCCCAGTGTCGATTAGATTTATGGTTATGGGCAGCACGACTCTATAAAACGAGAAATTTAGCAGCTTCAAATATTAAAAAAGGTTTGGTACGGTTATCTGGAAAAATCACAACAAAGCCCGCTTCTCCTTTAAATGTGGGTAGTAAATTGGTTATAGAGAACGATTGGGTAAGAAAAACAATCTTGGTTGAGGAGATAGCTGTAAAGAGAGTTTCTTTCGAAAAAGCTAAAGCGTTCTATAAAATATTAGAAGAAGACAATAAGCAAGCTAAAAAATTTTTTCAATCAAGAGAAAAATATAAACCCAATAAAAAGGCGAGGAGAAATTTAAAAGCTCTTAAAGAAAAATTAAACTTTCTTTCCAATAATTAAATCTTATTATTAATAGTAGGATATATTTGGGAGAGCTAGTTGACCTACATTGTCAATGACAAGTGCATAGGATGTAAATATACGGACTGTGTTGATGTTTGCCCTGTCGATTGCTTCTACGAGGGTGAAAATATGCTTGTTATTCACCCTGATGAGTGTATCGACTGTGGTGTATGTGAACCAGAGTGTCCAGCAGATGCTATTAAGCCCGATACAGAACCTGACGCTGCTGAATGGGTTGAGTTTAACAGAAAATATTCCGAGCAGTGGCCAAACATTACAATTAGAAGAGATCCGTTACCAGATGCAGATAAAATGGAAGACGAACCAGGTAAACTTGAGAAATTCTTCTCCGATAAACCGGGAGAAGGGGATTAATTTTTAGGTAGAAATTTTTTTTTAATTATGCTACACCAACTTTTTTTGATTAGTGGTGAATTTTAATGGATAGTGAAATATCAACTGAAGATTTTCAAATTGACGATTTTGTGGTTTATCCTTCACATGGTGTTGGTAGAATAATTGATGAAGAAGTACAAAATGTTGCTGGCTTTGAGCTAAAAATGTTTGTCCTCTCCTTCGAGAAGGATAAAATGACTCTCAAAGTTCCAAAAGATAAAATTGTGTCCACCGGTATGCGCAAGTTGTCTAGCCCAAACATTATAGGGAAAGCATTGCAGGTTATTGGTGGCAAAGCCAAGGTTAAAAGAGCAATGTGGTCTAGGCGTGCACAAGATTATGAACAAAAAATAAATTCTGGAGAACTAATCCTAATCGCAGAAGTGGTAAGAGATCTCCATAGAAACGACGAACAAAGAGAACAATCTTATTCTGAAAGGCAGCTATACGAAGCAGCTCTAGAACGGCTAACAAGAGAAATAGCCGCGGTTGACGGAGTTGAAGAACGAAAAGCTCAAGAGAAAGTCGATAAGGTTTTAGAAGGTAAAGCAGCTTAATCTGCTTAATAACCTGTCATTTCTAAATAACCGACGCCAGATAAATCACCGCTAAAGGATATGGGTCCTTCCCAGTATGGGAAACTAGTCTCCATCCAAGAGTCAATGTTAAGAGCTTTAGTGTTGATAACTACATTATTACTTCCAAGAAGAGAAATTTTCCATTTAGTTGGAATTTCTTTGCCCTTGATCGTCGAATACGCTGTCTCTTCAAGTTGAATTTCGTTAGCCTTTAACAGTTCTTTAGAGCCATCTCGTTTAATCCATGCTCCAGATAGAAAATCATTACCATCATTTTGTCGTACTTTGAAGAGCATTATCTTTTGTCCATTATCAAGATGGAGAGAAAACCAATCCCAGCCAAGTTGGCTTTTGTTTAACAAATTACTAGACCATTCCCGGTCTAGCCAACCAACACCCTCTACAATATGACGCTCTCCCTTCAAAATTACCCAACCTTTTACTGTATAGAAGGGTTGACTATAATAGTGAGACGCTCCTTCATATTCTGACTTTTTACTGAAACCGTTAACGCCTTGTAATACTGGGCTAATATTAGTAGAAAACCTTAAAGAAACGGAGAAATCTAAACCACTAGAAACTAACTGGATAGTTCCCAGTTTACTGTCACCAGTGATACTCCAATTATCAATCCAGGCTTTAAATGGACTTAGAGTGACGCCCGCCTGTGTACTATCTTTACGAGCAAAACGTTCCTCAGCATAATGTAAATTTTTAGTAGTTATAGCGCTATGGGCCATCCAAAAGCCATCTAGATTTTTACTTTTTTTGTCAGATCTTGGTACAAGAGTACTCTTGAACAACGTCCATTGAATTCCCAAGTCATCAATGGAATCGGATTTTAGATTTGCTGTTAAATACCACCATTCAATCCTAAAGTTTTTATGCGGACCATGGTCTTTTGGAAAAGTAATTTGATAGCTGGGGTCAGCTACCGTGAATTTATTTTTATGTTCGTTAGCCATTAAATTATAATTCAAAAGCCAAAAACAAAAGAAAAATCCTAAAAGCTTAATATTCATAATGATCTAAACATTTCTTATATCAAAATTTGATGACAGTATAACATTTGACTTTCTGAGAGATAATACTGTGGAAAGAAGTGAGGCCAGCGTGGCAATAAACCAGATTTTTAGCCAATACCCTGGAAAAACTTGTAACGGAATTTTCCATCCAAAGAAATTTGGGTTTATTACCTCCGACAATATAAAAGCTATTATTACGCCCATGGCTATAGAAAAAAAACTGACAATATTAGTTAAAATAAATACCTTCAATAGTTCCAAACGAAATACTTGGATAACAGAGAACCCTACCAAATATACTGGTAGTAGGTCTTTTTTTCTTAATTTATTTATACTCATTAGATTCGCATAAAGGGTGAAAGCTGCCACAAACAAAGTTATTAACGCGAGTTGAAAACTTATTTTGAAAGTATTATTAAAAATTTCCAAAGAAATTTTTCGTACCTGTTTTGGGTCGATAATTGTCTCTGAGATTATTCCAATATTTGATGACAGCTCTTTGTAAAATGGAAGACGCTTATTGCCATCAAGCTTTACAGCCAAGGTGCTCGGAATTTGAGATGAAAAAAATGTTCTGTAAAGTTCGAGTTGCATCATCAATTGATTATGTGGATTTCCATAATCTGCGTAGATGCCACTAACTCGAACATTAAGTTTTTTATTATTAATTTCTAATTCTAAAAAATCATTTAAATCTATTTTTTCTCTGATAGCTAGTTGTTCGCTTACAAAGATGGCCTTTCCATTCCTGATTTCCTCCCAAGCATTTTTGGTATTTCTTAATAAAGGCCAATTTTTCTCATAAATTCCAGTTGGCTTGAACCCATAAATCTCGACAGGCTCATCATTAAAGGTACCTTCATTCTTTATTATTGGATATACTTCTCCATTATATTTTTTAACAATGGCTTGTATTTCGTCTAGCTTAATTTCATTCGCTATATTGATATAATAGTCAGCGAAGATTCTGTTCTCTAACCACTCTACAAACGTCGATTTAAAGCTAGTTACCATTCCGTGCACCCCAACGTTTATTGAAAGAGCTAAAAAAAAAGCGATATAGCCCGCAAAAAGAAGTGTGCCAAATTTTTGAGTGTCGCGTAGAAGCCAAAATGAAAGAGCAAACCGCTCAGGTAATTTTTTGGCAGCGAAGAACAAAAAGAGCTTAATAAGGGAGGGCAATATGGCACAACCTACGACAATAATTGATCCTAGAAATAGAAAGTTGAAAATTTTGATGTTGGAAGATACCGATAAATAATAAAGAGCAGATGTAAAAAGTACAAATGTTACCGAGATATACTTTGGGTGCCATTTCTTAGGGAGGGGTTTCTCCTCATTTATCAACTCCACTGGATTTAACTTATCAATTCTTAAAATTGCCCTAGAGCAAGCCAATAGAGTGCCTAATCCAGAGATCAGCACACAGAGTAAGAACCAACGAATTGAAAGGTCAATTTTCCCATCCACAGGGCTATTGTACAACGTAGAGACAGTGTTATTTATATCGGGAAGAAGTTCTCGGGCTAGTAAAAAACCACCAAATGCTCCAAGGGATCCGGAAAATAGTGAAATTAAAAATAACTCCATTGTTAAACATAAATTTATCAGAGTTCTTTCAATTCCGATCGTCTTCAATATTTTTATTGTTAGGTTTCTTTGCTCATATGCCATACTAATGCTGGTATATACAATAAACATTCCAACGAAAAAAGAAAGAAACCCGAAAGCTCTTATGTTAAATGAAAAGCTTTCCGATATAAACTCGAATTCATTGGCACTATCATCATCAATTAAAATTAAGTTTTCAAGTGTAAGATTATCAGGAGAGTTTAAATTTCTATTTATATATTCGAGATAAGTAAATTTACCTTCAATATTCAGTAGACTTTGTATAGAACTGATGTCTCCTATCAAAGTATTAGTAGGCACTTGATCATTTTCTATCCTAGAAAAATCAGACAGGTGATTTTGTATCTTTTCAAAAGTTTTACTAGAACCAAATAGGAAGTCATTGCCATTTGCTAGCATTTCTAAAAGGCTTTCAGTAGCAAGATTTGTTTCACCAGCTAATATTTTTTTTCTATCTGCCAAAATGTCGATCCCGATAATAGTTATATTCGAGTTCTTTAGGGTTTCTCTAATCACAGGATTAACAACCCATCCGTCTAGCCGCAATTGTGTATAATCCGCCTGACTTACATAGGGTAACTCTTTATCAATAATTATGGGTTTGAAAGCTGCTTGTAAAAGATCAATGGATCTTTTTTGTGCTTTTATTGTCTGGTTATTGATGAGATCTACTCCTGACCACAGAGTAGATGCTATCGCGATCCCTAGTATGGTGAAAATAAGCTGTCCTTTCGCCTTTTTCCAATTTGCGACGATTACTTTAAGTACAAGCAAAAATTGCTTCATCTGTACGACACTTTTTTTGATTTTAGCTCTAGACATACTTCTAATTTTGAGGCAACAGCTTGAGAATGTGTTATCACTACCAGACTGGTATTATATTTTTTGTTAATATTTAAGAGCATGCCTAAAACTAATTTTGAATTTTTTTCATCCAAACTCCCAGTAGGTTCATCCGCAAATAATATTTTTGGTTGCGCCGCTAATGCTCTCGCTATAGCTACTCTTTGCTGTTCTCCTCCAGAAAGACTTTCTGGCCACTCTCCTAATAATCTGGTGATTTGAAGATCTTCAATAATTTCCTCGATATATTCACTGTTATAAGAATTATTGACCCTGGATTGAAACTCAATATTCTCCTTAACATTAAGACAAGGTATCAAGTTGTACTGCTGAAATATAATCGCTGTGTCGTTAAGTCTTAGAAAAGATTGGCTAGATGCCTTTAGACTCCAAAAATTTTTGTCACCAAAAAATACTTCGCCGCTTGAAGGTTTTTCGAGACCCGAAGCGATGTGCAGAAGTGTTGATTTTCCGACACCGCTTTCTCCAATTAGGGCATAGCTAGTTGAAGGAGAAAAGGTTATATTTACATCAGTGAATAGTTCGAGGGGCCCCGATTTAGTGATGAAGAGTTTTGAAATATTCTTTATTTTTACAATATGATCTTGCATTGCCTTTAACTTCTATCCTAGCAGAATATACATATTTCTTCTGACATAGTGGAGCTGGTAAATCTTTCAATACTGAAATTGGTTAAGAGTGACTTATCTGCGACGTATTAGCAGGTCTGTGGTAAACTGTAGTCAAAATCAAGTCAAATTAGCGAAGGGGCCTTATGGATAATTTTAGATCTTTATAATCTTCTTCTTTGCTTAGTGGGATAACCTTGAGACCAATCTCAGTTACCTTTTCATCAATCATTCCCGCAATTTTTGGACGTTTTGGGTCAGGAACCCATCGATCTGCCCACAGAGAAAGTGATAGAAAAATCTTTGCCAAATCGTTGCATCTTTCTGTCGGAATATACATTGCTCTCTTCTTATTATTCGGCACATATCGTCTAATCAATTTTTCGTTGATCATAGACTTTAATCTTTCTGTCAAAAGGTTTCTTGAAATATTAAGACTGTTTTGAATGGACTCAAAGTTTTGATTTCCCATCATTATGTCTCTTGCAATCAAGAGGGTCCATTTATCTCCTAATATCGACAGGGCAGTGGCAATGCCGCAATTATTTTTTTGGTTTTTTTTTGTTGACATATATATTTTTCCCAGTTCGGTTTACGCAACGTCATTTCCAGTTTATCATTAACAGAGATAGAGAAGTCAACATTTTATTTTAGTGCATAAAAAAAAATATCCAGTTCAAATAATAAAAAAAAAACTTGAAATGGTATACAGATTGCAGAAATTTATATATTGAGTAAGAAGAATCGAAAGAAAAAAACACAATGAATGAATTCGTTTATCAGAGAACCTCTAAAAGCCATTTATTATTAAATGAGGATCTGAAAATTGAGACAGAATTTCTAGAAGAGGGGTCAAGGGATCTTTATGATATAATTAAGTTCTGCTGTGCTGTTAAAGAAAACCCCCTCGCGCCAAACCTGAAGGAATGGTCAAGAAAAGACTGTAGTAATAGTTTAAATTCTATGGTGTATGATAGCCCCGTTTCAGAAAATGCTGACCATGACGAGCAGACCAAAAAGCTGTTAAGTTATGCTCAGAGAGCTCAAATTTATGCTATGACATCAATTACTGCCCTAAACTCGGGAGATGGTGAAAAAGCGGTTTGGAATGCTGTTAGGTCTCAAAAGTATGTGTCGCGAATTCAAGAAATGATCCAAATAAAATCATCAAGAATAGATAGATCCCTTCAAAACAAAAAGAGTTCCAAAATGCAGTCTTTAAGAGAAAACGATGTCGAGGCTAATGATTTGATAGACGAGTTTGAGAAGCTTATACAAATTCATGATAGCTATGGTGCTTTCAGGAGGTTAGCGGCAAAAAAATTAGGTGTCCCTGCGATCAAAGTCACAATAAAAGAAATAAACGAAATCACCAAGCAGGTTCATAAGGCTTACGAATATAATCCAAAGAGACGAAGAACAAATAAAATGTGATCTAGTTAATGCCAATTGTTTGGTGCTATTAACCTTGATTTAATATTGGTTTAGTGTATTTTTGCAGAGTGAACTTCTAGGTATGCAGCAATGAACAATTTTATAAATTCCAGTTCGGTAATTTCGTCCGATACCATAATAAAGGGAAAAATCGACTTTAAAGGGGAGCTTCTCATTGAAGGAAAAGTCTCTGGAGATATATTGGGGGACAATTTAACACTAGGTCCAAGTGCTAAGGTGGATGGAAAAATCATTGTAAAGGCAATTACCGTTCAGGGAAGTTTTGCAGGATTTATTCGGTCAGACACAGTCAAATTAGACTCCGGCTCCACGGTGAAAGGAGATATTGAACATAGCGAGATTTCAATTGAAACTGGTGCAAATTTCAATGGTAAGGTTATTAGAATATCCAAACAGCAGAAGAAATCTAGTGAGAGCGAAGGTGAAGAAACTAATCCAATATATTCACTGACTGATAAGGCAGTTGCGAAATAAAATAATAACTTTAAAGGTTTTCATTCTAACCTTTTTTTGCTCGTTAAGCTCAGGACCCTATATAGTTGTAGAGAATTATGGGAACTGGAGAACACTTAGCTTTACTTCAAAAGCAGCTTATATCACTGGTTTGTGGGATAGTTACATAACTTTCTTTGGTGATGATATCAGTGAAAGATATAACGCTAGTTGTAGTGAAGAGGTTTTCACTAGGGTTGCAGATCTTGTGGAAGTAGTTGATAGTCTCTATGCCAAGGAAACAAACAGAAGTTTTTCTCCTGCTATTCTATTGAGAGATAAAGTTCTAAATCAGCTTTGTAGCAATTAAATTCAATCTTCGACGTGCATAACCCTAAGACAAGCCCTTGGCAAATCCTCGGGTAAATAACATCTTGCATGAGAACATTTATATTTCTTTTTTATTTTAATGGTCTTTTTCTTTATAACTTTTTTTTTCGGCTCAAGTCTTTCTGTTACCCACCAATCTAGCTGCTTATCACAACCATCTATATTTTTATATTTGTTCCATAGAGGCGTATTGATACAATTGGGCGACTCTTGAGGACACTTTAGCCTGACATGAAAATGCTCACTATGACCTCTTTCAGGCCGTATTTTCATGAGCCAAGACCTATCTTCTGATCCCGCATTCTTACACATCCAAACTTTTATTGCAGCGTTAACAAAAATTTTATTTACTCTATTATCTTTCGCAGCAGCTTTAAGAATATCCATGTGTTCTCGTGTCCAATTAGAGTTAACATTTCTTTGATTTTTTGAAACAACATTTAGCTCATTAAATACTGGTTGACCGTATCTGCTATCATTGTGACTGTCCTCTAATGATAGGCTAAGGGTCGAAGGTTTTTTAAATTTTATGTCTACCTCTAATCCAACCTGATGAGCGGCATGGCCATACGGTGTTGGTCCGCCTCTTGGGTTTCCAAGATCGCCTATATAGAGTCCCATCCATCCAAACTCTACAACTTTTAATGACAGATCTTTGGTAAAATTGATCAGGGTTGGATGACCCCAATTGCGACCCCGTTTTGAATTAATATGTTGCCAAGTTTTCCCATTGATTGGTAATTCAACCCCGCCATTAAGACAGCCTTTATTGTATTTTCCAACGCTCTCAGAGGGCAACTTTGTTGGGCTTGTGAAATTACCAAAAATTTTTTTTGCAAATACTTTTTCAGATGCATCATGAGCAAACGTTATGCTCAATAGGGCAGAAATCAATGATATCTTAAAAAAAAGGAAACCTTTTAACACAACCATTCTACTTAAGTCCTCCTCAAAATATAGAGGTTTGATATAAAACTTTATTCCCGATCTTCTAAACCATTAGACTCTAAATTTCGGAAGTTCAATATAAATCCTTTAAGAACAGAAATGTTCTGTTAAGCTTGTGATATCGCTTTCCTTTAATTTATCTGTTGCTGGAGGGAATACTATGAACAGAATTGTTAATTCAATAGAAGCCAAGGATATTGAAAATCATTTCCATCCCTATACCAATCCCCAAGTTTTAAAGAAATCTGGTCCACATGTGATTAGTAAGGGAGAAGGTATCTATGTTTACGACAATTCTAATACTAAATTTATAGAAGGCATGAGTGGTTTGTGGTGTGCGTCGCTAGGGTTTAATAATAAAGACTTAGTTGAAGCCGCAACTAAGCAAATGGAGAAGCTTCCCTTTTATCATAGTTTCGCGGGCAAAGTGCCGGAAGTCGCTGCTAACTTGTCTGAAAAACTTGTTGGGATAGCCCCAGTAGGATTAGACAAAGTTTTTTTTTGTAATTCAGGATCTGAAGCTAACGATACCGCAATTAAAGTTGTCTGGTACTATCAAAACGCTTTAGGCCGACCCGAAAAGAAAAAAATTATCAGTCGAAAAAGAGGCTATCATGGCGTAACTATGGTCGCAGGAAGTTTAACAGGATTACCTTATGCTCAAGACGGATTTGGCTTACCCTTAGATTTTGTTAGGCACACCTCTTGTCCGCATTACTTTATGGAAAAACTTGAAAGGGAGTCTGAAGAAAATTTTGTAGACAGGATGCTGAATAATTTAGAGAAACTAATACTTGAGGAAGGCCCCGATACCATTGGCGCGTTTATAGCCGAGCCTGTAATGGGAGCTGGTGGTGTTATAATTCCTCCTAAGAATTATTTCTCTAAAGTGCAAGCATTGCTGAAAAAATACGATGTGCTTTTTATTGCAGATGAAGTGATCTGCGGTTTCGGTAGAACTGGCAATATGTGGGGTTCGGAAACGTTTGACTTAAAACCCGACATATTAACTTGTGCCAAGGCTTTATCAAGTGCCTATGCGCCCATATCAGCGTTGCTCATAAATGAAACTATCATTTCTGAAATTGAAAATCAGGCAAATGAGCTGGGCATTTTTGGTCATGGATTTACATATTCTGCTCACCCAATGTCAGCTGCAGTGGCTCTTAGAACCCTTGAAATTTATGAAGAGAAAAAAATTGTGGAACATGTGAGAGAAATGGAAAAAAGTTTCACTGAAAGGGTCAAAGACTTAAAAAAATATAATTTTGTTGGAGATGTTAGGGCTATCGGGTTAATTGGTGCAATAGAATTCGTCTCTGAGCCTGGATCAAATAAGAAACCTGACCCTAGTAGAAAAGTTGCTGCAAAAATACAGCAAAAAATCCAAGACGGAGGTGTTATTTTAAGGTCACTACCAGGCGATAGTCTGGCGTTTTGTCCACCCTTAATTATTGAAGACAGTCAAATACATGAAATGTTCGATAAAATTGACAGAGTTTTGGCAGGGATTGACTTCCAAAAATTATGATATTCTTGAAACATTTAACTAAAAATGCTAAAATCTGACTAATTCTATCGGAATTAGTATAATTTTCTGAGGTTATAAAACGATGGCAAATAATTCAGAACAAAAAGTAATTTTGTTGACTGGTGCGAGTAGAGGAATAGGCCACGCTACAGTCCGTAAGTTTTCTGAAGAAAAGTGGCGCGTGATTACATGTTCAAGGCAGGCGTTTGATACAAAATGTCCCTGGCCTGGGGGTGAAGCTAATCATGTTCAAGTCGATCTATCAAATCCAAACAATACACTTGAGGCTATAGATGAGGTCAAAAAAAGACTAAATGGCAAATTGCATGCACTGGTGAACAACGCT
The DNA here is from genome assembly GCA_902556405.1 of uncultured Alphaproteobacteria bacterium. Classification (GTDB taxonomy): domain Bacteria; phylum Pseudomonadota; class Alphaproteobacteria; order Rhodobacterales; family Rhodobacteraceae; genus CACIJG01. Next base: position 48,585 of record CACDWF010000007.1, on the reverse strand, counting down.
GGGATATCACCGAAAGGCGAGAATGGAGAAAGGCTAGATACTCTAGGAACGGATCTAAGTATATGGGGAAAAGTTTTTCATGTTAACTTTTTTGCCTCGGTAATTTTAGCGAGAGGATTAAAGGAAGAGCTCCTAAAAGCTAAGGGGGCGATTGTTAATGTGACATCAATCGCGGGAAGTAGGGTTCACCCTTTTGCGGGAGCAGCCTACGCGACATCAAAAGCAGCTTTAGGAGCTTTGACTAGGGAAATGTCAAAAGATTTTGGTCCTTTGGGTGTTCGAGTAAATGCAATCGCGCCCGGAGAGGTTAAAACTGCTATTTTAACTGAAGGTACTGACAAGATAGTCGCCGATATTCCAATGAAACGACTTGGCTTGCCGGAAGAAGTAGCTGACACGATTTTTTATTTGTGTTCCAAAGAAGCGAGTTATGTCTCAGGAGCAGAAATAGAGATTAATGGAGGTCAGCATGTGTAGGCTTATAGTAATTTAAGTTTTTCTTAAGTTTGAAACAGATATCCGAAACGTCTCCATGGTAAAAGAAAAGTTAGATGACAAGCAAAGACTCAAGGACATTTTTTCAAAGGCATTAGAGTTAGCTGATCCAGCTAAAAAAATTGAAAAAATAAAGTTTGATCCTCCTGTTGGACGACTTTTTTTTGTAGCTGTAGGAAAAGGTGCAGGAAGATTAGCAAAGTCTTTCAAGAAAAATTATCCAGGGAGGGCGGACGGGTTCGTAGTTATTCCTGAAAATGAAGAATGTTATGATTTAGGGTTTGAGGTTATAAAAAGTACGCACCCTATTCCCTCAATGAAAGGCTTGGACGCATCTCTTAAAATACTGAACGCAATTTCAAGGCTTGGAAAAGATGATTTGTTAATCTTTTGTATTTCTGGGGGAGCTTCTGCTTTATTGCCTTTACCCCCAGAAGGGTTCACTCTTGAAGATGAAATTCAATTAAATAAGATTTTACTTAGTTCTGGGTTGTCAATTAAAGAAATGAACCTTTACCGAGGGATGTTTTCTAAAATAAAGGGGGGTAAGTTAGCTTTAGCTGCCTATCCCTGTCCGATAATCAATCTCGTAGTATCTGACATTCCCGGTGGAGATTTGTCTTTAGTTGGAAGTGGTCCAACCTTTGTTCCGGAGATGAAAAGAGTAATTACCAGTGGTTTAGATTTTGGTTCTAACATTAATAAGTTTTTTTCAGAAAATAAAAAAAGATTAGGTCGTCTCGGAGACCAAGATGCAATCGTGCTAAAGTCAGAATGTATAGGGTCTAGTGCTATATTATTAGATAGCGTGCGAGATTATATTGAGAAAAAATATGAATTTAACCTCTTATTATTATCCTCAGATCTTGAGGGCGATGCAGCATCTTTGGCCAATTTTCATGCATCAATACTTAAAGAGATAAAACAATTTGATCGACCAATTAAAAAGCCAGCGATTATTGTCTCGGGAGGTGAAGCTCACGTAAAGTTACCGAAAAGGCATGGCAGGGGAGGTAGAAATTCACATTTCGCGTTGGCATTAGCTAAAGAAATTGATGGGATCTCAGGAATTACTGCTTTAGCAGCTGATACTGATGGGATAGATGGCTTTGAAAAGAATGCAGGAGCGATTATCTCCGGAAACACTTTTGAGATATTGAAAAAGAGAGCCCCAGATAAAGACTTTTTAGAGGACTTTGACTCTTTTTCAGCTCATAAAATAGCATCAAGCTTGTTTTATTCAGGCGCTACAGGAATAAATTTAAACGATATCAGAATTGCTATTGTTCGATAAATAAAAATTAGCATTTACTTGCGCTTTTAATACTTTTTGTCACAAGGTCAAAAAGCCTGTTGTTTTATCATTTTTTTTTTCTTAAGATTTATAGAGTATTTTTTCTTCAAAAAATTCTGGGAGGGATAATGGCGAAGAACGATAGTAATTTAGATACTTTTCCAAAAGTATTAGCACGGAATGTCAGCAAATTTGGCAACTCGCCAGCATATAGAGAAAAAGAATATGGTATATGGCAGACCTGGACTTGGTCGGAAGCAAATCAAGAAATAATGAATCTCGCAAAAGGTTTGATCAAGCTCGGTGTAAAAGAAGGTGATCATGTTGCGGTGATTGGGAGAAATAGGCCTTATCTTTATTGGTCTTTGGTAGCAGCCCAGCATATTGGTGCGGTGCCGGTACCTCTATACCAAGATGCAGTTGCCGACGAGATGGAATATATTCTCACCCATTGCTCAGCGACTTTCGCTATAGTTGGGGATCAAGAGCAGGTTGATAAAATTCATGAAATACAAGAAAAAATCAAAGGTCTTAAAGATATAGTGTATGTAGATCCGAAGGGTCTCCGGTCATATGACAAGGCTAATCTTCATTTTTTTAATGATGTGACTAATTTTGGGAAAGACGATAATGGAGATCTGCAAACTGAATTAAGTAAAAGAATGGAAAAAATCACGGGTGAAACAACATCCGTTCTTTTGTACACGTCGGGAACAACTGGAAGATCCAAAGGGGTGGTGCAAACTCATAAGGCGATTATTGGAGCGTCATCCGGTGCTAATGAGTTCGATCGTTGGTCTCATGATGATCATATAGTTTGCTATCTGCCGATGGCATGGGTTGGTGATTTTATGATTTCTGTAGGCCAAGTAATGGTGGCCGGCGCATGTCTCAACTGTCCAGAAGGTGCCGATACCGTACAGATGGATGTTAAAGAGATGGGGCCTACAGTATTTTTTGGGCCACCCCCGCTATGGGAAAGATTGAAAACCGAAGTTAATATCAGAATAGAAGATGCGAGTTCATTTAAAAAAGGAGCGTTCCATTATTTCATGAACCATGCGGAAAAGGTCGGGAAGAAGATATTAGAGAAAGCAAACGTTGGACTCATCGATAGGCTAATATACTCGCTTGGAGAATTTGTTATTTATGGTCCATTGAAAAATATGTTGGGCTTAACAAAGGTGAGGATTGCATATACCGCTGGAGAAGCTATAAGTGCAGAACTCTTTGATTTTTACAGATCGTTGGGCATTAACTTAAAACAGCTGTATGGACAAACCGAAGCCTCTGTATTCTTGACCATGCAGGACGATGATGACGTAAGATCAGACACTGTTGGCAGACCAATTAGAGGTGTTGAGCTTAAGATAGCAGATTCTGGCGAAGTTTTGTATCGCTCCGTAGGAGCATTTAAAGAGTACTATAAAAATCCAAAAGCTACACAAGAAACAAAAGATAAAGAAGGTTGGGTGGCAACCGGAGATGCGGGATACATTGAAGAGTCTAGTGGTCAGTTAAGGATTATTGACAGAGCCAAAGATGTTGGCAAAATGAAAAGCGGAGATATGTTTGCGCCAAAATATGTTGAAAATAAATTGAAATTTTTCCCTAATATATTGGAAGCAGTGTTATTTGGTGCAGGGAAAGATAAATGTGTAGCGTTTTTAAACATCGACCTGTCAGCAGTTGGTAACTGGGCTGAGAGAAATAACATTAACTATGCGTCATATCAGGAGCTTGCTTCGAACGAAAAAGTTATCGAAATGATGAAACAGCATATTGAAGAGGTGAACCAAGATCTTGCTGCAGACACAACAATGTCCGGATGCCAAATTCACCGATTTTTAATTCTTCATAAAGAGTTAGATCCCGATGATGGTGAAATCACTAGAACAAGAAAAGTGAGGCGGAGTTTTGTGGCAGAGAAGTATGATGATTTAGTAACTGCGCTTTACAAAGGAGATAATGAGGTGTCCACGAAAACTGAAGTAACGTATGAGGATGGAAAGAAGGGTTATCTTGAAGCTACCCTCGCGTTAGTTAATGCTCAGACATATATGCTTAAAGAAAAAAGTGATGCTGCTTAACTGTGTGATAAATGAAGGTGTGAACTTATGAGTGAAAAGAATTCAGTAATAATGGAAGTTAAAAATATCAATCTCCGGTTTGGGGGCGTTATTGCTATCCAAGACGTATCCTTTAACATTTTTGAGGGAGAGATACGAGCAATAATAGGACCTAATGGAGCGGGTAAATCTTCTATGCTCAATGTAATAAACGGCTTCTACCATCCACAGGAGGGTGAAGTTTGGTTTAATGGAGAAAAAAGGCCTTCCATGGAACCATACCAAATTGCAAAGACTGGCATTGCGAGAACATTTCAGAACATCGCATTGTTTAAAGGGATGACAACGATTGAAAACGTAATGACAGGGCGGCAGCTTAAAATGAATAAGAACTTTTTTTGGCAAATGCTGCGTTACGGCCCGGCAATCGATGAAGAGGTTCAGCATAGAAGGAGATGCGAGGAAATAATTGATTTCTTGGAAATTAACCACATCCGAAAGACCCCAGTCGGGTCCTTACCGTATGGATTGCAGAAACGCGTAGAATTGGCGCGTGCCCTTGCTATGGATCCAAAGATCTTGCTGCTCGATGAACCAATGGCTGGTATGAATGTTGAAGAAAAACAGGATATGTCAAGGTTTATAATAGATGTAAATGAAGAGTTTGGAACGACTATAGCGTTAATCGAGCATGATATGGCTGTTGTTATGGATTTGGCTGATAGGGTTGTTGTTTTAGATTACGGCAAGCTGTTAGCTGATGGGACCCCAGCGGAGGTTCAATCTAACCAAGCGGTCATAGACGCATATTTGGGAGTACCACACTGATGGAAATTTTATACGCAATACTTATCGCGCCTTTCGTTGAAATGGGGGCCTACCCTGACTTATTTATTCAGGCGCTTTGGGACGGCTTTGTGGCTGGAACCCTTTATGGACTTATAGCGCTTGGTTTCGTGCTTATTTTTAAGGCATCTGGAGTTTTTAACTTTTCGCAACCCATCCTCGTTGTTTTAGCAGCGCTGTCACTGGTAAGCTTTTACAAATTGGGCATTCCTGCTTGGATAAGTGTGATTCTTGTTTTGATAATGTTTTATATTTTAGCTTGGCTCGTTGAACGTCTCATACTTAGGCAACTTGTAAATCAGGATGGTAATATTCTGTTTATGTCGACTATAGGGTTGACATTTATTATTATAGGAGCGGCACAGTGGATTTTTGGAGGAGTGCCTAGCGCCATGATCGTGAATGAACTTGGGTTCCCCAACGGTTCACTTGAGTGGCCGATGTTTGGCGGTGGAGTGTATTTCGAAATGATTGATGTTTCAGCTGCAGTTATTGCCGTAATAATGATCGTAATTTTGGCAGTGTTCTTTAGCAAAACAAAAATTGGTAGAGGCTTAAGAGCGGTTGCTGACGATCACCAAGCGGCTCTTTCTGTTGGTATTTCTCTGAACCAAATATGGGTAATTGTATGGTTTGTTGCGGGTATAGTGGCTTTAGTTACAGGAATATTTTGGGGAGCAAGATCCGACGTTTCGTTTGCACTTCAGATTATCGGTTTTAAAGCATTGCCTGTTTTGATAATTGGCGGTTTTACCTCGATACAAGGAGCGATAATAGGTGGACTTATTATTGGGTTAGGCGAAAAGATATTTGAAATTTATTGGGGACCTCTGCTTGGAAGTGGGGTTGAAGGATGGTTTGCATATGTTATTGCACTAGTCTTTCTTCTCTACAGACCTCAGGGGCTCTTTGGTGACAAGCTTATAGAGAGGGTTTAGTAGAATGTTTTACAGAGAGACAGGCCAATTTAAGTCAAAGTATAAAGAGGAATTAGCTGCGTTCCCTTTAGCCGAAGATAAGGTGGGAATAGCTATACTTCTTGTAATAGCATACGTCTTTATTCCTTTATTCGGTATCCCAGGGTTGTCATTCGAATTCACTATGGGTGCGATTATGATCCCTGTGTTTATCTTTACTATTACAACTCTTGGTTTGAACATTCTTTTGGGCTTTGCAGGCCAGATTTCGTTGGGTACAGGCGCTTTTATGGGGGTGGGAGCTTACAGTTGTTATAAGATTATGACAATCTTTCCGGACCTGAATATAATTATATGTGTCATATTATCAGGGCTTGTCACTGCAATAGTGGGCATGATATTTGGTTTGCCATCTTTAAAAATTAAAGGTTTTTATTTGATTGTGGCAACTCTTGCTGCACAGTTTTTTCTTGAATGGGCGTTTATACGTGTTGCTTGGCTCTATAACTACAATGATAGTGGTGGAATAGAGGGCACTAATAAAGAAATGTTTGGGCTTATTGTCAGTGGGCCCCAGTCGGATGCCTTGACGAGATATTTTATAGTCTTAACGTTGCTAGTGTTGTTAACTTGGCTTGCTTCAAATGTTATAAGAGGGAGAATTGGTCGTTCTTGGATGATGATTAGGGATATGGATATTGCCGCTGAGCTAATAGGAGTTCGACCCTTGACAGCTAAGTTGTCCGCATTTGCTTTTTCTTCATTTTATATTGGAATATCTGGTGCGTTGATGGTTTTTTTCTGGCTAGGCGCAGCTGAGGTGGAAAGCTTCGATGTAAATCACAGCTTTACTTATCTATTCATGGTAATAATTGGCGGACTTGGATCAATTACAGGCAGCTACATGGGCGCTGCGTTGGTCTGGGTAATACCCGTTTTAATTAAAGAAATTGGAAAGACGGCATTCGGCTTTGATGCATTTGTAATGGAAAACTTTTCGATAATATTTTTGGGAGTAGCAATTGTGGTCATATTAATTGTTGAACCACATGGGCTAGCTCGGTTATGGCAAATTACGAAACAAAAGTTGAGGTTATGGCCATTTCCCTATTAATTCCCAGAAGTTCGAGAGAGGATATGAGCCCCTCTTTCGAAAAGAAAATATGGCTCACAAAAAAATGCAGCTAAAAGCTGCTTCATTATGGGGAGAACAAAATGAAAAAACTTTTTATTGGTGCTGTAATGGCGTTAGGCACCGCTTTTTCATCAGTTAGCTTAAGTTTTGCTGATGAACTATTAGTACCAAACATGACCTACCGCGTTGGACCGTATGCAGCCAACGGTACAATGATGGCGAATGGTTTCACGGACTACTTCTTAATGTTAAACGAAAGAGATGGCGGCATTGGTGGTGTAAAGGTTAAGGCCGAAGAGTGTGAAACTGGATACAAGGCGCAAGTGGGTGTTGAGTGTTATGAATCATACAGAGGAAAGAATGCTCTAGTGCATACTCCAAACTCAACTGGTATAACATTACAAATTCTTCAGAAAGCTCCGGAAGACGAAGTGCCTATTTTGACGATGGGTTATGGTCTTTCAGCTGCGGCAAAAGGAGAAACTTTTCCTTGGGCATTTAACTATCCCACATCTTATTGGTCACAAATGACATCAATCTTGTCATATATCGAAAGTCAAGGTGGCCTAAAGGGAAAGAAAATAGGGTTCCTTTATCTAGACGTTGGTTATGGACGCGAGCCTATTCCGGTTCTTGAAGAGTTGGGTCCTAAGATGGGTTTTGAAACGCTTTATGTGCCAGTAGCAGGTAAAGAGATGCAAAATCAGTCGTCACATTGGTTAACGATCAGAAAAGAAAAACCTGATTGGGTAATCATGTGGGGCTGGGGTGCAATGAACCCAACAGCCATCAAAGAAGCAGCCAAAACCAGATTTCCACTAGATAGATTTATTGGAAATTGGTGGTCAGGAGCACACGTTGATACGCAAGCCCTTGGCTCAAAAGCTAAAGGATATCTTGCATCAAGCTTTACCACGACAGGCACTGACTTTCCTGCAATACAAGACATGATTAAATACGTTGTGAAGCCAGGAGGAAGTAAAACTGAAATGGGAATGCCAGGAAAAGTTCTCTACAACAGAGGTATGTTCAATGCGGTCATCATTGCCGAGGCGATAGAGGTTGCTCAGAAAATGACTGGTAAAAAGAATGTTACTGGAGCTGATGTTCGCCTTGGTCTAGAAAATATTAAGCTAGACGAGGCTCGGCTTAAGGAACTTGGTCTCGAAGGCTTTACTGCACCTGTTATAGGATCATGTGCTGACCACGAAAACGGAGGATCTATCTTTGTTCAGCAGTGGGACGGATCTGATTGGAAGAGAATTACCGGGTTAATTCCGCCAATGACAGATGTTGTTCAACCGCTCCTTACAGCTGCTGCTGAAAAGTACGTCTCTGATAAGTCCGGATGGACAACGCAGAAGTGTAACTAAATTAAAAAATTTGGCCCGCTTGCCTTAGGGGTGCGGGCCAAATCTAATTAAGGTTAAAAAAATGTTTGATGACAGAAATCAGGAAATTCTTTTAGATGTAAGCAACATAGAGGTTGTTTATAACAATATTATCCTTGTTTTGCGCGGGGTAAGTCTTACTGTGGAGAAAGGTGGAATAACAGCGTTACTGGGAGGTAATGGAGCAGGAAAAAGCACCACATTAAAGTCAGTATCAAATTTGCTTCGGTCCGAACGAGGAGAAGTAACTAAGGGCACGATATCGTATAATGGTGAGTCAATTAAAGATTTGGATCCCGCCGATATGGTGAGGAGCGGAGTTATACAAGTTATGGAAGGTAGACACTGTTTTGAGCATCTCACTGTAGAAGAGAATTTGTTGACTGGCGCATATACGCGTAAAGTCAGTGGAAGCGAAATACAAGAAAGCCTAGATCTTGTTTATAATTATTTTCCAAGACTAAAAGAGAGAAGAAAATCACTTGCAGGTTATACGTCCGGTGGAGAACAACAGATGGTTGCAATCGGCCGAGCATTAATGTCCCAACCGGAAACAATTCTTCTTGATGAGCCAAGCATGGGTCTGGCTCCTCAACTTGTTGAAGAAATCTTTGAAATTGTTAAGCAGTTAAATGAAAAAGAGAACGTTGCTTTTTTATTGGCTGAACAAAATACAAATGTCGCATTAAAGTATGCTCATAAAGGTTATATATTGGAGAGTGGTCGGGTAGTTATGGATGGCCCTGCAAAAGAACTCAGAGAAAATCCAGATGTTAAGGAATTTTATTTAGGTATGTCCGAGGAAGGAAGAAGCTCATTTAAAAACACTAAGTCATATCGCAGACGTAAAAGGTGGCTGTAAAAAGTCTATGGGGGAGTTCTTTGATAAACTTGAGACAAGGTCTGACGATGAAAGATCTAGTGATCTTTCTAAATCAATTCCGCTGCAGATAAAGAACGCTAAAGAGAATTCTAAAGCGTTTAGTAAAATACTGGCCGATGTTGATCCCAGTAAAATAAATTCAATAGAAGATTTGACCAAACTCCCAGTTTTGAGGAAAAGTGAACTCGTTAGACTACAAGCCCAAGATCCACCTCTTGGTGGATTGATAGCGGGGACCGTTCAAGACTTGAACCAAATTTTCCAGTCTCCAGGACCAATTTACGAACCAGGGATGGTCAAAAAAGATTGGTGGCGATCCGCCAGAGCGCTAAATGCGGCTGGAATAGGGAAAGGCGACATTGTCCAGAACTGTTTCTCTTATCATTTCACGCCGGCTGGAATGTTGAGCGAGCAGGGTGTACTAGCTGTAGGTGCAACAGTATTTCCTGCTGGTACTGGACAAACAGAACTACAAGCGCGAGCTGCCAGCGAGATTGGTGTGACAGCTTACATAGGAGTACCTGATTTTCTGCAAATTATTTTAGAAAAGGGAGATGAACTAGGGCTAGATCTATCAAAGATTGAAAAAGCACTTGTGGGAGGTGGTCCTCTTTTTCCAAAAACAAGACAAAATTATAAAGATAGAGGAATTATGTGTCTGCAAAATTATGGGACTGCAGATTTAGGCAATGTTGCTTACGAGACTATAGCGGATGCGCCTATGGTTGTTGATGAAGGCGTTATCGTTGAAATAGTAACGCCGGGTACAGGCGATCCCGTTGCAGAAGGGGAAATTGGAGAAGTGCTAGTAACATCTTTAAACCCAGATTATCCACTGATCAGGTTCGCAACAGGCGACTTGTCGGCTGTTGCTTCTGGGAAAAGTGATTGTGGTAGGACTAATATGAGGATTGTTGGTTGGCGCGGGAGAGCTGACCAGACAACAAAAATAAAAGGCATGTTCGTTAGACCTGAGCAAGTTGCCGATTTAGTTGGCAGATCATCAGAGATAAAAAAAGCTAGGGTGAATGTAACGCGGAGTGATAATAATGACATAATGACTGTACTTTTAGAGATTGAAGGTAATATGAATAAAGATTACAATCCTATGATAAAGGAAATACTTAAACTTAAGGGTGATGTACAATTAGTCACGCCTGGGTCATTACCCAATGATGGAAAGGTAATAGACGACCAAAGAACATTTGATTAGATAGGGGGTCAAAATGAAAAAAGTTGTAATTGTTGGAGCTTCAAGGACACCAATGGGAGGCTTTCATGGTGAAATGAGCCAAGCGACGGCGCCCGAGCTAGGTGGTGCAGCAATAAAAGGCGCAATAGAAAATGCTGGTGTTAAAAACGAGAGTATAGATGAAGTCATAATGGGCAATGTCTTGTCAGCAGGTCAAGGGCAAGCTCCTGCTAGACAAGCCTCTTTTAACGCAGGTCTCTCCGAAAATGTACCTGCTGTCACTTTGAATAAGATGTGTGGATCAGGTCTAAAGTCTGTTATATACGCACACGATCAAATAAAAGCTGGAACTAGTGAGCTGGTAGCAGCGGGTGGAATGGAGAGTATGACTAACGCTCCTTATCTCTCTCCAAAAATGAGAGTTGGTGCACGTGTTGGTCACCAGCAAATGTATGACCATATGTTCCTAGACGGATTAGAAGATGCTTATGAGCCAGGAAGATTGATGGGCACATATGCAGAAGATACGGCTGAGTTATTTCAATTCACAAGAGAACAGCAAGATGAATATGCTATAGGTTCGTTAAATAATGCTCTAAGTGCTCAAAAAGAGAACGCCTTTGATAAAGAAATTTCACCAGTTACTATTAAAACAAGAAAGGGTGACATAATCATTAATGAGGACGAGCAGCCTAAGAATGCACAACCAGAAAAAATTCCAAATTTAAAGCCTGCATTCAAAAAAGATGGAACAGTTACTGCAGCTAATTCTTCTTCAATTTCTGATGGTGCAGCAGCACTATTAGTTAGCTCTGAAGAAAGAGCTAACGAGCTTTCACTTCCTGTACGAGCGACAATTTTGGGACATACTGTTCATGCCCACAAGCCAGGAATGTTTACTACAGCACCTATTCCAGCTGCTAAGAAGTTGCTAGAAAGAGTAGGATGGTCAGCAGACGAAGTTGATTTGTGGGAAGTAAATGAAGCTTTCGCAGTTGTCCCTATGGGTTTCATGAAGGAGCTAAACATTCCTAGAGAAAAAATAAATGTTAACGGTGGTGCCTGTGCTCTAGGACATCCAATTGGAGCTTCAGGAGCTAGAATTCTTGTGACGCTACTTAATGCATTAGAAAAAAGAAATTTGAAAAAAGGTATTGCGGCTATTTGTTTAGGCGGTGGTGAGGGTCTAGCAATGGCCATAGAAAGACCATGAAGATTTCAGAGAAGACTGCGGCATTAGTTACCGGAGGAGCATCTGGCCTAGGCTTGGCGGTCGTCGAAAAATTTGTTTCTTTAGGAGCAAAAGTTGCAGTTTTCGATATGAATGAAGAGGAAGGTTCAAAAGTTGCCAGTCAGCATGGAGTTACTTTTGAGAAAGTGGATGTATCTGACCCTCAATCAGTGGCAGACGGTCTTAGTTCAATAAGAGAGAGAATTGGGCAGGAAAGCGTTTGCGTGAATTGTGCAGGTATTGGTTTTTCTCAAAAAACGGTTTCTAAGGGTCGAAACCACCAATTTGAATTATTTGATAAAACAATACGTATAAATCTAATTGGTACTTTTAACGTTGCGTCTCAAAGTGCTTTGGGGATGTCAGAACAGAATACCGTGTTAAGCGATGATAAAGAAAAAGGCGTTATAATTAATACAGCATCAGTTGCTGCTTTCGATGGTCAAATCGGACAGATTGCTTACTCAGCCTCTAAGGGTGGTGTGGTTGGAATGACGTTGCCAATGGCGCGTGATTTAGCCCAAGATGGAATTAGGGTAGTTACAATTGCGCCAGGTCTCTTTAGTACGCCTATGTTACGAAGCTTACCCGAGGATGTTCAGGATGCACTGGGCAAATCGGTGCCCTTTCCTCCGAGACTGGGGTCACCCTTAGAATTTGCTGATTTAAGTGTTCAGATTGTAGAAAATAGTATGCTCAACGGAGAGACAATTCGGTTGGATGGTGCGATCCGTATGGCACCAAAATAGAGGCTCGTGTAAAGATGTTTAATGCAACAATGGATTTTGGCTTAGGGGAAGATATAGATGCGCTAAGAGAGACCGTTAGGAAATTTGCGCTAGAAGAAATTGCTCCAAAGTCGGCAGACGTAGATAGGTCCAACGACTTTCCCATGGAGCTTTGGGAGATGATGGGAAATTTGGGCTTGCATGGAATAACAATTTCTGAAGAGTTTGGCGGTGTCGATATGGGGTATCTTGCCCATTGTGTAGCAGTTGAAGAAATCAGTAGAGCCAATGCCGCGATAGGAATGTCATATGGGGCGCACTCAAATTTGTGTATAAACCAAATTTATAGATGGGGAAACGAGCAGCAAAAAAATAAATATTTACCAAAATTAATAAGTGGTGAGCATGTAGGCTCACTTGCGATGTCAGAGCCAAGCGCAGGATCTGACGTAGTTTCGATGAAGCTTAAGGCAGAAAAACGAAACGACTACTATTTACTAAATGGATCAAAAATGTGGATTACTAATGGGCCTGATGCTGATACCCTTGTCGTGTATGCGAAAACTGATGTATCGGCAGGCTCCAAGGGAATAACTGCTTTTCTGATAGAAAAACGTATGGAAGGCTTTTCTACGGGGAAGAAACTTGATAAGCTTGGAATGCGTGGATCGAATACGTCAGAGTTAATTTTTGAAAACTGTGAAGTTCCCTATGAAAATGTACTTGGGGAAGAAGGTAAGGGTGTAAATGTTCTTATGTCGGGACTTGATTATGAAAGAGTAGTTTTAGCGGCGGGTCCGGTTGGAATAATGGCTGGTGCGATGGATGTGGTAGTACCCTATATCCATGAAAGAGAACAATTTGGTAAACCTATCGGTACTTTCCAACTAATGCAGGGAAAGATCGCTGATATGTACACTACCATGAATGCATGCAGATCATATGTCTATTCTGTAGCAAGAGCATGCGATGAAGGACAAACGACGAGAAAAGACTCAGCTGGGTGCATACTTTATGCGGCTGAGAAAGCAACCCAAATAGCACTAGATGCAATCCAATGTCTTGGTGGCAACGGGTATATTAATGATTATCCTACAGGCAGACTTCTACGTGATGCAAAACTCTATGAGATCGGTGCGGGTACTTCAGAAATTAGACGCATGCTTATTGGAAGAGAGTTATTTGAAGAAACAAAGCCAAGCTAATGAAAAATGTCGGGTCTGAAAGACCATCTAATTCTAAGGAATTCACAGAGAATTATTCAGCAATGGAGAAAGCTATTGAAAAAGTGGATAGCTTGGCAAAAAGGCTGATAGCAGGTGGCTCAGAAAATTCAAAAGCACGCCATGTAAAAAGAGGTAAAATGCTGCCAAGAGACAGAGTAGCAAATTTACTTGATACGGGATCTTTTTTTTTGGAAGTTGGGCTCTTTGCTGCCAATGGTGAGTATAAAGACGAGGTGCCTTCCGCTGGTGCAATAGCAGGCGTTGGCCTCGTATCCAAGCGGCTCTGTATGATTATTTGTAATGATGCAACAGTGAAGGGTGGAAGTTACTATCCTTTGACTGTAAAAAAACACCTAAGAGCACAGGAAATTGCAGCTGAAAATAATCTTCCATGTATTTATCTTGTAGATAGTGGTGGTGCAAATCTACCGTCTTGGGATGACGTGTTTCCTGACAAAAATCATTTCGGACGAATTTTTTATAACCAGGCGCAAATGAGCGCAAGAGGTATACCACAAATCGCAGTTGTTATGGGGTCGTGTACTGCTGGTGGGGCATATCTGCCTGCTATGTCAGATCAAACAATAATTGTGAAAAACCAGGGCACAATATTTTTAGCTGGTCCACCGCTTCTAAAGCAAGCGACTGGTGAAATTGTCGATGCAGAAACGCTAGGTGGTGGAGACACTCATGCCAGATTATCAGGTGTTGCTGATTATTTGGCAGATAATGATGCGCATGCGATATCTTTAACGAGAATGATTATAAGTGATTTATCTTCAATTTCCGAATACAAACGTTCAAATTATAATCCACCAATGCTTGATCCGGATGACCTTCTTGGGTTTGTGAATTCTGATCCAAAGAAAGGCTTTGATATATTCAATTTGATAGGGCGCATTGTTGACGGATCAAAATTTTCAGAATTTAAAGCGACTTATGGAGAAACACTTGTATGTGGTTTTGCTAAGGTTTGTGGAGTTGAGGTTGGTATTATAGGAAATAATGGAGTACTGTTTTCTGAGAGTTCAAAAAAAGGGGCTCACTTTATAGAACTTTGTTGTCAAAGAAAAATACCCTTACTTTTTCTACAAAATATAACAGGATTTATGGTTGGGAAAAAATATGAGCAAACTGGTATTGCGAGCGATGGTGCCAAACTTGTTCATGCCGTATCTTGTGCTAATGTTCCTAAAATAACCGTTATAGTGGGAGGCTCATATGGCGCTGGTAATTACGGTATGTGTGGTAGAGCTTTCGGACCTCGATTTGTGTGGACATGGCCTAATGCAAAAGTCGCCGTAATGGGAGGCGAGCAGGCTGCTGGGGTAATGGCAGAAGTAAATATTGCTGCAGCGAAATCAAAGGGTAAGAAACTTTCAGACAAAGAAATAAGTAACATTAAAAAACCAATTTTGGACATGTTTGCGCATAAGTCTAAAGCTACTTTCGCATCAGCACATTTATGGGACGATGGAATTATCGACCCAAGAAAAACTAGAGAAGTCGTTGCTTTATCTCTTGAAATTGCAATGAATGCACCTGTTCAAGAGACAAAGTTCGGTGTCTTTAGGATGTAATGATGTTCAAAAGTATCTTAATTGCCAATCGAGGAGAAATTGCGCGCCGTTTAATTAAGTCTGCTAGGCGTCTTGGAATAAAAACGTATGCAGTCTACTCGGAAGTGGATAAAAATTCTATGCATACAAAAGAGGCGGATGTTGCGGTTTGCATCGGCCCTGCAGAATCTAAAAAAAGTTATTTAAATATAAAAAAGGTAATTGAGGTCGCGGAGGAGAATAAGATCGAAGCAATACACCCCGGTTATGGGTTCCTTTCAGAGAACTATCTTTTTGCAAAAAAGGTCGAGGCAAGTGGAATTACATTTATTGGCCCTAGTTGGAAGTCAATAAAAGCAATGGGTAATAAGAATAATGCAAAAGACGTTATATCGTCGGCTAATATTCCGTTGGTAAGTGGCTTTTTAGTTAAGAAGGAAAAACCAGTTGAGAATAAAAAGAAGGCGAAAGAAATAGGTTTTCCAGTTATTGCAAAAGCCGCGGCCGGTGGTGGAGGTAAAGGAATGAGAGTTGTGTATAACGAAAGTGACCTACTAGACTCTATTGAAGCAGTTACAAGAGAAGCTCAAAGTAGCTTTAAAGACGATGAGGTGATAATTGAAAAATATATCAAAGGCGGCAAACATATTGAGATTCAAATTGCAAGAGACAATCATGGAAATTGCATACATTTATTCGAACGTGATTGTTCATCACAAAGGAGATACCAGAAAGTTTTAGAAGAGTCTCCATCGTTATCAATTCCTGAACCAACAAAACGAAGAATGTATAAGGCAGCAATAGATATTGCTAACAAAATCGATTATCGAGGCTTGGGGACCATAGAATTCATAGTCGATGTTCAATCGCATAAGGACGAGTTACCTTTTTTCTTTCTTGAAATGAATACAAGACTACAGGTCGAGCATCCTGTTACTGAAGAAATTTTAGGTATGGATCTTGTTGAGTTACAGATAAACATTGCGGCAGGAAAAAAGCTAGATATCGATAATGACAAATTGATACCCCGGGGTCATGCAATAGAAGCCAGAATATATGCAGAGGATCCTAAAAATGACTTTTTACCCAGCCCTGGGTCAATTACAGCTTTAAATCTTCCGAAGAAGGGAAGATTTGATTTTGGTGTCAGATCTGGTGATTACATAAGTACATTTTACGATCCAATGTTAGGAAAAGCTATAGTGCATGCTAATGATAGAGAAGAAGCTAGGACCAAGCTTATTGGTTGTTTAGACGAATTAAAGATTCAGGGAATTAAAACAAATACAGATTTTCTGAGCTACATTTTGAATAGCGAAATATTTAGGAAGGATATAATTCAAATTACAGACCTTGATGATCTGGCTTTAAAATTTAAAAAACTTTTACCAAACCCGACTGATACAGTAGCTGCTACTCTAATTATTTTAAACTCAGAATCACAATTTAAAAATAAAATGTGGAGGCTGTGGGGGACTGGCTCTGCAAATATGTTGTTGAGACACCAAGAAAAAAGCTATGCGATAAAGGTTAATTCAAGCGATGGAAGAAAATTCCAAGTGAATGTTGGAGATGAAATCTTTTTAGTAGAAAACGTTTTTTCAAGTAAAAAAAATATTTCATTTGATGTATGCCAAAGATCGGTCAGTTTTGATTTTAAAGCAAAAAACAAAACACTAAGTTTATACAGAGAGGGAATAAAATTTGTCTTTGAAAATATCACTAACACATATCAAGGCAATGAAGTTGATGTGCAAGAGAGAAAAATTGTTGCACCCATAACCGGAAGTATCGCAAAAATTTTGGTAAAAAACGGACAGATGGTATCTAAAGATGAAGCAATTGTATTCGTAGAAGCGATGAAGATGGAGTATAAGTTAGTCGCGCCTCAAAGTGGGAAAGTTTTGGGGTTAAAAAATAAAAAAGGCGACTTGATTGAAAAAGGTGAGACACTTTTAGAAATAGAATAAGATGGTTGAGACAATAAGTATTTTTGAGGTAGGGCCCAGAGATGGTCTGCAAAACATCAAAAATGAAATCCCAATAAACAAGAAAATTGAACTAATTAATATCCTGAGTACTACGGGAATAGGCAAAATAGAATGTGGTAGTTTTGTGAGCGCAAAGTGGGTTCCTCAGATGAGGGGCACCAGTGAAATTTTTGAGGGAATAATGAGAGGAGACGGTGTTAAATACACCGCTTTGACACCAAACCTAAAGGGTTTTGAAAATGCATTGCAAGCTAAGGTAGATGAGGTAGCAGTCTTTGCTGCTGCGTCAGAGACTTTTTCTCAAAAAAATGTTAATTGCTCAATAGACGAAAGTTTAGCAAGATTCCGAGATCTTTTCAAAAAAGCTAGTGAAAAAAAAATGCCAGTAAGAGGATACGTATCGTGTATAGTTGAATGTCCCTATGAGGGTAAAATTTCTCCAGAGAGTGTACTCAAAGTTGTGTCACAGCTCCTAGACATGGGTTGTTATGAAGTTTCCTTAGGAGATACAATAGGCAAGGGTAAACCTAAAACTATAGAGGAACTTCTCAAGGTGCTATGTTCGGAGATAAATCAAAAAAAACTTGCAGGACACTTCCATGATACATCGGATACGGCAATAAGAAATGTCGAAATCGGACTAAAATATGGACTATCAACCTTTGACTCCGCAGTAGGTGGACTTGGAGGGTGTCCTTATGCTCCTGGAGCAAAAGGTAACCTAAATACGCGTAGTTTAATTGAGGCGTTTGGTATCAACAGCTTCAGTGAAGATTTAGATTTAGATAAAATAAAGTTTGCGGAAAAACATATAGGTAATATCAACCAATACTAATACTTGTACTAACATTACTGGTTGTGTTTTTTACGCAACGTAATGCAAACTTTTCCGCTACATTTAACTTCTAGAAGTATTTTGATTATAGTATAGTAGCAAGAGATTACAGTTGTTAGAAATACATGTATCAGCCACTTGAAAGAGCCACAGGCACACTAAAAGCTAAAATAAGAGGTAGTCAGAATAGAATTGGCAAACTTTATCAAGAAGGCTCATCAAGGCTTTTTTTCCCTAAAAACTTTTCTAAAATTAAGGAATGTGTTGTTATTAATACAGCTGGCGGTATCACGGGAGGTGATAAGTTTGAGTGTTCGATAGAAGCCGCTGAAGAGAGTTCTATTGTCGTTACAACACAGGCGTCGGAAAAGGTTTATAAAGCGAGCAATGGATCAGCTGAGGTCGAAGCGACTTTTTTTGTAAGCAAAAACAGTAAATTACTTTGGCTACCCCAAGACACCATTCTTTTTTCAAAGAGTGATCTCTCAAGAAAGATTACGATACGTATCGAAGATAACTCAGAATTTCTTGCCTTTGATCAGATAGTTCTTGGCCGATCCGCAATGGGAGAAAAGATTCAAAAATCGAATTTTAATGATAAGTGGAAAATATATAAGGGAGATAAATTGATATATTTTGACCAGTCTGGGTGGAGAGAGAGTGTCCCATTACACTGCGCTGGTTTAAAGGGTATAAAGTCTTATGCGTCATTTTATTACGTGGGGACCAAATCATTGGTTTACGAACAAAAATTAAAAAATCTGAAAAAAGATAATAAAAATGTTTATTTTGGAAGCAGTCTAAGAAATGATTGCTTGCTGGTGCGAATGTTTGGATCAGATGCAAAAGCAATTAAAGATAGAGCTATACATTTACTATTGGAGATTTGGCAAGTGGATACACCTAATGTTTGGAAAGTATAAATAAGGGAGATATAAATGAATCTGTCGCCTCGTGAAAAAGATAAACTGATGATAGCAGTAGCAGCAATGGTTGCAACTGACCGTAAAAATAGGGGAGTAAAACTAAACCACCCGGAAGCTATAGCTCTCATTACAAATTATGTAATGGAAGGAGCAAGAGACGGACGGTCCGTAGCGGACCTTATGTCAGCTGGGGGAACCATAATTTCCAAAGAGGATTGTATGGAAGGGGTGGCCGAAATGATACATGAAGTTCAAGTTGAAGCAACTTTTCCAGATGGCACTAAATTAGTGACAGTTCATCACCCAATCAGATAGAGGAAAATATGATACCAGGAGAGATAATTATATCAGATAAGGAGTTAGAGATTAACTCAGGCTCAGAATCTATAGAGGTGGAGGTGTCCAACACTGGAGACCGGCCTATTCAAGTAGGAAGTCACTATCATTTTTTTGAGACTAATGAAGCATTAAAATTTTCTAGAGAGAAATCAAAAGGTATGAGACTTGATATTATCTCTGGAACGGCGATACGATTTGAACCAGGCCAGACTAAAACTGTAAACTTAATTTCTTTTCATGGGGACAGAAAAGTATATGGGTTTAATAAAAAAATAATGGGTGATTTATAATGGCACAGAAAGTTTCTAGAGAAAAGTATGCAAGCATTTTTGGGCCAACAACTGGAGACAGAGTGAGATTGGCTGATACTGAACTATTTGCAGAGGTTGAACACGACTACACTGTATATGGAGAGGAAGTAAAGTTCGGTGGTGGTAAAGTCATAAGAGATGGAATGGGACAGAGCCAAGTTACGAGAGCAGATGGAGCAGTTGATTTAGTCGTAACTAATGCACTAGTAATCGATTACTTAGGAATATACAAAGCAGATATCGGTGTAAAAGATGGAAGGATCCACTCTATAGGAAAAGCGGGAAACCCAGACATTCAAAGTGGAGTAAATATAATAGTTGGTCCAGCAACAGAGGTCATCGCTGGGGAAGGAAAAATTCTGACAGCTGGTGGAATGGATGCTCATATTCATTTTATTTGTCCCCAACAAATTGAAGATGCACTTCATTCGGGACTCACTACCATGTTAGGGGGCGGAACTGGTCCTGCGCATGGAACACTTGCAACCACATGCACCCCAGGTCCTTGGAACATTGGGAAAATGCTGCAATCAGCCGATGCCTTTCCTATGAATTTATCTTTCGCTGGGAAAGGGAATGCAAGTCTACCCGAGGCTCTAAGGGAACAAGTCAGGGCAGGCGCTTCTTCTCTCAAGCTTCATGAGGACTGGGGCACTACGCCAGGAGCTATTGATTGCTGTTTAAAGGTAGCTGACGAATTAGATGTGCAAGTAATGATTCATACCGATACACTAAATGAGAGTGGATTTGTAGAAAATACTATTAAAGCGATTGGGGGACGAACAATACATGCTTTCCATACTGAGGGAGCTGGGGGTGGACACGCGCCGGATATTATTAAGCTTGCTGGAGAAGAAAATGTTATTCCCTCCTCGACCAACCCGACCAGACCATATACCGTCAATACTATTGAAGAACATCTGGATATGTTAATGGTATGTCATCACCTTGACAAATCTATACCTGAGGATGTGGCGTTTGCAGAAAGCAGGATTAGAAAAGAAACAATTGCAGCAGAAGATATACTTCATGATGTTGGTGCTATGTCTATTATTGCTTCTGATAGCCAAGCAATGGGCCGCGTTGGAGAAGTTATTATCCGAACATGGCAAACAGCCGACAAAATGAAAAAGCAGAGAGGAAGGTTGTCCGAGGAGAAGGGTGAGAATGACAATCTACGCATAAAAAGATATATAGCGAAATATACCATTAATCCAGCGATAGCACATGGTATGTCAAATCATATAGGCAGTATAGAAATTGGAAAAAGAGCTGACTTCGTTTTGTGGAATACAGCTTTTTTTGGTGTTAAGCCTGAAATGGTACTGATAGGTGGTGTTATTACCTGTGCTCAAATGGGAGATCCCAACGCGTCTATCCCAACTCCTCAACCGGTCTATAGTAGACCGATGTTCGGTGCGTATGGAAGGTCAATGGAGACAAATTCAATCATATTTGTTTCTCAATCGGCAAGTGAAAATAAAGGCCTAGATGAGCTTGCTTTAAGGAAAAAAATTGTTCCTATAGAGAATACAAGAAATATATCCAAAAAAAGTATGAAGCTGAACGATCTATGTCCAGAGATTGAGGTGGATCCTGAAACTTATGAAGTACGGCTAGATGGAGAATTAATAACTTGTGAGCCCGCTAAAGAATTACCTATGGCACAGCGATATTTTTTATATTGATATGGATACAGTAGAAGAAGTCACAGAGAAAAGTTTAGAGTTTAATGATACTATTTCTCTAGATTTTGATGCACGATTTAAACGAAAAATAAAACTTGTTTCGGATAGTGGTTATGAGTTTTTTTTATCATTGGATAAAGCAACTGAATTACCGGTTAATGGTACATTAATTTTAAAAAGTAAAAAAAAGATAAAAGTATTAGCCGCTAAAGAAGCACTTATGCGTGTAGAAACGAAAAACACGATCGATCTAATGAAAGCTATATGGCATATTGGCAATCGGCATTTAAATTGTGCTATCAGTAACGACGCTGTTATATTAAGAGAAGATAAGGTAATTGCAGATATGCTTGAAAAACTAAACTGTAAAGTTTCATATTTTGAAGATTGCTTCACACCCCTCTCAGGCGCGTATGGGGTAGGTCGAACCTTTACCCATACTCACTAATTCTGGACTATTATGTATAGAAAAAACCAATTAATGTTTCAATGGCTTTCACCGAGCTTTCCTACAGGGAGCTTTAATTTTTCACAGGGGCTTGAGTATGCTGTTAGTCAATCGATGGTTAAAAATGAAGCTGATTTAGTTGTGTGGATTGAAAATAATCTAGAATATGGTTTTTTAAGGAATGACGCAATATTCTTAAAGCTGGCTTATCAAATCTCGACAGATAAAGATTTAGATGATTTAACAGAGTTATGTTTGGCTTTTTCTTGTTCTGCCTTAAAACTTAATGAGCAAGTTATGACTGGAGATAATTTTGCCAAAGCTAGCGATACCCAGTTGGGTCTTCCCTATCCTATTGCTCTTGGCACCGCAGCGAAAAAACATAAATTAAAAATAGAGGAATTAGTGCCTTTATTCTTGCAATCGAATATAAGTAATTTGATAGCCGCTGCTCAGCGCCTCCTACCTTTAGGCCATAAAAGATCAACAAATATTTTGAAAAATCTTTTCGAAAAAATAAATGAGATATCACGAAAAGTGCTCGTATCTGGGGACAAGGATTTATTTTCCTCTTGTTATTTGACCGATACGTGCACACTATTGCATGAAGAATTTCAAGGAAAAGTATTTAAGTCTTAGGGGAGTTTTGAGATGGGAGATGCCTTTAGAGTTGGTCTCGGTGGACCAGTTGGAGCTGGTAAAACTAGCCTTACAGCTAGCTTATGTAAGGTCTTTTCAGAATCCCTATCAATGGCTGTTATTACAAATGACATATACACTAAAGAGGATGCTGAAATATTAATGAAAAAACAGGTGATCAACTCGGAAAGGATATTAGCAGTAGAAACGGGTGGATGTCCCCATACAGCAATCAGAGAGGACGCGTCTATTAACTTACAAGCCGTAGATAAGCTATCCGCTAAATTTCCTGATCTAGATCTTATATTATTGGAAAGTGGAGGAGATAATCTCTCTGCAACTTTCAGTCCAGAACTTGTAGATTATACGATCTTTATGATTGATGTCTGTATGGGAGAAGAAATACCAAGAAAAGGGGGGCCTGCAATAATGAGATCTGACCTTTTAATTATTAATAAAATTGATTTAGCGGAATATGTAGATGTTTCTGTAGACCAAATGCTTCAAGATGCTATTGCTAAAAGAAATGGTAAACCTGTCTTACTTACAAATTTGAAGGAAGAAAAAGGTGTGGATGCTGTAAAAGGTGAAATTATGAAAATGGGAAATCTTAAAGCGTGAAAAATAAATTCAAAGAGATTGAAGTAAATATCAATCCTCAAGGCGTGTGTGAAATTACTTTGAATAGACCCGATAAGCATAACGCTATGAGTAGAAAAATGATTGATGAGTTAGAAGAAGCTGGCCAGTATGTTAAAACGCAAGACAGTATTCGACTAGTTTTTCTTCAAGCAAATGGGAAAACATTTTGCGCTGGAGGAGATTTAAATTGGATGAAAGAGCAAGAAAAAAAATCTAAAAAGGAAAAATTGGTTGAGGCTAGAGCGCTGGCAAAAATGTTGGCGACAATGAATAGTCTTCCGATGCCATTGATTTCTATAGTCTCTGGAAGTGCATTTGGTGGAGGCCTAGGCCTAATCTCCGTATCTGACACGGTAATTGTTTCTCAAGCTTCAAAGTTTGGCCTTACAGAAACAAGGCTAGGGTTGATTCCCGCGACAATTGGACCATTCGTAATTAAGAAATTAGGAGAAAGTTACGGTCGTAACGTATTTTTCAGTGGTAAGATTTTTGATTCTGAATTGGCCTACAAGATGGGTCTTATTCACTATGTTTGTAAGGATAATAAGGAAATTCAGTTATTAAAATTGCAGGAAATCGATAACATATTAAAATGTTCACCAGACGCAATTAAAAAATCAAAAGAGCTATTGAAAAGTCTTACAGGGGAGAAAGCAGAAAATTTTTTCGAGATAACAACAAATATTCTTGCTAGCAGTTGGGAGTCAGAGGAGGGTAAACAAGGTATTAAGGCCTTTTTTGAAAAGAAACCTGCGCCTTGGTTAAAAAAAGGAGAAAGCAATGGACAATAGACCTATTAGCAGATCGGCGATACCAAATTTGGAGGACTTACCAGAGGACGTTAAAACGAAGATTCAGTCAGTGCAAGAAAAGACAGGGTTTGTACCAAATGTCTTTATGATAATGGCAAGAAAACCTGATGAATTCAGAGGTTTTTGTACCTACTATGATGCTATTATGGAGACAGAATGTAATTTAACGAAAGCCGAATTGGAGATGATCGTTGTGGCTACCTCCGCACAAAATGATTGTCTTTATTGTGTCGTTTCTCATGGAGCGGTTTTGAGAATAAGATCCAAAGATAAAAATATTTCAGACCAAATAGCTATAAACTATAAAAAGAGTAAAATAACTGAGAGACAACGTGCTATGCTTGATTTTGCCGTGAAAGTAGCAAGGGAGTCGCAGAGCATAAATGACTCTGATTTTAAAATTTTAGAAAGTTTTGGTTTTGATCTTGAAGATGCGTGGAGAATAGCCTCAGTTGCGTCTTTCTTTGCTATGAGTAATCGACTAGCTAACACATTTTCAATGCTACCTAATGAGGAATTTTATACTATGGGCCGATAAAAATTTTAGTAACTATTCTATAAAAGTACTAAACAATTATTTTCGGCTCTGATGGAACACTTGTTTCTTGATGCTGCTTTTGAAGTTCTATCAATTTTATGATAAGAGGTTTACTTGCTGGACAAGTTTTTCTAGTTTTTAAAGAAACGTGTAGAAGAAGATGTTCACCGGTAGCAAAAAGTTCTCCTTCTGTATTTTTCAACATATGAAAAACGTGCAATTTTTTCTCAGTTCCCTTTAAAACTTTAGTTTCTATATATACTTCTTGCCCTACCTTAAGCTCGTTTAGGTGCCTAATATTTGTCTCAACGGTAAAATAGGAATTACCAGCTTCGATATAGGCTTTATCACAGCCTATATGGAGCATTACAGCATCTGAGGCATCGCCAAAACAGTTGAGATAACGATATTCTGTCATATGGCCATTATAATCTGCCCATTCAGGAGGTATCGTTTTTGTATAGGTAATAAGCAGGTCACTACTTATTTTTCCACTAGCTTTTTCTGCCTCTTTTGATTGTTCATCGAAAAGATCTTTCTCATAGCTCGCTAGTATTCGTCCAGATCCCCAACGGTTGTTGCGAAGAGCTTTCTGTAATTCAACCAAGTTTTTGTCCCTAATATCTTCTAACTCGGAGATGCTATACATATCTGATTGAGCATCTGATTGAGAACAAATTTTATCTATTAAATCAGAATTAAACTCTGGTACATCTGTTAATCTGGACCAAGGCCATTTTAGTGCAGGACCAAATTGATCAAGGAAATGACGCATGCCTTTATCTCCTCCAGCAATACGGTAACTTTCAAACATTCCCATTTGAGCAAATCGTATTCCAAAGCTAGACGTGATAATATCGTCTAGCTCCTTAGTAGTGCAAATATCATCTTTTATAAGCCACAATGCTTCACGCCACATCGCCTCTAGCATTCTGTCAGCGACAAAGGCATCTATTTCTTTTTTAATTATTATTGGTACCATTCCGACATATTCCAATAAATGGTGCACATCATCAACAATTCTCTGATCTCTTTCTTGGCCTGGAACTAGCTCAACCAAAGGCATCAGATACACTGGGTTGAAAGGGTGTGTAACGAGCAAACTCTGAGGATTTTTCATATGCTTTTGAAGGTCAGTGGGCTTGAAACCTGAAGTAGACGACAAAATAATTGAATTATTTGAAATGTGCTCAATTTCTTTATAAAGTTTATGCTTCAATTGTAAATTTTCTGGAAGACTTTCAATTATATAAGTGGACTTTTTTAGAGCATCTTCCAAAGACTTGTCAAAAGTAAGACTGCCCATTTCTCTTAAAGGGGCCTTTGTTAATTGAGAGAAATATTTTTTAGCCCTTTCAACGGATAATCGTGTTCTATTGTAGCTTTCTGGGCTTTTATCAAAAACGCTTACATTTATTCCATTAACTAATAAGCGGGCAGCCCAACCAGACCCTATTACGCCAGCTCCTATACATGTCACACTTAAATTTTTCATAATTATTGTTTTTTCAAACGAAGCTTGTCACGAACTTCTTTCGGTGACATGACCTTACTGCCGGAGTTTTCGATGACATTTACAGCTTTTTCAACCAACTGGTAATTCTTTGCTAACCGTCCTTTTTCCAGCCAAATATTATCTTCCAACCCCACTCTGACATTTCCTCCTGCCAGAGTAGCCATTGCAACATAAGGGATCTGAAATTGCCCTATGGAAAATGCAGACCAAGTCCAGTCTTTTGGAATATTATTCACTAAAGACATAAACGTATTTATATCGTTTGGTGCGCCCCACGGTATACCCATACAAAGCTGTAAAAGAACCGGATCTCTTATCAGACCTTCGTTAACAAGTTTTTTTGCCAGCCACAGATGTCCTGTATCAAAAACTTCAATCTCAGGAAGTATGCCTAAATTGGTGATCTTTGAAGCCATCGCCATTAGCATTCCCGGCGTGTTGGTCATTACATAGTTATCCTCAGCAAAATTCATTGTGCCACAATCTAAAGTGCAGATTTCTGGCTTACATGTAACAAGATGCTTTATTCTTTCCGACGCCCCTATCATATCTGTTTCTGGTTCTTTAAGTGGCAGAGGGTTTTCAGCGTCGAGACCAAGATAAATATCGCCTCCCATACCGGTAGTTAAGTTCAAAACGACGTCCGTTTCGGAGTCCCTAATCCTTTTTGTTACTTCTTCATAGAGATCAACTCGACGACTTGGTATGCCGGTATCGGGATCTCTTACATGACAATGTACAATAGCCGCTCCAGCTTTAGCGGCTTCAATTGCACTATCTGCAATTTCTTTTGGCGATCTTGGTACTTCTCGACTTTTATCTTGTGAACTTCCAGAACCAGTCACAGCACAGGTAATAAATACATTTTTATTAATAGCCAGAGCCATTCCTACCTCATTGAATTAAAGGAAGGTCTTTGATTAATCCTTCTCTAAACTCCTGACCAGCGATATTAACCAATATTTCTTTGTTATTATCCCAGTATCCATATTTGATCATACCAACCCCAATATTTCTCTTAAAATGTGGTGAGAATGCTCCTGAAGTTAAGCTTCCGACTATAGTTCTTTTATCTATATCAAAAACTTGTAAAGGTCTTGATATTGTTGGAAGTTTAGGCCCATTATAAATAACACCCCTTATACGTCTTTTAATGCCATATCTGATCTGCCGCTGGAGAACTTTTTTCCCAATATAATCTGCTTTTTTATTTATATCCAAGAACTTATCCATGTTACATTCCAGTGGTGTGTTCTCCACGGTCATTTCATTACCAAAGGATAATAATCCTGCTTCAACTCTATCTATTATGTTTGGAGATCCTGGCCTTATGTTTTCTGATCTACCAGCTTCCAAAATTGTTTCCCATAGAGATGAACCGAGTTCTGGTCGAGACAGATATATTTCAAAACCACCAATTCTAGAGTAACCGGTTTTGGCTATTAGTTGAGAAGAGCCATCAAGTGGAAAATAGTCGAAATTGAATTTTTTAATTGAATATATCCGCTTACCAAAAACTTTGGCCAAAACATCGGCAGCTTTTGGTCCTTGTACTGCCAAAGGCCACACATCAGGCTCCCTTATTCTTACGTTTAAGCCAAAACCAATAGCTAACCCTCTAGCCCACAACAGCACATCTGAGTCTGCAACGGATAGATAGAAATGATCGGCACTTATTTTGATAAGAATAGGATCATTGATTACGCCACCATTTTCATCAGTCAAGGGAATGTAAAGACATTTTCCTGGTTGAAGTGCTGAGATTGATCTTGGCGTCATTAACTCAATAAGTTTAAGTGCGTCTTTACCTTTAATTTCAACTTGCCTTTGACAACCAACATCCCAAATTTGAGCATGTTTTTGTAGGTGCAAATAATCATCTTCAATTGAATTTTGAAATGACTTTGGAAGTAATGTGTGGTTCACAACGGAGAAACCTGTTACTCCATACTTTTCGACAGAGGCGGTAAAAGGTGTTCTTCTGATCCTTCTAGAGAAATTTAGCTTATTTTGAATATTCATTATTATTCTCCCGTCCACCAAGAAGAGGCGCCGTTTTGAGATACGATAATGGGAATATGAAATTTTTCATTTTCTGAATTGAAAGATACCCTAAAAATTATATCTCTACAGTATATACCTTTTTTCTTCACATGAATATCTGATAGTTTAAATTCAATCTCAAAAATTTCATTGCTTGTGAGGGGAAAGTTAAAGTCTTCTAAAAGGCGTCCCCCTGCATCAGTTTTTTCTGAAAACATTGTCTTTTTTGCCCCATCTGGCCCAATATGTGTAAGGGTAACTGTTAAACCAGCAACATGAGTGCCGTTTTCAGAATTTAATACATGTGTACTTATTGAAGGCATTATTATTCTATAGATGCCTTATCTCTTTTATCGCTTGTTGCTGCAACAATTGGGCTGATAACGCCTTTTGTTTTTACATTAACACAAGCAGGTTTCCTGCTGTCTATTGCTCGCCTCACAGCTCCTTGAATCTCATCTTTGTGAGTTACCAGCTCTCCATAACCCCCCATTCCCTCAAACATTCCGTGAAATGGTATATCTCTGAAATCTGTTGCAAAATGAGAACCATCCTTGAACAATCTTTCCTGTTGTTGCGATATACAGTCTAAACCACCATTGTTATCGATGATTATAACAATCGGCAGGTTTTCTTGAAAGGCTGTCTCAATGGATAAACCCCCACTAAGGAAAGCACCATCTCCAGAAATTAATACAATCGTCTTTTCTTTATTGAGCCGCTTTGCCGACAATGCAAATGATACTCCAACGCCTAACATGGAATAGGAACCTGGGTGCATTATTTGAGAAAGAGCTAATCCATTAGAGGCCATTATATTAACAGCAATTTCTGACCAAAAGTGTGTATTACCTCCATCAAAAACTAAGATATCTTGGTCTGTCATACACTTTTGTACCGAAAGAGAAAGCTCTAAAGGGTGAATTT
This sequence comes from uncultured Alphaproteobacteria bacterium, assembly GCA_902556405.1. Lineage (GTDB taxonomy): Bacteria > Pseudomonadota > Alphaproteobacteria > Rhodobacterales > Rhodobacteraceae > CACIJG01. Next base: position 19,964 of record CACDWF010000007.1, on the reverse strand, counting down.
TCCCACCACTCCATGCTGGAGAATTCGTCGTTTCAACAAGATTATTTACCGACGCAGTCACCCATTTTTTTCTCTCCTCAATATTTTTAACTAACCAATCTTTTTCTATAGAGAATTTACTGCTGTTAAATGATGCAAGTAGACCTTCAAAAAATGCCCCAGGATCACTTAAAAGCAAATGGTCTGCCGCCCGATTAAATTCTATTTCTTCATGCGAACCGTTGACACATATTAACCTCGAACTTGCAGGAAATAATGGTGGATTGCCGAAATTCATTTGATTATCCAAGCGACCTCCAACCATTATTATGCAATCAGATTCATTGAAAGCAAACTTTGAAGGATGGTACTGATGCACATCGGCAAGCCCTAGAAAGGCTTTGCAATTTTCATTTAATAATTTTTGGTGATATGGCACATTAAAAATTGGTATTTTAATTTCATCACCAACTTGCTTTAACAGGTCTTCATTTTTTGACCACCATATCCCATGTCCGCCGATAATTATGGGTTTTTTTGAAGACTTTATAATGTCAATTATCTCATTTAGTGCTGAGGGTTCAGGCCATGCTTTATAAGTCTTTGGTTCTTTTCTAGTAAATGGACGCTCCATATCTGAGGCGCTTTCATCAAAGGAAGAAAACATTATGTCTACTGGCATACTTAGATGAACCGGTCCTGGATAACCGCTTGTCGCTATCCTCCACGCTCTATCCACGAACTCGGGAATTCTATTTCCATCTGTTATTGATGCACTGTATTTTGTAAGTGGTCTTGCGATAGAAACGTCATCTATTTCCTTAAATCCTCCAGCACCTTGCTTTTTCAGTGTGGATGAGCCTGTAACAAAAATTACAGGAGATCGTTCCCCCCAAGACTCCATCATGGCAGGTATCGCATTCGCAAAACCCTCTGGTCCAACTAGACAAACAGAGGGTTTCCTTGAAAGTCTCGTATGACCGTCTGCCAAATGGCCCGCAATTTGTTCATGCGGGCAATTTATCACGGGTATTTGATGATTCATGAAACCCTCAAGTGCAGGGTTACAAAACCCACCTGCGAGTGTAAACACATGTTCTATTCCTTTCTCTTTAAAAGATTTCGCTAAAAGCTGTCCTCCTCGAAGCATATTATTATCTTTCATCTGGTTAATCCCCTTTATGCGCATAAACTATTTTCATTTTATCCATTGCGCTAACTCCTAGATCAGTGGATGCAAAAGGACCACCATGCAATTTGTTCCCTTCGTCTGCTAATTCGTCTGTTAGGTCATCTGCGAAGATTTTATTTGCGTAAATCTCAGCATTATCTTTGGGTTTGAAACCGATATGGCCTGCTTCTATGTTGCTCAAATTAGAACGATCATTGTCTGATACTCCATAAATAACCGAATAACCGGTGTGTGAAGTATCAATTGCTTTCATAACCAATTGAACCAAGTCACCATAAGAAAGCCAACTCGACAAACTTCTTTGCGTTGTTACTGGTGAACATGTAGCAATTCTTAAGCATACCGCTTCAACTCCGCATTTATCGTAATACATCCGGGCCAAATTTTCAGTAAAACACTTTGATAGCCCATAAAAACCATCAGCTCGATGTGCAGTCTTTGGCCTTAATGTTTTTGTTCTTTTATACATGCCGACTGCATGAATAGAACTTGCATAAACTACCCTAGTACACTTATTTTGGCGAGCTGCTTCCCAAATGTTATAGGAGCCAATGAAATTAGCACCTAGCATATCGTTAAATGGCACTTCGTCTACTAAAGCGCCAAAATGGCAGATAAGCGAAACGTCTTTTGTTAGGTCACATATTTGATCAAAATTTGATAAATCGGCTGAAAAATATTTTTCATTTTCATTGAGTTTTCCAATATCTTTTTTTATGTCAGTCGAAATAAGTGTACTGCAGATGTTTGAAAGTGGCTCTCTAAGATAAGAACCCAATCTACCTCCTGCGCCTGTTAGCAATATCTTTTTTTTCATAAAAACCTCTATAGGAAATAATTATAAAGAAAACTTTTTTTTTTAGGACTCATTTATCTCAATTTCTCGTTTGATTGCCAAAACAGATGAAATAGTGGAGACACAGTACGGCACGCAGAAAGTTAAAAGAATTTTAAACCAATCGACTGATTTCATATCCTGAAAAATTATTCTGTCACCATGGTTTATTAGAGCAAGTATACAACCAACGATTAGAGCAATCCTTAAAGCTCTTCTTATTACACTTTTTCGAAGGGCAAGCTTTAAAAAGCTATCGTGGTTTGTTATGTTTTTCAAAAGTTGGGCTCATACGAATAATCGTTAAATGTTATCACGAAAGTAACAATTAACAAAAAAACTCCAAAAAATAATTGTTAAGTAAACTCTGGGTCATAAAGGTCTTGTGATCTGTAGCATGCAGTAACAGTATTTGCTAAAAGACAAGCTATAGTCATTGGTCCTACTCCACCGGGTACAGGTGTAACGCCGGCTACTAAACCAGCCATATCATTAAAACAAACGTCACCCACCAAAGTAGTTTTTTCGTGTCCATCAATATTTTTTATTACTCGGTTTATACCAACATCTATGACTGTAGCTCCAGGCTTTACCCATTCTTTTTTAATCATCTCAGGCCTCCCTACCGCAGCCACGATAATATCAGCTTGCGCACATATAGTTTCTATATTCTCTGTTCGAGAGTGAGCTATGGTTACAGTACAATTTTCTTGTAAAAGTAAATTAGCCATCGGCTTACCAACTATATTTGATCTTCCTACGACCACTGCATTTTTACCTGAAAGGTCTCCTAGCCTGTCTTTAAGTAATAATAAACACCCTAATGGTGTACAGGGGATCATTGACTTTTGACCCGTATTTAGAAGACCAACATTTGATATATGAAATCCATCCACATCTTTTTTTGGATCGATAGAATTAATCACCTCTTTTTCATTCAAGTGGTCGGGTAAAGGTAGTTGACATAAAATCCCATGAACATTCACGTCGTCATTTAATTTTTCTATGAGGTTGAGTAATACATCGGAAGAAGTCGATGCATCAAGCTTATGCTCATATGAATTCATGCCAACTTCTAAGGTTTGCTTTCCTTTATTTCTCACATATACCTGGCTCGCGGGGTCCTCTCCAACAAGTATTACTGCTAAACCTGGAGTTACCCCATGTTTTTCCTTTATGACATCGACATAATTTTTTACTTTGGCGCGTAGTGTTTGTGAAAACTTTTTTCCGTCAATAATTTCATTCATTATTTTCCTCGACCTTTTAAAATAAGCCCTCAACGTCGCCTTTTTTATTGAGCATTATGGCCTCCGCGCTTGGAACTTTGGGAAGTCCAGGCATAGTCATAACTTCTCCACAAATAACAACAATGAAACCAGCCCCTGCCGACAGTCTTACTTCTCTTATTGGTATTGAGTGCCCGTTTGGTGCACCCCTTCTGTTAGGATCTGTAGTAAAGCTATATTGGGTTTTCGCCATACAAATAGGGAGATCACCATAACCATCATTTTCCCATAACTGTAGCTGATCCCTAATTGACTTGTTCGCAAGAACTTCATCAGCTCTATATATTTTTTTAGCGACTCTTTCGATTTTTTCAATCAGAGACAAATCGTCTTTGTATGTGTAAACAAATTTACTTTTGTTTTCTGCAATCTCAACAACCTTATTCGCGAGAGGAAGGATTCCGGTAGAACCTTCTGCCCAATGCTTACAGACAAAAGCTTCAGTCCCCTTATCAGCTACATACCGTCTGAGCGCCTCAATCTCGGCATTTGTATCGCTAACAAAGTGGTTTATTGCAACAACGACTGGTATTCCAAATGATTTTACATTTTCAATATGTCTTCCAAGGTTTGCACAACCTCGTTGCACAGCTTCGATATTTTCCGTACTCAGATCATTTTTGGAAACTATGCCACCGTTCATTTTCATCGACCTTACTGTGGCAACGATTACAGCAGCGTCGGGCTTTATCCCAGCTTTCCTACACTTTATATTAACAAATTTTTCGGCACCGAGGTCGGCTCCAAAACCCGCTTCGGTTACTACATAGTTAGCTATCTTTAGAGCGGTTTTTGTAGCGATAACAGAATTGCAACCGTGGGCAATATTAGCAAAAGGTCCTCCATGGACAAATGCAGGATTATTTTCTAGTGTTTGAACGATATTGGGTTGCATAGCTTGTTGTAAGAGTACGGTCATTGCGCCATCTGCTTTAATATCTTTGCAAAAAACTGGAGTTCGATCTTTTCTATACGCAACGATTATTTCACCTAATCTTTTCCTGAGATCTGAAAGATCATTAGCTAAACATAAAATTGCCATTACTTCAGAAGCTACAGTGATATCAAACCCTGATTGCTTTGGATATCCATTAGCGACACCTCCTAGGCTTGTGACTACGTCTCTAAGTGCCCTATCATTCATATCCATCACCCGTCGCCAAACAACTCTTCGGAGGTCAATATTTTGCTCGTTACCCCAATATATATGGTTGTCTATCATTGCTGCTAAAAGGTTATGAGCGCTAGTAATTGCGTGAAAGTCTCCAGTGAAGTGTAAATTCATTTCTTCCATAGGCACAACTTGCGCTAACCCTCCGCCAGCAGCTCCCCCTTTCATGCCAAAGCAAGGTCCTAAAGATGCTTCGCGAATGCATATAGCCGCTCTCTTTCCCAAAGCACAAAGTCCATCACCTAGGCCTACCGTAGTCGTAGTCTTACCTTCACCGGCGGGTGTCGGATTTACCGCTGTTACTAAAATGAGCTTACCGTTTTGATTATTTTTTACTGATCTAATAAATTGATCTGATACTTTTGCTTTATCATGCCCAAAGGGAATTAATTCTTCGTCTTCTATACCTAATTTTTTTGCTACTTCTTTTATAGGAAGTTTCTGTGCCTCTCTTGCAATTTCGATATCAGATTTGACTTTCATTTCATCTCCCTTTTATTTAAATATTTCTCGAAGATATCTCAATGGATTTAAGAAAGGAACCAGAAGAAGAGCTTGGTGAGAACAATATAAATTTTTTTTCTGTCTCTCTAAATATAATCACATTTAAGTGATCCATAATAGTTCTTTTAACATCTCCGATAGCAAAAATTTTTTGGGATAAATTTAGAGGACAAATTCGTTCTAACATCTCAATGACTCTATCCCCATCAACTCTAACCCCACACCACCCTCCGGTTTGGTCAGTTATGTAAAAAGCTTGCTTTAACGACGGGACAGTTTTTTTTACAAATGACGAATGCGATGGATTACAGACCAAAAGTAAGTCAAGGCCAATTCTAAAACCTAGAATACCACTTTTATCAATTATTGACTTTTCAATGTTTGGCATTGGCTCCCCTAAGGATTTCTTGAAATTTAGTTTACACTTTCGCTCGGTTTTTAACGGAATTGCAAGTGATATGAGATTATCGAATTGATACTCGGCAATTTTTATTTGGTTTATGACCTTGGAATAACCATCTAGTGGCTTTTTTATTTTAAGATCTAGTTTAGCCACGTTGTTTATCCCCTTCCGGATCGATAAAGTGAGGCGAAACAATCTCTACTTCCGTGGTTTTGTTTTGAAGTAGATTTACAGCACACACCTTTTCTCCAATTCTTGTTTCACCGCGTTTAATAAACCCTAAAGCTATGTAGTGACCAAGTGTTGGAGAGAATGCTACTGAAGATAACCAACCCTCATCATTTTCCATTGTGGGTTTTTTCCCTACTGAAATCAGGTGTGATCCAGCTTCAAGCTTTTGGTTGCGTTGAACAGGCCTAAAGCCTGAAAATGTTGCGATATCAGATCTATTGAAGCCTTCTCTCTCTGATAGAATGTTTCCTATGCTGTCTGCTTTTTTTGATATCATCCTTGATAAGCCGAGGTTCTGTGCGGTTGTCTGACCATTTATTTCATTACCAGCTACATGACCTTTTTCTATTCGCATAACTCCTAATGCTTCAGTACCATAAGGAACGGCATTAAACTCTTGGCCTTCCGAAAGAAGGGCGTCAAATAAAGCATTTCCATATTGTGTAGGAACTGCAATTTCATAAGCTAATTCTCCAGAGAAGGAAATTCGAAAAAGTCTTGCCATAATACCGCCACAGATGGTGAGCTCACGACAAGCCATGAATGGAAAATTTTCATTAGTTATATCTTTTGGTTTATCTACAATCTTTTGCAATAATCTGCGAGAGTTTGGTCCTGCGACCGAATACTGGGCCCAAGAATCTGTAGTAGAAATTAAATGAACATCTAGATTTGGAAGGAGGCACTGTCGAACAAATTCTAAATTTCGTAGAACTAAAGGGGCATTAGCAGTCGTAGTCGTCATTATAAAATGATTTTCGCCTAACCTTGCAGTAGTCCCATCATCATATGCAACGCCATCTTCTCTTAACATTAATCCGTAACGTACTCTATTGATAGGTAACTTAGCAAAGGCATTTGTGTACACAAAATTTAAAAACTCTGAGCAGTCTTTTCCTTGAATATCGATTTTTCCAAGTGTAGTTACATCACAAATTCCAACTGAATTTCTCGTCTGTATGACCTCTCTATCGACACTTTCTCGCCAAAATTTCTCTCCCTTTTCTGGAAACCATTGAGCTCGCAACCAGTTACCTGTCTCTACAAAAACTGCATTTCGTTTGGAGGCTACATTATGTGATGGGGTCAACCTTGTCGGTCTAAAGTCCTTTCCCCTAGAACGTCCTGCAAATGCCGATATAGCTACAGGTACATATGGTGGTCTAAAAATAGTAGTGCCTACTTCAGAAATATTCGTTCCCTTCAATTTAGCCATAGACGCTAACCCAAGGATATTAGATGTTTTCCCCTGATCGGTTGCCATACCCAACGTGGAGTATCGCTTTAAATGTTCCACACTTTTAAAGCCCTCTTTGAAGCTTAACTCTATATCTTTTTGGGTAACATCGTTTTGCAGATCTATGAAGGAGTTAGAGGGATCGGAACGACTAACAAGATCAAGTGAGCAGCTATACTGCTCTTTCGAGCTAGTTAGTGTAATGCGGTTAGGCATGCTCAAACTAAGTTTTTTAATCAAAGATAAAATAACTCTATTGGTATCTGAAATGATATTTTGGATTTCAAATATTCCTCTCGCGGCTCCCACAGGAATTATTTTATCTTTTTGCCCATTACCCCCCGATAGAAAGTTCTTGAAATTGTTATCCCAAACGGGTTTGCCTCTCTTGTGGCATGTCAAATGAATGTTGGAACTCCATCCTCCTGATACTGCAAGACAATCAACATTCAATTTTGATCCCGAACTTAACTTAATTGCCTTGATACCTTTTCTTCCATATGTTTTTGTAATTGTTTGTCCTAGGTAAGATGGAATGGTTGAAGACAGCGCTTCAATCCCTTTGCGAGTGTCAATTACCGCCTTAATTTCAAGTCCCATATTTTTTAGATCGTCAGCAGTCCTCCAACCATCATCATTATTTGTGTAGATTGCAATTTTTTGTCCGTAGTAGGCACCAAACCTATTCGCATAAGTTCTTACCGATCCTGCCAACATTATACCGGGTCTATCGTTTTGAGGAAATGCAATAGAGCGCTCAATAGCTCCAGACGCTAAGATGCAGAGCTTGGTATATATCTTCCAATTTATCTGTCTTGGTTTGGAACTTTTTTCTAATATATGATCAGTTTTTTTCTCAATGGCTGCAAATATACCATGATCAAAAGCGGCAAAGACCGTGGTTCTATTTAAGATTCGAACATTTTTTAAACTTTTTAATTTTTTTACCGCCTGACGAATCCAATTTGAAGATTGATTACCGTTTATAATTGACCTTTCTGAATTGAGTCTTCCACCCAAAACAAAATCTTCCTCGACAATTAAAACTTCACCTCCAGTTTCTGCCAATAGAAGGGCAGACATTAAGCCCGAGATACCAGATCCAATTATTAGAAAGTCACAATGGAGATACCCCTTGTCATACTGTGAAGGATCCGCCTGTAGTGATAATTTCCCTAACCCTGCGGCTCTTCTAATAATTGGTTCATATAATTTCTCCCAAAACCTCCTGGGCCACATAAACGTCTTGTAATAGAAACCTGCACCTATGAAATTTTTCAGCAAATCATTTATTGCCATGAAGTCAAAATTAACTGACCCTAAAAAATTTTGACTCGAGCCTTCAAGACCATCAAAAAGCTCGATGTTAGTAGCTCTGGTATTCGGTTCTTTATATGGGCCATCGCCAAGCTCTATCAATGCATTTGGTTCCTCAGATCCGGCGCTAAAAATGCCTCTTGGACGATGATATTTGAAAGATCTTCCAACAATTTTAACGTTGTTGGCAATAAGTGCGGAAGCTAGCGTATCACCTTTATAGCCGAAATATTTTTTCCCATTAAAAGTAAAAGATAGTTTTTGTTTATTTGTTATTGGATGTGAACTATTTCGCATTTACTTTTATTTTCCTTTAGTGTCTCGAGCAAGTTCAACTTTTAAAATTTCATGCGTTACAGTATTTCTTGTGACTACAAGCCAAGATCTATCACCCTGTTCGTGATACCAAAGTTCCTTATGTACCCCTGCAGGATTTTTTCGTAAATAGCCATAATCTAAAAATTTAGTCTTAGAATTTTGACTCTTCCAATTTGGTCTATTAAGTAATTTTGCATCACCCATATAAATGAATTCGGATGCGTCCCTAGGGCCTAGTAATGGATGGTCAATAAGCATTTCTGTCCCTCATTTTAATGCAAGTTAGGTTGGTTGCCTTGGCCTTTTTCGTCTATTAACCTACCTCTTTCAAATCTATTGAACAAAAAATCTTTGGCATCGTTGTGCGGTTTGTCCGTAGCCAAAAGATGCGCATAGCAAAAACCACTTGCGGGAGTCGCTTTGAACCCCCCGTAGCACCATCCTCCGTTGAAATATAGGTTTCTTATTTTGGTCTTATCAATAATTGGGGATCCGTCCATAGACATATCCATTATTCCTCCCCAAGTTCTCAGCAGCCTAGCACGCCCAATCATCGGCATTAGAGCCACTCCGCCTTCACACACATCCTCTATCACGGGTAGGTTACCGCGTTGTGCATAGGAATTATAGCCATCAATGTCACCTCCAAAAACTAATCCGCCCTTATTAGATTGGCTCACATAAAAATGTCCAGCTCCAAAAGTAATTACTCCAGGAATTACTGGTTTCAAACCTTCTGATACAAATGCTTGCAAAACATGACTCTCTATAGGAAGGTTTATTCCAATTTTTCCCATAACTTGACTAGATGAACCAGCAACACAAACCCCAACCTTTTTGCTTTTAATTACTCCTTTTGTAGTTTCAACTCCATAGCATCGTCCATTTTTGATCAAAAAATTAGTTGTCTCACAATTTTCTATTATATCAACGCCACGCGAATCTGCCTCTTTAGCATAACCCCATGCTACTGCATCATGCCTTACCGTTCCTCCTCTTGGCTGCCATAAACCACCCTTAATGGGAAACCTTGAATTCTGAAAATCTAAAAAAGGGACTAGCTTTTTTAGAGCGTCTACTCCTAATAGTGAGGCATCGGCCCCTGACATAAGCATCGCATTTCCACGCCTTACAAAAGCATCACGTTGACTATCTGAATGAAAAATATTTAAAACACCTCTTTGACTTACCATTGAATTGTAGTTTAACTCTTGCTCTAAATTTTCCCAAAGTTTTAGGGAGAATTCATAAAAAGGTTGGTTTTGAGGCAATAAGTAGTTTGATCTTATAATTGTAGTGTTCCTACCTATGTTTCCAGATCCAAGCCAGCCTTTCTCAACAACTGCAATATTAGTAATTTTAAATTTCTCTGCGAGATAATAAGCCGTTGCCAAGCCGTGCCCACCTCCACCAACGATTATTATGTCATAATTCTTTTTGGGATCAGGTTTTCTCCACAAGGGTTTCCAACCGGTGTTACCTTTTAATCCCTCCCATAATACTTTAAACCCAGAATATTTCATGGTTTTGCAATTTTTGTTAAATTAAATAACTTTATCTGTTATATCGTTTTAGTCTAGGTCTATTAGACAGAGTTTAAAAAAAAATATCATTATACCCAAATAGAGATTTATCAACTTTGATTTTAGAAAATATATTTATAATCAGTTGAAAAAAAAAGAAATAAAGGAACTAAAAATTAAGATTCTTGTAATAAATCATGTCCCAGAAGTTGATCTTGGCTCCTATGAGGAATTTATAAATTCTGATAGACACTATTTTGAGCGATTCTACTTTTCTTCGTTGAAAAACCCGCCCTCTGTCGACAAATATGATGCTCTGTGGGTTATGGGAGGTCCCATGAATGTTTGGGAGGAAAATAGATATCCTTGGCTCGTCCAAGAAAAGTTATTTATTAAGAATTGGGTTTTGAATTTGGAAAAACCTTTTTTTGGAATTTGTTTAGGGCATCAGCTACTTGGTGAAGCTTTAGGTGCCTCTGTAGTTAAATCGCAATCTCCGGAGATCGGTTTTAAAAAGATTTATGTGAATCGGAAATTTTCTTCAAATAACTTACTTAGGGGTTTTTCTCACGATATGCGTGTTTTGCAAGGTCACTCAGCTGAAATATCCAGTTTTTCTAAAAAAGAGGTATCAGTGCTGGCTTCTTCTGAAAACTGTTCAATTCAAGCACTTTCATATTTAAAACACGCGTTTTCTGTCCAATTTCACCCAGAAGTTGTTGATGAAACGATCCAAAATTGGATATCTATTCCAAAAATAAAACAAGATTTTCATAGCGCTCTCGGCGAAAATGGTATTAGAGGAATAATTGATTACCAACAAAAAAATAAGAGGTCACTTATAAATGGAGCAAAGCTTATTTATGAAAACTGGCTAAACCTTATTGAAAAAAATTAATTCCTTTTTATTCAAGCGATTTATAAACACTTAACTCAAGCCATAATTTTTCTGCGAGCTCATTTGCATCTCCAATTCTCAAAGAGAGGCCCCTAGTAATAGCAACTAAGACAGGGTCGGCTTCATCCAACTTTTTTTGGAGGTTAGCCCAATCAATTTCGTACACAACACAGTCAGTCTTTGCCTTGGCTGTTACCGTTCGGGGAGAATTGATTACTCTACCTACTTCACCAAAAATTTCGCCAGGTCCAAGGTTTCCAAGCTCCAGTCCGTGTTTCGATCTTATACTGATATGACCACTATGAATTAGATACACATTTTTTGCTTCATCTCCGATAGAATAAATTAAGTCTCCCTCATTAAATTTTAGTTGTTTATGTTTAAATCTAGGCAACAAATTTTCTTCTCATTCATTATTTTCGACTTTGAATAATTCCCAATTACCCTCAATACCCTTAAGTGTATGGTCTCCGATTGATATTACAGAGAATTTTGTTCGACCTAGAAGATCCTTCAAATTTTTTGTAATTATAACTCTATTGCTCTGACATTTTTCAAGTGCTCTTGCCGCTATATTTACTGCTATTCCAGTTATATCGTCATTTCTCCATATCACTTCACCAACATGCAAGCTACATCTAATACTCAAATCAATTTTATTCAATTCCACTATACTAGAGATTGCACTTTCGATTGATCTTGCTGGTCCATCAAAAACTGCCAGTACCCCGTCACCTGTATTTTTTACTAGCTTGCCATTAAAACTTTCAATGGTATTTTTCATTATTTGATCGTGTTTATTCATTTTTTCTGACCATTGCTTGTCACCCATCGCGGTCATTTGCTTTGTGGAGTCTTCTATATCGGTAAATAAAATCGTTGCCAAATTTCTATCAGCTGATTTAATGCCATCAACTGTTGAGGAGAAAAATGTGACTAAGTCCTTTACAATATTTTCTCTTTCTTCGTGCCAGGGCAGGTGTCCCCCACTTGGATACTCAATATATTTTGAACCATCTATATTATCTGCTAAATATCTGCCATTTAATTTAAAAACGGCGACGTCGTCTCTAGAATGTAATACTAATACTGGTAAATTTATATTGGGCAAGCTGGCACGTATATCTATCTTAGTAAGTAACTCCAGAATACTTTCGAGAGTTTTTGGATTACAGACCATTCGTTCCAATTTTGCAAAGTCTAATTGTTTGTCGGGCATTTTTTGAGGACAAAATATATAACCTGAGCTTCCAGTGCCCCAATTAGTTAAAAGGTTTTCCTTAATTGTGTCAGCCTCTGGCATGAATGGATAATCATCTGATTTAGTAAATCGAGCTGCTCCACCGAAAACTGCTACAGATTTTACTTTTTGGGGATAAGTTGCTGCATATATTAACGATATTGATGCACCCTCAGATAGTCCGAAAAGGAAAAATTCTTCTAGTTTTTCGGCGTCAACAATAGATGTAATATCATCCATTCTCTCCTCTAAATTGGGTGCTGTAGCGTCTCTATCTGATAGCCCTTGTCCTCTTTTATCAAATATTATGACCCTGAAGTAATTGCTCAATCCTCTTATCCAAGCAAGGTACTCCTTGTCTTCAAGCGCAGCCTCTAAATGAGAAATTGTTCCTGGAACATACATAAGAGTATTTTCAGCTTTGCCCCAGATCTGGTAAGCAATGGTGAGCCCACCGGATTCAGTATATTTTGATATGTATTCCTCGGCCATGGATTCCATAATATAGAAAATCTTTGATAAGTGATATAGGTAAACAACATTCTCTTAAATTATATGTTGAAAAACTAATAGTATTTTTCTACAACAATTAAAGGGGGACATTGTTGTAAACTATATTATTACAATGGAGGTCTCGTCTGACTATTTACGCATTGCTTGGATATGCATTAGTCGCCTTAGTGGTAACTCTATTTATTAGACCGTTTATCAATATAGAGCGTTCTATATTCGCTTATTTTGCTCCCTTTGGATTGGTCTACATCGTGCTAATGTTTTTTGCTCCAACAAATAATTTTTCGGCGGGTTGGCACAGGTATATTGGAATAACTATTGGCGGAATATTACTAATGCTTTTCTACTTAAAGGTAAGAAGCTATGTAAATAAAAAGAGGTATGAAGAGGAATTGGCAAGGGCTGCAATGGAGGAGGCTGAAAACTCTTGAAAGGTATATTGAAGACAGAACGTGAATAAAGTGATTATAGATTTAAAAAATTTCGTTAATGATCCTAGGGTTGAAAAAGTTTTAACAGCTCTATGTTCCGGAGCTATAAGACTCAATAAAGAAATTTTATTAAGTGATACTGGTGGAAATCATAGACGTTTGGTCGGCTTAAATTCCGATGGAGACAGTCAAAAACAGCTTGATGTTATTGCTGATGATATCTTCTGCAGTTCTTTGTGCGCGGCCGAAGTAGGCTTTTATGCGTCCGAAGAGCGTGAAGCTATTGAGATGCTAAACAAAAATGATAATTTAGGAGTAGCCATCGACCCACTAGACGGATCTTCCAACATTGACTGTAATGTTTCAATTGGAACAATTTTTTCTATCAAGAAAGTAAAGAATAAAAGCCGTCCCCAAGATGATTTCTTCCTGTTAGGAAATTATCTGGCTAGTGGGTACTTCATTTATGGACCCCAGACATTATTGGTTTTTACGGTTGGTAATGGTATCGTTAAGTTCCTGCTTAATGTAGAAGATAATCAATTTGTTTCCGTAAAATCAGACCTGAAGATCCCTGAACAAACTCAAGAGTACGCTATTAATAGTTCAAACTCCAGATATTGGCCCACACCTGTACGAAGCTACATAGAAGAGTTAATTGATGGTGCCGTTGGTCCTAGAAAAAAAAATTATAATACACGATGGGTTGCTTCTTTAGTTGCTGAGACCCATAGAATATTGGAAAGGGGAGGAGTGTTCCTCTATCCAGGTGATGATAGGGAAGGCTACTCAGAAGGGCGATTAAGGAAAATATACGAGTGCGGCCCCATAGCATTTTTGATTGAGCAAGCACTAGGGCTAGCAACAAATGGAATAGAGCCAATAGTTGGTTTAACCGCAGACAACTTACATCAAAGAACTCCCTTTGTGTTTGGATCTAAAGAAGAAGTTGAAACTATAAAAAAGTTTTATGAAGATCCTAAAAGTGCTCATGCACCTCTTTTTAGAACTCGAGGACTATTTAATAGGTAATAATAAATGAGTATAAAGCACCCAATAATATCAGTCACAGGCTCTTCTGGAGCAGGTACGTCTACAGTGAAGCACACTTTTCAACAAATTTTCAGAAGAGAAAGCGTGAAAGCGGTAACATTGGAAGGCGATGCATTTCATAGATATAATAGAAAGGAAATGAAAAAAGAGTTAGAGAAAAGACACTCGGCAGGCGATGCTACCTTTTCCCATTTCTCCTTCGATGCCAATTTGCTGCCAGAATTAGAGGATTGTTTTAGAAATTACAGCGAACAAGGTACGTGCCGGTATCGGCATTATATCCACAATTCTAATGAAGAAAATTTGTATGGGGCTAAACCAGGGAATTTCACAAATTGGAAAAAGTTTAAAGAACCATCAGATTTATTGTTCTACGAAGGTTTACACGGAGCAGTAGTAAATGAAGAAATCAATTTGGCGAGGTATGCAGATCTAAAAATTGGTGTGGTTCCTGTTATTAACCTTGAGTGGATACAAAAAATACATAGAGATACAGACTCCAGAGGCTATAGTACTGAAGCCGTGACAGACACAATTTTGAGAAGAATGCACGCTTATGTTCATTGTATTTGCCCTCAGTTTACGGAGACAGATATTAATTTTCAAAGGGTACCGGTAGTAGATACATCCAATCCATTAGTAGCAAGGTGGATACCAACTGCTGACGAAAGCTTAGTTGTCATTCGTTTCAAGGACCCTCACGGAATTGATTTTCCTTATCTTGTATCGATGATTCATGATAGTTGGATGAGTAGAGCTAATTCAATAGTTATACCCGGAGGCAAATTAGATTTAGCAATGCAATTAATACTAACGCCCTTAATAGGTAGATTGGTAAATCAAGCAAAACGAGCAATGTGAAATAAGGCAAAAGATAAAAAATAGGGAAAAAAAATGGCACTGATAACTTTAAGACAACTACTTGACCATGCAGCTGAACACCAATATGGAGTGCCCGCCTTTAACATAAATAATATGGAACAAGGCTTGGCAATACTCAAGGCTGCTGATAAAACCGACTCTCCAGTTATTCTTCAAGCAAGTAGGGGTGCAAGGGCTTATGCTGGTGACATTATGTTAGCACATATTGTCGCGGCACTGGCCAAAATGTATCCAACAATCCCAATCTGCATGCACCAAGATCATGGTAATAATGAGGCTACGTGTATGACAGCTATTGGGCATGGCTTTACATCTGTTATGATGGATGGCTCTTTAGAAAGTGATCAAAAAACACCAGCAAGTTATGATTATAACGTTCAAATTACAAAAAAAGTTGCTGAGATTGCACATTGGGTAGGAGCTTCTGTGGAAGGAGAACTTGGAGTTTTAGGGAGTTTAGAGACCGGTGAAGCAGCAAAAGAAGATGGGTCTGGAGCAGAAGGAAAACTTGATGCGAAACAGCTTTTAACAGACCCAGACCAAGCGCTTGATTTTGTTAAAAAGACTGACGTAGATGCTCTTGCAATTGCCTGTGGTACTAGTCATGGCGCATATAAGTTCAGTCGCAAACCTGATGGAGATATATTGGCTATGGATGTTATTGAAAAAATTCATGAAAAGATACCAAAGACCCATCTTGTGATGCATGGATCCTCCTCAGTACCTCAATACCTGCAGGACTTGATAAACAATAATGGTGGGGAGATGAGTCAAACATATGGTGTTCCAGTAGAGGAAATTGAGAGAGGTATAAAATCAGGTGTGAGGAAAATAAATATAGACACTGATTGTAGAATGGCAATAACGGGTCACTATAGAAAAATAGCCAGAGAAAAGCCTGCTGAATTTGACCCTAGAAAGTTTGCTATTCCTGCTAGTGAGGAAATGGAAAAACTTTGTGCTGATAGGTTTGAAAGGTTTGGAACCGCAGGACATGCTAGAAAAATATTAGTTAGATCCTTGGATCAAATGGCACAAAGTTATTCAAAAGGTGAGTTAAAACAAATATAGGTAAAAAGGAGGAATAAATGCCTGATGGTGATAAAAAATTAGATGCCAAAGCTCGCTACTCAGCTGGGGTTTTAGAATACAAGAAAATGGGATATTGGGAACCTGATTATTCACCCAAAGATACCGATGTCATAGCACTTTTTAGGATTACTCCTCAGGATGGAGTGGATCCCATTGAAGCAGCAGCAGCAGTTGCTGGTGAAAGTTCAACTGCAACTTGGACAGTAGTTTGGACAGATCGTTTAACAGCATGTGAAAAATACAGAGCTAAAGCCTACAGGGTTGATCCAACACCCAACAATCCAAACGAGTATTTTGCATATATTGCCTATGAGTTAGATCTTTTTGAACCTGGATCTATTGCTAATCTTACAGCATCAATCATTGGTAACGTTTTCGGTTTCAAACCTCTTAAAGCACTAAGACTAGAGGATATGCGATTACCGGTAGCCTATGTCAAAACTTTTCAAGGTCCAGCTACTGGAATAGTTGTCGAAAGGGAGCGACTTAATTGTTACGGACGCCCCCTCTTAGGAGCAACTGTAAAGCCTAAGCTTGGACTTTCCGGAAGAAACTATGGGAGAGTTGTGTACGAAGCCCTAAAAGGGGGTTTAGATTTTACTAAAGATGATGAAAATATTAACAGTCAGCCGTTTATGCACTGGAGAGATCGTTTCTTATACTGTATGGAAGCCGTAAATAGAGCGAGCGCTGCTACTGGAGAGGTTAAAGGAACATATTTGAATGTGACTGCTGGTACAATGGAAGAAATGTATAAAAGAGCCGAGTTTGCCAAGGAATTGGGATCTGTCATCATAATGATTGACTTAGTCATTGGTTACACCGCAATTCAATCCATGGCAAAGTGGGCTCGAGATAACGACATGATTCTGCATTTACATAGAGCAGGCCACGGCACCTACACAAGACAAAAAACTCATGGAGTATCTTTTAGAGTGATAGCAAAATGGATGAGGTTGGCAGGAGTAGATCATATTCATGCCGGCACCGTTGTTGGCAAGTTAGAAGGAGATCCTGCAACAACAAAGGGGTACTATGATATCTGTAGAGAGGAACAGAACTCAGTATCTTTGGAAACAGGAGTATTCTTCGATCAAGACTGGGCATCCTTAAATAAAGTTATGCCTGTAGCTTCTGGAGGCATTCATGCGGGACAAATGCATCAGTTAATCCATTATTTGGGTGAAGATGTCGTTTTACAGTTTGGAGGTGGAACTATAGGACATCCTCAAGGAATAGCGGCAGGCGCTACAGCAAATAGAGTTGCCTTGGAGGCTATGGTCTATGCCAGAAATGCTGGAAGAGATTATTTGGCTGAAGGACCTACTATTCTTGCAGAAGCAGCAAAAACATGTACACCTTTGCGAGAAGCTTTAGATATATGGAAGGATGTAACGTTTGATTATGCATCCACTGATGCCCCCGATTTTGTTCCAACAACATCTGTATCTTAAGGAGAAAAATAATGAGAGTTACACAAGGCACA
Organism: uncultured Alphaproteobacteria bacterium; assembly: GCA_902556405.1. Classification (GTDB taxonomy): domain Bacteria; phylum Pseudomonadota; class Alphaproteobacteria; order Rhodobacterales; family Rhodobacteraceae; genus CACIJG01. The sequence goes on along the minus strand of CACDWF010000007.1, from coordinate 2,370 downwards.
TTTTCATTTTTACCCGATTTTACTGATCAACAAATTCATGAACAAGTACAATATTGTATTGATAACGGTTGGGCAGTAAGTATTGAATATACTGACGATCCACATCCCAGAAATACCTATTGGGAGATGTGGGGACATCCTATGTTTGATAATCCGGACGCGGCAGCCGTAGTTTACGAGTTGAATGAATGCCGAAAGGTTTATGGTTCTTACTATATAAGAATTATTGCGTTTGACTCATCTCCAGGCTGGGAGTCGATCAGGCTCTCATTTATTGTTAATAGACCTGCTGAGGAGCCTGGGTTTAAATTGAGTAGAACTGAGGTTAAAGGACGAAATATTCAGTACTCGATTACCCCTTATTCTAGTGATAAACCTCAGGGATCAAGATATAAATAGGGCTGTCTTATGGAAAATGAAGAAATGGAAAAAGAAGCTAAGACGGTTACTGAGGTAAATTTAAAAGAGGATTTCCAGGCAAGTGGCGTAGCTGATATTCTTACAGAGCTGGATAATAGCTTAATAGGTCTGAAGCCAGTTAAAACAAGAATAAAAGAGACAGCTTCATTACTTTTGGTCGATAAAGCTAGAGAAAAGCTAGGCTTAGTTAATGAGTCGCCAACTTTACATATGAGTTTTTCTGGTAATCCAGGTACTGGTAAAACCACAGTTGCTCTCAAAATGGCTAATCTCCTTTTTCGCCTCGGTTATGTCAGAAAAGGACATTTGGTTACCGTCACTAGGGATGATTTAGTTGGGCAATATATTGGACATACGGCTCCAAAAACTAAAGAAGTTCTTAAAAAAGCAATGGGAGGGGTCCTTTTTATTGATGAAGCCTATTATTTATACAGGCCAGAAAATGAGAGAGATTATGGTCAAGAAGCGATAGAAATACTATTACAAGTAATGGAAAATAATAGGGATGACCTCGTTGTTATCTTAGCAGGCTATAAAGATAAAATGGATAAATTTTTTGAAAGCAACCCTGGATTTAGATCACGTATAGCTCACCACATAGAATTCCCCGATTATTCAAATAATGAACTACTAGAGATTGCTGAAGTTATGGTTGCAAGTATGAACTACGAATTTAATGAAGAAAGCAAAAAAGCTATGGCTGAGTATATAAAAATTCGAAAAAAACAGCCCCATTTTGCTAATGCTCGTTCTATCCGTAATGCTATAGATCGTGCAAGACTTCGTCAGGCTAATAGAATATTTAATAACTCGGAGGGACCAATTGGCGCTAGCTTTCTTAGTCAGATTGAAGATGTCGACATAAGGCAAAGCAGAGTGTTTTCAGGTGGTATAGATAAATAAGTTAATCTTCACCATACGGGTCGAAAACATCTACTTCATTATCATCGATGTCAAACTCGTTTCTAGTTTGAAGAAAAATATTTCTGGCAGCTAAGTAGCTATCCGCAGAGTTATATAACGTAGCATCTATCATAGGAGCAAACTCATACCTTCTCTGAAAAACATTCGCAACTTCTACCCCTAACATGATTACACCATCAATTCCCTCTGTTATTGGCTTTGAAGGATTAAGTACATAATCTGTTATCAATCCTAATGAACCCCTAGTGGAGTTTGGTCCGAAGAGTGGCAATTCTACATAGGCGCCTTGAGGTACATTGAATGATCTAAAAGTTTCATCAAAACCTGTTGATATTGGGTAAATATCCCACAAAGATGCAACATCTATCAACCCACCAATTCCTAGCGTAGAATTGATAATAAATCTGCTGAGATCGGTTCCTGCACCGCTGAAATCTCTTTGAAAAATGTGATTTAAAAACCTCTTTGGTTCGTTTAAATTTCCACGAAAGTTTGATATTGGTATGCGTATTAATTCTGGAATATATGAGCCATAAAAGTTTGAAGTTGGTCTAACAGCGTATCGGTCAATTCCTTTGTTGAATTCGTGGGTTGCTCGATTAATATTCTCGATTGGGTCATATGGTCTTTGCTCAAAAAAACCCTTGAGCAAAAATTGCCGAACTTAAAAGCATTCCTGCTACAAATACTATTATGCATACTATTAATCGCATGATTTTTTACCTAATGCACCGTTCCATACTAATCAAAAATGAAAATAGCTTTACTACACAGAATCATAAGTTATGAATACTTTATAAGCTATTCTTATAATATCGAAGCAAATATGGAAACACCTCTTTTTTTATATAATTCCTATTCAAGGACAAAAGAAGCTTTCGAGCCCCTAGATAAGAAAAATGTTCGTATGTATGTTTGTGGGCCTACGGTTTACGACCGGGCTCATATTGGTAACGCTCGACCAGTTTTAGTATTTGACATATTGTTCAGGCTTCTCCGATATCTATACCAAGAGCATCATGTTAC